>NZ_JBBEGM010000010.1:0-292295 GCF_037400335.1 Actinomycetospora flava
CGTCGCGACACGCCGAGCCCGGGCGGTGATCGCGGGTCCGGTGACGAAACCCCGCGGATGCGCGGGCTTTCGTCACCCGGATCGTGATCGCGGCGCTCATGCGGGGTCCAGGCGCAGCGAGCGCACCACCGCGTCGGCGGCGTCGCCGTCGGCACCCACGGTCGGGGACGGGCGGGCGACGGCGAGCACCGCGAGCGTGCGCCCGGGCGCGCCGATGGTGCTGACGCGCACGAGCGCCCCGTCCAGCGGGCCCGCGTCGACGCGGCGCACCGAGGTGCGGGTGGGCAGGTCGGCGATCGCGTCGTCGTTGTTCGTCAGGTCGACGGTCGGGGCGCCGGGGGCGAGCTGCTCGGCGTAGGCGTCGGCGAGGCGCCGCGCCTCCGCGTCGAGGGCCGCGTTCTGCCGCGGGTCGACCCGGCCGGCCCGGGCCGGCACGCGGGCCGGGTCGGCGACGCCGACCAGGACGACCGCGTTCTCCCCGCGCCGCAGGATCGTGGCGCCCCCGAAGCGTCCCGCCGGGATCTCGACGACGTCCTGGGCCGGCACGACCCGCCAGCCGGGCAGCACCGCGACGGACGTGGCGGTGACGGCGTCGGGGGCACGCGGACCGGGGTCCGGCGCCTCCTCGGGCGGCGGCGCGTCGTCGGGGGGTGCCGCGTCCCTCGGCGGGCCGGCCGTCACGGGCGTCGGCGGCGAGGCGGGCTGCGTCACGGCCACGTCGTCCCCGGCCAGGCGCACGGCGGTGGCGCGGTCCGCACCGACCGCGCCGGCGACCACCGCGACGAGGCCGGAGAGGGCCAGCACGGACGCGCACGCGGCCACCGACCGCCACCACCAAGGCTGCATCGGTTGCCGACGGTAGCCGCGTGCCTCGTGTGAGCCGCAGGCGGGCGAGCCGTCACGATGCGTGGGACCCTCCGTCTCGTTGTGTGGTCATGGCCACGCTCACGCCCGCCGCACGCCCGCGTCGAGTACGAGAGAGTGACCCGGCCGGGCGCCCGTCCGGCCGCCCCTACACTGCCCCGACCGCCCCCGGTTCAGCGTCGCCCCCAGGAGGTCAACCGATGGCCGCGTCCGCCCCGACGGGGTTCGACCCGCTGCACACCGTCCTCGTGGCGAACCGCGGCGAGATCGCGGTGCGCGTGGTGCGCGCCTGCGCCGACGCCGGCCTCGCGAGCGTCGCGGTCTACGCCGACCCCGACCGCGACGCCCCGCACGTGCGCCTCGCCGACCAGGCCTTCGCGCTCGGTGGCGAGACCGCCGCGGACTCCTACCTCGACATCGAGAAGCTCCTCAAGGCCGCGCGGGACTCCGGCGCCAACGCCGTGCACCCCGGCTACGGGTTCCTCTCCGAGAACGCCGACTTCGCCCAGGCCGTCATCGACGCCGGGCTGATCTGGGTCGGGCCGAGCCCGCAGGCGATCCGCGACCTCGGCGACAAGGTCACCGCCCGCAAGATCGCCGAGCGCTCCGGGGCGCCGCTGGTGCCCGGCACCAAGGACCCCGTCGCCGACGCCGACGAGGTCATCGCCTTCGCCGACGAGCACGGGCTGCCGGTCGCGATCAAGGCCGCATTCGGCGGCGGCGGGCGCGGCATGCGCGTCGCCCGCGAGCGCGACGAGATCGCCGAGATGTTCGACGCCGCCGTGCGCGAGGCGGTGTCGGCGTTCGGGCGCGGCGAGTCCTTCGTCGAGCGCTACCTCGACCGGCCCCGCCACGTCGAGGCCCAGGTGCTGGCCGACCAGCACGGCAACTGCATCGTCGTCGGCACCCGCGACTGCTCGCTGCAGCGCCGCCACCAGAAGCTGGTCGAGGAGGCGCCCGCACCGTTCCTCACCGACGAGCAGCGCAAGCGCATCCACACCTCCGCCCGCGACATCTGCGTCGAGGCCGGCTACTCCGGTGCGGGCACCGTCGAGTTCCTGGTCGGCGAGGACGGGACGATCTCGTTCCTCGAGGTCAACACCCGCCTGCAGGTCGAGCACCCCGTCTCCGAGGAGACCAGCGGGATCGACCTCGTGCTCGAGCAGTTCCGCATCGCCGCGGGCCAGCACCTGCGCTTCGACGCCGACCCCGAGCCGCGCGGGCACGCGATCGAGTACCGCATCAACGGCGAGGACGCGGGCCGCGGCTTCCTGCCCGCCCCGGGCACCGTGACGCGGTTCGTCGCCCCCGACGGCCCCGGCGTGCGTGTCGACGCCGGCGTCGAGACCGGCTCGGTCATCGGCGGGCAGTTCGACTCGATGGTCGGCAAGCTGATCGTCACCGGCGAGGACCGCGAGCAGGCCATCGCGCGCTCGCGGCGGGCGCTGGAGGAGCTGGTCGTCGAGGGCCTGCCGACCGTCATCCCGTTCCACCAGGCCGTGCTGCGGGACCCGGCGTTCGTCGCCCCCGACGGTGCCGAGTCGTTCCTCGTGCACACGCGCTGGATCGAGACCGAGTTCGACAACCAGATCCCGCCGTACGAGGCCGCCCCGTCCGAGGACGACGAGGAGGCCGCCCCGCGGCAGACCGTCGTCGTCGAGGTCGGCGGCAAGCGCCTCGAGGTCTCGCTGCCCGGCGACCTCGCGATCGGCGGCGGGGGCGGCGCCCGCGCCGCCACGCCCAAGAAGAAGCGCAGCCGCTCCGGCGGCGGGGCCAAGGTCTCCGGCGACGCGGTCACCGCGCCGATGCAGGGCACCGTGGTGAAGGTCGCGGTCTCCGAGGGCGACACCGTGTCGGCGGGCGACCTCGTCGTGGTCGTCGAGGCCATGAAGATGGAGAACCCGGTCACCGCCCACAAGGACGGCGTCGTCACCGGGCTCACCCTCGAGGCGGGCGCCAGCGTCAACCAGGGCGCCGTGATCTGCGAGATCCCCGACGCCAACTAGTCGCGCCGAGGCGTGCGGCCCGTAGCGCTCCTTCGTCGCGCTACGTGCCCGAGCCGCCGGCGCGGGCATAATCTCGGGCATGGCCGAGGTCGGGGCGCACGAGCGGGAGCTCGCGATGGAGGCGCTCGATGCGCACCGGCGCGCCGGGCGGCTGGAGCGCGACGAGCACGCCAGCCGCTGCTCCACCGCGTCGCGGGCGACGTCGCGCGACGAGCTCGAGGCGCTGTTCCACGACCTCCCCGAGCCGCACCCCGACTACCCCACGCCGGGCCCGGCACGGCCCCGCCCCGTCGCCGCCGCGCCCGCGGCGCCGGAGCTGCCGGACCTCGTGGCGCCCACCGGCGCGACGATCGCCCGGCACGCCGGGCTGATCTCCCTGCTGACGCCGGCGGTCGCGGCGCTGATCTTCGCGGCCAGCGGCGGCCGCTTCCCCTGGATCTTCATCCTCGTGCCGTTCGTGATCGCCGGGGTGGCCTACATCTCCCACCGCCACGAGCGTTGAGCGGTTCGCGCCCGGCGCAATCCGCCACAGCCGGGAACACGGGTCCCCGACCCGACGTTGCCTCCCCCGTCGGCCGGTCGCTCGCTGTCGCGCGCCCGGCCACCCCCGGGCGAAACCCGTTCGCCTGTCAGGGGGGCGTGTGATGCTCTGGAGACCGGCCCGTGACCGCCACGGCCGCCGCCACGAGGGGGAACGATGACCGGCCCGTCCGGAACCGGCCAGGAGGCGCCCACGCGCCCGATGGTGATCATCATGACGTTGGTCGTCTCGGCGTTCGTGATGATCCTCAACGAGACCATCCTCAGCGTGGCCCTGCCGCACCTCACCGGTGACCTCGGGGTGTCGGCGACGACGGTGCAGTGGCTGACCAGCGGGTTCCTGCTGACGATGGGCGTGGTCATCCCGACCACGGGCTACATCCTCAACCGCTTCACGCCGCGCCAGGTGTTCCTGGCGGCCATGACGCTGTTCAGCCTCGGCACGCTGATCTGCGCGCTCGCCCCGGGGTTCGCCGTGCTGTTCGTGGGCCGCATCGTGCAGGCGTCGGGCACCGCGGTGATGATCCCGCTGCTCATGACCTCGGTCATGCGGCTCATCCCGGCCGACCGGCGCGGCGCCACCATGGGCACGATCTCGATCGTCATCGCGGTGGCCCCGGCCATCGGCCCGACGATCGGCGGGCTGATCCTCTCCACGCTCGACTGGCGCTGGATGTTCTGGAGCGTGCTGCCGCTGTCGGTGGCCGCGCTCGCCGTCGGGTTCGTGCTCTTCCGGCTCACCAGCGAGACCCACCGCACGCCGCTCGACCTGCTGTCGGTGGCCCTGTCGTTCCTGGCCTTCGGCGGCATCGTCTACGGCCTCTCGACGCTGGGCCACGGCGGCAGCGCGGTGGTCCCGCCGTGGGCCGCCCTCGTGGTCGGCGCCGTCGCGCTGGCCACGTTCGTCCTGCGCCAGATGCAGCTCCAGCGCACCGAGTCCGCGCTGCTCGACCTGCGGCCGTTCAGCCACAAGCCGTTCGTGGTCGCGATCGTGCTCTCGGCGCTGCTGTTCATGTCGCTGCTCGGCGCCGGGGCGATCCTGCTGCCGATCTACCTGCAGAACGTCCTGGGCGTCAGCGCGGCCACCACGGGCCTCGCGGTGCTGCCCGGCGGCCTGGTGCTCGGGTTCATGGGCCGCCCGGTGGGCCGGCTGTTCGACCGCGTGGGTGCCCGCCCGCTCGTGATCCCGGGTGCCATCGGGCTCGCGACGTCGATGTGGCTGCTCGCCCTGTTCGGCGCGGGTGCGGCCCTGTGGATGGTCATCGGGGCCCACATCCTGCTCATGGTGTCGCTCGGCCTGATGATGACGCCGCTGCTCACCGAGGGCCTCGCGGTGCTGCCCGAGAACCTCTACTCGCACGGCAGCGCCATCCTCACGACGCTGCAGCAGGTCGCGGGCGCGGCCGGTACGGCGGGCTTCGTCACCATCGCGGCCATCGGCTCGGCGAGCGCCTCCGGCACGCCCGACGCCGCCGGGCTGCGGCTCGCGTTCATGGCGGCCGGGGTCATCGGCCTCATCGCGGTCGGGGTGTCGTTCATGGTGCGGCGCAAGCCCGCCGCGGGCCCGGCAGCGCCGGAGGAGCTCGGGACGAGCAACGACACCACCCCGTCCACCCCGGTCGCCGGCGGCTGACGGTCACAGCAGCGGCGCCGCCAGCAGGGCCGCGGCCCCGAGGGTGGTGACCGCGGTGCGCACGCCGTGTGCGCGCACCCACGGGCGCTCGAAGGCCTCGCGGGCCCGGACGACGTCGGCGGCGTCGTGCGGGTCCGCGCGGTCGAGCCCGGTGTTCAGCGGGATGTTCACCGCCGCCGTGATCACCAGGGACGCGACCTGCAGCAGCGCCCCGAGGATCACCGCCGCCACCGGCGCACCCGCGACCAGCGCGAGCACCACCGCCGCGGCGGCGACCAGCGGGGCGCCGAGGAACAGCACCACGAACCCGGGGCGCACGATCACCCGGTTCACGGTCTGCATCACCGACACGAGCACCGGGTCGGGCAGCCGCGCCAACGCCGGCATGATCGACAGCGAGAACGCGAGGTAGAACCCCGCGAGCAGGGCCGAGAGCAGGCCCGCGAGCAGCGCGAGCGCGGGGACCAGGGTCGTCATGGCGACCAGTCCAGTGCCCGGCACCGGTCGCGACCAGTGCCGCGCGTCCGGCGTCTCTGCCCGCCCGTCCGGGAGCGAGGGCGTCCCTCGCTGCGTCCCACGCAGCCGGGGAGTCCCTCGCTCCTCCCGGGACGCCGCCTCAGCCGGTGCCGAGCGCCGCGAGCCGGGGGGCGCGCGGGTCGGGCGCGGCGACGCGCAGCTTGTCGGCCTCGATGTCGGTGTCGACCGACTGCGAGTCGCGCTCGGCCTGCACCCGCTCGACGTAGGAGCGGACCTCGAGGTCACGCTGCTCGTCGGTCCACCCCAGCAGCGGTGCCATCTGCGCGCCCACGGCCTCGGCGGAGTCGACGCCGCGGTGGGCGTACTCGATCGAGATGCGGGTGCGCCGGGTGAGGACGTCGTCGAGGTGCAGCGCGCCCTCGTAGGCCACCGCGTAGGCGATCTCCACGCGCAGGTAGTCCGGCGAGGCGGGCACCGGCTCGAGCAGCGACGGGTCGTCGTCGGCCATGGCGAGCAGGCCGTGCAGCAGCGAGCCGTAGCGGTCGAGCAGGTGGCGCACGCGGTGCGGGTGCAGCCCGTGGCGCTGGCCGAGCTG
Organism: Actinomycetospora flava; assembly: GCF_037400335.1. NCBI lineage: Bacteria > Bacillati > Actinomycetota > Actinomycetes > Pseudonocardiales > Pseudonocardiaceae > Actinomycetospora > Actinomycetospora flava. Next base: position 6,116 of record NZ_JBBEGM010000010.1, read on the forward strand.
CTCGGACTGGTTGACCAGCGCGAAGTAGCCGTCGGCCCCGATGAGCGGCACCCGGTCGGTCACCGACGGGGCCACGCGGGTCGGGATGTCCTCGGACGCCGCGTCGATCGCGTCGGCGGCCATCACCCGGTACGTCGTGTACTTGCCGCCGGCGATGGCGACGAGCCCGGGCATGACCCGCGAGACGGCGTGCTCGCGGGAGAGCTTCGAGGTCTCCTCGCTCTCGCCGGCGAGCAGCGGGCGCAGGCCCGCGTACACGCCCTCGATGTCGTCGTGGCTCAGCGGCGTCACCAGCACCGAGTTGACGTGCTCGAGCAGGTAGTCGAGGTCCTTGCGGGTGGCCGCGGGGTGGGCCAGGTCGAGGTTCCAGTCGGTGTCGGTGGTGCCGACGATCCAGTGGTTGCGCCACGGGATGACGAACAGCACCGACTTCTCGGTGCGCAGGATCATGCCCGTGTCCGACGGGATCTTGTCGCGCGCCACGAGGAAGTGGACGCCCTTCGACGCCTTGACCCGGAAGCGCCCGCGGGTGCCGGCGGCGTGCTGCATCTGGTCGGTCCAGACGCCGGTGCAGTTGACCACCACCGACGCGCGGACCTCGGCCTCGCGCCCGCTCTCGACGTCGCGGACGCGCACGCCGGCGACCCGGTCGACCTCGTGGAGGAAGTCGACGACCTGGGTCGAGGTGCGCACGACGGCGCCGTACTGGGCCGCGGTGCGCCCGACCGTCATGGTGTGGCGGGCGTCGTCGGCCTGGGCGTCGTAGTACCGGATGGCCCCGACCAGCGCGCTGCGCTTGAGCGCCGGCGCCATGCGCAGCGCCCCGGAGCGGGTGAGCTGCTTCTGGTGGGGCAGCGAGCTCTTGCCGCCCATCGTGTCGTAGAGCGTCACGCCGGCGGTGACGTACGGACGCTCCCAGTGCTTGGTCAGCGGGTAGAGGAAGCTGACCGGCTTGATCAGGTGCGGTGCCAGGCGCGTCAGGTTGAGCTCGCGCTCGCGCAGCGCCTCGCGCACCAGCCCGAAGTCGAGCTGCTCGAGGTAGCGCAGCCCGCCGTGGAACAGCTTCGACGACCGGCTGGAGGTCCCCGACCCGAGGTCGCGCGCCTCCACGAGGGCGACCTTGAGGCCCCGGGTGGCCGCGTCGAGCGCCGCCCCCGTGCCGACCACGCCGCCGCCGACCACGACCACGTCGAACTTCTCGGACGTCAGCCGCTCCCACGCGCGTTCCCGCGACGCCGGTCCCAGGCGGGCCGGCTCGGCCGCCGCATCGAGCGCCTCCGCGGTCCCCCCGTCGTGCGCTCCCCCTGCGTCTCGTCCAGCGCCCACGTCCGGCCCCTCTCTCGTTCGTGTCCGTCTCCACAGCGTGCCGGGCCTGCCGCGACCGGCGTCCCGAGGGCGCTGTCAGTCACGCTAACGCGGTAACGCCGACCCCGGCACCGAGCACGCGGGGCAGCTGTTTGCTCCGTCCTGGTGCTCGGGTGCCCGCCCATCACCCTCGTCACCCCCGAGATCCACGTGAGTCATGGACACACGGTGAGCATCGCCACTAGCGTTCACGATCAACGCGCGCCCAGGACCCGCGGGGGGAGCACCGGACGAGCGTGTCGCAGAGGCCGGGTCGCCGTCGACAGGAGTCCTCGTGGGCGCTGGAAGCATCATTCTCTCGGAGTTCCTCGGCACCATGGTGCTGCTCCTCTTCGGCTGTGGAGTCGTGGCCAACGTGCTGCTGACCCGCACCAATGCCGACGGGGACACGGCGTCCTGGGTGCTCATCACGTTCGGGTGGGGTTTCGGGGTGTTCGCCGGCGCGAGCATCGCCGACGCCTCCGGCGGCGCCATCAACCCCGCCGTGACGCTGGCGAGCGCCATCAACGGCGGTACGCCGTGGGGCCAGGTGCCGTTCTATCTGATCGGCCAGTTCCTGGGCGCCTTCGTCGGCGCGGTCCTCGCGTGGCTCGTCTACAAGCTGCAGTTCGACCACAACGAGGACAACTCGGGCACGCTCAACATCTTCTCGACGAACCCGCCGATCAAGAAGCCGGCGTGGAACTTCGTCACCGAGATGATCGCGACGTTCGCCCTGGTGCTGTTCCTGCTGGTCAACCCCTACGGCAGCAGCCCGGCCATCTACGGTGCCGCGGCCGCGGTCGTCATGGGCATCGGCCAGGCGCTCGGTGGGTCCACCGGCTACGCCATCAACCCCGCCCGTGACCTCGGGCCGCGCATCGCGTACGCGGTGCTGCCGATCCGCGGCAAGGGCCGGCCCGACTGGGGCTACTCCTGGGTGCCCGTCGTCGCCCCGCTGGTCGGGGCCACGCTCGCGGCGCTCGTCGCGCTGGTCGCGCCCGTCAAGACGGGCTGACCCCGCTCCTCGGCACGGACGCCGACCCGGGGGACGGCACCCCACGCAGACATCGATCCTCACGACATCGCCAGGAGTTCAGGCATGACGCAGTACGTCGCCGCGATCGACCAGGGCACGACCTCGACCCGGTGCATGATCTTCGACCACTCGGGCCGGGTCGTCGCGGTCGACCAGCTCGAGCACCAGCAGATCTTCCCGCGGGCCGGGTGGGTCGAGCACGACGCCGCCGAGATCTGGGGCAACACGCGCCAGGTGTGTGGCGGCGCCCTGGCCCGGGCCGACATCAACGCGGACCAGGTCGCCGCGGTCGGCATCACCAACCAGCGCGAGACCACGGTCATCTGGGACAAGGCGACCGGCGAGCCGATCCACAACGCGATCGTCTGGCAGGACACCCGCACCCAGGCGATCTGCGACGAGCTCGGCGCGCTCGGCGGCGGCGCCGAGCGCTACCGCGCGAAGACCGGCCTCCCGCTGGCCACGTACTTCGCCGGCCCGAAGGCCCGCTGGATCCTCGACAACGTCGAGGGCGCCCGCGAGCGGGCCGAGCGCGGCGAGCTCGCGTTCGGGACGATGGACACCTGGGTGCTCTGGAACGCCACCGGCGGCAACGAGGGCGGGCTGCACGTCACCGACCCGACCAACGCCTCGCGCACCCTGCTGATGAACATCGACACGCTCGAGTGGGACCCCCAGCTCTGCGAGGAGATCGGGGTCCCGATGGCGATGCTGCCGGAGATCCGGTCGTCGTCGGAGAACTACGGCCCCATCCGCGCCCGCGGCACGTTCGCCGACGTCCCCGTGGCCGGCATCCTCGGCGACCAGCAGGCGGCGACGTTCGGGCAGGCCTGCCTGAGCCCCGGCGAGGCCAAGAACACCTACGGCACCGGCAACTTCGTGCTGCTCAACACCGGCACGGAGAAGGTCGAGTCGAAGAACGGCCTGCTCACCACCGTCTGCTACAAGATCGGCGACGCGCCGCAGGTGTACGCGCTCGAGGGATCGATCGCGGTCACCGGCTCGCTGGTGCAGTGGCTGCGCGACAACCTCGGCATCATCTCGTCGGCGCCCGAGATCGAGACGCTCGCGAAGTCGGTCGACGACAACGGCGGCGCCTACATCGTGCCGGCGTTCTCGGGCCTGTTCGCGCCGTACTGGCGCGCCGACGCCCGCGGCGTGATCGTCGGCCTCACGCGCTACGTCAACAAGGGCCACATCGCCCGCGCGGTGCTGGAGGCCACGGCCTTCCAGACCCGCGAGGTCATCGACGCCATGAACGCCGACTCCGGCGTGCCGCTGACCGCGCTCAAGGTCGACGGCGGCATGGTCGGCAACGAGGTCCTCATGCAGTTCCAGGCCGACCTGCTCGGCGTGGACGTCGTCCGCCCCGTGGTCGCGGAGACCACCGCGCTCGGCGCCGCCTACGCCGCCGGCCTGGCCGTCGGCTTCTGGGACTCCGAGCAGGACATCCGCGACAACTGGGCCCAGGACAAGGTCTGGACCGCGAGCATGGACGAGAAGCTCCGCGACGAGACCTACGCCGAGTGGAAGAAGGCGGTCACCCGCACGTTCGACTGGGCTTAGTGTCGCGGCAAGCCGGTCACGACCCGTCACACTCCTTCGTCGTTTCACGTGTCGGCTGCGGCGCCGCGCTCCGGCGGGGAGCGAGGACGTCGTAGATCTGGCCTCGGTCCTCGAGGCGGTGCAGCCGCTTCAGCGAGCGCCGCAGGACGGCCTCGTCGGGATGGCGGAGATACGCCGTCCCGGCGGGGCCGTTCTCACGCGCGGGGTCGCCGACCTCGAGCAGGCCCTCCGCGCGGTGGAAGCCCGGCAGCGCCCGCAGCGCCGCGAGCCCGGGCCGGCCGGTGACGACGCCGGCGGCCGGGACGTGGAGCGGGACGGTCGCGACCGAGGCGTCGGGCCGGTAGGGGTCGGTGAACCGCAGCGCGAACGCCGCCGGGTCGGCGAACCGCTCGGCGGTCAGGTCGGCGTGGCTGTAGCCCAGCGCCGGGCGGTGCAGCGACGGGTCCTGCGAGGCCGGGGTGAGCGTCGGCGCGAACCCCACCAGGCGGGGCCCGTCCCCGGTCATCGCGACGGTGCAGTGCGCGGGCCCCTCGCGCACGCCCAGCGCGTCCAGGCAGTGGCTGACGTGCGCGACGACGGCCAGGTGCACCGCCGTGGCGCGGCGGATCAGCACCGTGTGCCGCTCGACCGGGCCGCCCGCGACGCGGTCGATGCGCACGGCCTGCAGGTCGCAGAGCGCGTGGCGCCCGCCGGCGCTGACGGTGTTGACGACGAAGCGCGGGCCGCCGACCGGGCCCCGCGCGACCGGGAGGCCGGCGGCGCCCAGGGCGTCGTCCCGGGCCGCGTCGTCGCCGCGGGCGGGGGCCGTCGCGGCGTCGTGGTGCGGCAGGCCGAGCGCGTGGGACAGCGTGTCGGCCGCGTCGACGGCGCCGCGGCTGCCCGCGACGACCGCGGTGACCCCGCGCGCCGCGAGGTCACCGAGCGCCTCGCGGGGGTCGTCGACGAGCAGCGTGTGCGGGTGGGTGCCGGCGGCGAAGGCCGGCGCGCAGCGGCGCTGGTAGAGGTGCAGCGGGAGGACGCCCCGCTCGACGAACGACGCGGAGAGCTCACGGCCGGTCGAGACCGGATCGACGATGGTGATCATGGGGCTCGCTCCCGGGTCCGCGCGACGGGGGTCGCCCGGACGGCCGCACGCAGGCGCTGGGGGGCGCGCCGCGCCGGCGCCCACGGACGCCGGGGACCGTCCGGGCGACGAGATCCAGCTTCCGGACGCGCGGAGGCGCCTGCCCCAGGCAGATCCCCTAGTCCTGGCGGGCCGAACGGGCGACGATCGATCCCGTGGGGGGCACGGGGACGGTCGGGCGCAGCGACGAGCTCGCGCGGCTCGGCGCGCTGGCCGAACGGGTGCGCGGCGGCACCGCGACCGTCGTGCTGCTCGACGGCGCCCCCGGGGTCGGCAAGTCCGACCTCGTCGACCGGTTCGCCGCCGGCCACGGCGACTTCACGCTCGTGCGCACCCGCGCCCCGGCCGGCGGCACCGCCCCGCCGGGCGCCGTGCTCGCGCGCTGCCTCGCGGCGGCGGGCTGGACACCGGGCGACGGCGACGTGCCGCTGCTGCTCGGCACCGCGCTGCTCGCCGCGCTGGAGGACCTCGACCGCCGGGGGCCCGTCCTGTTCGTCGTCGACGATCTCGACCGCGCCGACCCCGAGTCGCTCGGGGTGCTGCGGCTGCTGCTGCGCCGGCTGACCCCGCTGCGCGTGCTCGCCGTGCTGACCGGCCGCGACCGCCCCGACGGCTGGCTCGACCTCGCCGGCGCCGGCGGCGGCTGGGGTGACGACGCCGTCCGCCTGCACCTGACCGGGCTCACCGTCGCCGACGTCGACGACCTCACCCGCGCGGCCGGGCGCACCGGCACGGCGTGGTCGGTGCGGCGCCTCCACGAGGAGACCGCGGGCAACCCGCTGCACGTCCGCGCGGTGCTCGCGGAGTCGGACCTGCCGGACCGCTACCGGCTGGGCCGCCCCCGCCCGCCCGGCACCCTGACCGCGGCGCTGCGGGCCCGGCTCGACGCCCTCCCCGATGCGCCCCGCCGGGTGCTCGAGGCGATGGCGGTGCTCGCCGAGCCCGCCTCGACGCCCGCGCTCACCGCGCTGGCGGGCCCCGACGCGCCGGGCTGCGGCGAGGCGCTCGTCGACGCAGGGCTCGCGGTGCGGCAGGCCGACGAGACCGGCGAGCACCTCGCGTTCCCCTCCCCCGTGCTGCGCGACGCCGTCTACGCGGGCACCCCCGCCGACCGTCGGCGCGCGCTGCACCGCGCCGCCGCCGACCTCACCGGCGGGAGCGCGCGCTGGCGTCACCTCGTGGGCGCCACCGACGGCCCGGACCGCGAGCTCGCCGACGGGCTGGACGCCGCCGCGGCCGAGGCGATCGAGCGCGGCGAGCTGGTGCCCGCCGCCGAGTACCTGGAGTGGGCCTGCGAGTGCAGCGACGACGACCGCCTCGCCGGCCGGCGGCTGATCGACGCGGTCCGCCTGCTCGTCTACGCCGCCCGCGAGGGCGACGCGCTGCAGCACGCCGAGGCGATCGAGTGCCTGCCCGACTCGGCGGCCCGCTCCGAGATCCGCGGGCTGCTCGCGTTCGCCCGCGACGAGGTGGCCTCGGCGCGGGACCTGCTGCTCGTCGCGCGCGACGAGGCCGCCGCCGAGGGCGGCGGCGAGCTCGCCGGGCGCATCGACGTCGAGCTCGCCTACGTGCACTCCCACCTCGCCAGCGGCGAGGCCGCCACGGCCGCGGCGACCCGGGCCCTGCGCGACCACCCCGACCTGCCCCGCCTGTGCGACGTCGCGCGCGCCTTCCTCGCCGCCGGCACGGCGCTCACCGACGGCGCGCCCGCGGGCCTGGAGCCGCTGGCGTTCCTCCCCGCGCGCCCCGTCGACGCGACACCGCCCCAGCTCCCGGCGCTGATCCAGCGCGGCATCCTCTCGGGCCTGCTCGGCCGCCTCGACCCCGCCGTCGCCGACCTCACGGTCGCCGCCCGCCGCCGCTCACCGTTCACGCGCTTCCTCGGCATGGCGGCCGACCTGCACCTCGTGTGGTGCCACTACCTGCTCGGCGAGTGGGACGCGGCCGGCCGGGGCCTCGAGATCGCGGTCGCGGGCGCCGACCAGTACGGCCGCAGCTTCGACCACGCCGCCCTGCGGTCGCTGTCGGCGATCCTGCACGCCGGGCGCGGCGAGGAGGCGGCGGCGCGGGCAGATCTCGCGGCGGCCACCGAGTGCGCCGAGGCCGCCGACTTCCTCGGCCCGCGCGTCCACCTGGCCATCGCCCGGGGCGCCATCGCGCAGGCCGCGGGACGCCCCGCCGACGTCGTCGCCGCCCTCACCCCGCTGACGCCCGGGGCCATCGAGGCCGACCGCGTGCGCCTGCTGTCGGGCTGGTGGCTCCCGGCGATCGCCGACAGCCAGATCGACCTCGGGTGGTGGGACGAGGCGCAGCGCACGATCGACCAGCTCGCGCGGGTGCCGGCGCGGGGCAGCTGCCTGCCGGTGGCGCGCGCGTGGGTGGGCGGGCGCCTCGCCGCGGCGCGCGGGGACATCGCGCTGGCCTGCCGCCTGTTCGAGGACGGGCTCGCGATGCCGGCCGAGGGCGGCGAGCCCGCGTGGTACCGCGCGCGGCTGCGGCACGCCTACGGGTGCCTGATGCTGCGCGTGGGCGAGCACGCGGTCGGCCAGGCCGTGCTCGCCCAGGCCTGCCGCACCTTCGCCCGCCTCGGCGCCCGGCCGTTCCTCGACCGCGCCCGCGCCGACGGGGAGGTCGCCCTCGACGACGACGCGCGCTGGACCGACGCCCTGTCGGACCGCGAGCGCGAGATCGCCGGCCTCGTCGGGCGCGGGTGGACCAACCCCGAGATCGCCGCCGAGCTGTTCGTGTCGGCGAAGACCGTCGAGTACCACCTGCGCAACGTCTACGGGAAGCTCGGCATCCGGGGCCGCCGCGCGCTGCGGGATCGGGTGCAGCTCGGGGCCTAGTCCAGCCGTCAGTCGAGGTCGTCGTGCTGCATGAGGCGCCGGCCCGCCTCGGTGACCGACCCGGACAGCGACGGGTAGATCGAGAACGTGTGGGCGAGGTCGCCGACGGTGAGGTTGTTCTGCACCGCCATGGCCAGCGGCAGGATCAGCTCGCTGGCCACCGGGGCGACGACCACGCCGCCGATGACGACGCCCGTCGCCGGCCGACAGAAGATCTTGACGAAGCCCTCGTGGAGCCCCGACATCTTCGCGCGCGGGTTCGTGCCCAGCGGCATGATCACCTCGCGGGCGGAGAACTCGCCGCTCTCGACCTGGGCGTGGCTGATGCCGACCGTCGCCACCTCGGGTCGTGTGAACACCGCCGAGGCGACCGTCTTGAGGCGCAGCGGCGCGACGCCCTCGCCGAGCGCGTGCCACATCGCGATGCGGCCCTGCATCGCGGCCACCGAAGCCAGCGGGAGCAGCCCGGTGCAGTCGCCGGCCGCGTAGACGCCGGGCACGTCGGTGCGCGAGACGCGGTCGACGGTGATGTGCCCGCTGTCGCGCAGCGTCAGGCCGATGTTGGCGGCGCCGAGGTCGTCGGTGTTGGGCACCGAGCCGACGGTCATCAGGGCGTGCGAGCCCTCGACCTCGCGGCCGTCGGTGAGCGTGACGCGCACGCCGTCGGCGGTGGCGACGACCTTGTCGGCGCGCGAGCGCGGCTCGATCCTCACGCCGCGCTCGGTGAAGACCTCCTCCAGCGTCGTCGCGGCGTCGGGGTCCTCGTGGGGCAGCACGCGGTCACGGCTGGAGATCAGCGTGACCTGGACGCCCAGCTCGGCGTACGCCGACACGAACTCGGCACCGGTGACGCCGGACCCGACGACGATCAGGTGCTCGGGCAGCGTCTCGAGGTCGTAGATCTGGCGCCAGGTGAGGATCCGCTTCCCGTCGGGCTGGGCGTCGGGCAGCACGCGCGGGGAGGCGCCGGTCGCGATCAGGGCGACGTCGGCGGTGACCGTCTCGGTGGCGCCGTCCGGGTAGGCGATGCAGATGTCGTGGGTGGCGCTGGTCCGGTCGCTCTCCTCGAACCACGCGCGCGCCTTCACCACCCGCACCCCGGCGGCCTGCAGCGTCGCATGGACGTCCGCCGACTGGGCGAGGGCGAGCCCACGAACACGGCCGTTCACGCGCGGCAGGTCGACCCGCGGGTCGTCGACGTCGACGCCCATCTCCGCGGTGCGCCGGAACCCGGCCCGCACGCCGGCCGAGGCGATGAAGGTCTTCGACGGGACGCAGTCGTACGCCACGCAGTTGCCGCCGAGGCTGTCCTGCTCGACGACCGTGACGTCGGCCTCGTGCTGGGCGGCGACCAGCGCCGCCTCGTACCCCGCCGGTCCTCCGCCGAGGATGACGATGCGGGTCATGGTGGTGGTTCCCTCCTGTGGCGTCACCCTGCATGGTCCACGACCGCGATGACGTGCGCGCACCGATCGTGTTCCGCTCACCGGTGCGGGCCCGCGCGCGCCTCTCCTGGCTACCCTGTCGCCCGTGCCGCTCTACGCCGCGTACGGATCCAACATGGAGCCCGCGCAGATGATGCAACGGGCGCCCCACTCGCCCATGTCGGGCACGGGCTGGCTCGAGGGCTGGCGCCTGACCTTCGGGGGCGAGGACTTCGGTCTCGAGGGCGCCCTCTCCACCGTGGTCGAGGACCCGTCGTCACGGGTCTTCGTGGTGCTCTACGACGTCAGCCCCCTCGACGTCGACCAGCTCGACCGCTGGGAGGGCGGCGAGCTGGGGATGCACAAGAAGCTGCGCCTGCGCATCCAGACGATGGACGGCCCGCAGCTGGCGTGGGTCTACGTGCTCGACGCCTACGAGGGCGGCCTGCCCTCGGCGCGCTACATCGGCGTGCTCTCCGACGCGGCCGAGGCCGCGGGCGCCCCGGACGACTACGTGCAGGCGCTGCGCGAGCGCCCCTGCCGCTCCGTCGGCCCCGGGCCCGGCTCGGAGCTGTAGCCCGCGGCGAACCCGTGTCCTCGGGACACGGGTCGCCGCCGGAGGAGTCGGGTCCTCAGCTCTTGTACCCGGCGCGACGCAGGGCCTCGGCCATCGCGTCGTTGGTGGGGGCGGGACGCCGGTCGCGGTTGCCCTGGCCCCCGCGGTTGCCCTGGCCGCCGCGACCCTGACCGCCCTGACCGCCCTGGCCCCCGCGCTCACCCTGACCACGGCCGCCGTCCTGCGGGCGCCCGCCCTGGCGGCCGCCACGGCCACCCTGGCGGCCGTCGCCCTGGCGACCGTCACCCTGACGCCCGTCCTGCTGGCGCCCGTCCTGGCCCTGACCGCCCTGACCGCCGCCGCGACCCCGCCCGCCGCGGCCGCGGCCACCCTGGCCACGACCACTCTCGCGCTCGGCGGGCTGTGTCGCGGTGCCGCCGGCCTCCGGGGCCGTCGCCGCGGTCTCGGGCGCTGCCGCCGGCGCCTCTCCCTGAGGACGGGGGCCACCCTGGCCGCCGCGACCCCGACCGCCGCGCCCGCGACCGCCCCGGCCGCCGCCGCGCCCGCCCTCGGGCCGGGTCTCGGCGGCGGCGGTCTCCTCCTCGTCGATGCGCAGCGTCAGCGAGATCCGCTTGCGCTCGACGTCGACGTCGAGGACCCGCACGCGCACGACGTCGCCCGGCCCGACGACCGCGCGGGGGTCGGAGACGTAGTCCTTGGACATCGCCGAGATGTGGACGAGCCCGTCCTGGTGCACGCCCACGTCGACGAATGCGCCGAACGCGGCGACGTTGGTGACCTGGCCCTCGAGCACCATGCCCGGCGTCAGGTCGGTGATCTGCTCGACGCCCTCGGCGAACTCGGCGGTGGTGAACTCGGGGCGCGGGTCGCGGCCCGGCTTGTCGAGCTCGGCGATGATGTCGAGCACCGTCGGGCGCCCGAAGCGCTCGTCGGTGAAGGCGTCGGGGTCGAGCCCGGAGAGCAGCGCGGTGTTGCCGACGAGGCCCTCGACGTCGGTGTGGGTGGACTCCACGATCCGGTGCACCACCGGGTACGACTCGGGGTGCACCGCCGAGCGGTCGAGCGGGTCGTCGGCACCGGGGACGCGCAGGAAGCCCGCGCTCTGCTCGAACGCCTTGGCGCCCAGGCGGGGCACCTCGCGCAGCGCCGTGCGGGACGCGAACGGGCCGTGCTCGTCGCGGTAGCCGACGATCGTCGTCGCCAGCCCCGCGCTGATGCCCGACACGCGGCGCAGCAGCGGCGCCGAGGCGGTGTTGACGTCGACGCCGACCGCGTTCACGCAGTCCTCGACGACGGCGTCGAGCGAGCGGGACAGCGCCGTCCCGGCGATGTCGTGCTGGTACTGGCCGACCCCGATCGACTTGGGGTCGATCTTGACGAGCTCGGCGAGCGGGTCCTGCAGGCGCCGCGCGATCGACACCGCGCCGCGCAGGGAGACGTCGAGGTCGGGAAGCTCGGCGGAGGCCTGCTCGGACGCGGAGTACACCGACGCGCCGGCCTCCGACACGACCGCCGCGGTGAGCCCGAGCTCCGGCTCGCGGGCGATGAGGTCGCGCACCAGGGCGTGGGTCTCGCGCGAGGCGGTGCCGTTGCCGATGGCGACGAGCTCGACGCCGTGCTCGCGCGCCAGCTCGCCGATCCGCGTGCGCGACGCCTCCCACTGCCGGCGCGGCACGTGCGGGTGGATGGTGTCGGTGGCGACGACCTTGCCGGTGCCGTCGATCACCGCGACCTTCACGCCGGTGCGCAGGCCGGGGTCCAGCCCCATGGTCGGGCGCGCGCCGGCGGGGGCGGCGAGCAGGAGGTCGCGCAGGTTGCCGGCGAACACCAGCACCGCGCCCTCCTCGGCGACCTCGCGCAGGCGCACCCGCAGGTCGACGATCAGGCGCGACAGGATGCGCGTGCGCCAGGCCCAGCGCACGGCCTCGCCCAGCCAGCGGTCGGCGGGACGGCCCCGGTCGGCGACGCCCACCGCGCTCGCGATGCGGGCGAGGTAGACGTCGTTGATCGCGGTCTCGTCGTCGTCGGCGGCCAGCGGGTCGAGCGTGAGCGCGAGCACCTCCTCGGTCTCGCCGCGCAGGACGGCGAGGATCCGGTGGGAGGGCAGGCGGGTGAACTTCTCGTCGAAGGCCCCGTAGTCGGAGAACTTCGCCGCGTCCTTGTCGCCCTCGCCGCCGCGCCCGTCGCGGTAGGTCGCGGTGAGCCGCCCGCGGCGCCACATCTGGTCGCGCAGCTCGCCGACGAGGTCGGCGTCCTCGGCCCAGCGCTCGACGAGGATCGCGCGGGCCCCTTCGAGGGCGGCGTCGCGGTCGGGCACGCCCTTGTCCGGGTCGACGTAGGAGCCGGCGGCGGTGCGCGGGATGTGCGTCGGGTCGGTGAGCAGCGCGTCGGCCAGCGGCTCGAGCCCCGCCTCGCGCGCGATCGCCGCCTTGGTGCGCCGCTTGGGCTTGTAGGGCAGGTAGACGTCCTCGAGGCGGCTCTTGGTCTCCGCTCCGAGGATGCGCGCCTCGAGCTCGGCGTCGAGCTTGTCCTGCGAGCGCACCGACTCGAGCACGGCGGTGCGGCGTTCCTCGAGCTCGCGCAGGTAGGTCAGGCGCTCCTCGAGGGTGCGCAGCTGGGCGTCGTCGAGCCCGCCCGTCGCCTCCTTGCGGTAGCGCGCGACGAACGGGACGGTCGCCCCACCGTCGAGCAGCTCGACCGCCGCCGACACCCGGTGCTCCACGACGCCGAGCTCGTCGGCGATGCGGCGGGTGACAGGGGGCAGCACAGGGGTCGACACACTTCCCTCGGCAGGAGGGACGTCCGTGGCGGTCACCGTCGCATCGCTCACGGACGCCATCGTGCCCGACCGCTCGTCGGCCGCGCCAAGCAGATGCGGGTGATCAGCCGCCGAGGGAGGCGAGTGCCGCGTGGACCAGGGTCCGCACACCGACGGGCAGGGCGCGCTCGTCGAGGTCGAACGTGGGCTGGTGGATGTCGGACATCTCCCCGACGCCCGACCACACGCCGAGCCGGCCCATCGCGCCGGGCACGTGCTCGAGGTACCAGCCGAAGTCCTCGCCGCCGCTGGACTGCTCGGTGCCGACGGCCGCCGCGGGGCCGTTCGCCTTCTCCGCGGCGCGGGCCAGCAGGTCCGCGGACACCGCGTCGTTCACCACCGGCGGGACGCCGCGACGGTGCTCGAGCACGTAGCCGACGCCGGTGGGCGCGAGCAGCGCGGTGACCAGCGAGCGCACCAGCGGCTCGAGCTCGTTCCACGTCGCGTGCTCGGCGGTGCGCAGGGTGCCCGCGAGCATCCCCTGCTGGGGCACCGCGTTCGCGGCGTGACCGGCCTGCACGGCGCCCCAGACGAGCACGGTGCCCGAGCGGGGGTCCACCCGGCGGGAGAGCAGGTCGGGCAGCCCGGTGATGACGGTGCCGAGCGCGTGCACGAGGTCGGCGGTGAGGTGCGGGCGCGAGGTGTGGCCGCCGGGCGAGGTGAGGCGCAGCTCGAGCATGTCGCACGCCGAGGTGATCGCCCCGGTGCGCGTGCCGACCTTGCCGACCTCGAGGCGCGGGTCGCAGTGCAGCGCGAAGATGCGGTCGACGCCGTCGAGCCCGTCGGCGGCGATGACGTCGAGCGCGCCGCCGGGCTGCACCTCCTCGGCGGGCTGGAAGACCAGCCGCACCCGGCCGGGCAGCGAGGGCGCGGACGCCAGCGCGAGGCCGGCGCCGAGGAGCATCGCCGTGTGCGCGTCGTGACCGCACATGTGGGCGACGCCGGGCACGCGCGAGGTGTAGGAGGCGTCGGTGTGCTCGGTGAGCGGCAGGGCGTCGAGGTCGGCACGCAGGGCCACCGTGCGGGGCTCCTGCCCGATGTCGCAGATCAGGCCGGTGCCGGGCAGCAGCCGGGGCTGCAGGCCCGCGGCGGTGAGGACCTCGGCGCAGAGCCGGGTGGTCTCGAACTCGCGGCGGGCCAGCTCGGGCCGGGCGTGCAGCGACCGACGCCAGCTGACGACGTCGTCGGCGTGCGCAGCGAGCCACCGGTCGATCCACTCCGGTCCGTTGCCGGCGCCGAGGTCGACCACGGGGGCCGACGCAGGGCGGGGCGCCGCCAGAGTCATCGAACACACCTCCCGTGTCGGGCCCGTGGCAGGTCCGACTGTCCGGACCAGCATGCCTGCGCCGGACGGCGGTTGTGAGCGATCGAGTCGCCTCGGCGCCGAGGGGTCGCGATCGCGCTGTCGGCGGCGACCTGTGTCACCCACCGCCCCGACGAGCGGGCGGTCTGCGCAGGTCACCGGCGTGCCGGGCCGCTGCCCGGCGCTTGCTGGCCGTCCAGCGCAGCTGATCTGACACGGGGTACCCCGGGGGCGCCCCGCCCAACGGTCGACGTTGCCATGATGGTCGGGTGAGCCCCGCACCCCCCGACGCCGCCGGCCCACGCCGGATCGTCGGTCGCTACCGCCTCGAGCACGAGCTCGGCCGCGGCGCCATGGGCACGGTGTGGTCGGCGTACGACGAGGTCCTGCACCGCCCGGTCGCGGTGAAGGAGGTGCGGCTGTCCTCGGTGCCGGTGAACGAGCGCGCCATCGTCCGCGAGCGCACGCTGCGCGAGGCGCGCGCGACCGCGATGCTCAGCCACCCGAACGTCGTCACCCTCTACGACGTCGTCGAGGTCGCCTCCGAGCCCTACGTCGTCATGGAGCTGCTGCCCTCGCGCTCCCTCGCGAGCTACATCGGCGAGCGGGGCCGGCTGACCCAGCCCGAGGCCGCGGAGATCGGGTCGGCGGTGGCCTCGGCGCTCACCACGGCACATCGGGCCGGCATCACCCACCGTGACGTCAAGCCCGGCAACGTCCTCATCGGCGAGAACGGGCAGATCAAGCTCACCGACTTCGGCATCGCCCGCAACGCCGCCGAGCAGTCGATGACCCAGACCGGCACGGTCCTCGGGTCGCCGCCCTACATCGCGCCCGAGGTGGCGATGGGGCGCGCCGTCGGGCCGGCCGCCGACCTCTGGGGGCTCGGCGCCACCCTCTTCGCCTGCCTCGAGGGGCGGCCGCCGTACGACGCGGGCGACCCGGTGGGCACGGTCACCGAGGTCGTGCACGGCGACGTGCCGGTGCCCGCGGGCCGCGGGCCGGTCGTGGACGTGATCCGCGGGCTCATGGTCAAGGACCCGGCGATGCGCATGCCGCTGGCGGCCGTGCGCCGGCGCCTGCGCCCGCTGCTGTCCGACCCCGAGGGGCCGGTGCTCTCGACGTCGTCGGCGCCGCGCACCGCGGCGATCCGCGTGCCCCGCCCGGGTCCGGCGAGCGACCAGGCCGGGCTGATCCCGGCGCCGTCCCCGGCCTCGTCGCCCTCGTCCTCCCGGGGCCCGACGGGCACGCTCGCCGACGGCGACGCGGCGGCTCCCGCTGCTCCCGCTGCCGACCAGCCGGGGAGGCCGCGCCCGTCGCCCGCGCCGCGGACCGGTCCCGAGGTGCCGGCGGCCGAGGCGCCCGCGAAGGAGACCGAGGAGGCCGGGGCCGCGCCCGCCGAGGAGGACGCCGGGTCGCCGGAGGTCTCGGTGGTCGCCGCGCCGGAGAAGGACGACGACGCGTCCCCGGCCGCCGGGGTCGCCGCGGCGGGGGCCGTCGCGGCGGCGGCCGCCGTCGCCGCGTCCGACGGCGACGCGGACGAGGAGCCCGCCGCCGAGGACGCGCAGGAGGCCGCCGAGGAGCCGGCGGGCGAGGCGGACGACAAGGCCGGCGGGGCCGAGGACGACGAGCCCGAGGCCGCGGCCGAGGAGGAGGCCGGCGCGGAGGAGTCCGCCGCCGGGGACGAGGCCGAGGAGAAGCCCGCGACCGGGGAGTCCGCGACGGCGGACGCCGAGCCGGCCGCCGAGGCGGACGAGAAGACCGGCGACGAGGCCGAGGACGAGGCCGCCGAGGAGCCCGCGGGCGAGCCGGTCGCCGAGGCGGCCGACGAGCCCGCCGCCGCGTCGTCCGAGGCCGTCGAGAAGGACGACGAGACCGCCGACGAGACCGCCGACGAGAAGCCCGACCGGGCCGCGGACGCGGCCGACGAGCCCGACGAGCCGGCGGGCGAGAAGCCGGACACCGAGGAGAAGCCCGACACCGGGTCGAACGGCAACGGCAACGGCAACGGGCACGGGCCGACCGCTCCGAAGACGCCGGCCCCCGCCGCGCGCGTCCCCCCGCCGCCGTCGGACGCCGAGACGACGATGGTCGGGCCGCGGGTGTCGACGTCCGAGGACGTCACGCGCACCGTGCGGCGCCCTCCCCTGCCGCCGCGCACCGGGCCGGCCCCCGCCGCGCGCTGGACCCCGCCGGGCGGCGCGCCGGCGCCCGGGTGGCGTCCCGCGCCCCCGCGGCCCCAGACGCAGGGCATGAACACCCCGGGCCCGGGGCAGCTGGCGTCGGACCCCGGTCCCCTGCCCTTCACGCCGACCCCGAAGCCGCCGGCGCCGCGCCGGTCGCCGTGGACGGTGGCCGCGGTGGTGGCGCTCCTGGTGCTGATGGCCGCGATCGGGGCCGTCGGCGCCTACGCGCTGACCCGCTCGCTGGCCGGCCAGGGCGCCACGACGACGATGCTGACGCCGTCGGGACCGGAGGTGGCGGGCGCGGTCCTCATCGCCCACGCCGACACCGACGAGCGCTACAGCGGCACCGGGCTCGGGTTCAGCGCGCTCGTGCCCGCCGGCTGGCAGCAGTTCCGGCTCGAGCAGGCCGGCGGGGACATCACGGTGCGCTTCGTGTCGCCGGACGCGAACCGCGAGCTGCGGGTCGACCGCGTCGCCGGCTTCTACCCGTCGCAGCGGGCCGCCGACTACCTCGCGCTGCTCGCCCGCCCGGCCGGCCTGGGCGTCGACGGCAGCACGGTCGGGCCGGTCGAGAACGTCGGCCCGGCCGCTCCGGGCGCGGAGCCGCCGCAGCAGGTCGTCTACCGCACGACCTCGGGGCCGGACGACCGCACGACGTGGGCGCGGCTGGTGCCGTCGGGCAGCGACCTCTGGGTGGTCCGGCTGACCGCGCCGAGCGCCGACCCGGTGGGCGCGCCCGAGCAGTTCCGCGCCGTCGCCGACAGCTTCGCCGTCCCGCCGCCCGAGGCGGCCCCGCGGTGACGATCACCGAACCGCCCGAGCCGCTCCCCCCGTCGCCCGAGGAGGCGGCCGCCGAGCTGGCGAAGCGCACCGGCGCGCTCACCCACGACGTCGCCGTCGTCCTGGGCTCGGGCTGGCGCCCTGCGGCGGACGCGTTCGGGGAGCCCGTCGCCGAGATCCCGTTCACCGACCTGCCCGGGTTCGCCCCGCCCGGCGCCCCCGACCACGCCGGGGTGGCGCGCTCGGTGGACGTCGGCGGGCACCGCGTGCTCGTGATGCTCGGGCGCACGCACCTCTACGAGGGGCACGGGCCCGCCCAGGTCGTGCACCCGGTGCGCACCGCGTGCGCCGCGGGCGCCCGCACCGTCGTGCTGACCAACGCCGCCGGCGGCATCGACCCGTCGTACGCGGTGGGCCAGGCGGTGCTGGTCGCCGACCACCTGAACCTGACCGCGACGTCACCGCTGGTCGGACCCGCGTTCGTCGACCTCACCGACGCCTACGACCCGGGGCTGCGCGCGCTCGCCCGCCGGATCGACCCCGACCTGCCCGAGGGCGTCTACGCCGGGCTGCGGGGCCCGCACTTCGAGACGCCCGCCGAGATCCGCATGCTGCGCACGCTCGGCGCCGACCTGGTGGGCATGTCCACCGTGCTCGAGACGATCGCCGCGCGGGCCGCCGGGGCGCGCGTCGCGGGGGTGGCGCTGGTCAGCAACCCGGCCGCGGGCACCACCGAGGACGCCATCGACCACCTCGCGGTCATCGACGCCGTGCACGCCGCCGCGGCGCGCACCGGCGAGCTGCTGCACCGGCTCGTCGCGGCCGCCCTGGAGGAGACGCCGGCCCCGTGACCCGGCTGCTGGTGGTGCACCACACGCCGTCGCCGACGCTGCACGAGCTGCTCGGCGCGGTGCTCGACGGCGCGGGCACCAAGGAGATCGAGGCCGACGTCGAGGTGATCAGCCGCCCGGCCCTCACCGCCGGCGCCGCCGACGCCCTGGACTGCGACGGCATCGTGCTCGGGACGCCGGCGAACATCGGCACGATGTCCGGGGCGCTCAAGCACTTCTTCGACCAGGTCTACTACCCCTGCCTCGACCAGACCGCCGGCCGGCCCTTCGGGCTCTACGTGCACGGCGGCTCCGACACCGCCGGCGCGGTCCGCGACATCCTGAGGATCACGGGTGCGCTGGGGTGGGAGCAGGCGGCGGAGGTCGTCACGTCCACCGGCGGGATCGGGCCCGCCGAGCGCGAGGCGGCGTGGGAGCTCGGCGCCACGGTCGCGCTCCGGGCGGTGGAGAGGGTCACCGGCTAGCAAGATCCTGGTTCGCGGAGCGGATGTTCCGCTGAGCCGCATTCGGAGCGTCCGCTCCACGAACCGAGATCTTGCACCGCCGGGGCATGCGCGCGCACCGGCGAGCGTTGCGCGGGGCATGACATCGCGAGCCGTGCAGTACCGCCGCTTCGGAGGGCCCGAGGTCCTCGAGGTCGTCGAGCGCGAGGACCCGGTCCCGGGCGAGGGCCAGGTGCGCCTCGCCGTCCGCGCCGCGGCGGTGAACCCGCTGGACTGGAAGCTGCGTGCCGGCGCCATGGCGGGCACCGACGCGCCGCCGGAGCCGCAGGTGCCCGGGTACGACGTCGCGGGCGTCGTCGACGCGGTCGGTCCGGGGGTGACCGGGTTCGCGGTCGGCGACGAGGTGCTCGGCAAGGGCGCGAACGGCGCGTACGCCGAGAAGATCCTGGCCGACGTCGTGCGCCTGGTCCGCAAGCCCGCGGCGCTCTCGTTCGAGCACGCGGCGTCGGTGCCGGTGGGCGCGACGACCACCTACCGGGTGCTCGACCTGCTCGGTCTCGGCGAGGGCGACCACACCGGGACGACGCTGGTGGTCGACGGGGCGTCCGGCGCCGTCGGCGTCTACGCCGTGCAGCTCGCCGTCGCGCGCGGCGCCACCGTGATCGGCACCGCGAACGAGAAGCACCAGGACGATGTCCGTGCGCTCGGCGCCACCCCGGTGGTCTACGGCGACGGGCTCGTCGACAGGGTCCGCGCCCTCGCCCCGCAGGGCGTCGACGTCGCGCTGGAGACGGCCGGCAAGGGCGCGCTGCGCGACCTCGTCGAGCTCACCGGCTCCCCCGACAAGGTCATCACCATCGCCGACTACCCCGGCGCCCAGGAGCTGGGCGTCACCTTCAGCTCGGGCGGCGACCCCGACGACGAGCGCCGCTGGCTCGCCGACGCCGTCGACCGCCTCGCCGACGGCCGGTTCCGCACCATCGGCGTCGTCACCTACCCCCTCGACGAGGCCGGGAAGGCCCAGGACGACAACCAGCACGGACGCGTGTCCGGGAAGCTGGTGCTAGTCCCGTAGGCGCACGGCCGCGTCGTAGAGCGACTTCGTCGACACGCCGCGCGCCTCGCCCACCTCACGGGCCGCGTCCTTGAGACGCCGCCCCTGCGCGACGAGCCCGAGGACCTCCGCCGCGAGGTCCTCGGGCTCCGGCGCCGACGCGGTCGCCGGGCCCAGCACCACCGTGATCTCCCCCAGGGGCTCGCGTGCGGAGGCCCAGGCGAGCAGGTCGCTCAACGGCCCGCGCACGACCTCCTCGTGCGTCTTCGTCAGCTCCCGGCAGATCGCGCCGAGGCGGTCGCCGCCGAGCTCGGCCACGGCGACCTCCAGCAACGACCTCACCCGCCGCGGCGACTCGAAGAAGACCGTCGTGCGCGGCTCGCGGGCGAGCCCGGCGAACCACGCCCGGCGCTCGCCGTCCTTGCGCGGCGCGAACCCCTCGAAGCAGAAGCGGTCGGTGGGCAGCCCGGACACCGCCAGCGCCATGAGCACCGCCGACGGCCCCGGCAGGCAGCGCACCGCCAGCCCCTCCGCGAGACACGCCGCGACCGCCCGGTAGCCCGGGTCGGACACGCTCGGCATCCCGCCGTCGGTGACGAGCAGCACGGTGGCGCCGCCGCGCACGTCCTCGACCAGGCCCGGGGTGCGCTTCACCTCGTTGTCCTCGCGGAACGTCGTGACGCGCCCGCCGATCTCGACGCCGAGGTCGGACGCCAGGCGCCGCAGCCGGCGGGTGTCCTCGGCGGCGACGACGTCGGCGCCGGCCAGGGCGTCGCGCAGGCGCGTCGAGGCGTCCGCCGGGTTGCCGAGCGGGACACCACCCAGCAGGAGCACCCCGACGAGACCCCCAGTTGGCACCTCTGGCACGCCCGAGACCATACGATCGGCCCCCGTGACGGCCACCATCGCGCGCCCCGCGTCCCCCGGCGGGCTCGCGCGACCGGCGCCCCAGGACGCCCCGGCCGTCGCCCAGCTCCTCGGCCGGCCGATGCCCACCGACCGCCTCCGCGGCTGGGTCACCGCGCTCGTCCTCACGGTGGTCGGCGGGGTCGTCCGGTTCTGGGACCTCGGCTGGCCCACCGACCAGGGCACGCCGATCTTCGACGAGAAGCACTACGTGCCGCAGGCCTGGCAGGTCCTGCGCAACGGCGGCTACGAGGACAACCCCGGCTACGAGCTCGTCGTGCACCCGCCGCTGTCCAAGCAGCTCATGGCGGTCGGTCAGTGGGTCTTCGGCTACGACCCGGTGGGCTGGCGGGCCGCGTCGGCACTCGCCGGCACGATCTGCATCCTCGTCATCATCCGCGTCGCCCGGCGGATGACGCGGTCGACGCTGCTCGGCGCGCTGGCCGGCGTGCTGCTCATCGCCGACGGCGTCAGCCACGTCTCCGCCCGCGTCGGCATGATCGACATCTTCCCCGCCCTGTTCGTGCTGCTCGCGTTCGCGGCGCTGCTCGTCGACCGCGACGACGTGCGGGCGCGCCTGGCCGTCGTCGTCGCCGAGGGCCGCATCGGCGACACCGTGTACGGGCCCCGGCTCGGCGTGCGCTGGTGGCGTCTCGCGGCCGGTGTGTGCTTGGGGCTGTCGCTGGCCGCGAAGTGGTCGGGGCTGTACTACATCGTCTTCTTCGGGCTGCTGCTCGTCGGCTTCGACGCGGCGGCCCGGCGCGCGGCCGGCGTCACCCGCCCGTTCGTCGGGACGCTGGTGCGCGACGTCGCGCCCGCGGTCTGGGCGTTCCTGGCCGTCCCGATCCTGTGCTACCTGGCGAGCTGGCTGCCCTGGATCGCGAGCGAGACGGGCACCGACCGCCACGCCGTCGGCCAGCAGCTGCCGGTCGGCGGGCCGTTCGGCTTCCTGCCCGACTGGCTGCGCGGCCTCGTGTACTACAGCACCAAGGTCCTCGAGTTCCACGCCACGCTCGACACCCCGCGCGGGTCGCCGCACCCCTGGGAGTCGAAGCCCTGGACGTGGCCGATGGGCCTGCGCCCGATGCTCTACTACTACGAGTCGGGCACCGCCGAGCTCGGCTGCGGCGGCCCGTCGTGCGTGTCCGCGGTGATGCTGATCGGCACGCCGGCCCTGTGGTGGGTGTCGGTGCCGGTGCTCGGCTGGTCGATCTGGCGTGTCGTGACGACGTTCGACTGGCGCCACGTGGCGGTGCTCGTCGGTTACGGCGCCGGCTTCCTGCCGTGGTTCACCAACCTCGACCGGCAGATGTACTTCTTCTATATGACGCCCGTGGCGCCGTTCCTGGTGCTGGCGGTGGTCCTCGCGCTCGGCGAGTTCCTGGGGCGCCGGGAACAGGGGCTGGAACGCCGCCGCACCGGCACGCTCGTCGTCGGCGTCTACACCGGGCTCGTCGTCGCCAACTTCGCGTGGCTATGGCCGATCCTCGTCGGCACGTGGATCACCGCCGACCGCTGGAATGCGGAGCTCTGGCTGCCGTCGTGGCGGTGACCAACGTGATCGACACCGCGAGCAGCCACACGCACCACACGACGTAGCCCGCGAAGTTCGTCAGCCGCGCGACGTCCACCCCGAGCGGCACGAGCACGCCGGAGGCGACGAGCACGGCGGCGGCGATGCCGGACAAGCGCAGCCACCGGCCGAACCGGACCGCGATGAGCACCGTGAACGCCGCGGTGAGCGCGCAGCCGAGGGTCTCGCCGATCATCTGCCCGACCGCGGCGGCGACGGCGAGCTGCTCAGCCGCTGCCTGCTCGCCGCCCTGCGCCCCGGACCGCCGGCGGTGCTCGCGGCGCTGCGCGTCGAGGCCCGGGACGCCGGCGACGCCGAGGCCGAGCTCGTCGTCGCCGACGCCCTGACCCGGGCGGGGCGGACCACCGCGCCCGGCGTCACATCCGACGTGCCGTGACCAGCCACGCCGCGGAGTCGAGCGTCACGCCGTCCGGGCCCTCGTGCGCCGCCAGCGTGGCGCGCAGGGCCGCCGTGCGCCGGTCGCGCTCCGCGGGCCCGAGGTCGGAGAGCATCCAGCCGAGCAGCCCGAGCACGAACGCCAGCGCGTCGTCGGCGTCGCGCCCGTAGACCTCGGGCTCGGCGACGCCGTCGAGCGCGACGTCGGTGAACCCCGCGCCCTCGAGCAGCGCCCGCACGTGGTCGGGATCGCTGAGCGAGAACGGCCCGGGCCGGTGGGGCGGCGAGGGCGGCGGGCCCGTCCCCGCCAGGTCGCGGGCGAAGGCGACGATCCACTCGTTGCTCGCCGCGGCCTGCCACGTCAGCAGCGTGAGCCGCCCGCCGGGGCGCAGGGCGCGGTCGAGGTTGGCGAACGCCACGTCGGGCCGTCCGAAGAACATCGCGCCGGTGCGGCTGATCACCGCGTCGAACTCCCCGTCGGCGAAGGGGTGCACCTGGACGTCGGCCTGCGCGAACCGGGCGTTGCCCACCCCGTCGGCCGCGGCCCGCTCCCGCGCCACCTCGATCATGCGCGACGACAGGTCGACCCCGAGGGCCTCCCCGGCGGGCGCCGCCCGGGCCGCGGCCCGCGTCGTCAGCCCCGTGCCGCACCCGACGTCGAGCACCCGGTCGGCGGCCCCGATCCCCGCCGCGGCGTGGAACGCCGGCTGGTAGCGGGCCAGGGCGAGGTCGAACCGGTCGGCGTGGGTGGCCCAGTAGCCACCTTCGGTGCCGTCCCAGGCCTGGGCCTGGGCGCGGTTCGTGGGATCGACGCGCGGGGTCATGGTGGACATGACCGTTCTCCGATACTCTCCAAGGGAGTATCAGAGTCGCCCCCAGGGGAGTACGTGTCAAGCCCTCGCCTCACGAGCACCTCGTACGCCGTCCTCGGACTGCTCGCCGTGCAGCCCTGGAGCACCTACGAGCTGACCCAGCAGATGGACCGCAGCCTCGGCCGGATGTGGCCGCGCGCGGCGAGCAAGCTCTACGAGGAGCCGAAGAAGCTCGTGGCGCACGGGCTGGCGTCCGCCGCGACCGAGACCGTGGGCCGCCGGCCGCGCACCGTCTACGCGATCACCGACGAGGGGCGGGCCGCGCTGGCCCGCTGGCTCGCCGAGCCCGGCGACGGCCCCGTGCTCGAGTTCGAGCAGCTGGTGAAGCTCGCGTTCGCCGAGCACGGCACGCGCGAGGACGCGCTGCGCACGGTCGCGGCGGCCCGCGCGTGGGCCCAGGAGCGCAACGTCGCGAACCGGGCGGCGGCCCGCGAGTACGCCGACGGCGAGGGCCCGTACCAGCACCGCGCGGCCCAGGGGATGATCGCCGGCGCGTTCTTCACCGATCTCTACGCGACGGTCGCCCGCTGGGCCGACTGGGCCGAGACGCAGATCGAGGCGTGGCCCGAGGACCCGGCCGACGCCGTGGCCGACCCCCGGGAACTGGAGGAGATCGCCCGGCGGGCGGACTGGTGAGAGCCGGTCGACCGACCCGCCGGAAGAGCAAGGGTGGAGCTGAGGGGAATCGAACCCCTGACCTACTCGATGCGAACGAGTCGCGCTACCAACTGCGCCACAGCCCCTGGTGCGACGCCAACTCTAGCAACGCCGCGGATCAGTGTCGGACATCGGGTCGGGCAGCGGGTCAGGCTCCCGCCGCCCGGCGGTAACCGTAGGTCCGCTCGCCGTCGAGGTCGTGGAACGCGGGGTCGTCGTCGGTGTCGTCGACCAGCTCCATGTCGTCCGGCACCGGCGGCGGGGGCGTCCGCGGAGCGGCCCAGCGGGGGGCGTCCCTGATGTCGCGGTCGTCGAGCTCCTCGTCGTCGTCCTCGGCGAGGACGTCCTCGTGCTCGTCGTACTCGCCGTCGATCCACTCGGTGTCGCGGTAGGACGCCATGCGCGCCTCGTGCTCGGCCTGGCGCTCACGGCGGGCCTCGAGCGCCCGCCGCTCCCCGGAGAGCCGTGCGGCACGGCGGGCGCGCACCTCCTCCTCGATGCGCGTCTGCCGGCGCAGGAAGACCAGGTAGCCGATCAGCAGGACGTCGGCGGCGGCGTGCAGCCACCACATCGCGCTCGAGACCACCAGCGCCGCGAGCGCGGAGAGGATCGCCACCGCGATGAGGCCCAGGGCGATGCGCTGACGGAACGCGTAACGCGCGTGCGCGGCGGCCTCGGCGGCGTCGGGGTCGAACCCGCCGCGCCCCGGCCGGTAGGGCCGCAGCTCGCGGGCGGCCTCGGGCTCCGGGTCGTCGAGGTCCCGGTCGAGGTCCCGGTCGAGGTCGTCCTCGAGGTCGTCGTACTCGTCCTCGTAACGGTCCTCGTCGTCGTACTCCCCGAGGTCCTCGGGCACGTCGGCGCGCTCGTCGTGGGCCGGCCGGCGCAGGACGCGCTCGCGCCCGACGTCACGGGTCGGCTCGTCGGCGGGGACACGGTCGTCCTCGCGCTCGTCCTCGTCGGCGTACTCGTCGTAGTCGTCGAGGTCGGCCCGGTCGGCGTCGAGGTCGAGCTCGGCGTCGAGGGCCTCCTGGGTCTCGTCGGCGCGCTCCGCCAGGGCCGTGCCGCCGGCACCCTTCGTCGCGGCCGCACGCTCGCCGCGGGCGCGTCCGTCCGTCTGCGCTGTCGCCACGGTGACCTCCTCGATCAGGGGTGCGCCGGCCGTCCTCGGCAGCACCCGGGCGCTCAGATCGGCCTCGGCGGGACGCGGGACCATCTGGCGGCGGCGGGCGACGACCGGGACGAGCACCACCAGCCACGCCAGGACCAGGGCCGCGAAGACGACCGAGCTCGGCACCGCAGACCTCCCACCCCGACGACGCGACGGCCGGATCCGGTCCGTCGCAGGCGCCACGCTAGTCACACGAGTCCCGCGCGCCCCGCAGTTCGGACGGCGTGTCGTGTGCGAGCGGTGACGAGATCCCTCCAGTAGGGGAACCTCACGCTGCGGGGTTTGGCCCCTTTACCACTCGACCGGATGGCGCGCCAGGTTCGACCTCTGGGCCATGTGGGTGCAGACCTCACGCGCGCTCGGCACGGCCGGCCCTGAGGAGTCGCGCCACGAGGCCGTCGGGCAGCACGTCCTCCTCGGTGACCGCCAGGACGAGGTGGTCGCGCCAGTCGCCGTCGACCTCCAGGTACCGGCGCAGCAGGCCCTCCTCGCGGAACCCGAGCTTGGCGAGGACCCGCAGGCTGCGCACGTTCTCGGGCCGCACGGTCGCCTCGATGCGGTGCAGGCCGACGCGCGCGAAGCAGTGGTCGACGGCGAGCGCGACGGCCGCGGTGGCCGCTCCCCCGCCCGCGACGTGCGCGCCGATCCAGTACCCGACGTAGGCCGAGAGCAGGGGCTCGCGGACGACGTTGCCGATCACGACCTGGCCGGCGAACTCCCCGTCCACGAGCAGCGTGAACGGCAGCGCCTGGCCCGACCGTCCCATCGACCGCAGCGCGCTCCAGCGCGCCGGCCACTCGACGAGCGCGTTGCGCTCCGCCCACGGTCCCGGCAGCGTCGGCTCCCAGGGCGCGAGGTGCTCCTCGTCGCGCAGCCGGGTCCGCGACCACGCGGCCCCGTCGCGCAGCCGGACCGGCCGAAGCTCCACGACACCCGCCGGGACCTTCAGGGCGCGGGTGCGGGCGGGCCAGCCGGGGTGGCGTCCGGTCGGTCGGGCGCCGCCCCACGGGGGTCGGCCCACGTCAGCCGGCCATTCAGCTGCGCGGCGCGAGGAACGACACCCGCACCGGGGCGTCCATGCCGATCTCGGTGGTGTCCTCGTCGACGACGATCAGCGCGTTCGCCTCGGCCAGCGACGAGAGCAGGTGCGAGCCCGAGCTGCCCAGCGGCTGGGCCAGGTACTCGCCGGTGGCGCGGTCGCGCAGCAGGCGCCCGCGCACGTAGCTGCGCCGCCCGGGCGGCGAGCTGACCGGGGAGAGCAGCGCGGCGGTGACCTCGCGGCGGTGCAGGTCCTGCTTGCCCAGGGTGAGGCGGATGAGCGGGCGGACCAGCACCTCGAAGGCCACGAGCGCCGAGACGGGGTTCGCGGGCAGGAGGAAGGTCGGGACCTCCTCGGCGCCGAGGCGCCCGAAGCCCTGCACGGAGCCGGGGTGCATGGCGACCCGCGAGATGTCGACGGGCCCGAGCTGGGCGAGGGTGTCCTGCACGTCCTCCCCCAGCCGCCCGCCGACCCCGCCGGCGATGACGACGATCTCCGAGCGCGCCAGCGCCGACGCGACCGCCTCGCGCAGCGCCGCCGGCTCGGTGGACGCGATGCCGAGGCGCACGACCTCGGCGCCGGCGTCGGAGGCCGCGGCGGCCAGGGCGTAGGAGTTGACGTCGACGACCTGGCCGGTGCCGGGCGTGCGGTCGAGGTCGACCAGCTCGTCGCCGACGGCCAGCACGGACACCCGCGGGCGCGGGTGCACGAGGACCTTGGTGCGGCCGACCGCGGCCAGCAGACCGACCTGGGCCGGGCCCACGGCGGCGCCGCGCCGGACGGCGACGTCACCCGGCGCCACGTCCTCGCCGACCCGGCGCACCCAGGCGGCGGACGGGACGGGGGTCTTGACGGTGAGGCGCGCGCGGTGGCCGGTGGCCCGGCTCGCGGGGTCGTCGGCGGCGTCGGTGTGGTCGTGCGGGGCGACGGCGTCGGCCAGCGTCGGCAGCGGCGCGCCGGTGGCCACGCGCACGGCCTGGCCGGGCTGCAGCCGGTGCGCCTGGCGGGAGCCGACCGCCACCTCGCCGACGACGGGCAGCTCGACCGGCTCGTCGGCCGCGGCCAGCACGTCGACGCTGCGCACCGCGAACCCGTCGACGGCGGCCTGGTCGAACCCGGGCAGGGCCCGGTCGGCCACGACCTCCTCCGCGCAGAGCAGCCCCTGGGCGGCGGAGATGTCGACCCGGATGGGCGCCGGGCGGACCGCGGCGTCGAGCACACGGCGCAGCTGGGCCTCGACCGTCCTCACCGCGACTCCCTCCTCATGGGGCCCATGGTCCTACGCCCGGCGCACCGGGGTCGGTTCCGACGCGCCCGATATCGTGGGACGGGCCCCGACGCTTCTCACGGAAGAGCCGCATGACCTACGTCGACGACGCCCTGGCCGCCCTCACCGCGCGGGACGCGCACCCCGCCGAGGTCGAGGCCTTCCGCCGCCGCCTCGAGCAGCTCGCCAAGCCGGAGAGCGCGGTGATGCCCGGCGAGGAGCTGGCGCCGGTGGAGGCGCTGCCGACGCTGGACACGCTGCCCGAGCCGTCCGACGACGACGCCCGCCGGGCGCTCGACGAGCTCGCGGTGATCAAGCTCAACGGCGGGCTCGGGACGAGCATGGGGCTCGCCGGGCCGAAGTCGCTGCTCGAGATCAAGCCCGGCACGAGCTTCCTCGACGCGGTCGCCGTGCAGACCCTCGCGCTGCGCGAGCGCCACGGCGCGCGGCTGCCGCTGCTGCTCATGAACTCCGAGGGCACCCGCGAGCCGTCGCTGGCCGCGCTGCGCCGCCACGCCGGGCTCGAGGACGACGAGCTGCCCCTGGACTTCCTGCAGGGCTCCGAGCCCAAGCTGCGCACCGACGACTGGCGCCCGGTGTCGTGGCCCGCGGACCCGCGCCTGGAGTGGTGCCCGCCGGGCCACGGCGACCTGTACACGGCGCTGGCCGCGTCCGGGGCGCTCGACAAGCTGCTCGCGGCCGGCGTGCGGCGGGTGTTCGTGTCGAACTCCGACAACCTGGGGGCGATCCCCGACGTGCGCATCTCGGCGTGGATGGCGGCCGAGCGGGTGCCGTTCGCGCTCGAGGTCGCCCGGCGCACGGCGATGGACCGCAAGGGCGGGCACCTGGCGTCCCACCACGGGTCGCTCGTGCTGCGAGAGACCGCCCAGGTGCCCGAGGGCGACGACTCGTTCACCGACATCGAGCGGTTCAGCTACTTCAACACCAACAACCTCTGGTTCGACCTCGAGCACCTGCGCGCGCTCCAGGAGGCCGACCCGGCGGCGCCGTACCTGCCGCTGATCGTCAACAGGAAGACCGTCGACCCCACCGACAAGTCCTCGACGCCGGTGCTGCAGCTCGAGACCGCGATGGGCGCGGCGATCGGGTCGGTCGAGAACGCGCGGGCCCTCGAGGTGCCGCGCACCCGGTTCGCGCCGGTCAAGACCACCGACGACCTGCTCGTCGCCCGCTCGGACCTCTACGACCTCACCGCCGACGGGCGCATGGAGCCGACCGGCGCCGCCCCGGACGTCAAGCTCGACAAGGCGGAGTTCGGGATGCTCGACGACTTCGAGCGCCGCTTCGCCGGCGGCGCGCCGTCGCTGTCCCAGGCGACGTCGCTGACCGTCTCCGGGGACGTGACGTTCGGCGCGGACGTGGTCGTCACCGGCGACGTGACGGTGACCGGGCCGCGGCACGTCGAGGACGGCGAGACGCTCGCGGGGTGACGTCCACGAAGGCGGACCTGCGGCGATCGCTGTCAGCGGCTCGGCGGGCGCGATCCTCTGTCGACCGCCGTGCCGACGCCGACGCCCTCGCCGCGGGGCTGCCGGCGCTGCTCGAGGGCGTCGACGACCCGATCTGCCTGTTCGTCGCCGTGGGTGGCGAGCCGGGCGGGCTGCCCGTGCTCGACGCCGCCCGCGCGCTCGGGCGCCGGGTGCTCCTGCCCGTGACGGTCGGCGCGGCGCCCCTGGACTGGGCGGAGTTCACCGGGGCGGACTCGCTGGCCCCCGGTCCCCACGGGCTGCGCGAGCCCACGGGGCAGCGGCTGGGTCCGCACGTGCTCGCCGACGCCGGGCTCGTCGTCGTCCCCGCGCTCGCCGTCGACCACCGCGGCGTGCGCCTGGGCCGCGGCGGCGGGCACTACGACCGCTCGCTCCCCCTCGCCGGCCCCCGGACCCGTCTCGTGGCCCTGGTGGGCGACGACGCCCTCGTCGCCGACGACCTCCCCGCCGAACCCCACGACGTCCCCGTCCACGCCGTCTGGCGCCCCCGTCACGGGGTGACGTGGCTGGCGTGGTGAGTCAGCGTGGGGGCCACGCTGACACTCAACGTCAGGAAACCCCCCATCTCGCGCCGCGGCCGTGCGAGCGATGCGGCATCGCTGGCATGTGAAGCCACATCCTCGCCGGCGCGACACGCCGAGCCCGTCGACCGGCGCGGCGGATGTCTCGGATCGGAACAGCAGTGACGCTGTCGGTGTTGGCACTCTCGAGGCGCGAGTGCCATCTACACTCTGCGCGGACATCAACGTCCCCGGGCGCGGGGGCGGACGAGATCAGGAGTGCACGTGCCGACCTATCCCTACGCCTGCACCGCCTGCGACCACCGCTTCGAGCAGGTGCAGGCGTTCTCCGACCCGTCGCTGACCGAGTGCCCGGTGTGCGGCGGACGGCTGCGCAAGGTGTTCTCGTCGGTGGGGATCGTGTTCAAGGGCAGCGGCTTCTACCGCAACGACGCCCGCACCGGTTCCGGGTCGTCGTCGGAGAAGGCGTCCGCGTCGTCCGAGTCCTCGGGATCGAGCGACGCGAAGAGCTCCGGGGAGTCGAAGAGCGAGTCCAAGAGCACCTCGGACTCGAGCTCGTCCGGGTCGTCGTCGACGGCGGCGTCGTCGAGCTCGGGCAGCACGTCCAGCTCCTCGGCGAAGTCGGCCTGAGAAGCACTCCGGCCGGGCCCCTCGTGAGGGAACCCGGCCGGGAGAAGCAGCGAGGGGTGGCCGGGACGCCGACCCCGAGTCGGCGTCCCGGACCTACCTGACGCCCACCCGCTCCCCAGCGGTCGGCGTCGAGGGCCTCACACAGTGGAAGACGGTTCGGGAGACGAAAACGTTGCCGAATCCCCCACACATCACCCTTTCAGGTGACAAAGTCGGGGTTTCGGTTCCGAGCGACGTGGATCACAACGGCCGACGACGCCCGCCCGGGCTGTGCTTCGCGGCGCCCGACCCGTCCCGCGGACCGCCCTCCTGGGCCGCCAGCAGCGGGGAGCGGGACAGCAGGAACACCCCGATCACCATCAGCACGGCACCGGCGAGCCCGCCCAGGAGCGCGAAGCCGCCGTTGATCTCCTCGCCGAGCAGCGCGATGCCCCACGTCGACGACAGCAGCGGGTTCCCGAGGATCAGCCCCGGCTGCGAGGCCAGCAGCCGTCCCGCCCGCAGCGAGTGCTGCAGCACCAGGAACGCGGCCGGCGCGACCGGGATCAGCAGGTAGCTCTGCCAGGTCGTGAAGACACCCGCGACGCCGTCGTGCTGGAGCGCCTCGGACATCGCCTTGACGATCACGGCGACGAACCCGGACCCGATGCCGGCGGCGATGCCGTAGAACGCGGCGCGGGTGACGGTCCGGGACCGCTTCGCGATCGAGCTGGTGAGCCACAGCAGGCCCATGGTCACGACGGTGCCGAGGATCCACGTGAGCGTGCCGGCGCCGAGGGCGTCGCCGCCGCTGGGTTGCAGCGTGACGAGCAGGACGACGAGGCCGATCGACATGATCGCGACGGCGATCCACTCCCGCCGCCGCAGCGCCCCGCCGAGCACCCACCAGCCGAGCAGCAGCGTGAACGGCAGCTCCATGACGAGCACCGGCTGCACGAGCGCGATGGACCCGAGGCTCAGCGCTGTCGCCTGCAGCGCGACCGCCACCGCGAAGATCGAGGT
The DNA here is from genome assembly GCF_037400335.1 of Actinomycetospora flava. Classification (NCBI taxonomy): domain Bacteria; kingdom Bacillati; phylum Actinomycetota; class Actinomycetes; order Pseudonocardiales; family Pseudonocardiaceae; genus Actinomycetospora; species Actinomycetospora flava. The sequence goes on from NZ_JBBEGM010000010.1 coordinate 37,009, forward strand.
CCCGATCAGCCACGCGGGCCGCTGGACCATGTCGCGCAGGGTCCCGGCGCTGACGCCCCGGGCGCGGGCGCTGTCCTGGGCGGCCTTGCGCTGCAGGACCAGGGCCGTCGCGTTGGCGATGGTGGCGAGCAGCACGAGCACCACGGCCATGCCTGCGCCCGCCCTCTTCTCGATCGCCCGCAATTCTTCGGCCCGGCGCAAACTACCGCCCGCCCGGGCGGGGGCGCTGCGCCGGGCAGCGGGTGCCCACGATCACGCTGGGCCGAACGCCGTCCCCATCGTCCGATCGCGTCCACGGCCGTCCGAGGGACTTCCGGGCTCCGGAGGTGGCGCCGCCCTAGCGTCGACGACGTGCGAGAACGAGATGGGCCCGCCACGGAGCGGCGACGACGCCGCCGCCCGCGCCTCCCGCCGCCCGGGTGGCGGCGGACGGTGGCGCTGCGCCGGGCCGCGGCCGGGCTGCTGGCGGTGCTCGCGGTCGCGTTCCTCGCCGCTCCCGGTGTCGCGCCGGCCGGGACGCCCGTGCTGGTCGCTGCGCGCGACCTCGGGCCGGGGGTGGCGCTGGGGCCCGCGGACGTCGCGGTGCGCACATTGCCGCCGGACCTCGTGCCGCTGGGTGCGCTCGGCGAGCCGGCGGTGGTCGCCGGGCGTCAGGTGGTCGGCGGGGTGCGGGCCGGCGAGCCCCTGACCGACGTGCGCCTCCTCGGGCCGGTGGCCGCGGTTGCCGCGGCAGGGGTCCCCGACGCGGCCGGCGTGCCGGTGCGGCTCGCCGACGCGGGCGTCGCCGCGCTCCTGACGCCGGGCACGCGCGTCGACCTCGTGGCGGCCGGCGGGACGGGGTCCGAGGGGCTGGGGGCGTCGCGGGCGCCACCGGAGGCCGGCGAGCCGGCGGTGCTGGCGCCGGGCGCGGTGGTGCTGGCGGTGCTCCCGGCCCCGCAGCGCACGGCGGGCGCGGCTCCGGTCGTCGTGGTCGCGCTGCCCGCGGAGCTCGCGGCACGGGTCGCGACCGTGTCGCTGCGGGAGGAGGTGACGGTCACGCTGCGCTGACGGTCACGAGCCGCGCTCAGGGACGGTCGTGGTGCGGCGGGCGCTCCTCGTCGTAGCGACGCCGGTCGGCGTCGTCGGCCTCCGGGCCCGGGCCGGCGTCGCGGGCGGGATCTCGCTCGTCGGACGACGCCACGGGGTCGTCGCCGAAGATCGCCGCCCGCCGCGCCGCCCGCCGCCGGTCCTCCTCGCTCGGTGGTCCGCCCGGTGGTCCGCTCAGTGCTCCTCCATGCCCGACAGCTCGGCGATCACGTGGGAGATCATCGGGGTGAGGGTGGCCATACCGTCGCGGACGGCGGCGCGCGAGGACGCGAGGTTCACGACGAGCGTGCTGCCCGAGACGCCGACCAGGCCGCGCGAGAGCCCGGCGTCGACGGCGCCCGCCGCGAGGCCCGAGGCCCGGATCGCCTCGGCGATGCCGGGGATCGGGCGGTCGAGCACGCCCGCGGTCGCGTCGGCGGTCACTGCGCGGGGCGAGACCCCGGTGCCGCCGACGGTGACGACGAGGTCGACCCCGCCGATCACCGCGGTGTTGAGGGCGTTGCGGATCGCCACCGACTCGCCCGGCACGACGATCGTGCCGTCGACGACCAGGTTGGCCTCACCGAGCAGCTCGGTGACCAGCGGTCCGATCGAGTCCGCGCTCTCGCCCCGGCTGACGCGGTCGTCGACCACGACGACGAGGGCGCGTCCCAGCAACTCCTCCGTGCCGCCACGCAGCGGCTGGTTCTCCATGCCCGCCAAGGTAGTCGTGGCTCCGCGAGCGGAACGAAGCGGACGCGCGGCGACGGGCAGGTCACGGCGAGTACCCACGGTCGGGCTAGCGTGCGCGGGTGCGCGTTCTCCTCACGGGCGGTGCCGGCTTCATCGGCTCGCGGATCGCCGACCTGCTCGCCGAGCGCGGGCACACCCCGGTACTGCTCGACGCCCTGCTGCCCCAGGCCCACGCGGCCGGCAAGGCACCGGAGTGGCTCGACCGCTACGAGCTCGTCCACGGCGACGTCCGCGACGCCGGGCTCCTCGACCGCCTGCTGCCCCAGGTCGACGCGGTGTGTCACCAGGCGGCGATGGTCGGGCACGGCGTCGACCCGAACGACGCCCCGGACTACGCCGAGAACAACGACGTCGCCACCGCGGTGCTGCTCGCGGCGATGTACCGCTCCGGGCACCGCGACCTGGTGATGGCGAGCTCGATGGTCGTCTACGGCGAGGGCCGCTACTCGTGCCCGGAGCACGGGATCGTGCCGCCGCCGATGCGCCGCCAGGCCGACGTCGACGCCGGTCGGTACGACCTGCCCTGCCCGCACTGCGGGCGCGACCTCGAGGGCGAGCTGATCCCCGAGGACGCCCCGCTCGAGCCGCGCAGCACCTACGCGGCGACGAAGCTCGCGCAGGAGCACCTCGCGGTGGCGTGGGCCCGCGCGACCGGCGGGCGGGTCTGGGCGATGCGCTACCACAACGTCTACGGCCCCCGGATGCCGCAGAACACGCCTTACGCGGGCGTCGCGTCGATCTTCCGCTCGTCGCTGGAGCGCGGCGAGGCCCCGCGCGTCATGGAGGACGGGCGCCAGCGCCGGGACTTCGTGCACGTCGGCGACGTCGCGGCCGCCAACGTCGCGGCCCTCGGGACGCCGGCCGCCGAGGGTCGCTGCGTGCCCGTGAACGTGTGCTCCGGCGAGGTCCGCACGATCGGGGACCTCGCCACCACGCTCGCCGACACGATGGGCGGCCCCGCGCCCGAGATCGTCGGCGGCGCCCGGCCCGGCGACGTCCGCCACGTCACCGCCGACCCCGCCCGCGCCGCGGACCTGCTCGGGTTCCGCGCCCGCACGAGCTTCGCCGACGGCATCGCCGCCTTCGCGACCGATCCCCTGCGCGACGCCGTCGGCTGACCCGCCGGCGTGATCCTGCGGGCTCGCCGGTCCTCCTCCGCGAACGAACGGCGCTCTCGCTGCTCCGGAAGCAGCGAGAGCGCCGTTTGTTCGCCGCGAACTCCCGGCGCGCCTACCAGACCGTCGCCAGCAGGTGGTTGACCGCGAGCGCGAGCACCGCCTGGGCGAGCAGCCACCAGCGCCACGAGGCCCGCGGGAGCAGGGCCGCGAGCGGCACCACCCACACAGCGAACGGCAGCCAGATGCGCTCGACCTCGGACTTCGAGAGCCCCGAGAGGTCGGCGACGAGGACGGCGGCGAGCCCGGCCGCGGCGAGCGCGACCAGCACGAGCGGCGCGGCACGGGGCCGCCAGGCGGCGCGGCGCAGGCCCGCGATCACCGCGGGCCCGAGCACGAGCACGAGCGCGGCGAGGTTGCCCCACACCCAGTACTCGTACGGGCGCAGCAGCCCGTACTCGCCGGCCTGGTAGTAGCGGACCTTGACCTGCTCGTAGCCGTCGAACCACCAGAACCCGCCGACGGTGAACGCCGCGACGACCGCCGCCGCGCCGAGCCCGCCGGTGAGCAGCGGGGCGACCCGCCGGCTCAGCAGCGCGACGGCGACCGGCAGCAGACCGGCGAGGACGAACCCGTACGACAGGTACAGCGACAGCCCGAGCACCACGCCGCCGGCCACGCACAGGACGTGCCCGAGCACCCCCCGCCGCGCCGCGCCCAGCGCCAGCAGCGCCACGCCCCACGCGAGCACCGCGGCGAACATGCCGTCCGCCGAGACGCCGACCCAGACCGCGCCGGGGAAGAGCACGCCGAAGGGCAGGTAGGCGCGGGCGAGGTCGCGGTCGCCCAGCGCGGCGACGGTGAGCGCGACGGCGACGACGGCGGTCGCCCCGATCGTGGCGGTCACCGCGCCGGCCCACTCGCCGCCCGGGAAGCCGGCGCGGTCGAGCAGGACGTAGAAGATCGTCGCCGCCGGCGGGTGCCCGGAGGAGTGCGTGACGAGGGTGTCGGGGGTCAGGCCGGCGATGCGGTCGGCGAAGGTCGCGAGGAAGACCGACAGGTCACCCGTGCGGGGAATCTCCGCGAGGTACTCGGTCGGCGTCGCCAGCCGTTCGGCGACCCCGACCACCCACCCGTCGATCGTCGCCAGCGCGAACGTCCACGCCATCGAGGCGACGGCGGCCACCGCGAGCAACGGGCCCCACCGCAGGCGTCGGGCGACCGCGGGGCCACCGAGAGCGACGAGCAGGGCCACCAGGACCGCGGGGACCGTGCCCGGACCGACGTGCGGGAGCCACGACGCCAGCAGCGGCGGCCACCCCACGAGCACCGGCACCCCGGCGTCGATCAGCCGCCATCCGACCACGGACGACGCCGTGACCAGCAGCGCAGCGGCCAGGACGGCCAGCAGGTCACCCCGCAGGCGCAGCGGCGGGCGCGTCGCCGCGGGCGGCTCGCCGGCGGATCCGGGGCGGTCCCGCAGCTCGGTGGTCATCGCCGCCGGACAGTACGGAGCCGCGGTGATCTCGGGGTGAGGAGGTCCGTCCCGACGCCGCGAGGCACCCGGACGGGGCAGGCCGGACACGCCCCGACGGGGCACGGGACACCCGACACGGGGACCAGTCCCCGCACGGCGAGGAAACAGCCGGACTCATAGCGTGACGGCGATGGAAGCTCGGGTCGACGTGGTGCTCCCCTGTCTCGACGAGGCGGAAGCGCTGCCCGGCGTCCTCGCCGCCCTGCCCGACGGCTTCGACGCCGTCGTCTGCGACAACGGCTCGACCGACGGCACCCCCGAGGTCGCCGCGCGACTCGGCGCGCTCGTGGTGCACGAGGCCCGGCCGGGCTACGGCGCCGCCGTGCACACCGGGCTCGAGGCGACGCGCACCGACGTCGTCGCGGTGATCGACGCGGACGGCTCGCTCGACCCCGCCGAGCTGCCGGCCATGGTGCGCCTGCTGCTCGACACCGGCGCCGACCTCGTCGTCGGCCGCCGCGTGCCCCAGGCCCGCGGGGTCTGGCCCTGGCACGCGCGGGTCGCCAACCGGGTCCTGTCCGGGCTCCTGCGCGCCCGGGGCGTGGCGGTACGCGACATCGCTCCGGTCCGCGTGGCGCGCCGCGAGGCGCTGCTCGACCTCGGGGTCACCGACCGCGCCTTCGGCTACCCCCTCGAGCTGCTCATCCGCGCCGGCGCCGCGGGCTGGCGCCTCCGCGAGGTCGACGTCGCCTACCGCCCCCGGGGCGGCGGGCGGTCGAAGGTGTCCGGCTCGGTGAAGGGCACCGCGCGGGCCGTCCGCGACATGTCGAAGGCCATCGCGCGCACCCGGTCCGCACCGTCCACCGCACTCGGCGAGCGGGGCACCGCTCGATGACCGACGGGGTCGAACCGATCACGAGACCCCAGACGAACGCGCGGACCATGCGGACCACTGTCCCGTCCACGACGCCCGTCACGAGGGTCGTGCTCGTCCTCGCGAAGGCGCCCGTCGCCGGCCGGGTGAAGACCCGGCTGACGACGGCCACGACCCCCGCCGGCGCGGCCGACATCGCCGCCGCGGCCCTGCTCGACACCCTCGACGCCGCGCGGGCCGTCCGCGACGCGCAGGTGGTCGTCGCCCTCGAGGGCGACCCGGCCGACGCCGAGCGCCGCGACGAGATCACGGCGGCGCTCGCCGGCACCGTCGTCGTCCCCCAGCGCGGTGCGACCCTCGGCGAGCGGATCACCGCCGCGCACGACGACGTCGCGGACGCCTTCCCCGGCGCGGTGAGCGTGCAGATCGGGATGGACACCCCGCAGGTCGACCCGGCGGTGCTCACCGCCGCCCTCGACCTCGTCACCACCGACGCCGACGCCGCGCTCGGCCGCGCGCACGACGGGGGCTGGTGGGCGCTCGCGCTCGCCGACCCGCACCGGGCCGGGCTCGTCGCCGACGTGCCGACATCGCGCGACGACACCGGCGCCCGCACCCTCGCCGAGCTGCGGGTGGGCCTCACGCCCAGCCGTGTGCGCGAACTGCCGCCGCTGTCCGACGTCGACACCCCCGACGACGCCGTTGCGGTCGCCGACCTCGCCCCCACCGGCCGCTTCGCCCGCGCCGTCGCCGACCTCGTCCCCACCGGCCACGTCGCCCGCGCCGCCGCGGACGTCGTCCCCGCTGCCGGGTCGAGCTCCGCTCCGCTCCGTCTCCCCGTCATCCCCGGAGGCCTCCCACGATGACCCGCACGACAGCACCACCCGCGGGCATCACCGCCCCGACGGACACCGGAACCGTGTTCGACGCGGCGCTCGCGGGCCGCCGCCACCGGCTCGTGCGCCACGACGGTGTCGTGCTCCCCCTGGCCGTCCAGCGCTGGCACGACGACGCGGACACCGACGACGACTGGCTGCTCGCCCGCTGCTCCGGGCCCACGCTGGACCTCGGCTGCGGGCCCGGCCGGCTCGTCGTCGCGCTCGCCGACCGGGGCGTGCCCGCCCTCGGCGTCGACGTGTCCGTGCAGGCCGTCGAGCGCTGCCTCGAGCGCGGCGCCGCCGTGCTGCACCGCGACGCCTTCGAGCGCCTGCCCGGCGAGGGACGCTGGCAGCACGTGGTGCTCGCCGACGGCAACATCGGCATCGGCGGCGACCCGGTGACGCTCCTGCGCCGATGTCGCGCCCTGCTCGCCGACGGCGGCACGATCCTGCTCGAGCTCGAGCCCGACGCCGGCCTGTGGTGCGGCGGCGCCTACCTCGAGTGCCTCGACGAGCCCGCCCTCGACACGCTGGGCTTCGACACGCTGGCCGACGCCCCCTGGTTCCCCTGGGCGGTGCTCGGCCCGCACGCGGTCGACGACGTGGCCGCCGAGGCCGGCCTGAGGGTGGTCGACCGCGAGGAGGGCGCCCGGGCCTTCGTCGTCCTGACGCCGGCCTGACGGGCCCTCAGCGCCCGCCGATCACCCGGCTCCCGAGCGTCACCGGCACCTGCCGCGTGCCGCCCGGCGCCTGCAGGGTCAGCGTCACGGTCTGACCCGGCGCCCGCGACTGGATCGCCGCGACGAACGCGTTGGCGTCCTCGATGACCCGGTTGTCGACGCCCACGACGACGTCGCCCGCCGCGATCCCGGCGGTCGCCGCCGGCGAGCCCGGCGCCACGTCCGCCATGGCCGCGCCCCGCGGTGCCGCGTTCGCGACGCCGACCCCGATGACGGCCTGCGTGGCCTGCCCGGTGTCGACGAGCTCGGTCGCGAGCCGGCGGGCCTGGTTGATCGGGATCGCGAACCCGAGACCGATCGAGCCGCCCTCCTGCCCGGAGCCGCCGGTGACGCTCGCGATCGCGGTGTTCACGCCGATCACGCGGCCCTCGAAGTCGACGAGCGGGCCGCCGGAGTTGCCGGGGTTGATCGCGGCGTCGGTCTGGATCGCGTCGAGCACGCTGCTCTGCCCGGCGCCGGACCCGCCGGCCTCCACGGGCCGCTGCAGCGCGCTGACGATGCCGGTGGTGACCGTGCCCGACAGCCCCAGCGGCGAGCCGACGGCCATCACGGGCTGCCCCTGCACGAGCTCGTCGGAGTTGCCGAGGCTCGCCGCCCGCAGGCCGTTCACACCGCTCGCGCGGACGACGGCGATGTCCGCGGCGGGCGCCGTGCCGACGACCTGGACCGGCGCGGCCCGCCCGTCGGAGAAGATCGCCTCGAGCGCGCCGCCCTGGCCCGCCTGCAGGACGTGGTTGTTCGTCATGATCAGGCCGTCGGCCGAGAGCACGATCCCCGAGCCCTCGCCCGCCTGTCCGCGGATCTGCACGGCGCTGGGCAGCACGTTCGCGGCGACGGCCTCGACCGATCCCGGCGCGGGCGCGGGCCCCTCGCTCTCGGGCACCGGCTCGTCGAGGGCGGTGCCCTGCGACGAGGTCGACGACCCGCCGCCGATCCCGCCGACGACCACGGCGGACAGCGCGCCGCCGATGAGCCCCGCGACGAGCGCGAGCGCGACCAGCCCGAGGGTGCCGCGACGCCGCGGCGCCGGGCCGCCCGGTCCGGGACCTCCGCCCGGTCCGCCCGGTCCGCCCGGTCCCCCGCCCCAGCCCGCGCCCGGGTCGCGGGGCCAGCCGCCGGGCGGGGTCGCGGGTCCGGGCGAGGCGGCGCCCCAGCCGGTGGTCGGCGCCCCCGGTGACGTGGGTGGCCCGAACCCCGGCACGGCGGGCGCCTCGCGGGTCTGGGGCGCGGTCGCCGGGTAGGACGGCATCGGCCCGAACGCCGCTGTCGCGCCCGCCGAGGACGGGGGCTGGCCGAGACCGGGCGGGACCTGCGTCGGCGGCTGGGTCGGCGCCTGCGAGGGCGGCGGGGAGGACGCCGGGGTGGGAGCGCTGTACGACGTCGCGCCCTCGGTGGTGCCGACGCGCGTGGTGTCGTACTCGCGGCCGGTGCCCTCGGCCCACCGGACACCGCCGGGACCGCTGCTCTCGGTCGGCGTCGACGGGGCGGTCGACGGGGCGGTCGACGGGGCGGACGCCGCGCCCGGCGACGAGCTGGACGAGGCGGACGTCGACCCGCCGGGCGTGTCGGCCCCTGAGGGGCCGGGGCCGTCCGGGGCGGAGGGCGCGGCGTCGTTCTCGCTCATGTCCCAACCCTCTCGCATCGACCGTCCGGGCGCGTCGACCGGCGTCCCGCTGCCGGAGGACGCGCCGACGGGGGAAGCTGGTGGGGTGGACCGTCCCGCACCCGCCGCGCCGACCGGGGATCCCCCGGTCCTCGACGACCGTTCCGCGGCGGACACCACCGCCGCCACGGCCGCCACGGACGGCCGCACGGGCGGTCCCCTCGGCACGCCCACGACCGCGCCCGCCGACGGTGCCGCGCCGGCCGGCGACGACGAGGACCCGCCGCCCGGGCTGATCCGGCACCTCCTGCAGGGCATCCCGCTGCGCCGGCGGGTCGGCATCCTCGTCTCGGTCGGCGGCGGGCTGCTCGTCGCCCTGATCTCGATCGCGGTGTTCTTCACCGCCCAGCGCGCGCTCTACGACCAGCTCGACGAGAGCCTCGTGCAGCGCGCCACGGTGGCCGCGGCGGGCGACCTCGCCGACCCGCAGATCCTGCTGCGCGTCTCGTCCGACGCCCTCGCGGCCGGCGAGGTGCGTGTCGCCATCGTCACCTCGGACGGGGAGTTCGTCACGCTGCGGGGCAACAGCCCGCCGCTCGGCGCGGCCGAGGTGTCCGCGGCGCGCCAGGACCCGGCGACGTCGGTGCGCACCGGTGTCGCGGACGGCGAGGTCTACCGGGTCGTGGCCGTCTACGCCGGCGAGGGCCGCGCGCTCGTGCTCGCCCAGGAACTGGACCCGACGCGGCGGACGCTCTCGAAGCTCGCCGTGGTCCTGCTCGTCGCGGGCGCCTCCGGCGTGCTGCTCGCCGCGCTCACCGGCGTCGCCATCGCCCGCGCCGGCCTGCGGCCCGTCGAGCGCCTGATCTCGGCGACCGAGCGCGTCGCCCGCACCGGCGACCTGCGCCCGATCCCGGTCACCGGCGGCGACGAGCTCGCCCGCCTCACCACGAGCTTCAACGCGATGCTCGCCGCCCTGGCGTCGTCGATCGAGCGACAACGCCGGCTCGTCGCCGACGCCGGCCACGAGCTGCGGACACCCCTGACCTCGCTGCGCACCAACCTCGAGCTGCTCATGGCGTCGGACCGCGCGTCGGGGAAGCCCGGCGCGCCGACGCTCTCGGCGCAGGACCGCGAGGAGCTCCAGGCCGATCTGCGCGCCCAGGTGGACGAGCTGGCGAACCTCATCGGCGACGTCGTCGAGCTCGCCCGCGACGACCCGCCCGAGGTCGCCGCCGAGCCCCTCGACCTCGCCGACGTCGTCGAGCGCGCCCTCGACCGGGCCCGCCGGCGCGCCACCGCGGAGAACGTCACGTTCGACGTCGACCTCGCGTCGTGCGAGGTCACCGGCGACGCCAACGCGCTCGAGCGCCTCGCGCTGAACCTGCTCGACAACGCCGCGAAGTGGAGCCCGCCGGGCGGGCGCGTGCGCGTGACCCTGCGCGAGGGCGTGGCCCCGGAGCGCCCGGGCACCGCGGTGCTCGAGGTCGCCGACCAGGGCCCGGGCATCGCCGACGAGGAGCTCGACCTCGTCTTCGAGCGCTTCTACCGCTCCCTCGACGCGCGGACGATGAGCGGGTCGGGGCTCGGGCTCTCGATCGTCGCCCAGGTCGCCGAGCGCCACCACGGCGGCGTCTCGGCCGGACGGGCGCCCGAGGGCGGGGCCCTCCTGCGGTTCTGGATGCCGCGCCGCTGACGTTCCACAAGATGCTCACGGAGCGTCACGCGGTCTGTACGTGTGCCTGTGACCCGGCTTACGGTCGCCTCAGTCGGACACAGACGTCGAGGAGACTCCCGTGAGCAGACTGCGCTTCGGCACGTTCCTGGCCCCGTTCCACCGCGCCGGTGAGAACCCCACCCTGGCCCTGCAGCGCGACCTGGAGCTGATCGAGCACCTGGACGCGCTGGGCATCGACGAGGCCTGGATCGGCGAACACCACTCGGCCGGCAGCGAGATCATCGCGTCCCCGGAGATCTTCATCGCCGCGGCCGCCGAGCGGACCAAGCGGATCAAGCTCGGCACCGGCGTGACCTCGGCGAGCTACCACAACCCGCTCTGGGTGGCCGACCGCATGGTCCTGCTCGACCACCTCACCCGCGGGCGCTCGATGCTCGGCGTCGGGCCGGGCTCGCTGCCCAGCGACTCGGCGATGATCGGGCTGAACCCGACCGACACGCGCGAGCTGCTCGACGTCAACCTCGACATCATCATGCGGCTGCTGCGCGGCGAGGTCGTCACCGAGCAGACGAAGACGCACAACCTCATCGAGGCCCAGCTGCAGCTGCGGCCCTACACCGAGCCGTGCTTCGACGTCGCCGTCGCGGCCGTCGCCTCCCCCACCGGCCCGCGCATGGCCGGCCGCCACGGCGTGGGGCTGCTCTCGATCGGCGCGACGCTGACCCAGGACGGGTTCGACGCGCTCGCGCACCACTGGAACGTCGTCGAGGAGCGCGCCCAGCACTACGGGCAGCCGGCGCCGGACCGCGAGAAGTGGCGTCTGGTGGGTCTCATGCACATCGCCGAGACCAAGGAGCAGGCCTACCGCGAGGTCGAGTACGGGATCGAGAACTGGTTCCGCTACTTCCAGAAGACCGCGGCGTTCCCGCAGATGGCGGTCGAGGGCGGCGACGTCAAGGAGATGATCGACTTCATCAACGAGGCCGGCATCGGAGCGATCGGGACGCCGGACGACGCGCGGGCCCAGGTGCAGCGGCTCGCCGACCAGTCGGGCGGCTTCGGGGCGATGCTGCTGCTCGGGCACGAGTGGGCGAACCCGCAGGCCACGAAGCGCTCGTGGGAGCTCATCGCCCAGGAGGTGCTGCCGCACTTCCAGGGCACGACGTGGGGCGGGCGCAGCCACGCCGAGTCGACCCAGGCCGCCAAGGAGCGCGCGGGCCTGCGCCGCGACGAGTTCGCGGCCACCCAGCTCGACGCCGTCGACCACATGACCAAGAAGTACGAGGCGGAGGTCGCCTCGAAGTAACTCTTCTACGTGCGTGATCTTCTGAGCTATAGCTCAGAAGATCACGCACGTGGGCCTCACGGCGGGGTCTCGCGCAGGACGTAGCCCACGCCGCGGACGGTGTGGATCAGGCGCGCCTCGCCCTCGGCCTCGGTCTTGCGGCGCAGGTAGCCGACGTACACCTCGAGGGCGTTGCCGGTGGTCGGGAAGTCGTAGCCCCAGACGTCCTCGAGGATCCGGCTGCGCGTGAGCACGCGGCGCGGGTTGGCCATGAACAGCTCGAGCAGCGAGAACTCGGTGCGCGTGAGGCTGATCGGGCGCTCGCCGCGGCGGACGTCGCGGGTGACGGGGTCGAGCGAGAGGTCGGCGAAGCGCAGCGGCTCGGGGTCGGGCGCGCCGGTCTCCTCGTCCGGCGACGTCCGGCGCAGCAGCGCGCGCAGGCGCGCGAGCAGCTCCTCGAGCGCGAAGGGCTTGGCGAGGTAGTCGTCGGCGCCCGCGTCGAGGCCGGCGACGCGGTCGGACACCGCCTCGCGGGCCGTGAGCACGAGCACGGGGATGTCGTCGCCCGCGTTGCGCAGCCGGCGGCACACCTCGAGCCCGTCGACCCGCGGCATCATCACGTCGAGGACGAGGGCGTCGGGCCGCGGGCCGGTGTCGTTGGCCAGGGCGTCGAGCGCCTGCTGCCCGTCCGCCGCGAGCTCGACCTGGTAGCCGTTGAACGCCAGCGAGCGGCGCAGCGAGTCGCGCACCGCCCGGTCGTCGTCCGCGACGAGGATCCGCATGCGCACAGTGTGGCCGGACGGCCTGAGACGGTGCTGAGACGCGCCGGTCCGTTCTCACCCGTCCGGCCCAGCCCGATCGCGACACACGGTGGCGACACTCCGGCCCGAGTTGTCCGTTGTCGGATCGACATGGGCGACACGCAACCGCGCAGGGTCCCGGGGCGTCTCGCTCAGGGATGATGTCCAGGCTGGGATCTCCCGGATCGGGATGAGGAGTTGGGTGTGTCGAGGACGGAGCGCAGTCGCGCGACGCGAAGCCGGGGGCTCGACCGGAGGACGGCGGTCCCCCTGGTCGTCCTGCTCGCGGTCGTCGCCCTCCTGGGTGGGTGCGCCGGCGCCACGGGTGCCCCGCCGCCCCCGCCCGTCCCGCCCCTGGCGCTCGCCGCCTCGGTCGCGCCGGGCGCGGTCGACGTCGCCCCGGCCGACCCGCTGGTCGTGTCCGCGGCCGGCGGCCGCCTGACGTCGGTGACGGTCACGCCGGCCGGCGGCGCCGCGCTCGCCGGCACCCCCGACCCGTCGGGCACACGCTGGACGAGCCCGCAGCTCGCCTACGGCACCGAGTACCGCGTGCAGGCCGCGGGCCTCGACGAGGCGGGCCGCCCCGGTGCCCCGCTCGACCAGACCTTCCGCACGGTCGCACCCGAGGACACCCTCGAGATCGCGAGCATCCGCCCCACCGACGGGCAGACCGTCGGCGTCGCGATGCCGATCTCCATCACGTTCGCCGACCCTGTCACCGACCGCGCCGCCGTCGAGCGCCGGGTGTCGGTGGAGACCTCGATCCCCACCGAGGGATCGTTCCGCTGGATGTCCGACGAGCAGCTCAACTGGCGCCCGAAGGAGTACTGGAAGCCGGGCACGCAGGTGTCGGTGAACGCGCGCCTGTTCGGCGTCGACAGCGGCGGCGGCGTCTTCGGCGAGGAGGACCGGGCCTTCTCGTTCACCGTCGGGCGCGACCAGCGGGCCCGCGGCGACGTCAACGCCCACACGCTCGTGCTCTACCAGGACGGCCAGGAGCTGCGGACCATGCCCGCGTCCTACGGCCGCGCGCAGTACCCGACGCAGTACGGGGTGCACGTCGCGTTCGAGAAGCACGAGATCAAGCGCATGCGCTCCGACACGTGGGGCGGCCCCGCCGAGGGCCAGCCCGGGTTCTACGACGAGGACCTGCCGCTGGCCGTGCGCATCTCCAACAACGGCGAGTTCGTGCACGTCAACGCCGCCACCACCCGCCAGCAGGGCCGCAGCAACGTCTCGCACGGCTGCGTGAACCTCTCGCCCGCCAACGGCCAGTTCTTCTTCAACTGGGTGCAGATGGGCGACCCGGTGGAGATCGTCGGCTCGGAGCGGCCGCTGACCACGCGCGACGGCGACATCGCCGACTGGACGATCCCGTGGGAGGAGTACCGCCAGGGCTCGGCCCTGGCGTGACGACCCGCGCCGTGGCGCGCCGTAGATCGCAGGACAGCGCGACGAAGGAGCGCTGGCCTGCGCATCTACTTGGCGCGAGCAGCTAGAACTCGACGCGCACCAGGCCGAGGACCTCGGCGCGCCAGTCCGCGTAGGCCTTGCCGATCGCCTGGCGGTCGGCGGCCTGCTCGGACGGGGTCGCCGACGGCGTGCTGCCGTCGAGGCTCGCGGCGATGTCCGCGCCGCTCCACTCCGGGCCCGCGGTGCGCACGCGCAGGTGGCCCGGCGCCCGCTCGGCGCGCAGGGCGTGGGCGAGCACGCGCATGAGGGCGGTGCGCGCCTCCTGGTCGTCGGGCGCCTCGGTGTCGATGTTGGTCTGCCCGCCGACGAGCACGACGGTCGACGCGTCGTGCAGCGCGGGCAGCACGGTCTCGGCGGCCCGGAAGCGGCTGAGCAGCCCCTCCGAGAGGAACTGCTCGACCCGCCCGACCAGGCTGCCGCTGCGCGGGGTCATCGCCACCGGGAGCTGCACGTAGGCGTCGAAGGTCTGCCCGGACACCGCCTCGCCGAGACGGTCGAGCGAGTCGACCACCGTCGTCTCCGCACCGGTGGCCCGGATGGCCTCCGCCACCTCGTCGAGTCGATTGCCGCCACCGGTCACCAGCACGCTCGTCATGGCGCGTGACCCTAATCGGGCGGGGGCACTCCGGGCACGCCGTAGAGCGCCAGCACACGCGCCGCCGCGTCGGCCATCTCCTCGCGCAGCTCGTCGGGCGCCAGCACCTCGACCGCGTCGCCGTAGCCCAGCAGCCCGGCACGCGCGGCGACGAGCGAGCGGAACGGGGCGGTCATCACCTCGCGGCCGTCGCCCTCGACGCCGGTCGTCCTCCAGGGCCCCGCCTGCACCGCGAGCGCGACGCGGCGCAGCGTCGGCGCCCACGCCGGGTCGACGCGCACCGTCACGTCCACCTCGGCGGTCGGCGCCTGCAGCCGGTCGCGCAGCTCGGCCCACACCTCGGCCAGGCCGCGCTCGTCGGGACGGCGCGCGGGCGTGCCGGTGGCGGCGACGTCGCGGACCCGGCTGACCCGGTACATCTTCGGCTGCCCGCGGTGGGCGGCCACGAGGTACCAGGTGCCGGCCTTGCTGACCAGGCCGTACGAGTCGACGGTGCGCCAAGTCGCCTCGGCGGCGTCGCCGGTGGCGTAGTGGATGCGCACCCGCTCGTCGGCGACCAGCGCGGCGTCGAGCGCGGGCAGGGCGGGCAGGTCCTCGGGCGCGCGCCGCCAGCCCTGGTGCTCGACGAGCAGGCGCCGACGCGCCCGGTCGACGCCGTCGCGGCGCGCCTCGGGCACGGCGGCGAGCAGCTTGCGTGACGCCGACGCGAGCGCCGTCCCCAGCGCGCCCCCGTCCGCCGAGGCCCCGAGCGCGACGAGCGCGCGCAGCTCGTCGTCGGTCATGCCCGTGACGTCGGTGCGGTAGCCCTCCAGCAGCGCGACGCCGCCGCGGCGCCCGCGCTCGCAGTACACCGGCACCCCCGCGGACGAGAGCGCCTCGACGTCGCGCTGCACGGTGCGCGTCGACACCTCGAGGCGTCGGGCGATCTCGGGCGCGGGCAGGCGGCCGTGGGTCTGCAGGAGCAGCAGCGTCGCGAGCAGGCGGTCCGAGCGCACCGTCCGAGAATGCCTCAGAAACACGACAGAAGGTGTCGTGTATGAGGTCGCACGCTGCCCCCATGACCGCCGCACTCGCCACCCGCGCGCTGGAGCCCCTCGGCCCGTTCGACCTCGAGCAGACCCGCGCCTTCGTCGGCCGCTGGGGCCCGATCACCCGGCACACCCCCACGCCCGACGAGATCCTCCGCCTCACCGCACCCCTCGACGGCGACCACCGCCCCGTCGCCTTCGCCCTGCGCCAGGCCCGTCCGGACGGGCCCGTCGAGGTCGAGATCGCCGGGGCCGAGGGCGCCGAGGACCGCGCCCTCGCCCAGGTCGCGCGCCTGCTCTCGCTCGACCACGACGCCCGCGACTACCCGGAGGTGGGTCGCCGGGTCCCCGCGGTCGGACGGCTCATGGCCGCGCACCCCGGCCTGCGCCCGACCCTGTTCGGCGGGGGCTACGAGGCCGCCGCGTGGGCCGTGGTCTCCGCCCGGATCAGCGAGCGCCAGGCGGGCACGGTCTTCCGGCGCCTGTCCGCCGCGCACGGCGAGCGGCTCACGGTCGGGGGCGCCGAGGTCGAGGCGTTCCCGCGCCCCGAGGCCCTGCTCGCGATGACGGAGCTCCCCGGGCTCCCCGCGGAGAAGGTGCGCCGGCTCCACGGCGTCGCCGAGGCCGCACTGGCCGGGGAGCTCGAGGTCGACCGGCTGCGCGCGCTCGGGCCCGACGGCGCCCGGGCCGCACTCCGGCGCCTGCGCGGCATCGGCGACTTCTACGCCTCCCTCGTCTGGCTGCGCGCCTGCGGCGTGGTCGACGAGTGGCCCGCCGGCGAGCCCCGCTGCCGCGCCGCGCTCGCCCGCCTCCACGGACGCCACCCCGACGACCCGCTCGACGACCTGGTCGACGAGCTCCGCCCCTACCGCACCTGGGTCGCGCTGCTCCTGCGCGTGGCCTCCTGACCCCCACCTCGAGAAGGAGAGACATGACCACCGAGTCCGACCCCCGCGCCCTGCTCACCCGCGCGCTCGACCAGATCGGCGACCTCGTCGCCGCCACGGGGCCCGACGCCCTCGACCGCCCCACCCCGTGCGCCGACTGGGACGTCCGCGCCCTGCTCGACCACCTCGTCGGCGTGCACCGCCGCATCGCCCACGTCGGCGCCGGCGGCCACTTTGCCGACGTCCCGTCGCGGCCCGAGGTCGCCCCGGGCACCCACGCCGCCGAGATCGCCGCCGCCCGCGCGGACGTCGACCGCGTCTGGATCCACGACGACACCGTCCTCGACCGCGTGCTCACCGTCCCGTGGGGCACGATGCCCGGCCGGTTCGTCGGCTTCGGCTACGTCCAGGAGCTCACCGTGCATGCGTGGGACCTCGGCGCCGCGATCGGGCGCACCGCGGGCCTCGACGACGCGCTCGCCCTGGCCGTCGAGGACACCGCCCGCCAGGTCCTGCCCGCCGCGCCCCGCGGCGGGGACATCCCGTTCGGCCCGCCGGTCGCGGTCGCCGCGGACGCCGGGCCGTACGAGCGGCTGGTCGGCTGGCTGGGCCGCGACCCGCAGGGACTTCTTGTCCGATAGCCCGACAATCCGGATCCTCGTCCGGCGTGAGGTCCGCGTGAGCGTGAGCATCGCCCGATGGCGGTCCCGACTGGTGCAACGGAGCGCTCGAGCCCGGCCGGCGCGATCCTGGAGCGGCTGCCCCTCGCGGGGTGGCACCGCCGCCTGGTCGTGCTGGTCGGTGTCGGCTCGTTCTTCGATCTCTACGAGGTGTTCCTCGGCGGCGTGCTCGCCCCGATCCTCGCCAAGGAGTTCGCGCTCGGCTCCGCGGGCAAGGCGGCGGTGGTCGCCAGCGGGTTCCTCGGGATGTTCGTCGGCGCGAACGTGCTGTCGGTGCTCGCCGACCGCATCGGGCGCCGCCGGGTGTTCCTGCTCAACCTGCTGACGTACTCGCTGTTCTCGCTCGCCGCGGCGTTCTCGCCCGACATCGGGTGGTTCCTCGTGCTGCGCTTCCTCGCCGGCATCGGGCTGGGCGCGGAGCTGGTGCTCGTCGACACCTATCTCGCCGAGTTCCTGCCCGCCCACGCCCGCGGGCGGTACACGGCGTGGGCGTACACGGTCGGCTTCCTCGGGGTCCCGGTGGCCGCGCTGCTCGGCGGCAAGCTCGTCGGCTCGGCGCAGATCGGCGGGATCGACGGCTGGCGGTGGCTGCTCGTCGCGGGCGGACTCGGCGCGGTGTTCGTGCTCCTGCTGCGCCGGGTGCTCCCGGAGTCGCCGCGCTGGCTGGAGTCGCAGGGCCGCGGGGACGAGGCCGTCGAGGTGGCGCGCACGATCGCGGCGAAGGTCGGGGCGCCGGTCGCCGCCGAGGACGTCCGCGCCGGACCCACGGACGAAGCCGAGAAACGCTCGACCGTCGAGGTCCTGCGCACCGCGCTGACCGGCACCTACCGCACGCGCACGATCATGTTGCTGATCTTCCAGGTGCTCCAGACCGTCGCCTACTACGGCTTCGGCACGCTCGCGCCGCTCGTGCTGGTCAGCAAGGGCTTCGAGGTCACCGAATCGCTCGGCTACGCCGCGCTGTCCTTCTTCGGCTACCCGATCGGTTCGCTGCTCTCGGTGCCGCTGGTCGAGCGCTTCGAGCGCAAGTGGCTGATCGTCGGCTCGGCGATCGCCATCGGCGTGCTCGGCATCGTGTTCGCCGCCGCGAGCGCGGTGTGGCTCATCGTGCTGGCCGGCTTCCTGCTGACCTCGGCGAGCAACGTGTTCTCGAACGCGTTCCACATCTACCAGGCCGAGATCTTCCCGACCTCGATCCGCTCCACCGCAAGCGGCGTCGCCTACTCGCTCTCGCGCGCCACGTCGGTGGTCATGCCGTTCATCGCGGTCCCGCTGCTGGCCACGGCCGGCCCGGTCGCGGTCTTCGGCGGCGCGGCGTTCCTGATCCTGCTGCTCTGCCTCGACGTCGGCATCCTCGGGCCGCGCAGCACGGGCCTCGCGCTCGAAGAGGTGGACGCCTGAGCGATGAGTCGGGCGCCCGGGGCGCGTCCCACCTCCGACACCGTTTCCCGGCACAGGAGGTCCGTCATGGCCCGCCCCGTCGTCCACTTCGAGATCACCGGTCGTGACCCCGCGGCGCTGCACCGCTGGTTCGGCGAGCTCTTCGCCTGGGACTTCGACGAGCCGAGCACCGTCGCCGAGGGCATCTCCGACCCCGGCACCTATCACTTCACGGCTCCGGAGGGCGGCATCCCGGGCGGGGTCGCCGGCGGTCCGGGGTACACCCCGGGCACGCTCTTCTACGTCGCCGTCGACGACGTCGAGGCCGCGCTCGCACGGGCGGAGGAGCTCGGCGGGCGCCGCGTCTTCGGGCCGGCGGCGGCGCCGTCGGGGCTCGTCGTCGGGCACCTGGCCGACCCCGAGGGCAACGTCGTCGGCCTCGCGGCCCTGCCGGGCTGAGACCGAGTCCGCCCGCGAATCGTTCCGAGCACGTATTATCCGAGGAACGGGAAGTGACCCGAGGGCACGGGTGGGGCGCGACGGACGGGGGCGGACAGTGGCGACGAGGGCGGGGTCCACAGCGTCGACGGCGTCGACGGGGTCGGCGGCACCAGCGGGCAAGGACGCCCGGCGTCGCACCCGCCTGGACCCGCCGGCCGACCTCGTCGCGGCCCCCGGCTACGGCGCCCGGCGGGTCTACCAGGCCTACCTCGCCGCGTGGAACCGTCACGTCGACTCGGTGCTCACCGGCCCGCAGTTCGCCGTGCTCTCCACCGTGCGCGCCTACCCGGACGCCGACCAGACGTCGCTGGCCAGCGCGGTCGCCCTCGACACCTCGACGATGGCCGACGTCTGCCGCCGCATGGAGCGCCGCGGACTCATCGCCCGCCACGAGGCGCCGCACGACGCGCGCGCGAAGGTCCTGACGCTCACCGACGCGGGCGTCGAGGCCCTCGCGGAGACCAACCGCCGCGCCCGCGCGCTCGACGAGGCCCTGCTCGCCAGCTGCCCGGAGGAACAGCGCCCGCACCTCGCGGCGCTCCTCAACGACCTCGGGCAGCAGTGGGAGCAGGTCGCCGAGCGCGACAGCCTCTGACACACGCACGCGGAGCAATCGCCACGAGCCGATGCGCCTCCTCCGTAGCCTGAACGGAGCATGCCGCCGCCTGCGATCTGTTACGGCCGTGTCTCGGGACACGTCCGGCTATTGCGTCCTCGGATAGTACGTGCTCGGATTGAACGCAGCCGAACGCGAGCACCACACCGGGAGGGCGGCCAGATGGCGAGCCAGTCGTTCGAGGTCACCATCGTCGGGGGAGGTCTGGGCGGCCTCTGCGCGGCGCTGTCGCTGCGCCAGCGCGGCACGCGCGTCACCGTCGTCGAGGCCGCACCCGAGCTGGGCGAGATCGGCGCCGGCATCCAGACCGCGCCGAACGCCAGCCGGATCCTCATCGGGCTCGGGCTGCGCGCGCAGCTCGAGGCGATCCGCACCCAGCCCGAGGACCAGGTCCGCCGCCGCTGGGCCGACGGCAGCATCATCGCCCAGCTGCCCCTCGGCCAGCGGGTGATCGACCAGTACGGCGCCCCGTACTGGCACTACCACCGCGCCGACCTGCACCGCGTCCTGCTCGACGCCTGCGCCGACCCCGAGGGTCCCGGCCCGGTCGTCGCGCTGCACACGGGCGCCAAGGTCACCGAGCTCGACCGCACCGACCCGACGCGCCCCGTCGCGGTCGCCGAGGACGGCCGCGGCTTCGCCGGCGACGTGCTGATCGGCGCCGACGGCATCCGCTCCGCGGTCCGCGACCTCGCGGGCTTCGAGGACTCGCTGGTGTTCTCCGGCGAGATGGCCTACCGCGCGCTGATCCCCGGCGAGCTCGTCGCCGCCGACCCGGCGACCCGCTTCCTCATGGACCGCTACCACTCGACGATCTGGTACGGCCCGGACAAGCACCTCGTGCACTACGTCATCCGCGGCGGTCAGTACCTCAACGTCGTCGCGATCGTCCCGTGCACCGACACGATCGCTGCCGACTGGAGCGGCCCGGCCACGCCGGAGCAGCTCGCCGCGGACTTCGCGGACTGGGACGACCGGGTGCCGACGGTGCTCTCGAAGGCCAAGCCCGAGGACGTCTCGCTGTGGGCGATGTACCGCCGCCGCCGGGACCCGGTGTGGGTCGACGGCCGGGTCGCGCTGCTCGGCGACGCCTGCCACGCGATGCTCCCGTACCAGGCCCAGGGCGCCTCGCAGTCGATGGAGGACGCCGCCGTGCTCGCCGAGGAGCTCGGCCGGGTGACCCGCGACGACATCGACGGCGCCCTCGTGCGCTACGTCGACCGCCGCGCCAAGCACGCCGGCATGGTGCAGGACGCCTCGCTGCAGAACATGGCGTTCTACCACCTGCCCGACGGCCCCGAGCAGCGCGAGCGCGACGACAAGCTGCGCCGCTTCGACGGCGAGTCCGACGTCTCCTACGACTGGCTGTGGAACGGCAGCCCGCTGCGCGACCACGACACCGAGTCCATCCACTACCAGTTCGCCCGCTGACGCGCGGACCGAGCGATCCCCCACACCACCCGCGACGGGAGCGAACTCCAATGCGCACCGGAGACCAGATCGTCCAGGACCTCCCCTGGCGCTGGGGCGTCCAAGGAAAGATCTTCCTCATCGGCGGCCTCGGCTACATGTTCGACGCCTGGGACGTCGCCCTCAACGGGTTCCTCACCCCGCTGATCGGCACCGAGTTCGGGCTCTCGCCCGCCCAGCGCGGCCTCGTGGCCACTGCCAACCTCATCGGCATGGCCGTCGGCGCCGTCGCCTGGGGCACGGTCGCCGACCGCATCGGCCGCAAGAAGGCCTTCAGCATCACCCTGCTGATCTTCGCGCTGTTCTCGGTGCTCGGCGCGCTCTCGCCGAACATCGAGATCTTCCTGCTGCTGCGCTTCCTCGCGGGCGTCGGCCTCGGCGGCTGTATCCCGGTCGACTACGCGATCGTCAGCGAGTTCTCGCCGAAGAAGCAGCGCGGGCGCGTGCTCGCCGCGATGGACGGGTGGTGGCCGATCGGCGCCACGCTCGCCGGCGTCTCGGCGACGCTGCTCGTGCCCGTCGAGGGCAACTGGCGCTGGATGCTCGTGCTGATGATCCTGCCGGCACTGCTGCTGTTCTGGGTGCGCCGCGGGGTGCCGGAGTCGCCGCTCTACCTCTCCCGCATGGGTCGCGAGGCCGAGGCCCGCGCGGTCATCGACGACATGGTGACCCGCACCGGCGCCACCCCGGAGCCCTACGCGATCCCCGCCCCCGTCGCCGAGGACAAGCGCGGCGGCGCCGCGGCCGCCGCCCTCGACCAGCTGCGCCGCGTCTGGGCCTTCAACCCGCGCATCACCGCCGTCGCGTGGTCGCTGTTCATCGCCGTCATGCTCGTCTACTACGCCGCCCTGAGCTGGATGCCCTCGATCCTGCGGGCCCAGGGCTTCGGCGAGATCGCCGCGTTCGCCTCGACCACGCTGATGAACGCGCTCGGCATCGTCGGTGTCGCCATCTCGGTGCTCGTCGTCGACCGTTACGGCCGCAAGCGCGTCATCGCGATCGCCGGGCCGGTCGCCGCGGCGACGCTGGTCCTGTTCTCGCTGCTGCTCGGTGCGCCGACCCTGGCGATCGTCGCCATCGGGGCCTTCGGTCTCTTCGCGCTGATCGTCATCCCGGTCATGTACGCCTACGTCTCGGAGCTCTACCCGACCGAGCTGCGCGCCTCGGGCTTCGGCTGGGCGTCGTCGTCGAGCCGCGCGATCACCGGCTTCGCCCCGCTGCTGTTCGGCAGCGTGCTCTGGCCGGTGCTGGGCCTGCCGCTGACGTTCACGCTGCTCGGCGTGCTCGTCGTCGCTGCCGTGATCTTCATGTGGGTCGGCGCGCCGGAGACCGCGGGCCGCGAGCTCGACCGGATCACGACCGACGTGCCGGACGGCGGCAGCACCGACGCCACCGACGCCACCGGCACCGCCGGCACCACCGGCACCACCGGGGACGCCGAGCGCACCCGCGCCTGACCGCACTCCCCGTTCCAAGCGAAGGGCACCTTCGGTCAGCTAGACGGGCCGAGGGTGCCCTTCGCCAGAACGTGTCGCCGCTCGAGGGCGCGCCGCGATCCGAGCGAAGGGCACCTTCGATCGGATAGACGGGCGAGGGGCGCCCTTCGCCAGAACGCTCCACGGAAAGGAGGCGCGGGGCCATGAAGCCCGCCGCGTTCACCTACCACCGCGCGCACGACGTCGCCGACGCCGTCGCGCTGCTCACCGATCTCGCCGCGGCGGGCGAGGACCCCAAGGTCATCGCGGGCGGGCAGAGCCTCATGCCGATGATGAACTTCCGTCTCGCCCGCCCCTCCGCGCTCGTCGACCTGGGCCCGCTGCGCCGGATGCCGTCGATGACGGCGATCACCGAGCAGGACGGCACCCTGACCCTCGGCGCCCTGGTCACCCACCACGCGGTGGAGACGGCCGACCTCTCCCCCGCGTGGGCCGTGCTCTCGAGCGCCATGCGCTGGGTCGGGCACCTGCCGATCCGCAGCCGCGGCACCGTCGCCGGCAGCCTGGTGCACGGTGACGCGACCGCCGAGTGGTGCCTGCTCGCGCTGCTGCTCGACGCCGTCGTCGTCGCCGAGGGCCCATCCGGGCGCCGTGAGATCCCCGCCGGCGAGCTGTTCCACGGCTTCTACGCCACCGCCGTCGACCCGGACGAGGTCGTCGTCGAGGTCCGCTTCACCCGGCCCGCGCCCCACGCCGCGCTGTGCGAGTTCGCGCGCCGCCACGGCGACTTCGCGATCGTCGACGCCGCCGTCGCGCTCGACCTCGACGGGGGCGCCGTCACCGGCGGGCGGGTCGTCCTCGGCGGCGTCGCGCCCGCGCCGGTGCGGGTGCCCGAGGCGGAGGCGGTGCTCGCCGGCGGCGACCAGGCCGGCGACGCGCTCTGGGCCGCCGTCGCCGACGCGGCCGACGCGGCCGTCGATCCCCCGGACGACGCGACCACCACCGCTGCGTACCGGCGTCGCCTCACGCGCACGCTGGTCACGGACGCCTGCCGGGAGGCGGCACGATGACGGCCACGGACCTGCCCACCGGGACCACGGCGTCCGAGCCGAGGTTCGAGAGCCGCCGCGGCCGCTGGGTCGGCGCCTCGATCCCCCGCCACGAGGACCCGCGCCTGCTCACCGGGCGCGGGCGCTTCGTCGACGACATCGCCCTGCCCGGGATGCTGCACGCCGGCTTCGTGCGCGCGACCGTCGCGCACGCGCACGTCACCGGCATCGACCTGACCGCGACCCGCGCCGTCGAGGGCGTCGTCGCCGCCTACGACGCCCGGGACCTCGCGCTCGGCGACATCGTCGCCCTGCTCGACCGCCCCGCCGAGGAGTTCACGCCGACGGCGATGCCGATCCTCGCCAAGGACAGGATCCGGTTCGTCGGGGAGCCGCTGGCGATCGTCGTCGCGCGCGACCCGTACGCGGTCGAGGACGGCATCGAGGCCGCGGTCGTCTCCTACGACGTCCTCGACGCCGTCGTCGACGAGCAGACCGCGCTGCGCGGCTCCGCGCTGGTCCACGACGAGGCGCCGGGCAACGTGCTGCTCGACGTGTCGATGTTCGACACCCCGGGGGTCGACGAGGCCTTCGAGGACGCAGACGTGGCCATCGAGGTCACGACCCACAGCGGCCGGCAGAACGCACTGCCGCTGGAGACGCGCGGGGTCGTCGCGTCGTGGGACGCGCGCGACGACCAGCTGCTGGTGCAGACGTGCACGCAGGTCCCCCACCAGGTCCGCACGCTCGTCGCGCGGTGCCTCGACGTCCCCGAGCGCACGGTGCGCGTCACCGTCCCGGACATGGGCGGCGGCTTCGGCCAGAAGTGCGTGGTCGGGCGCGAGGAGGTCGCCGTCGCGGCCGTCGTGCAGCGGCTGCACCGTCCCGTGAAGTGGATCGAGGACCGGCGCGAGGCCCTGACCGCGGGGTTCCTGGCGCGCGAGCAGACCTACCGGACGCGCGCGGCGTTCGACGCCGACGGGCACATCACCGCGCTCGACGTCGACGTCGTCTGCGACATGGGCGCCTACTCCTGCTACCCCTTCACCGCGGGCATCGAGCCGCTGATGGCGTCCGCGGAGATGCCCAGCGTCTACAAGGTCCCGGCCTATCGCGTGCGCGGGCGGGCCCTGACCAGCAACAAGGCGCCCACCGCCCCGTACCGCGGGGTGAGCCGCCCGCAGTACGTGATGGCGATCGAGCGGGTCATGGAGCGCGCGGCGCGCGAGCTGGGCCTGGACCCGGTCGAGGTGCGCCGGCGCAACGTCATCACCGAGTTCCCGTACACCGGCGTCAACGCCGTGACCTACGACCCGGGCACCTACCGCGAGTCGCTCGACCTCGCCGAGGCGACGATCCGCGAGGAGGGGTGGTTCGCCGAGCGGGACCGGGCCGATCGAGAGGGCGACCGTCACCTGGGCATCGGCTTCTGCTGCTTCTCGGAGCGCACCGGCTACGGCTCCGAGGCGTTCGCCAAGCGCAAGATGACCGTGGTCCCCGGCTTCGACCTCTCCGAGATCCGGATGGACACCACCGGCGCGGTCGTCGTCACGAGCGGGACGATGAACCACGGCCAGTCGCACGAGACGACGTTCGCGCAGATCGTCGCCGACCGGCTCGGCATCGACGTCGACCGCGTCAAGCTGCGCCAGGGCGACACGGAGCGCATCGCCTACGGGTGGGGCACGTTCGCGTCGCGGTCGGTGACGATCGGCGGCTCGGCGGTCGCGCTGGCCTCGGAGCGGCTCGGCGAGCTGCTGTGCCGGATCGCCGCGCACCTGCTCGAGACACGCCCGGAGAACGTCGCGCTCGACGGCGACGGCGGGGTGGTGCAGCTCGACGACCCGTCGCGGCGGCTGACCTACGAGGAGATCGCCGACGTCGCCTACCTGCGCAGTCACCTGCTGCCCAAGGACGTCGAGCCGACCCTGACCGCCACCGCGAGCTTCGACGTCCCCGGCGACGGGACGTTCTCGAACGCCACGCACGCCGTGGTCGTCGAGGCCGACGCGGGCACCGGGGCGATCCGGATCCTGCGCTACGTCTGCGTCGAGGACTGCGGCGTGGTGATCCACCCGCAGGTCGTCGACGGGCAGTGCCGCGGCGGGATCGCGCAGGGCATCGCGGGCGCGCTGTTCGAGGAGGTCACCTACGACGCGCACGGCGAGCCGTCGGCGGCGTCGTTCATCGACTACCTCGTGCCGACCGCGACCGAGATCCCCGACGTGTCGATCTCGCACCTCGAGACGCCGTGCGCGTTCACCGAGAACGGCGCGAAGGGCGCCGGCGAGGGCGGCACGATCGGCGCGCCCGCGGCGGTGCTCAACGCCGTTAACGACGCGCTGCGCCACACCGGTGTCGAGCTCGACACGACGCCGATCCACCCCCGCACGGTGCTCGAGGCCCTGGAGAACACGGAGGGCGGGCTGTGAACGATCCGCATCTGCTGTCGCTGACGGTGAACGGCGCCGAGGAGGAGGTCGTCGTCGAGCCGCGCCGCACGCTCGCCGACGTCCTGCGCCACGACCTGCGCCTCACCGGCACCCACGTCGGCTGCGAGCACGGGGTGTGCGGCGCGTGCACCGTGCTGCTCGACGGCGCCCCGGTGCGCGCGTGCCTGGTGTTCGCCGTGCAGGCCGAGGGCGCCGACGTGCGCACGGTGGAGTCGCTGGACGCCGAGGGCCGGCTGTCGGACCTGCAGCAGGCGTTCTCCGACCACCACGGCCTGCAGTGCGGGTTCTGCACGCCCGGATTCCTGATGCTGGCCGAGGGCGTGCTCGCCGAGTCGCCCGACGCCGATCGCGAGGAGATCCGCGAGGCGCTCTCGGCGAACCTCTGCCGCTGCACCGGCTACCAGACCATCGTCGACGCGGTGCACGCGACGGCGTGTGCCCGGCGTTCCCAGGAGGTCCCGTCGTGATCCTCGACAACCACCTCGCCGTGCCGGCCGCGCCGGACGCGGTGTTCGCGCTGCTCAACGACGTCGAGCGGGTCGCCGGCTGCCTGCCAGGGGCGACGCTGGAGGGCCGCGACGGCGAGGCCTACCGGGGGCGCGTGAAGGTCAAGGTCGGCCCGATCAGCGCCGCCTACGCGGGCACCCTGCGCTTCACCGAGGTCGTCCCCGACCAGCGCACGCTGCGGCTGTCCGCCCGGGCGTCGGATGCGCACGGGGCGGGCGACGCCGAGGCCGACGTCGTGCTCTCGGTGGGCGAAGCCGACGGCGGCTCGACCCTCGACCTGCACACGGACCTGCTCATCCGCGGCAAGATCGCGCAGTTCGGGAAGGGCGCGATCACGACGGTCTCGAGCCGCCTGCTCGACCAGTTCGCCCGCAACCTCGCCGGCGAACTGTCCGGCGGCGCGCTGGGGACCGGCACCGGGAGTGCCAGCGTGGGGGCCACGCTGACGTCAGATGTCAGGAAATCCGCCGGCTCGACGGAGCCCGAGTCCCTCGATGGGCTCGCCATGCTGCTGCCTCCGAACGCCGGCCGCTGGGCCGCGCTCGCGGGTGCCGCGGTGTTCGGCGTCGTCCAGGGCTACCTGCTCGGACGCCTGAAGGGCCAGAAGATGCTGATCGAGGAGCTGCGACGTGACCGCTGATTCGAGCCAGGGGAGCCTGCACGGCGCCGCCACCGACGCCGTCTACGACCGCGCCGGCTTCGGGGCCGCCGTCCCCCGCGGGCCCCGTCCCGCGCTGGTCGTCGTCGACCTCACCCGGGGCTTCACCGAGCCCGGCTTCGACCTCGGCGCCGACCTGACCGCCGAGGTCGCCGCGACCGCGCAGCTCATCGAGGTCGCGCACCGCCGCGACGTGCCCGTGATCGCCACGGTCGTCTCGTTCACCCCCGCCGAGGCCGACGGGGACGCGATCGCCTGGCTGCGCAAGGCGCCGGGCGTCCGCGCGCTGCGCGAGGGCAGCGACGCCGTCGTCCTCGACCCCCGCCTGGGCCTGGCGCCCGACGACCACGTGATCGTCAAGAAGGGGGCCTCGGCGTTCCACGGGTCGTCGCTGGCCGCGCTGCTCACCGGCCTGCACGTCGACACCGCCGTCGTCTGCGGCGCCACGACGTCCGGCTGCGTGCGCGCCACGGCCGTCGACGCGGTGCAGTCGGGGTTCGACACGCTCGTCGTCGCCGAGGCCTGCGGCGACCGCGCGCGGGGCCCCCACGATGCCGCCCTGTTCGACCTGCAGGCCAAGTACGCCGACGTCGTCACCCTCGACGACGCCGTCTCCTACCTCGACGACCCCTTCCGGAAGGCCGATCGGTGACCGAATCCCCAGCACAGCGCGTCCTGACCCAGCCCGCGCTGGCCGACCTCGCCGAGACCGCGGCGGTGAGCCGCTGGGTGCGCTCCGGCGACGTGCGCCTGCACGTCCTCGACCACGGCCCCGTCGACGGGGTGCCGCTGCTGATCGTCCCGGGCATCACGAGCCCGGCGATCGCCATGGACTTCGTCGCCCGCGAGCTCACCGACCTCGTGCGGCCGCTGGTCCTCGACGTCCGGGGACGCGGGTTCTCCGACAGCGGCGACGCCTACGACCTCGACACCTACGCCGCCGACGTCGCCGCGGTGATCGACCAGCTGGGCCTCGAGCGCCCGATCGTGCTCGGGCACTCCATGGGCGCGCGGATCACCGCCGTCGCCGCCACCCGCCTCGACCTGCGCGGCACGGTGCTCGTCGACCCCCCGATGAGCGGGCCCGGGCGCGGCCCCTACCCGACGACGCTCGAGGCGTTCCTCGGCCAGCTCGACCAGGCCCGGCGGGGCACCGACGCCGACGAGGTCGCGCAGTCGTGGCCCCGCTGGCCCCGCCGCGAGCAGGAGCTGCGCGCGCACTGGATGAGCTCGATCTCGCGCGACGCGATCGTCGCGACCCACGCGGGCTTCGAGTCCGAGGACTTCTTCGCCACCTGGCCCTCGGTGCCCGCCCCGACCGTGCTCATCCACGGCGGCGACAGCCCCGTCGTCACCGCGGCCGGCGCGGAGGAGGCGGCGAAGGCCAACCCGGAGGCGACCGTCGTCGAGGTCCCGGGCACCGGGCACATGGTGTTCTGGGACGACCCCGAGGCCGCGCTCACCGCGACCCGCGAGGCCTTGCGCTCCCTGATCTGAGCGAAGGGCACCTTCGCTCGACCAGATCGAGCGAAGGCGCCCTTCGGTCAGCACGACGGCGACGGTCAGGCCGCGCGCGCGACGTCCCCGGGGTCGGCGACGGTGCCCGAGAGCAGCGCGCCGGCGTGCGGCACGCGGGTCTCGAGGCCCAGCGAGGACAGAATGCGGAACGTCGTCGCCGTCGCCGCGGAGAGCACCGGGATGCCGACCTCGTCCTGCACGGCCTCGATCGACGGCAGCGACGGCATCTGCACGCACGCCGAGAGCACGAGGGCGTCGGCGCCGGAGAGGTCGAGCTTCCTGTGGTGCTCCCGCAGGTCGGCGGGGTCGAGGCGGGCGACGGCGAGGTTGTCGGGGACCTCGAGCGACAGGGAGTCGACGACCTCGATGCCGGCGTCGGTGATGTAGTCGACGACGGCCTGGGTCAGCGGCTTCATGTACGGCGTCACGATGGCCACCCGGCGAGCGCCGAGCGCCGCGATCCCCGACAGCAGCGCCCCCGCGCTCGACACCACCGGCGCCGAGGAGCCCTCGGCCCGCAGCGCGCCGGTGATGTCGTCCTCGGCGGTGCAGTGGAAGCCGGGGCCCTGGGCCATGATCGCCACGAGGCACGCCGTCGCGACGACGTCGGGGCGGGCGTCGGCGAGCTCGATCGCCGCGCGGGTGGCCTGGGCGTTCATGGCCTGGAGCTGCTCGGGCGTCACGTGCTGCATGCGCGCCCGGGCCGCGTGGAAGACGAAACGGTCGTCCGGGAGCACCTGCTCCCGCGCGGTCAGCATGCGCGGGAGCTCGGTCTCCATCGTGAGGTTGGAGCTCGGGACGATCATCCCGATGTGGTGGTCGGTCACCTCGTCGACACCGGCTTCATCTCGGGGACGGTGAGGGCCCCATTGTCGACGATGAGCTCGTCGTCGAGGTAGAGCGAGTTGCCGCGCATGGGAATGTCGAAGTGGCACGGGGTGTCGTTCGGGCCGCCGAGCTCGTTGTTCGGGCCGATCGAGAACATGACGTTGCCGTAGAAGCTGCGCAGCTCCATGCCCATGCCGCCCGGGAACTGGGTCAGGCCGTGCCAGTGGGCGCGCTCGTCGAGACCCCAGCCGACGTGGCTCATGCCGTAGCCGCGGGGGTCGTCGAAGCTCTTGATGTACGACGACAGCAGCTCCGCGTCGAGACCGCCGCGGATGTCCCGGATGAACCCCTGCTCGATCGTCAGCGTGACCGGGGTCTGCACGTAGGTGTTGAACGGCAGCAGCACATCGCCCGGCGAGAGCACGATCTGCCCGTCGACGCCGTCGTCGGCGCCGCCGGTGAACACGAACGCGGCCGGCCAGTGGTCCCAGCGCCCGGGGGTGTCGGTGTAGCCGTACTCCGAGAGGGTCGGGTAGACGCCGAGCCGGTAGGTGACGTCGGTGCCCGCGGGGCTCGTGATGCGCATCGACTGGGCCTTGGCCAGCAGGTCGGCGCCGTACTCGACGCGCTCGCGCAACTCGGTGGTCGGCATCAGGCGGGCGAGCAGCTCGGGCGGCTCGACGGCGGTGAGGATGCGCGTGCCGGCGTCCTGGATCGCGAACTGCTCGGGCGAGAACAGCAGGAAGGTGCAGTCGACGAGCATGTCGACCGACTTCAGCGCCTCCACGGCGAGCGGGATGTTCCCCAGGCCCGAGTCGCCGACCGCCCAGGCCCCCGACGCGCTGGCCGGCGGCGGGAGACGCAGGTGGAAGGTCGCCGCACCGAGCTGCTGCGCGGCCCACAGGAACGCGTCGGCGTACTCCCCGCGGTCCGCGCCCCGGGTCAGGACGGCGACGGTCTCGCCCTCGTGCACCCCGGAGAGCGTGAGCTGCTGCAAGCAGATGTCGTTGAACAGGTTCTGGTCCATCGGTCGACCACCTCCGACCTAAATCCGAGCACGTACTATCCGAGCACGCAAGGTCTGCAACGCAATCGTCATCGCTGATGGGCCGCACGGCGTAGGAGACGAAGCCTGCGGAGCTCGACCATCGATACGGCTTACAGTGCCCGCGTGGCTCCCGAGGACGAACGCATCGCCCTGTTCCTCGACTACGAGAACCTCGCGATCGGAGCACGGGACGGCCTCGGCGTCACCCCGTTCGACTTCGGGCCGGTCGCCGACGCGCTGGCCGAGCGGGGCCGGGTGGTGACGCGGCGGGCGTACGGCGACTGGTCGGCGTTCGACGAGGACCGCCGTCTGCTCGCCCGCGCGCAGGTCGAGCTGATCGAGATTCCGCAGCGCATCGGCGGATCCCGCAAGAACGCGGCCGACATCAAGATGGCCGTCGACGCCATCGAGCTCGCCTACGAGCGCGGGTTCGTCACGACGTTCGCGATCGGGACCGGCGACTCCGACTTCACACCGCTGATGCACAAGCTGCGCGAGATGGACAAGCGCGTCATCGGCATCGGCGTGCAGTCCTCGACCTCGAAGCTCCTGCCCGCGGCCTGCGACGAGTTCCTCTTCTACGACCGCCTGCCCGGCGTCGAGGGCCGGGCGGTGGCGAGCCGGCCGTCGCGGCGTCGCACGCCGACCCCGGAGCCCGTGCCCGAGCCGGTGGAACCCGAGGAGACGCCCGACGAGCAGGCCGACCCCGACCTCGCCGCCGTCGTCACCAGCACCCTCGCCGGCCTCGCCCGCGCCACCGACGGCCCGGTGCGCGCGTCGACCCTCAAGCGCGCGATCCTGCGCAAGGACCCGACCTTCGACGAGGGCGACCACGGCTTCCGCGGCTTCGGCGAGCTGCTGCGCCACCTCGAGAACCGCGGCGTCCTCGCCCTCGCCCCGGGCACGGCGACCGGCGACCCCGAGGTCGCGTTCCCGGAAGGCGCGTCGGCCGAGGACGAGGCGTTCGCGCTGCTCGCGAGCACCGTGCGCGCCCTGGGATCGCCCCAGCTCTCAGGCCTGAAGGACCAGATCCGCAAGCGTGAGCCCGGGTTCTCGGAGAAGCGCTACGGGTTCTCGAACTTCCTGTCCTTCGCCCGCGCCGCCCGGGCCCGCGACCTCGTGACGATGGAGTGGGACGAGCGCCTCGGCGACTACCAGCTGCGCGCCGTGTGAGCCATCAGCGGTGCTGCCGGCGGCTCCCGCCGTGCCAGTCCTCGACGACGCCGACCTCGCCGGTCGACACGCCGAACGACGGGAGCTGCGGCTGCTCGCGCAGGCTGCGCTTGAGCTCCGCGAACCCCGGGAACCGCGCGAGTCCCACCGCGTGGTCCCACAGCTCGCCCGCCTGCTCCTCGGTGGGCATCCGGCTGATCACCGGGCCGAAGAAGGCGAGCCCGTGCGGCGGGTCGACCTGGATGATCGGCGTGCCGACGTCGCGGCCGGTCAGGGCGAGCGCCTCGTCGGTCTCGGCCTGCACGATCTCGTCCCACGCCGGGTCACCGGCCGCCTCGGCCAGCGAGGTGGGCAGGCCGGCGGTGGTCAGCACGTCGGCGAGGAAGGCGTCGCTCCCCTGGGTCTCGCGGGCGGCGGGGGTGTCGGGCACCGGCTCCCGCTCGAACACGTGCCGACCGAACGCCTCCTGCAGGCGGTCGAGCGCCTCGGTGCCGTGCTCCTTGCGCGTCCGGGCCGCGACGCGCAGGCCCCGCAGCCCGGCCAGGTGCCCCGCCTCGTACTCCGGCGGGAACTGCGCGTCGTAGTCCACGCCGGCGTTGAGCAGCCGCAGCGAGATGAACCGCCACTCGATCTCCAGGTCGCGCTGGGTGGCGACGAGCCGCAACCACTTGCTCGTCATCCAGCAGAACGGGCAGATCGGGTCGAACCAGAGGCGCACGTCCACGGCCGCGAGCCTAGATCGCCGCGACCGGGTCGCGCCGCGCTCAGGCGACGCGCCGGGCGAGCGTCTCGCGGCCGGGGCCCTCGAGCTCGTCGAGCGCGTCGGTGCGCCCCGCGGCGGCCATGAGCAGCGACTCCCCGGGACCGGTGACCTCGGGCCCCGTGCCGTGGTGCCAGTCGATGTCGGTCGCCTGCAGCCGCAGGCCACGGACGCGGGAGGACGCGTGGACCCGCGGGGAGACCATCGCGAGGTCGAGGACCGTCCGCAGCCGCTCAGGGTCGATCTCGCGCGGGAGTCCGAGGGGCCGGCGGATGTCCTGGTGGTGGATCGCGCCGTCGGTGAGTGCGATCCGGTAGCCCTGGCGGGCCGTCATGCCCTCCGGGGTCCGGTAGCGCTTGACGAGGTCGAGCAGCCACCAGGGGTCGAGGTCGCGGAGGGCGTCGACGGCGAGCTGGTTGGCGCGGTTGGGCGAGCCGCCGGCCAGCACGAGGGTCCGGACGTAGCCGGTCATGCCCTGCACGTCGAAGCCGATGACGTGGGCGACGACGTCGCGGACGCGCCACTTCGTGCAGAGCGAGGGGGCGTCCCACTGCTCGGGGGTGAGGGTGGTGAGGAGCGCGGCGAGGTCGGCACGCTCGGCCTGGGCCAGCGCCCGACTGTCCGTCATGCCGTCCGATCGTCCGCCGTCACCCAGGGTGATGGAACCGCCACGCTGGTGGAATCGGGTTTCACGGAGAGCTAACGTCGCCCCGTGCGCCACGACAGCACCGCCGACATCCCCGCCCCGGTCGAGGACGTCTGGGCCGTGCTGGTCGACGTCGAGCGCTGGCCGGAGTGGACGTCGACGATGCGCCGGGTCAAGATCCTCGACGGCGCCGGGATCGCGCCCGGCACGCGCGTGCGCATCGCCCAGCCCCGCCTGCCCGTCCTCGTGTGGACCGTGGACGAGGTGCGCCCCGGCGAGGCGTTCTCGTGGGTCAGCGGGCCGGCGGCCGGGCGCACGCGGGCCACCCACGAGCTGACCGTGCTGCCCGTCGGCGGCACCCGCATCGCGCTCGGGCTCGACCAGCGCGGGCTCTCGGCGGTCTTCGGCGTGCTGACCACCGGCCTCACGAGGAGCTACCTGCGCACCGAGGCCGACTCGCTGCGGCGGCGCTGCTCAGCCCAGTGAGTCCTGCAGCCGCCGCATCCCCGCGAGCCAGCGTTCGTAGTCCTCGCCCTTGCGCCGGAAGAACGTCAGCACCTCGGGGTGCGGGAGGATGAGGAACTCCTCGCGGCCGATCCCCTCGACGACGGCGGCGGCGACCGTCTCCGGGGTGAGCACCTCGCCGGCGGCGCGCACGGTGTTCGCCGCGAGCGAGCTCAGTCCGTCCTCGGAGCCCGCGGTCTCCAGCATCGGCGTCGCGACCCCCATCGGGCACAGGGTGCTGACGCGGACGCCCCGCGACCCGTAGGTCACCGACAGCCACTCGGCGAACGCGACCGCCGCGTGCTTGCTCACCGCGTACGGCGCCGACCCGATCTGCGTGAGCAGGCCCGCCGCCGACGCCGTCGCCACGAAGTAGCCCTCGCCGCGCTCCAGCCAGCCGGGCAGCAGCAGCCTGGCGGCCGTGATGTGCGCGCGGACGTTGACGTCGAGGACCGTGTCCCAGAGGTCGTCGGGCGTCTCCATCGGGTCGGTGCCGAGCGCGACGCCCGCGTTGGCGAGGTAGACGTCGACGGGCCCGAGCGCGCGCTCGACCTCGGCGAGCAGCGCCGCGGTGGCGTCCGCGTCGGTCACGTCGAGGGGCCGGACGAGGTCGGCGTCGACGCCGGTCAGCGCGCCCTCGCGGTCGGTGGCGGCCACCCGGGCGCCGGCGGCGCGCAGCGCCTCGACGAGCGCGCGCCCGATGCCGCCGCCGGCGCCGGTGACGACGGCGACGCGGTGCTGGAGATCCACCCGTCAGACCCGCTCGATGATCGTCGCGTTGGACTGGCCGCCGCCCTCGCACATGGTCTGCAGGCCGCGGGTGCCACCGGTGCGCGCCAGCTCGTGGACGAGCTTGGTGGCGAGGATCGCGCCGGTGGCGCCCAGCGGGTGGCCGGTGGCGATGGCGCCGCCGTTGACGTTGGTGCGCTCGAGCGGCGCGCCGGTCTCCTGCGCCCAGGCGAGCACGACGGGAGCGAAGGCCTCGTTGCACTCGAAGAGGTCGATGTCGTCGATCGTCAGCTTCGCGCGGCGCAGGACGTCGCGGGTCGCGGGGATCGGGCCGGTCAGCATGTAAACCGGGTCCTCCCCCACCACCGACAGCGTCGTCACCTTGGCGACCGGCGTCAGCCCGTGGGTGCGCAGGGCGTCCTCGGAGACGACGAGCAGCGCGGCCGCGCCCACCGAGACCTGGCTGGAGACCGCGGCGGTGAGCTCGTAGCCCTCGCGCAGCGGCGGGAGCGTCGCCATCTTCTCCACGTTGGCGTCGGGCCGGACGCCCTCGTCGCGGTCGAGGCCGTTCAACGGGGCGATCTGGCCGGTGAAGCGGCCCTCGTCGGTGGCCCGCGCCGCGCGGCGGTGGCTCTCGACGGCGAACTCCTCGAGCTGCGGGCGACGCAGCCCCCACTTCTCGGCGATGAGCTGGGCGCCCCGGAACTGGCTGATCTCCTGCTCGCCGTAGCGCTCGATCCAGCCCGGCCCCTCGCGGCGCGTGCCCATGCGCTCGAGCACGGCGGCGTTGGCGTCGATGGGGACGATCGCCATGTTCTCGACGCCGGCGGCGATGACCATGTCCTGCGTGCCCGAGAGCACGGCCTGCGCGGCGAAGTGCAGGGCCTGCTGCGAGGAGCCGCACGCGCGGTTGATCGTCACCCCGGGCACGTGCTCGGGGAAGCCTGCCGAGAGCCACGCCGTGCGCCCGATGACCCCCGCCTGCGGGCCGAGCTGGCTCACACAGCCCATGAGCACGTCCTCGACCGCGCCCGGGTCGATGCCCGTGCGCTCGACGAGCGCGGTGAGCGCGTGGGCGCCGAGATCGGCGGGGTGCACGTCGGCCAGCGCGCCCTTGCGCGTCCCGACCGGCGTGCGGACGGCGTCGACGATGTAGGCCTCGGTCACGGCCACACGTGCCTCCTCGCTCCGGTGATCGTGGGGGTTCCCCTGACGGTGAATGTCAGCATGGCCGCCGTGCTGACACCAGGGGCGACCACGTCACGTCAGGCGGTGGCGCGGGCCTCGCGGACCAGGCGGCGGGCGCGGGCGATGTCGGGCGGGGCGGGGAGGTCGGGCAGCAGCGTCGAGGCCGTGTACAGCGCCCGGAGGGCGAGGGTGACGCCGAGGTCGGTGGTGGGCAGGCCCGGCAGCCCGTACATCCGGCGCGCCCAGCGCGGCAGCGTGGAGAACGAGAGCGCGGCGATCGACGAGAGCGTCAGCGCGATGCCGGTCGGGGCGCTCGGCTGCGGGGTGAGCAGGCCGCCGACGCCGCGCCGAGCCTCGTCGGTGAGCTGCAGCTGCGGGCGGACGCGGTCGAAGTAGGCGGCGAGCTCGGCCCGTGACGCCGGCACGATCGCGGGGTCGATGCCCACGATCTCGGCCGCCCGCACGCTCTCGGCGACGTAGGCGTCGGCCTCGGCGTCGTCGACCACGCCGGCCCGCCGCGCCACCGACACGTAGGAGTCGATCTCCGCGTTGTGCACCCAGAGCAGGTTCTCGGGGTCGTCGAGGGCGATCTCGGTGCCATCGGCGTCCGTGCCGCGCAGCGTGGCGTGCAGACGCCGCACCCGGCTCGCCGCCGTCTCCACGTCGGCCCGGGACCCGAACGTGCGGGTGCCGACGAAGCCGACGGTGCGCTGGAACCGGGGCCACGCCTTCTTCGGGTCGAACAGCGCCGAGTTCTGGTACGTCGCCCGCATCACCCGCGGGTGCAGCGACTGCAGCAGCAGCGCCCGCATCCCCGCGACCCACAGCACCGGCTCCAGCTGGACCCGCCACGTCACCGACGCCGGCCCGAACAGACCGTCGTCGACACCCTCGACCTCACCGCCGCGCTCCGCCGCCACCCGACCGGGGTCTCCGCTCCGCGCGCCGTCAACCCGGGAGGCCGAGAGGTGTGGCCGACGACTGCCCCCGGGGCACCGGCTCGGCTCCGCGCGTGTGACCGCGACCACCCGCCTGGTCGTACGATGCCGTCGATGACAGCGGGCGGTCTGCGGATCCGGCTCGTGGGCCGGTTCGCCCTCGAGGGGCTGGACGGTCACGCCCCGGTGACCGTCCCGAACGGCCGCGCCCAACGCCTGCTCGCGGTGCTCGCCGCGCACCAGGGCCGCTACGTCGCCGTCGACACGATCGTCGCCGCGCTGTGGCCCGACGGCGCGGCCGAGCGCTCGGGACGCCCGGGGCGCAACCTCGCCGCGCTGGTGAGCCGCCTGCGCCGCGGGATCGGGAAGGGCCGCGTCGAGGGCGACCCGAGCGGCTACCGCCTGGTCCGCGACGCCGGCACCACGGTCGACGTCCACGAGGGGCTCGCGCTGGTCGAGGACGCCGAGCGCGACCTCGACCGCGGCCTCATGCTCCGCGCCCTGTCCGGCGCCCAGAGCGCGGAGGACCTGCTCGGGCGGGGCACCGCCCTGGTCGGCGAGCCCGACGCGCCGTGGGCCGAGGAGGTCCGCCGCCTCGTGGCCGCGACGCTCGCGCGGGCGCGCTCGTGCCACTGGACCGCGGCGCTCGCGCTCGGCGAGGACCGCACGGCGATCGACCTCGCCTCGCGCGCCCTGGCCGCCGACGCCCTCGACGAGCCCGCCGCCCGCGCCCTCATGCGCGCCCACATCCGCCAGGGTGCCGACGGCGCCGCGCTCGCGGCCTACGAGCAGCTGCGCCGGGCGCTCTCGGAGGAGCTGGGCGCCGACCCGTCCCCCGCCACCCAGGAGATCTACCGCTCGCTGCTGCTGCCGGACGACCGCTCGCCGGACACCCGGCCGGTCGCCGTGCAGGGCCGCGACCGCGAGCTCGCCGCGCTGCGCCGCGCGTGGTCGGTGGCGACGCGCGGCCACGGCGGTCTCGTGCTCGTCACCGGCGAGGCCGGCATCGGCAAGAGCGCCCTGGCCCGGGTGCTCGCCGGCGAGGCGCGGGACGCGGGCGCCACCGTGCTCGAGGTCCGCTGCCAGGAGGCCGAGCGCTCGCTGTACCTGCAGCCGCTGGCCGAGGCGGTGCGCGCGCTCGTGGGCCACCAGGGCACGGGCGCGCCGCTGCTGCACCAGGCCGAACGCGAGGCGCTCGCCGAGCTGGCCCCGGAGCTCGCCACCGAGCCGCGCGCGGCGACCGGCGAGCTGGGCCGGCTGGGGCACCGCCGCACCCTGCTCGCCCTGGCCGAGCTCGTCGGGCGCACCGCCGAGGTGCACCCGATCCTGCTGATCGTCGAGGACCTGCACCACGCGAGCCAGACCACCGTGGAGGCCCTGCACGTGCTCGCGACCCGTCTCGCGGCGCGGCGGGTGCTGGTGCTCGCGACCGAGCGGTCGGCCGAGGAGCGCAGCGGCACCGAGAGCCTGCTCGACGTGGCGACGCACCTGCGGATCCCGCCGCTGTCGCGCGCGACGGTGACCGCCCTGCTCGCCGCGTCCGGCGCCGGCTACGACCCCGACACGTTCTTCGCGTGGACCGGGGGCTCGCCGCTGCTGGTCGGCGAGCTGCTGCGCCACCCCGCCACCGGCGGGGGCACCGACCCGGTCGTCCCCGAGGACCTCTACGCGCTGCTGCGCCGCCGCCTCGACGACACCGCCGAGGACGTCGCCCTGCTGCTCGGGCAGGCCGCGGTGCTCGGGTCGTCGTTCGCGCTCGACGACGCCGCCGTGCTCGCCGGGGTCGGCCCCGAGGAGTGCGCGCGCCGCGCCGAGCGCGCCGTCCGGGCGGGCCTGCTCGTGCACGACGGCGAGCGCTACCGCTTCGCCAACGACATCGTCCGGACCGTCGCCTACACCCGCGCCGAGCTCCCGGTGCGCCTCAGCCGCCACCGACGTGCCGCCGAGCTGGTCGCCGACCGCCCCGAGGCCGCCGCCGTCCACCACTCCGCCGCCGGCGACCACGCCGCCGCGGCCCGCGCCTGGCTCGCCGCCGCGGACGCCGCGCACGTCGTGTTCGCCCACCGCGACGCCGAGCGGCTGCTGACCTCGGCGCTCGACAGCGCCGAGCGCACCGGCGACGCGGTCCTGCGCACGACGGTGCTGCTGCGCCGGGGGCAGGCCCGGTGCGACCTGGCGCGCTTCGATGACGCGCACACCGACCACGAGGCCGCGCTCGCCCTGGCCCGCGAGCTCGGTGACGAGGAGCTCGAGGCCCGCGCGCTGGAGGCCCTGGGCTGGACCGCGCTCTGGGCGCGCGACGCCTTCGCCGCCGTCGAGCTCGCCGAACAGGCCGGGCACCTCGCCGAGAGCGCCGCCGCCGCCCCGGGCGCGCGGCGCAGCTCGCTGCTGCTGCTCGGGCGGGTCCGGCACTGGGACGGCGACTACTCCGGCGCCACCCACGCCTACCAGCAGGTGCTCGCGGTCGGCGCCGAGGACGCGCTGGGCGCGGTGGCGATGGCCTACCGCGGCGCCCTGCTCCAGCACATGGACCGCTTCGCCGAGGCCCGCGCGGTGCTCGAGCGCGCGGTCGAGCTGTGCCGCCAGACCGGAGAGTTCCGCACCCTGCTGCAGAGCCTGTTCTTCTGCGGCCTGGCGCGCGGCGACGCCGGCGACTTCGCGGGCGCCCTGCGCGCGCTCGACCGGGCCCGGCGCCTCATCGACGACGCCGGCGTCGGCTACTACCGCGCCGGCATCGAGACGACGACGTCGTGGCTGTGGCAGGAGCTCGGCGACCTCGACCGCGCCCGGGAGCACGCCGAGACCGCCGTCGACCTCGCCCACCGCGGCGGCGGGGCCCTCGAGCTCGAGCAGGAGCTCCACGCCCTGCTGGCCCGGGCCGACTGCCTGCTGCTCG
Organism: Actinomycetospora flava; assembly: GCF_037400335.1. NCBI lineage: Bacteria > Bacillati > Actinomycetota > Actinomycetes > Pseudonocardiales > Pseudonocardiaceae > Actinomycetospora > Actinomycetospora flava. Next base: position 76,235 of record NZ_JBBEGM010000010.1, read on the forward strand.
CCGGCAAGGACGACGACGCGGGCGCCACCGTGGAGGAGGCGGCGCCGCTGCTCGCGCGCTCGCTGCCCTTCCGGCCGCGGGCCGCGATGCGCCTGCTCGAGATGCAGGCGCGCTGGGAGCCCGGCCGCGCCGAGGAGCTGCTGGTGACCGCGCGCACCTACCGGTCGGCGAAGTACGAGGCGCTCGCCCTGACCCACCTCGGGCGCGACGAGGAGGCCGCGGCGGCCGCGCTGCGCACCCGCTCGGACCTCGTCGTCGCGCAGGTCGGCGCCCCGTCCACCCGGGGCCCGGCGCGCGACCGCATCGCCGCGGCGCTACCCGCCGAGCTGCGTCCCCGGTTCGTCGAGCACGGGCGCCTGGTCGTGCCCCGCCGGCTGCGCTAGCCGGATCGTCATGAACACGTGCGGGCGCCCCGCGTAGTCCTCGGCGCCCTGCGCGGTCCAGCCCAGACGCTCGAAGAACCGCTGGTTGGCGGGCTGGACGTGGGCGATCATGCGCCGACCGCCGCGGGCCGCCGCCGTCGCGACGGCGAAGCGGACCAGCGGGGCCCCGGCGCCGGCGGTGCGCGCGGCGCCGAGCACGGCGAGCCGGTCGCCCTGCCAGAGCCCGTCACCGAGCGGGAACAGCCGCACGGTGCCGACGACCTCCTCGCCGACGCGGGCGACGACGTGCAGCACGTCGTCGCGGGCGTCGTGGGAGTCGAGGTCGTCGTCGGCGAACACGCCCTGCTCGTCGACGAACACCGCGCGCCGGACCCGGTGGTGCGCGGCGCGCTCGTCCTCGCCGGTGGCGATCGCGCAGACCACGGGCCGCGCGACCGACCGCGTCACGACCCGGCTCCGGGCCGGCGCCCGATCTGCAGCAGCGGCTGGACCGCGTTGAGCGCCGAGCAGGCCTGGCAGCGCGCGCAGCCGGCGACGGCGTCGGCCGAGGACATCTGCCGCTCGGTCATGTAGGCGGCGACCTTCTGGTAGATGCGGTCGGTGTACGCCGCGTCGGGCGTCGTCGCGTCGGCGAGCAGGCTGCCCGCGACGGGGCGCAGCGGCACGACGAACGGGTAGACGCCGATGTCGACCGCGCGCCGGCAGCCCTCGATCGTGAGGTCGGGGTCCTCGCCGAGCCCGAGGATGACGTAGGTGGACACGCGGCCGCGGCCCCACAGCGCGACCGCGCGCTCCCAGGTCCGGTAGTAGGTGTCGAGGCCCGTGCGCGCCTTGCCGGGGGCGACGCGGGCGAGCACGGCGGGGTCGAAGGTCTCCACGTGGATGCCGACGGCGTCCGCCCCGCCCGTGCCGTGGACCTCGTCGAGGATCGCCAGGTCGCGCGGCGGCTCGAACTGGATCTCCACCGGGAGCCCGGCCGCGTCCTTGACCGCGCGCCCGCAGCGCGCCACGTAGCGGGCCCCGCGGTCGGGGGCCACCGAGCTGCCCGTGGTGAGCGTGGCGTCGACGGCGCCGTCGAGCTCCTTCGCGGCGATCGCGACCTCGGCGAGCTGCTCGGGGGTCTTGCGGGCCACCGTGCTGCCCGACTCCAGCGACACCCCGATCCCGCAGAAGGTGCACTGGTCGGCGGTGTTCCAGTAGTTGCACGCCTGCACGACGGTGCTGGCCAGGGAGTCGAGGTGCAGCAGCGCGATCTTCCAGTACGGCGTGCCGTCGGCGGTGCTGCGGTCGTAGAACCGGGGCCGGAGCGCACCGGTGACCGAGGCGAGCCGCACGCCGTCGCGGTAGAGCCCCTGCGCGCCGTTGTCCTCGGAGCGCAGGACGTACGGGGACGCGCTCGACGTCGGCACCGTGACCGGGAAGCCCTCGATCCACAGCATGCCGGCGTCGGTCGGGCCCGCCCCGCCGGTCCGCGTCTCGACGGGGGTCTCGAGGCGGACCCCGGCGCTCTGGACGGCCACGATCACCGAGGCGATCGCCGCGGGATCAGGGCCAGCCTCCGCCGTGACCGTCTCCTCGCCCATCAGGCCCGTCATGCGCCACCCGCCTCGCGTCCACTTTGAGCTACGGTCATCACCTATCGGAAAGCATCGCGTCGCCGCCGTCAAGGCGTGAGTCGATCTCCTCCCGGCGGCGGGCGCGCGCGTCGTGCCACGCCGCGGCGTCGGCGAACGACGCCTCCGACCCCTCGGTGAGCGGCTCGCCCGTCGCGGTGTCGAGGACGGCCTCGGCGAGCACGTAGGGCTCGTCGCCGGTGTACGGGTCGGCCGTCGCCACCAGGGCGAGCCCCGTCGCGAGGTGCATCTCGACGGTGCGGTGGGTCGCGCCCGCGGTGTCGTCGAGGACCACCCAGCCCTGCCCCGCCGCCCGCGCCGCGGCGATCGCCGCGACCCGCCGCTCGCGCGCGCGGGCGGCGACGAGCTCGTCGGCCCGCACCGCGAGGGCGGCGTCGAGCACGGCGCGCGTCCCGGCCCTCTCGAGCACGGACCCGGGGTCGGCGTCGAGCGCGAGCAGGGCGTCGACGGACGGGGTCGCGGCCCGCACGTCGTCGAGGATCCCGCCGATGCGCTCGGCCAGGCGGCGGTACTCCTCGCCGTCGACGACCGCGATCGACCAGACCCGGTCGCCCGCGGCCCGCCACCGTGCGCGCGCCCGGTCGAGAGCCGCCTCTTCCCCGGAGCGCACCGCAGCGTTCATGATGTCCACTATAGTAGACGGGCGCTGCTCATCATGGATCAGGAGTGACGGACACCCATGCCCAGAACCGCAGTGGTCGCCCTCGGCGGGAACGCCATCACCCGGGGCGGCCAGTCCGGGACGTACGCCGAGCAGTCCGAGAACGCCCACGCCATGGCCCGCGCGGTGTGCGCGCTGCGCGACGCCGGGTGGAACGTGGTGCTCGTCCACGGCAACGGGCCGCAGGTGGGCAACCTCGCGATCCAGCAGGACGAGGCGGCCGCGATCGTGCCGGCGCTGCCCCTGTTCTGCGTCAACTCGATGACCCAGGGCCAGCTCGGCAGCCTGCTCGGCCTCGCGCTGCTCGCCGAGGGCCGGGGGCGCCTGCCCGGCGTCGTCTCGGTGGTCACCCACGTGATGGTCGATCCCGCCGACCCGGCGTTCGCGCGCCCCACCAAGCCCGTCGGGCCCTACTTCTCCGAGGCGCAGGCGCGCGTGCTCGCGCAGACCCGCGGCTGGGACATGATCCCCGACGGCGAGCGGGGCCACCGCCGCGTCGTGCCGTCGCCGAAGCCGGTCGGGATCGTCGAGGTCGACGCCGTCCGCGCCCTCATCGAGCAGCACATGATCGTCGTGGCGGGCGGGGGCGGCGGCATCCCGGTGATCGCGGGCGACCACGGGCTCGAGGGCATCGACGCCGTCATCGACAAGGACTTCACCGCGCAGCGCCTCGCGGCCTCGGTGAACGCCGACGCCCTGGTGCTCGTCACCGACACCCCCAAGGTCTACGTCGACTTCGACACCCCGGACCGCCGGGCCATCGACCAGATGTCGGTCGACGAGGCGGCCAAGCACCTCGAGGACGGGCAGTTCCCCGACGGCAGCATGGGCCCGAAGGTGCGCGCCGCCGTGCGCTTCATCCGCGAGGGCGGGCGCACCGCCGTGATCACCACGGCCGACCGCGCCGGGCCCTCGCTCGACGCCGGCGACGCCTACGCCGACGACCTCATCGGCACGCGCATCGTGGGGAACGCGCGATGAGCACGAGCCTGCTCCTGTTCCGCGACACCTACCTCGACTCCGTCGTCCAGCTCTCGGGCACGCGCGCGATGCGCGAGGTCCCGGGCGTCGACTGGGCGGCCGTGGCGATGGCCACCGAGGCGAACCTCGAGACCCTGGAGAAGGAGGGCTTCGACCCCGCCGACTGGGCCGGCGCCGGGCCGGGCGACCTGTTCCTCGCGGTGCGGGCCGGGTCCGACGAGGTGCTCGAGACCGCACAGGACGCCGGGCGCGACGCCGCGTTCAGCCCGCGGCAGACCTCGGTGGCCGCCACGGAGCCCGACCCCCGCTCGCTCGCCGAGGCCGTCGCCCGGCAGGCGGGCAGCAACGTCGCGGTGATCTCGGTGCCCGGCGACTACGCGGCGCTCGAGACCCACCAGGCCCTGGGCGCGGGGCTCGACGTGCTCCTGTTCAGCGACAACGTGTCGCTCGCCGACGAGGTCGAGCTCAAGACCCGCGCCGCCGGGCTGGGCCGGCTGGTCATGGGGCCCGGCGCGGGCACCGCGATGCTCGGGCGCACCTGCCTCGGGTTCGCCAACGTCGTCGCCCCGCTCGCCGAGCGCGCCGGGGCGGTCGGGGTCGTCGCCGCGGCGGGCACCGGCGCCCAGGAAGTGGCCGCCCTGCTCGACCGCTTCGGCGTCGGCGTCACCCACGTCGTCGGCCTGGGCGGGCGCGACCTGAGCGCGGCGGTCGGCGGCCCCATGGGCCGGCTCGCGGTGCGCACGATGGCCGCCGACCCCGCGACCGACGCGATCCTGCTCGTCTCCAAGCCGCCGGACCCGGAGGTCGCCCGCGCAGTCGTCGCCGAGGCCGGCGACACCCCGCTCGTCGCCGCCCTCATCGGGATGGACGAGCCGCTCGACGGCGCCTCGGTCGTGCAGGCACCGACCCTCGAAGCCGGCGCGCTCGCCGTGCTCGGCGTCCTCGGGCGGACCGCACCCGACCCGGCGGCGGGACTGCGCGCGCAGGTCGACGCGGCGATCACCGGCCTCGACCCGGCGCGCACGCTGGTCCGCGGCCTCTACTCCGGCGGCACCCTCTGCTACGAGTCGCTGGTCGTGCTCTCCCGGGTGCTCGGGCCGGTGTGGTCGAACACCCCGCTCGACAAGGCCCTCGCCGTCCCCGCGCCGCCGTCGAGCCACGTGTGCCTCGACCTCGGCGAGGAGGAGTACACCCAGGGCCGCCCGCACCCGATGATCGACCCCGAGGCGCGCCTCGAGCACCTCCGCGAGCAGGGCGCCGACCCCGAGGTCGCGGCGATCGTGCTCGACGTCGTGCTCGGCTACGGCGCGCACCCCGACCCTGCGGGCGAGCTCGCCGGCGAGTGCGCCCGCATCGTCGCCGGCGGCGGGCGGGTCGTGGTCTACGTGCTCGGCACCGAGCGCGACCCCCAGGGCCTCGACGCCCAGCGCCGCGCCTTCTTCGACGCCGGGTGCGTGGTCACCGAGACCGCGGCCCGCGCCGCCCTCGCGGCCGCGGCGATCGCGCGCCGCGACCCGTCGATCGCCGAGCAGACCGCGTTCGGTCGGACGTCGTGAAGGAGCTCGGCCTCGTCACCCACTCCACCTCGCCGCGCGGCGGGATGGTGCACACCCTCGCGCTCGCCGAGGCGCTGCAGGCGGCGGGGCAGGCGGTGCACGTCGTCACCCAGGGCGATCCCGCCGCGGGCCTGTTCCGGCCGACGACGGTGCCGTTCACGGTGCTGCCCGCCCCGCCGGGCGGCGGGTCGCTCGCCGACAAGGTCTTCACCTCGATCGACCTGCTCTCCGGCGCGCTGGGCGACGTCGCGCACCGGTTCGACGTGCTGCACACCCAGGACTGCATCGCCGCACGCGCCGCGGCCCGCGTGCGCGACGCCGGGGCGGCCGTGGCGGTGGTGCGCACGGTGCACCACGTCGACGACTTCACCACCCCCGCGCTCGTCGCCTGCCAGCGCGCGGCGATCCGCGAGCCGGACCGGGTGCTGGTGGTCAGCGAGCAGTGGCGCCGGATCCTGCGCGACGAGTACGCGCGCGAGGCCGTCGTCGTGCCCAACGGCGTCGACCCCGACCGCTTCCCGCCGGTGGCCCCCGCGCGGCTCGCCGAGCTGCGCGCCGCGGTCGGCGCGGAGGACCGGTTCCTCTTCCTCAGCGTCGGCGGCGTCGAGCCGCGCAAGGGCACCCACGTCGCCGTCGAGGCGCTCGCCGAGCTCAAGGCCACGATGCCGCACCCGCCGATGCTCGTGATCGTCGGCGGACACTCGTTCCGCGACTACGCGGCCTACCGCACCGAGACCCTCGAACGCCTCCCCGACCTGGGCCTGGAGCTCGGCCGCGACGTCGTCCTGCTCGGCACGCTGTCCGAGGCCGACCTCGGCGCCTGGTACCGCGGCGCGGACGCGCTCTGCTTCCCCTCGCTGAAGGAGGGCTGGGGCCTGGCCGTGCTCGAGGCCATGGCCGCCGACCTGCCCGTCGTCGCCAGCGACCTGCCGGTGTTCCGCGAGTACCTGCTGCACCGGCACAACGCGCTCATGCCGCACGCCGGCGACGGCGCGGCGCTCGCGCGGGCGATGCAGGAGATGTACGCCGACCGCGCCCTGCGCCGCCGGCTGCGCACCGGCGGACGCGAGACCCTGGCCCGCTACACCTGGGCCGCGAGCGCCCGGCGGCACCTCGCCGTCTACGACGACGTGCGCGCGGGCGTCGGTCACCCGGCGGGCCAGGGCGGGCCCGACGGGGCGAGGCGGGCGACTCTTCGGTGAGGATGCTTCGAATGTCGAAGCGTTTCCGCCGGAGCGAGGACCTCCGTGGCCGGCGCACCGACCCGTCGGGGTTGTCGCCGTGCTGGGGCTCCCCGCTCCACGGCGCGCGCTTCGAACTCTCCATCAGCAACGCGTACGCGGCGAACGCCTCGATGGGCAGCGCGGCGACCTGATCGTCGATGGCCGGTTCGGAGACGAGGCGGTACACCTACCAGCCCAGGTGCTCCCGAATGAGCTCCCGCTGAACGTCGATCGAGGTCCCCGACGGGTTGTGCCCGGTTCGCAGGATCTCCGCGGCCTTGTCGAGCACGGCCTGGTACGCACCGGGCGACCGCGACTCGAGGTAGACCGTGTGTCGCCGTTTGTTGATCAGGGCGTGGACCTCCGCGAGGTCCTGGGACTCCGTCGCCCGTCCAGACGTCCCGGCGCCGTTCCGGCGAGCTAGTGACCGTGCCCGTGCCCGTGCTCGTCGTCACGGTGGTCGTGGCCGGCCGGGCGGGCGGCGAGCTCCACCGAGCGCGCGACGACGTCGTCACCGCCCAGCGCGCCGCCGTCGACCAGCACGTCCTCGAGGGCGTCGAGCCAGCAGGCGTAGTAGCGGAACTCCGGGTCCTCGAGACCGCGTTCCGCCTCCCACGCCGCGATGCGCGCGACGAGGCGGTCGCGCAAGGCGTCCCAGGTGAATGCGCCGGCCTCGGACAGCGACACCGCCATCCCGAACGCGCGGCTCTCCCACGGCTCGGCGAACACCAGCTCGCCGTTGCTCCGTGGCGGAGCGGCCGGCCCCGCGGTGTCGAGCACCGTGCTCACGGCGCCGCCACCACGGCCACACCCACCATGGCGTCGCGGGTGACGAGCGGCGTGAGCGCCTCGGCGTCCCAGCCCTCGGTGCCCGCCGGACGCTGCGGGAGCACGAGGTAGCGCACCTCGGACGAGGAGTCCCACACCTCGATCTTCTTGTCGGCGGGGACGTCCAGGCCCATCTCGCGCAGCACCGTGCGCGGCTCGCGCACCACCCGCGCGCGGTAGGCCGGGTCCTTGTACCAGCTCGGCGGCAGCCCCAGCACCGGCCACGGGTAGCACGAGCAGAGGGTGCAGACCACGACGTGGTGGACGTCGTCGGTCTGCTCCAGCACGACGATGTGCTCGCCCTGCGGGCCACCGAAGCCGAGCTCCTTGATCGCGGACGTGCCCTCGGCGAGCAGGCGCTCGCGGTACTCCGGGTCGGTCCACGCCTTCGCGACCACCTGCGCGCCGTTGAGCGGGCCCACGTCCTGCTCGTAGGTCTTGATGAACTTGTCCATCACGGCGGGGTCGATCAGCCCCCGCTCCACCAGCAGCGACTCCAGCGCCTCGGTGCGCTGCGCGGGCTCCGGACGACGAGGAGGGGCGTCGGTCACCGGTCAGCCTCTTTCTCGGAGATCTTGGCAAGGTACGACTCGAACAGATCGACGTGCAGGGTGAACGGCTCGGCGTCGTCACCCCAGAGCTCGGTGGACGGGAAGCCGACCGTGTAGACGTACTGCGGGTTCTCGCCCCGGAACACCGCGTGGGTGTCGGGCAGCAGGTGGCCCGGGCGCACCGCGGTGATCGTGCCGCGGCGGCCGCGCACGTAGCCGGGGAGCTTGGAGGGGCCCTGCGGGCGCGGGGTGCTCGTGGTGCGCACCGCGTCGCCCACGGCGAAAGCCGGCGGGCCCTCGATCTCGCGCAGCGAGCCCGGCCCCGTCGGGGCGTAGTCGGGCTTCTGCGGCTCGGGGAACGCCGGCTCGTCGACGTCCTCGCCGGCGAGGCGGCGCGCCCGCGCGTCGACCGCCCCGGGCGCCAGGATGCTGCTGTCCTGCAGCATCAGCTCCGCGGCGTTGAGCCAGCGGCCGTAGTAGCCGTCGGCGAGGTAGGAGACGGGGTCGAGGCGCTCGAGCGCGTAGCGGAACGCGTCGAGGTTGCGCCCGGAGATGCGGCCCATGGTCAGGACCGTCATCGCGAAGCTGCGGCCCTCCCACGGCTCGCCGAACGGCGGCTCGTCGGGCGTGGGCACCTTGGCCGGGCCCCACCCCGGCGACCCGCCCATGTCGGCCAACGGATCCACGACAGCTCTCCTCACTCGTGACGGCGCGCCGGCGGCAGCGGGGCGGGCGGCGCCGTCGGCGCCGCCCCCTCGCCACCGGTCAGACGGTCCAGGTCTGCATCACGAGCGCACCTTCGCGCCGCGCGGTGAGCTGGGCGTCGAGGACGTCCAGCGGGTTGATCGGCTTGACGCCCTCCATCATGTCGACCTCGCGCATCCCGTACAGCATCGCCGCCGAGAAACGGCACGCGTAGACCTTGCCGCCCTCGTTCATGAAGGTCGTCAGCTGCTTGTTGTAGCCCAGCGCCCCGGGGAACGCCTCGTCGCCGACCTTCGGGAAGCCGCGCGACGCCGACGCCATCAGCGAGCCCGGTCCGAACAGCACGATGCTGGTGTCGAAGCCCTTCCGGTTGACCCGGGTGGCGGTCAGCATGTTGACCAGGCCGACCGAGCCCTCGAAGGGCACCGTGTGCATGAAGATGTAGGCCTTCTCGCCCTGCTCGGCCTGGATGTCGTCGAAGACCTTGTCCTCGTAGTCGACGATCGCGTCGCCGGGGCTGACACGCTCACCCACGATCTGGACCACTGGTACCCCTCGTCTCTGTCGGTGTGGTGCTGCCGGCGGGTGGGTCCCGCCGCTGTCGGGTGGGCCGTCAGACGGCCGGGTCGCGGGGCGCCGGTGGCGGCGCCCACGTCTGGCGGTGGCTGCCGGGCATCGCGCGGAGGATCCGGTGCCGCAGGGGCCACGGCAGCGCCCGGTAGACCGGCGCGAACACGCGCAGCCAGGCGAGCTCGAGGGGCCCGTGCGGGCGGCGCGGGCCGCGGGTGCCGGGGTAGCGGCGCGCGAGCTGCTCGTGGGCGCCGACCATCAGGTAGTGCTGGGAGTTCTCGCGCAGCCACCGCGAGAAGGAACCACGCGCCATGTCAGAGCTTCCCCGCCTTGCGCAGCTCCTCGAGCCCGTTGGTGGCGGCGACGACGATCGGCTCGTTGAGCGCCCCGATCGCCGGCGAGTAGACGTTCTCCATGGTCGACAGGTCGTGGAAGGTGAAGCCGTGCTTGACGGCCATCGCCAGGAAGTCGGCGCGCTCCTTGATGCCCTCCTGGCCGACCATCTGCGCCCCGATGAGGCGCAGGCTCCCGGGCTCGGCGAGCAGCTTGACCTTCACCGGCTTCACGCCCGGGTAGTAGCGCGCCCGCGAGATGCCCTGCGCCTGGCCGAGCACGTAGGGGATGCCGAGCGCGGTGGCGGTGGTCTCGCCGAACGAGGCGCCGCCGATGACCCACTTGCCCGCCGGCGTGCCCCACGGCACGTAGACCGCCTTGTAGGCCCGCGTGCCGCCGCCGGCGTTGGTGCCCGCGGTCTTGCCCTGCGCGTACGCGTGGCTGCCGGTGAGCCCCTGCAGCGGCACCCGCGTCAGCCCGTGCGGGACCTCGACGGCGTCGCCCGCCGCGTAGACGCCGGGCACCGAGGTGGCCATCCGCTCGTCGACGATGATCCCGCCCGTCGACCCGATCTTCAGGCCCGCCGCGGCGGCGAGGCGCGCGTTCGGCGTCTTGTGGGTCGCGACGACGACCAGGTCGCAGGGCAGCTCGCCCTCTGAGGTCGCGACGGCGCTGACGTGGCCCTGGCCCACGAAGCCCTTGAGCGTGGTGTTGAAGTGCGCGACCACCCCGAGCTCGCGCCACGACTCCTCGACCGGCGCCATGATGTCGGCGTCGGCCATGTCGGCCAGCGGCCACGGGTTCGGGTCGATGAGGTGGGTCTCGATGCCGCGGTGCGCCAGCGAGGTGGTCATCTCCACGCCCAGCGGCGTCGCGTGGACGACCACGGCGCGCTTCACGGAGTCGAGGACCTTGTCCCACTCCATCGCCGCGCGGATGTTCTTGACGTAGTAGAGGCCCTCGAGGTCGCCGCCGGGCACGCCCGGGTCGGCGTACTCGAACCCGGTGGCGACGATCAGCGTGTCGTAGCCGACGGCGCCCTCGCCGGCGACCTGCACGGTGCGCGCGGCGGTGTCGATGCCGGTCGCCGTCGTCTCGTAGTGGACGTCGATGCCGACCGAGACGTACTGCTCCTTGGTCGCGAGGAACAGGCGCTCGAAGTCGGGAATCTCCTGCCCGTGCACGTACGGGATGCCGCACGGGCTGTACGCGACGTCCTCGAACTCGGTGTAGACGACGACCTCGGCGTCCGGGTCCGCGGCCTTCACCCCACCCGCGGAGCCCAGGCCGGCGGCACCGCCGCCGATGATCACGGTCTTGTGCGGCACGCGGACCCTTTCTCCGGAAGCCCTACGATGCGTGGCTGCGAGCCGGTCGACGGCGCGCGCCGGATCCGACAGGATGTCCACCAAAGTTGATGCGTGTTGACCATACTGACCGCGTCGTGGGTGTCAAGGAGTAGCGCCATGGCCCGATCAGCAGCCGAGCCCTCGGACCCGGCCGCGCCACCGCCGGCCTGGGAGTCGGTCGTCGACGCGATCGGCCCGAAGGTGCGTGACCTGCGACAACAGGCGGGCCTGTCGCTCCAGCAGCTCGCACGCCGCGCCGACGTCTCAGCCGCCGCGATCCACAAGGTCGAGCGCGGCGACATGGTCCCGACGATCACCACGCTGCTGAAGCTCGCGGACGCGCTCGAGCGGCCGATCGGGCACTTCGTCGGCGACGAGGCGCCCACGGCCGTCGCGAGCGTCGTGGCGGCGGGCGCCGGTGCCGAGGTCCGCGACGGCGGCACCGTGCGCACCGCGATCACCGCCGCGCCGGAGCGCTTCCGGGTCGGCGGGGCCGCGGTGGTCGTCGAGGCGGGCGCGGAGGGCGCGTCCGGCGGCCCGCAGGCCGGCGAGGAGCTCGTGCACCTGCTCGACGGCACGCTCGAGGTCGAGGTCGCCGGCGAGCGCCACGTCCTGGGCGCCGGCGACACCGTCCAGTTCCCCGCCGACCGTCACACCCGCTGGCGCAATCCGGGACCGGTGGCGGCGCGCGCGGTCTGGCTGACGACCCGGGGCAGCTGAGCGAACCCCAGCGCCATGCCGGCGCCCAGGTGCCGGCCGGAGTCGGCGCCGAGGCGGTGCAGGCGGGCCAGGGCGCGTCCGGCACCGGCGCGGTCGCCGGCGGCGACGGCGTGCAGCCAGTCGTGCGCGGGCGCCACCGACTGCCCGCGGGCCGCCCACGCCAGGAAGGCGCGCGAGACCTCGGTGGTGCGGACGGCCCCGGTCAGCGCGACCAGCCGCGCCTCGTCCGCGCCCGCGGCCCACGCCACGAGCACCGCGCCGGCGAGCACGTCGTCACCCGCCGGCGTCAGGCCCGGCCCGCGCCCGCCGACGGTGGCGGCGAGGTCGTCGAGGGTCTCGGTGCGCGCCGCGGCCTCCACGATCTCGCCGGAGATCAGCGCCTTCCGGGCGAGAGCGCTGTCGACCAGGGTCCCGGGCACCGTGCCCCGCCACACCGCCCCGGGCCCGCGCAGCGCCCACCGCTCCCCCGCGAGCCGCGGGCCGTCGCCGGTGACGTGCTCGCCGACCCGGCACGGCGGCAGCGCCGCGCACCGGACGTGGATCGGCCCCGGGTCCGCGTCGGGTGCCACCAGCGCGACCAGCGATCCGTCCAGTCGCAGGTAGGCGGCCTTCCGGTGCACCGACACCACCCGCCCGCTCACGGGACGGCGCAGGAGCTCCGCCGCGCCGATCCCGGCGTCGACGATCATCCGGCCAGCGCGTGCAGCGCCTCGACGAAGCACGCCGGCGGGGCCGTCGCCACCCCCGCGCCGACCTGGCCCTGGCCCGACGAGGCCGCGAGGATCCCGGTGTTGACCTTGGGGGTGACGCCCGTCGCCACCACCTTGCGCAGGTCCACCCCGATCGGCGTCCCGGCGAACCTCGCGGCGGGCAGCGTGAAGCGGCTGCTCGACCCGACACAGATGCGGCGGAACGCGTCGGTCGCCGCGGCGGCGTCGGCCATCGAGCCGCCGAGGAAGGCCGCGACGGCCGGCGAGTTCGCCGCGGCCGGCCCGCCGAGCCCGACGAGCTCGAGCACGGCGCTGTCGCCGATGTCGGGCGCGGCGTCGTCGGGGCCGAGGCCGGAGTAGTAGAGCGCGTCGCCGACCGGGGGCGCGGCCGTCGTGTACCAGCGGTCCGACCCCGGCAGGCGGATGCCGAACGTCGTGCCGTTGCGGGCCATCGAGGTGACGATCGAGGAGCCCGGCACCCGCGAGGCCCACAGGGTCAGGGCCTTCGCCGCGGCCATCGCCGGGGTGAGGAAGAACAGGTGGTTGCCGGCGAGGAAGTCGGCGAAGGGGGCGCGGACGTCGTCGGGCAGCGCCGCGACGTGCCCGAGCCACGTGCGGGCGAGCAGGTTGGTGGCCGCCTGGGTGCGCATGTGCAGGTCGTCGCCCATCGCGATGCCCTGCGCCGCGACGGCCAGGATGTCGAGCGGTCCGGAGCGGGCGAGGACCGTGGCGAGGGCGGGGCCGGCGACGTCGCGCAGCAGCCGCAGGCGCGCGATCGCCGCGTCGGTGTCCCGGCCGAACCACGGCACCTCGCCGGGGCCCTGGTTGATCGGCGCGAAGGCGCGCACCGGCTCGTCGCCGTCGTCGGGGGTGAGGTCGACGACGAGGACCGGCGCGCTCGGCCCGATCGCGCTCGCCATCGGGACGACCGTGTCGTGGTGGTTGGCGGGCTCGAGGCGGACCTCGCCGCGCGCGAGCAGGCCGTCGGCCTCCCCGACGTCGGCGGCCCAGCCCTCGGCGACGGTGGCGGCGCGCATCGACCGGCGCAGCGGGTCGCAGGCGTGCTCCCAGTCGACCGCCGGGCCGCAGTGCAGCAGCATCCGCCCGCCGACCCCGGGGACGACCTCGTCGGCGCGGCGGACGGCGGTCAGGAACGGCACGCCGGTGTCGAGGCGGCGCAGCACCTCGGCGTTGGCGACGTCGATCGCCGGGTCGGCGTACAGCCGGGTCAGCGCGCGCACGGCGTCCGGGTCGCCGCCGGCGGGCGGGCGCCAGTCGACGTGGGTGACGGTGCCGCCCTGCGCGCGGACGGCCTCGGCGAACATCGGCAGGCCGACGTTGACCACCGCGATCGCGTCGGGCAGGACTGTCATCGGGTCTCCTCCATCTCGGGGCTGGTGGCGGCTCGGACCGCGCCGAGCAGCGCGGTCTCGGCGCCGTCGAACGCGGCGAGGCGCTCGCGGGCGCGGGCGTCGAGGTCGTCGAGCTGCTCGGTGAGCGCGGCGGTCATGCGCGCGACGGCCGCGGGCGCGGCGCCGCCCTGCGCGTCGCGGGACAGCACGATCCGCCAGGGGTCGAGGGCGTCGGTGAGGTCGGTGCCGGTGAGCCCCAGCGCGTGCCCGGTGTGCTCGACGGCCGCGCGGTCGAGCATCTCGCCGGTGATCTCGACGCCGGGGACGCCCGCCGTGCTCGCGTTCCGCACCGCGCGTCCGACGACGAGGTAGGCGGTGCGGTAGTCGACGTCGCAGGTCTGCACCAGGTGCTCGGCGAGGTCGGTGGCCTGGCTGTAGCCGCCGCGGACCTCCTCGGCGAGCCGGTCGGCGTTGACGCGCAGGGTGCGCACGACGCCCGCGGCGAGCCGGGTGATGCGCAGCGCGAGGTCGAGCGCGCGCGGTACCTCGCCGTAGGCGTAGATGAGGTTGTCGCTGCGCGCCGACGGGCTCTTGCTCACCGCGAGGAATCCCGACAGGCGCCCGATGAGCACCCCGGAGGCGCCGCGGATGATCGAGAGCGAGTACGGGTTGCGCTTCTGCGGCATGAGCACGCTGGCGCGGGTGAAGCCGTGGTCGAGATCCACGTAGTCGAACTCGGACGACGACCAGATCTCCAGGTCCTCGGCGAGCTTCGACAGGTTCGACACCAGGCTGGACGCCACCGCGAGCACCGAGATCAGCCCGTCGACCTGCCACATCGCGTCGCGGGTGTGCTCGATGACGCCGTCGAACCCGAGCGCCTCGGCGACGAACGCGCGGTCGTCGAGCAGGCGCGTGCCGTTGACGCACCCGGCGCCGCCCGGGCTCGTGTCGACCCAGTCGAGCTCGGCGAGCAGCCGGTGCCCGTCGCGCACCGTCGAGTAGACGAACGAGAGCAGGTAGTGCGCGAACGTCGAGGGCTGCGCGTGCTGCAGGTACGTCTGGTCGGGCATCACCGTCTCGGCGTGCTCCTCGGCGCGCGTCACGGCGGCGCGCCCGAACCGGACGGCCTCGGTGACCAGCTCCGCGATCTGGTGCCGGACGTGCAGGCGCAGCGCGATCCGCACGGCCTCGCGGCGCGGGCGCCCGGCGTGCAGCCAGCCCGCGACGTCGCCGAGCTGCGTGACGAACCACGCCTCGCGGGAGTTGTAGGGCTCGCCGAGCTCCGGGTCGTACGGGAACTCCTCGGCCGGCGTGGCCTGCGCGACCAGCAGCAGTTCGAGCAGCGCCCGCTGCGCCGCCGGGGGCACGAGGCCGCGCCGGGACAGGTCGAGCACGTGCGCCATGTCGGCGAGGTTCAGCCCGCGGTGCAGGAACGGGGCGTCGGCGTTCTCGAGCGCGAACCCGGACGCGACGAGCTCGGGCGCGGGGCCGCCGACCGGCGGGCCCTCGTCGCGGTGTGCGCTCACGGTGCTCCATCTGTCGTACGTGAGTGGTTGTCGCCCCTATAGGGGAGGAAACCGCTCACGTGGGAGAGGGCGGACACGAGGCCGCCGGTGGACCAGAGCAGGGTGGGGCCGGGGTCGGGGCCGGCGTGCCGGACGTGCTCGATCGCCACCGCGGCCGCCTTCGCGCCGTAGGTGTCGTCGAGCAGCACGCCCTCGGTGCGCAGCACGAGGTCGGCGGCGGCGCGGTCGTCCGGCGACGCCACCCCGAACCCCGGTCCGCGGGCGTCCACGATCGTCAGCTGCTCCCCGCGCGGGGGCGGGGTGCCGAGCAGCGCCGCGGTCTCCCCGGCGAGGGCGAGCACCTTCGCGGTGATCTCCTCGGGCGGCCGGCTCACCGACGCCCCGAGCACCGGCCAGCCGACCTCCGCCAGCCCCGCGAGCAGCCCGGCGACGCTGCCCCCGGAGCCGACGGGGATGACGACGACCGGCGCCCGGGGCTCGACCCACTGCGCGACGACCTCCGCCGCGGCGCACGCGAACCCCGTCGCCCCCACCGGCGTCGACCCGCCCCGCGGCACCGCCAGGGGACGGCGGCCCCGGCTCGCCAGCTCCCCGCCGAGCCGCTCGACCTCGCCGTCGACCCGGCCGCGCTCGTCGGAGCCGAGGGGACGGATCCGCGCCCCGGCCGCGCGCGCCAGCGCCAGGTTCGTCGTCGCCCGGAGAGCGTCGTCGTCGCCCCACACCACCAGCTCGCAGTCCAGCCCCGCGACCCGCGCCGCCTGCGCCGCGGCGGCGACGAAGTTGGAGTCGGGCCCGCCGCCGGTGACCAGCACGTCGCAGCCCCGCGCCCGCGCGTCGCCGAGCAGGTGCTCGAGCGCGCGGACCTTGTTGCCCGCCACCCCGAACCCGGTGAGGTCGTCCCGCTTGAGCCACAGCGGCCCGCAGCCCAGGGCCGCGCGCAGCCGGTCGGCGCGCACCAGCGGGGTCGGCAGGACGCCGAGCGGGAGGCGGGTCACGACGCGCCCCGCCCGCGCGCCACGACGGCGTCCACCATCGCCACGGCGACCCGGTCCGCCGGGCGCGCGAGCCAGCCCCGCACCTCGTCGCGGCTCGCGACGCCCCGGGCCTCCAGCTCGTCCGCGAGGTCGCCGCCGCCGCGCAGCAGCGACTGGAGCAGGTCCTGCGCGGCGTGCTTGCCCAGCCGCGGGGAGAGCGCCGCGAGCACGCGCTCGGAGCCCAGCCGGTCGCCGTGGCGCGCGAGGTTGGCCGCCATCGCGTCGGCGTGCACCTCGAGCCCGTCGACGAGCCCGCGCGCGAGCGACAGCGCGGTGCCCACGAGCAGGCACACCTCGGGCAGCGCCGCCCACTCCGCCTTCCACGCGCGCCCGTCGCGCTCGTGGGCGGCGACGACGCCCTCGAGCAGCACGCCCGCCGACGACCGCGCCAGCCGCGCGAGGGTGTCGAGGTGCTCGCTCGCCTCCGGGTTGCGCTTGTGCGGCATGGTGATGCTGCCGACGGCGGTCGGGGTGGTCGGCTCCGCGAGCTCGCCGATCTCCGGGCGCGCCAGCTCGTAGACCTCGCCGCCGATGCGGGCGAGCGTCCCGGCGATCATGGCGAGCACGCCGCCGAACTCGGCGACGCGGTCGCGGCTCGTCGTCCACGAGATCCCCGGGTCGCCCAGCCCCAGCTCGGCGCAGAACGCGGCGCGGACCGCGAGGGGGTCGACGCCGTCGTCGTCGTGGAACGCGAGCGCGCCGACGGCGCCGGCGAGCTGGCCGACCTCCCAGCGCGGGCGGCCCTCATCGAGGCGCTGCGCGTGGCGGCGCAGCTCGTCGGCCCAGGACGCCGCCTTGAGCCCGAAGGTCACCGGGGCCCCGGGCTGCCCGTGCGTCCGCCCCGCGATCGGCGTGGCCCGGTGGGTCGCGGCGAGCGCCAGGACGCGCTCCTCCACCGCCCGCAGGTCCCGGCGCACGATCGCCCCGACGTCGCGCATCACCGTGCCGAACCAGGTGTCGGTGACGTCCTGCACGGTCGCGCCGACGTAGACGTGCTCCCGCGCGCTCTCGGGCAGCACCGCCTGCAGGCCCCGGATCAGCCCGAGCGTGGAGTGCGAGGTCGCGCGGGTCTGCGCCGCGACCTCGTCCCAGTCCAGCTGCTCGACCCGCGCCACGCGGGCGATCTGCTCGGCGGCCTCGGGCGGCACGATCCCCGCCCGCGCCTGGACCCGCGCCAGCGCGACGAGGACGTCGAGCCACGCCTGCCAGCGGCCCTCCTCGCCGAGCAGCGCGGTGAGCTCCGGCGTGGTCCAGAGGTGGGCGTAGACGGGCGAGTCGGTCAGGCGGGCGACCACGACGGCTCCTCCCGCCGCGCGAGGCGGCCGAGGGCCTCGCGGACGTGGTCGAGCGACGACCCCCACGGCACCGACACCCACCGCGTCGCGCCGTCCGGGCCCTCGACGGTGCCCTCCGCGATCTCCTCCTGCTGCAGGCAGCACTTGGTGAGCACGGCCCCGGGGCCCTCGGCGCCGAGCGCGGCCAGCGGGCACGTGTCGGCGCCGGGGGCGTCGCGGCCGTAGAACCAGCGGTGGATCTGGCGCGAGCGCTCGCAGCCCAGCAGCGTCCAGTCGGCCTCCGGGGGCCGTTCGTCGAGGTAGGACACGTCGGCACCGGGCACCTCGCCCCCGCCGCCGCGGCAGGGCAGCAGGTAGTGCGGCGCGGGATGGGCGGCGGCGAGGTCGGCCAGGTCGACGGCATGCGGGGTCAGCGTCATGGGCGGGAGGTCCTCGCTGAGCTCCAGCACGCGGCGGGCCTGGTCGGCGAGCTTCGCGGGCCGTGGCGGCACCACCTCCCGCACGGTGATCTCCAGCGGGCGCGGGTCGAGGATGAAGTTGACGTGCTCGTAGCGGCCCTGCACCACGACCGCGCGCGCCGCCGGGACCTCGGCCGCCGCGGCCGCGAGCAGGGTGGGCACGCCGGTGTCGAGCTCCGGGCGGTGCAGCAGGACCGTCTCGTCGGGGCCGGCGAGCAGCCGGACGTCGACGATCGGGCTGAACAGCTCGTCTTCGCCCGCGCGCGTCACGGCGAGCAGCGCCACCGGCCCGTCGTCGGAGTCGGGCCGGCGCACGACGAGGAACCGTGTCTTCCAGTACGCCTCGCGCCCGAGGTAGCGCTCCCGCAGCGTCGCCTCGTCGTAGGGCAGCGGCGCGCGGGCCACCGCGACACCGCGGTACCGCCCCGGCACGAGGTTCATCGGCCGAGCTCCGCGGAGATCAGGGCGCCGACGGTCGCCTCGGCGGTGTCCGAGCGCAGCCCCAGGCGCAGGGTCTCCAGGCCGAGGACGTCGTCGAGGGCGATGTTGCCGAGGTTGACGTCGGGGCCGAAGCGGCGCACGAACCACGCCTGCTGATGCGACCGCGGCGCCTCGAACACGAGGTGCGCCGGCCCGACGGCGTCGGCCAGGGCGTCGACGACGTCCTCGCGCACGCTCCCGTCGGCGTCGAAGATCCCGACGGTGCCGCTCTGCCGGCCCTCGGCGACGACGAGGTGCGCGCCGGCGTCCCGGTCCGCGGCGGCCTCGTCGCGCCACTGGTCGAGGGTGTGCTGCTGGTCCGGGTCCTTGGCGCCGACCTCGGTGATCACCGCGAACCGGTCCGCCGCCTGCCGCACGAGCGCCCGCTTGTCGTCGACGGTCATCGGCACCGTCCCGCGGGAGACCTCCACGTGGCGGAAGCCGACCCCGTGGGCCCACTCCAGGCACTTCTCGGCGACGCCCTGCGCCCACGCGATCTCGAGCAGCGTGCCCCCGAGGCAGGACGCGACCCCGTGCCCGTCGAGCACCGCGATCTTCTCGGCGATCCGCGGGTCGACGTACGCGGTGCCCCAGCCGGTCTTCCAGATGTCGACGAACGCCCCGGCGCCGCCGAGCAGGTCGGCGGCCGCGGCCGGGCTCACCCCGGGGTCGAGGACGTGCGTGAGCCCGGTGGAGCGCGGCGGGGACGACCGCTCAGGCAGCGTCAGGAAGCTCGGGGTCGCCATGAGCCGATGTTAGATCACATAATGGATGGACAACTACTATCGATGACGACGGGACGTGACCCCGGTGCTCCCTGCCGCAGCCCCTCCGCACGGCCTCGAGGCGCTCGCCCACCGCGTCGCCACCCACCCCGGCACGCGCGGGAAGGCCGCGATCGGCCTGGTCAGCGAGGTGTTCGGCGGTGCCGACTGGCTGCGCGGCCCCGGGGACGACGGCGCCGTGGTGGAGACCGCCGGCGGGCGCGTGGTCGCCTGCGGCGAGGCGCTGTGGCCGCCGTTCGTGGCCCGCGACCCGTGGGGCGCGGGGTTCGCCGCAGTGCTCACCAACGTCAACGACGTCGCCGCGATGGGCGCCGAGCCGCTGGGCATCGTCAACACGGTCAGCGCGTCGGAGGGCCACGCCCGCGCCGCGCTCGAGGGCATGAAGCGCGCCTGCGCGCTCTACGACGTCCCCGTGCTCGGCGGGCACCTCACGAGCCACGACGGCGAGCCGTCGGTGTCGGCGTTCGCGCTGGGGTCGGTGGACACCCCGCTCTCGGTGACCCGCGTGGCGCCCGGTCAGAGCCTCGTCGTCGCGGCCGCCCTCGACGGCGCGATGCGCCCGGACTTCCCGTTCTTCCCCGCCTTCGAGCAGCGCGGGCAGCGGTGCGCGGGCGACGTGCGGGTCCTCGCGGCGCTCGCGCGGGACGGCGCGGCCGTCGCCGCCAAGGACGTCAGCATGGCGGGCCTGGTCGGCTCGCTGGCGATGCTGCTCGAATGGGGCACGTTCGGCGTGGAGGTGGACCTCGACGCCGTCCCGACGCCCGCCGGGGTGGACGCCGGCGACTGGCTGACCTGCTTCCCCAGCTTCTGCTTCCTGCTGTGCGTGCCGCCGGGACGCGAGGGCGACGCCGTCGCGCCGTTCCACGCCCGCGGCCTCGAGGCCGCCGTGGCCGGGCGCATCGACGGCACCGGGCAGGTGCGCCTGCGCCGCGGCGACGAGACGGCCACCGCGTTCGACCTGACCCGCGAGGGCCTCACCCGCCTCGCGCGCGACGACCGGTGACCACCTCAGAGGGCGCACCGGGCGGCGGTCACCGGCACGCCCCGCAGGGCCACGTCGGCGGCCAGCGCGAACAGCCGCAGCACGCGGTCCGGACAGCGCCACACGTGGTCGGACGCGAAGTCGAGCCACGCCTCCGGCGACAGCACGTCCTCGCCGGTGTAGTCCAGCTCGCCCCAGGTCACGGCGATCTCGAGGAGGTCGAGCACGGCGTCGGGGTCCGACTCCACCGCCAGCAGCCGGTCGTGGTGCGCGCTGCGGCGCAGCGTCGCCGGGCAGCCGCACCGCACGGCACCGAGCTCCCCGGAGCCCGTCGGCGGCGACAGCGGGACGACGACGTCGCTGGCGACGGAACGGGCCATGATGACCTCCCCGGTGAGGAAGCGGCTGTGACCCGAGCCACTGTGCTCCCCGGTGTTGCACCGGTGTTGCACGCCGGTGCGACGCCGTGAAACAGCGGTCCGTGGGCGCCGTCTGGGAGGGCGGCATGCGCTGCACGGTCGACGCCGGCGGGTTCCCCCTCGTCGTCGACGAGCCGCCCTCGGCGGGCGGCACCGGGCAGGGCCCGCAGCCGACCGAGCTGCTCCTCGGCGCGATCGCGTCCTGCTTCACCCTGGCCGTCGCGCACAGCGCCCGCAAACGCGACGTCGCGCTGCGCGGGCTCGCGGTCGACGCGACCGGCACCTACGACGGCCCGCGCTTCACCGCGATCGAGATCGCCGTGCGCGCCGACGCCCCGGGCGGCGAGGAGCTCGCGCGGCTGGTCGCCGTCGCCGAGCGGGTCTGCTACGTCACCAACACCCTGCGCGGCGACCCGACGATCACGGTCACGACGACCTGAGCGCCGCCAGCGCGAGCGCGGCGACCTCGGCCGCCGGGACGCCCAGCGCGCGGGCGACGGCCTCGACGTCGGCGATCTCGGGCTTGGCCCGCTCGGTGCCGTCGCCGAGCCGGGCGATCTTGACGCTGACCTCCCGCCCGCGGATGTCCACGGTCACCGCGCGCCGGGGCAGCGTCTCGCGCTGTGCGGACGACCAGCGCAGCCCGATCGTCGTGGTGTGGCGGAAGACGGCGTCGGCGACGGCCGGGCGCGCCGCCTCGTCGCACACCGCCGACAGCACGTGACCGGGCCGTCCGTGGCGGGCGACGATCGGGCTCGTCCAGCAGTCCCACGCGCCCGCGGCCCGCACGGCCTCGAGCACCGACGGCCAGAGCTGCGGGTCGAGGTCGTCGACGGTCGCCTCGAGGACGATCACCTCCCCGGTCCGCACCGCGTCCGCCGCCCGCGCGGTGCCGCGCACGAGCCGGGTGATGTTGGGCCGGTCCGGGGTGTCCCGCGCTCCCCCGCCGACGCCGACCGCCCGCACCGTCATCGCCGGGAAGGGCCCGGGCCGGGCGAGCGCGGCGAGCAGCGCGGCCCCGGTCGGCGTGGTCCGCTCGCCGGTGAGGTCGCCGGCCAGCTCGAGACCGGCCCGCGCGGCGATCTCCACCACCGCGGGCACCGGCACCGGCAGCCGCCCGTGCGCGGCGCGGACGGTCCCGCTCCCGGCCGCGAGCGGCGAGCAGACGACGTCGGCGTCCAGCAGCCCGAGGTCGTCCGCCGCGGCCACCGCGCCGACGACGTCGGCGAGCGCGTCGTGGGCGCCGACCTCGTGCAGGGTCACCTCCGCCGTCGCCGTCCCGTGCACCGCGGCCTCCGCCTCGGCGAGCAGGGTGAACGTCTCGCGCGCCGCCGCGCGGGCCGGGGCCGACAGCTCCGCACCGTCCACGAGCGCGAGGATCTCGGCCAGGTGCCGGTGCGCGTGGTCGCTCTTCGGGACGACGACGTGCGCCCGCCGGCACCGCAGCCCGCCGCGCCGGCCGGTGTCCGTGTGCACGGCGAGCCCGGGCACGCCGAGCGACGCGACCGCCGCGCGCACCCGCTCCTCGGCGGCCCCCGCGTCGATCAGGGCGGCGAGCAGCATGTCGCCGGCGACGCCCGCGGTGGCGTCCACCCAGGCGGCGTCACCCACCCGCGGCCTGCCTCTCGATCCGCGCCGCCGCGACCGCCGCGCCGAACCCGTTGTCGACGTTGACCACGACCAGCCCCGGGCTGCAGGTGGCCAGCATGCTCGCGGCGGCCGCGAGACCGCCGGCCGCGACGCCGTAGCCCACGCTCGTCGGCACCCCGATCACCGGCGCCGCGACCAGCCCGGACGCGACGCTGGGCAGCGCGCCGTCCATGCCCGCGACGACGACCACGACGTGCGCGTCGCGGAGCCGGTCAAGGCGCCCGAGCAGCCGGTGCAGGCCGGCGACGCCGACGTCGGGGATCAGCTCGGCGGCGACCCCGAGCACCGCGAGCGTCGTCGCGCACTCGCGGGCGACGGGGAGGTCGGCGGTGCCCGCGGTGAGCACGACGGTGCGCCCGGCGGGCGTGGGCGGGTCACCGACGACGACGGTGCGCCCGAGCGGGTCGGCGGTCACCGGCTCGCCGGGGAAGGCGTCGGGCGCCGCGGCGAGCACGGCGTCGGGGCACCGGGTGGCCAGCGCGGGCCCGGTCGGGTCGCCCCGGCGCAGCGCCGCGACCAGGGCGAGGGTCTGCTCGGGCGTCTTGCCCTCCCCCAGCACGACCTCGGGGACACCGGTGCGGCGCCGGCGGTCGTGGTCGAGATCGGCGAACTCCCCGGTCACCGGGGCACCGGTGTCAGCACCAGGTTCAGCGACCCCGACCGGAACGGCCGGTCCTCGACGATCACCTCGTCGTACCCGGCGGCGAGCACCGCCGCCCGCACCTGCTCCCGCCCGCGCGCGTAGAGCCCCGCGAGCTCGTCGGCCCCGAGCTCGACGCGCGCGAGGGTCCCGAAGTGGCGCACCCGCAGGACCCCGAGCCCCAGCGCCTTGAGCGCCGACTCGGCCCGGTCGACACGGGCCAGCACGTCGACGTCGACCTCCGTGCCGTACGGCAGGCGCGAGGCGAGGCACGGCGACGCGGGCTTCTCGGCGCTGGGCACGCCGAGACGCCGCGCGATGGCCCGCACCGCCTCCTTGCCCAGACCGGCCTCGAGCAGCGGGTGGCGCACGCCGTGCTCGGCGGCGGCGCGCAGGCCGGGGCGCCAGTCACCGAGGTCGTCGGCGTTGGCCCCGGACACGACGACGGCGTCACCGCGCGCGAGCCCGTCCAGGCGGTCGTACAGCTCGCTCTTGCAGTGGTAGCAGCGGTCCCGGTCGTTGCGGCGGTACCCGGGGCGCGCGAGCTCGGCGGTGTCGACGACGTCGTGCGCGATCCCCAGCGTGCGCGCGACGTGCCGCGCGCCGTCGAGCTCGCCCAAGGCCAGCGCCGGCGACACCGCCGTGACCGCCCGCGCCCGGGCGCCCAGCTGCTCGACCGCGACGGCGGCCACGACCGACGAGTCGACGCCGCCCGAGAAGGCGACGACGACCGACCCCAGCGCGCGGATCCGCCGGCGCAGGTCCTCGAGCGGCTCGATCACGCGACCAGTCTCGCGCGGCGGGTCAGTCCTGCAAGGCCCGCTGCTTCTTGACGACCTTGGCCTCGGCGACGGCGGCGCGCTTCTCGGCCTTCCGCACGGCCTTCTCGGCCTTGCGCTCGGCCTTCTTCTCCGCGCGCCGCTGCCCGTTGCCGAGCACCAGCGCGGTGCCGATGCCCAGCATCCAGATGTCCTTGGCGATGGGCGTGCCCTGCTGGGTGGGCCGCAGGTTCCCGTCGTGCATCCCGGGCGTGCGCAGGTAGAGCCCGAGCAGGCCCGCGGAGAAGGCGGTCAGCGCGGCGCCCGCGACGCGGCCGGAGACGAACGGCGCGAGCAGGATGCTGCCCACGGCGATCTCCCCGGCGGCGAGGCCCTTGAGGAACGTGGGCGGGTCGACGTCCTTGAGGAAGGGGTAGGTGCCCGCCGCGAAGCCGTGGATCCCGGCCGCGGTCTCCTCGTCGCCGGACCACTTCTGGAGGCCGGAGTTGAGGATGAACGCGCCGGTGGCGAGACGCTGCGGCACCTGGGCGAGGTCGACAGTGGTCATGGGTCCGATCGTGCGCCTGTGACCGGCGGCGCGCACACCGTGGACGATCGTTTCACCCGGGTCCGGCCCGCTAGGATCCGCGCGTGTCCGATCGACCGGGCCCCCGATGACCATGCTGCCGATCTGGCTGCTCTTCGTGCTGCTCGTGATCGTGGGGCCGGTGCTCGTCACCGGGCTCCAGGTGCTGGTGCGCCGCCGGTGGCCGCACCTCGCCGAGGGCGAGCACAACGACGTCGCCGGCTACCTCATCGCGATCGTCGGCGTCATCTACGCCGTGCTCCTGGCGTTCGTCGTGGTCGTGTCGTGGCAGCAGTTCAGCCAGGCCTCCGAGATCGTCGGGCAGGAGGCGAGCGCGTTGCGCGGGCTCTACCGCGAGAGCGTCGCGTTCCCGCCCGAGGTCCGCGAGCAGGTCCAGGCCGACGTGCGCGACTACGCCGTGGCGGTGCTGACCTACGAGTGGCCCGCGATGGGGCGCGGCGAGGCCGGCCACCAGGCGGTGGCCGTGGTGCTCGACCGCACCGCCGAGCACCTCGCCGCCCTGCCCGCCGACACGCCGGTCCGCGAGCAGTACATCGCGGTCGAGGCCGACCGGTTCGCCGAGCTCGTGTCGTTCCGCTCCCAGCGCCTCGACTTCGTCGGGCAGGGCCTGCCCGGCGTCCTCTGGGTGGCGCTCGTGCTCGGGGCGGTCGTCACCATCGCCTTCGGCATGATCTTCGGCCTGCGCAGCACCGCCCTGCACCTGTTCATGACGGGCAGCCTAGCGGCGACCATCGGCGTGCTGCTCTTCGTCGCCATCGCGATCGACCAGCCGTTCCTCGGCGACGTCTCCGTGCAGCCGATCCCGATCCAGCGCGTGCTGAACGACTTCGGGCGCTGACCGGTCACCCCCGCGTCGCCGTGAGGACCGCGGCGTAGCAGGCGGGGTCGATCCGGGCGTCGACGAGACGCGGACCGCGCCCCGCCCGGGACAGGGCGGCGTCCAGCTCGGCGCGCGAGGTGACGGTGTCGGCCGGCATCCCCATCGCGCGGGCCACCGCCGCGAAGTCGATCGCGCCGTAGCGCACCGCGCCCGCCGCGCCCTGGCCCGCGGTCTGCTTGATCTCGATGAGGCTCAGCGCGGCGTCGTCGAACACGACCACGGTGACGTCCAGGTCCCGCCGCACCACGGTCTCGAGCTCGGCGAGGGTCATGCCGAGCCCGCCGTCGCCGACGAAGCACACCACCGGCTCGCCCGGCCGGGCCAGCGCGGCCCCGATGGCCGCCGGCAGCGCGAACCCCATGGTCGCGAGCCCGTTCGAGATCAGCACGCGACGCGGTGCGGACGCGGGCCACAGCGGCATCGCCACGAGCATGTGCGCGCCGGCGTCGACGGTCAGCGTCGTCGCCGGGGTCGCCCGCTGCGCGACGGCGCGGACGACGTCGTGGGGCGCGAAGCCCGGCCCCGCCGGCTCGAGGGCGGCGAGGGTGCGGCGGCGGGGCTCCGCGGCCGCCCCGGGCTCCCAGCCGTGGTCGAGGACCTGGAGCACGGCGGGCAGGGTCCGTGCGAGCGGCCCGACGACGATCTTCGGGTCCCCGAACCAGCGCCCGTCGACGGGCTGGGGGTGCAGCATCACCACGGGCGCGTCGTGGGCCCACGCGGACGGGATCGGTTCGACGGGGTCGACGCCGACGGCGAGCACGAGGTCGGCGGTCTCCAGCAGCGGCGCCTCGAGGACACCGCCGGTGAACAGCCCGGCGCTCGCGTCGTCGGGGACCGCGCCCTTGGCCTGGTAGGTGCACAGCACGGGCACGCCGGCCTCGGCGAGCGTTCGCAGACCCGGCGCGTCGACGCCGGCGAGCCCGACGAGCACCACGGGGCGCCGGGCCCGGGCGGCCACCGCGCGGGCCCGGGCCAGGGCGCCGTCGTCGAGGCCCGGGTCGGGGCCGGGCTCGGGCGGCGGCCCGCCGTCGGCGGTCGGGTCGAGCTGGAGGTGCACGCCGCCCGCCGGTCCCCGGCGCGCGAGCGCGATCGCGCCCTCCGCCACGGCGCCGGGCTCGCGCGTCCCGAGCGTGCCCGACCACTTCGCGAGCGGCCGGGTGGCCGCCTCCTGGTCGAGGCGCTGGTGGGCGACCCGCGCCGCCGCCCGCTGCGGGACGGCGTCGCTGACCAGCACCAGCGGCGACCGGTCGAGGGTGGCCTGCGCGAGTCCCGTCGCGGCGGCCGTGACCCCGGGACCGCGGGTGACGACGGCCGCGCCCGCCGTGCCGGTGAGCAGGCCGTGCGCACCGGCCATGATCGCGGCCGCGGTCTCGTCGTGGGCGAGGACGAACCGCAGGCCCTCCTCCTCGGCCGCCCCGACGACGTCGAGGTTCGCGCCACCCCCCGGCACGCCGAAGAGCACCGACGTCCCCGCCGCCCGCCACGCCCGCGCGAGATCGACAGCCAGTGATCGTGCCGTCACGGGACTCCTGACCAGGCTCGGCGGATCGTTGTGTACCCGATCACAGGAACCTACGCTCGGCCTCCAGATCACGCCCACACCGCCGCGGGAGGACCTGGAGTGAGCATCAAGGTCGCCAACATCAAGGACGTCTCGCAGGGCGTGCAGCCCGGGCAGTTCACCGTCGGCGACCGGCACGACGTCGGCCACCTCGGCGAGCTGGACCCGACCTACCGCCAGCTCCTCGACCGTCCGGTCACCGCCACCGTGGCCGTGCTCGGCAGCGACGGGCTGCCCAACCTGACGCCGGTGTGGTTCGACTACGAGGGCGAGCTCGTGCTCCTCAACCTCGCCCACCACCGCAAGAAGGTCGACTGGCTGCGCGCCACCCCGCACGCGACGTTCCTGCTGATGAACCCCGACGACCCGTACCACTGGCTCTCCATCAAGACGACCGTGCGCCGCGAGATCGCCGAGGACGACCCCACCGAGGGCAAGCGGGTCACCGACCAGCTCAACAAGATCTGGCTCAAGTACACGGGCGACGACGGCGAGTACGGGCTGCGGGACGCCTCGGTGAACGAGAGCCGGATCCTCTTCGAGCTCACCGTGGACAAGATCGCGACGTTCGGCGTCCCGCCCCGGTGACCCTGCCGTGACACTGCGCGTCGCCGTCGTCGGCGGCTCGATCGGCGGCCTGACCGCCGCCCTGCGGCTCCGCGACCTCGGCGCCGACGTGCACGTCCACGAGCGCTCCCGCTCCGAGCTCGACGCCCGTGGCGCGGGGATCGCGGTGCTCGACGCCACCGTGCGCTACTTCCGCGAGCGCGGCGGCGTCGACCCGGACGGGTTCTGCTCCCGCACGTCGGCGATCCGCTACCTCTGGCCGGACGGCTCGTGCCGCCACCGGATCGACCACGGCTACCGCTTCTCGTCGTGGAACGCGATCTACCGCGAGCTGCTGGCGCTCCTCGACGCCGACCGGTACCACCTCGGCCGCGAGATGACCGCGTTCGCCGGCGACGACGCCGGCGTGCGCGTGACCTTCGCCGACGGCGACACCGAGGACGTCGACCTGCTCGTCGCCGCCGACGGCATCAACTCGCTCACCCGCGACCGGCTCTTCCCCGACGCGACCTCGCGCTACGCCGGGTACGTCGCCTACCGCGGCACCGTGCCCGAGCAGGAGCTCACCGCCGCGACGTTCGCCGAGCTCCGCGACGCGATCACCTACCAGGTGATCACCGGCAGCCACGTCCTCGCCTACCCGATCCCCGGGCCCGGCGGCACGACCGCGCCGGGGCAGCGGCTGGCCAACTTCGTCTGGTACCGCAACGTGGCCGACGGCGAGCCGCTGGACCGGCTGCTGGCCGGCCGCGACGGGCAGGAGCGCCGGGTGTCGGTCCCGCCGGGGATGCTCGCCGACGCGGCGGTCGACGAGTTCCGGGAGGTCGCGCGTCGTGAGCTCGCGCCGCCGATCGCCGAGGTCGTCACGGGCGCCCGGGAGCCCTTCGTGCAGGCCGTCTACGACATCGAGGTGCCCGCGATGACCTCCGGGCGGGTCGCGGTGCTCGGCGACGCCGCGTTCGCGGTCCGCCCGCACGCCGCGGCGGGCACGGCCAAGGCCGCCGACGACGCGTGGGCGCTGGCGGACGCGCTGCAGGAGCACGAGGACGTCGGCGCGGCCCTCGCGGCGTGGGAGGACCGGCAGCTCGCGATCGGGCGGCGTCTCCTGGAGCGCTGTCGCGACATCGGGCGCCGCTCGCAGGTCGACGACTCCTGGGACCCCGCGGACCCGACCCTGATCTTCGGGCTGCACGGGCCCGGGCGCTGACCTACCGGTCGAGGTCCGCGACGAGGCGCGGGAGGATCTCGCCCACGCCGCCGGGTGCACCCCGAGCGAGGTGCCGACGGCGAGCAGGACGTCGGCGTCGACCGCCGCCTGCTGGGCGCGCCGGATGACGCCGGCGTCGAGGTTCTGGCCGAACGAGATCGTCGCCGACTTGAGGATGCCGCCGCAGTGCGGGCACGGCGGGTCGTCCTCGCCGGCGGCGACGCGGTCGAGCGCGTCGGACATCGGGGCGCGGACCCCGCAGCTCAGGCACTGGACGTGGTGCATCGTGCCGTGCAGCTCGACGACGACGTCGGGCGACGAGCCGGCCGCCTGGTGCAGCTCGTCGATATTCTGGGTGAGCAGGGCGACGAGACGTCCCGAGCGCTCGAGGTCGACGAGCGCCCTGTGCGCCGCCCCGGGCCGGGCGTCCCAGATCGGGTGCACCGCCCGCTGGCGCCAGGCCTCGCGGCGCACCTCCGGGTCCTCGACGTAGGCCTGGATCGACGACAGCCGCTCGGCGGCCGGGTTCCGGGTCCACACGCCCTGCGGGCCACGGAAGTCCGGAATGCCCGAATCGGTGGAGACGCCTGCTCCGGTCAGCACGGTCACGCGCGCCGCGCGGGCCAGGAGATCGGCCGCCCTGGCCAGATCGTCTTCCTGAGCGTGGCTCATGCCTCTCCTGTCCCCCGTCCGGAGGTCGGCTGTAACACGGACTTCATTCACCCCGAACTCACCCATGCGACGTCGCGAGCACCTCCGGGTGACGGACCCCCGGCTCCGGCGCGCAGGGGAGGGTGTCGTGGGGACCCACCGTCAGTCGTCGGCCCGAGTCATCGGTGTGCACAGCCTGCCGACCGCGGTCATCTCGCTCATCAAGGAGCAGGCCGCAGTGCGCGGGCTCTACCGCGACCCGCTGCCCGAGGTGACGCACGCCGTGCGCACCGAGGTCGTCACGGGCACCACCGGCTGGTTCGGCCGGGGCCGTGAGCGCCGCCGGGCCACCGAACTGCTGCTCACGCCGGACGTGCTCGTCGTGACCGACCGCGACCCGGACGCGCCCGACGCCGACGCGCAGGTCACGTTCTACCGGCTCGCACAGCTCGACGTCGCCCGCATCGACGGTGCCGAGCCGGGCCTCGAGCTGGTCGGCACGCCGGTCGGCGCCACCGAGCGCGGCGCGCGCGTGGTGGAGACCGACGGCGGCCCCGAGGTCGACCGCTTCCACCGCGCGCTGCTCGCGGCGTCCGAGGACTCGCGGCGCATCGACGTGCCCTCCTCGCGCATGCCGGCCGAGTCCGAGGGCGTCCGCGAGCTGTTCTAGGAGCGCTGTGTCCGCGGCCGGCGCGCTCCCTCCCGCGCCACCGCGTGGGCGTGCGCCTCGTCGATGAGTTCCTGCACCTGCGGCCACGTCTGATCCGGGGTGAGGACGCAGACGAAGCCGTACGCGCCGTAGACGGGGTGCGGCATCAGCACGTCGAGCGCGGTGAGGTCGTGCTCGGTGGGATCGGTGCGACCCCCGACGACCTCGGCCGCACGCTCCCGCAGCAGCCCGAGGTTCAGGCGGAAGACGCCGGGCCGCCCGAGGTCCGAGGCCGTGTCGTGCGCGTCCGACGTGACCACCGTGGCCCAGCCGTTGCGCGGGCGTTGCTCGTAGGTGCCGTCCGGATCGCAGATCGCGTAGACGTCGCCGTCCGCCTCGATGATCAGGGTGTCGGGGAAGCGGAGCGCAGCCGTGACGGTCTCGAGGTCCATGCCCGCAGACGAGCACGTCTCCATGATCGCTCGTCCGTGTCGAGTGACCCACATCACAGACATGGATACGCGGTGACGACCCCGCCGTCGCTGGTGGCTCAACGGCCGGCGGAGCCGCCCCGACCGCCGGCCGTCGGCCAGCGGTGCCCAACCGGTTCCCGATGGGAGGTCGGCACGAAACGGTTCGGGGGGCCCGCCGGAACGGTTCAGCCGGTCGGGCGGCCGGCGGCGCGCCCGCGCTGGACGCTCAGGCACGACGATCGCCGGGCCACCCCTGCCGCTACCCTTCTCCCGGGCCCCCGTAGCTCAGGGGATAGAGCACGGCTCTCCTAAAGCCGGTGTCGCAGGTTCGAATCCTGCCGGGGGCGCCCTCCGTGGCCTGCGTCATCGCCCTTCGACCCCGGAGGCACAGGGCCTCCTGGGAATCAAGCGCGCCTACTCCGCACAGTTGGTCGCAGTCATGACCCAAAGAGTGCCGCACACCGGCAGGCCACGAGACCCGTTCCCGCAGCCTGTAGGTCGTCCGGTACTTCCGCATCCACGGGTCTCGCACCTCGACTCCGTCGGGTCGCCGATCCGCGCGGCGCTCGGAGCGGCGCTCCACCTCGGTTGTCCTGTCCTGGATCGGATCTGTGTATTCGCCTACAGCGACCGTGCCCGGTGAGCCACGATCTACGACGTGAGCACGAAGCCCGAGCTCGGCGAGCTGCGTGAGGCCGTCCACGCAGAGCTGGACTGGCTCGAAGGCCAGCACGACGCCGGGTTCCTGGGCTACGCGCCGCTGGGATGGCCGGCCGAGACGTGGGTGCTGCATGGCATGTGGGAGGACCCGACGGCCGCCGCGCCCGGCGTCGTGCCACGCAGCGTCGAGCAGCGCTGGCGCGACGAGCACCCGGGCCAGGACGCGATCGGGATCCTGGTCTACGAGTCGACACCGTTCCACGACCCGCCGCCGACGGGTTGGCGGCGGTTGCGCTGGCGCGAGCTCGCCGCGCGTCTCGGCTCGCCGCTGGACGGCGGCGAGATCGAGGGGTATCCGGTGCCGCCGTCGTCGGGGTGGTTCCCGATCCGCAGCTGGCCCGAGTCGATCCAGACCCCGCCCGAGGGCAGTCTCGACCCGCTCAGCGCCGAGCGGCTGCTGGCCGTGCTGGCCGAGCACAGCGCCGGCGGGTTCGAGACACCGTGCTTCTGCTTCTACAACACGCTCGACAGCCCGATCCCGATGACACCGGTCGTACTCGCCGGACCGCTGCGGGCGGTCTTCGACGCCGCCCGGCTCAACCGCGGCGGGCTCACACCCGACAACATCTGGCCCGCCGACCGCTCCTGGCTGCTGTGGACCGACTACGACCTCTGGGGCACCCGAGTGATCGGGGCGCCCGATCTCGTCGCCGCCATCGAGGCAGACCCCGACCTGGAAACCATCGGCTTCACCTACCACCCCCGACCACCACGTGACATGACACCCGAGGTGCCCGACCAGTCCATCGCGACGAGGGATGACGGCCGATGAGATGCCAGGACGGACAGGGCTGGGCCCAGCTCAGCGTCGCCACCGACCCGCACACCGGCCGGGTCGAATCGGAATGGAGCGACCCGCGACATCCCGAACAGCAACTCGCGCTGCACGCGCTGTTCGACCAACGACGGACCTCGAATGGTGTCCACCACGAAGACGCGAGGCACACCCCCGTCCGAGCGGTCTCCGCGCTGCTGTGGAGCCGCGGCTTCGAACCCGCCGAACTGGTGATCACCGAGATCACCGTCGACACCTACCGCGTCGAGGCCGATGGAACGCTCACCGCGCTTCCGATGTGCGGCGCGTGCCGCGCCCTGTTGCCCGAGGTCACCCCAAGCGACACCAGACCCGCACCCGAGATCGACCTCGACCACGCCCGCGCCGTGATCACCGCGCTCGATACACCGATGGACTGGTGGCCCCGCGTGCCGCCCGCCCGCTTCGCCCACGGCGACACCGAGGACCCCGCAACCCCACCCGAGCTGCGAGCTCTGTTCGACGCCGTCGAGACCGAGCGAGGCAGCAGCGCCATGGTCCGCACCCGACGACCACCGCAGCTGAGCACGGAGGCCGCGCTCGACGCGGTCCTGGCCAACCCACCCGCCGCGCTGTGGCCCGGAACCACCGACCGAGACGGCGGCGGCTTCCTCACCTGGCCGAAGAACACCACAGCCGCCGAGCTCGACGAGGTCGACCGCGCCACCGCTCGCGACGCCCTCGCCGAGATCATCGACGAAGACATGGCCTACACCAGCACCGAGCGGGTGGGGTCCGATCGCGCCGAGGAGCTCGCCGACGCCATCACCGCCTACGCCGGACGCGACGCCCGATGGTGGATCAACCGACCACTGCGCCGGTGGAAGCGCTCAGCTGGGCAACGGGGCTGGCAACCCCTCACCTCGGCCACCTTCGACGCCGGCGTCATCGCCGTCGACCAGCACCACGTCCTCATCGCATGGCTCATGGACGAGGACTGACCCGTCATGGACACCCGGAGCGCCATAGGTATCGCCTGTCGACGCCCGGGCGAAGTCCGTCCTCCTCGACTTCCACCGTCGCAGGACAAGTCGCTCATACAGCCTCGACCGGCCCATCCG
Organism: Actinomycetospora flava; assembly: GCF_037400335.1. Classification (NCBI taxonomy): domain Bacteria; kingdom Bacillati; phylum Actinomycetota; class Actinomycetes; order Pseudonocardiales; family Pseudonocardiaceae; genus Actinomycetospora; species Actinomycetospora flava. The sequence goes on from NZ_JBBEGM010000010.1 coordinate 109,011, forward strand.
AAGCAGATCTCTTCACTCGGTCCGGCCGCGCGATGCCGCGGCCGGCTGAGTCGCCGTCACGAAGTTGGCCTGTCCGGCATGAGTCACGAGCGCGAACCTACGACGATGCATCCGGGGGGATTCAGGATCGTGGCGCGGCGAAGCTCGACCGCGGGCCGACCTGGGGACTCCCACGACCTTTTCGAGAGCTCCCGTTGGGCCAGGGTGAGCTGCGAGAGGCCTTCGTCCGCGCTCAGGATGAATTCGGTTTCGACGCTCACTTACCCGGGACGACCGGGGCTCCGGAGACGACCCTGAAACCGTCTGGTCCGCGCTACGTGAGATCCGCGCATTCGACCTGCGCGAGATCTTCACTACTGGCGAACTCCGAGCTGACCCGCCCGTCGGGCGATGCGCAGCAGTCGTCGGCGGGGCGACAGCGACTGATCCACAAACTCACTCACCGACGCCGACCTGACTCTTGGTTCGCAACACCGTGTCTCGTGGGACGACCTGCAATGGCAAGCAGAACGTTGAGCGAGGCGTAGATGGTCCCGGCCGCCGAGCAAGTTCGCGTACGCGGGTCCGACAGCCAGGCCGACCTCGACCTGATCGTTGTCACGGTGCTGCCGGAACTGCTCGAGGTGCTAGCGTGCGACCGCCTATATCCTATCGCCGCCGCCCGACTTTCCAGAGGTGGTCCAGGCAGTAGAGTACCCCGCGAACACGGGCTTCTGAGCAATCTGCCCACACGCACTCCTCCGCCTCCGTACCGCCGCGGACCCGCAGCATCAATTCCTGACGACGAGCGAGGGAGTCGGCCTCCTCCTCCCATCGCGTCAGGTCTTCGATCTGCGCCACAACCTGATGGGTGTACTTGTCCCATCCGTCTATCGAGAAGTTGCGTTCACAGTCAGCGCAATGCACGAGTTCCTTCCAGTTCCCTGCTGCCTCTTTGACGAGCGCGTCAGCCCAGCCGCGCGGCGCCTCGTTCAGATAGAAAGTCTTCGGCAAACGAGCACACTCACACGACCGAATTGGTTGGAAGACTTTCTCCAGCGCATGAGACCTGCACATCGCAGTGCCATCGACGATCGTCACCGCACCGCAAGACGTTGTCGTCGGGTGCTCGATCAAGCAGATCGCGCAGAGGAAATCCTCCATGCTTGAATTGTTCAATCCCACGGACGGTGCCGCAATGACCCACCAGCCCTGAGCAGCTGGGCCGGACAGCCCATCGGCAACCGTATGCAAATTGTAGGAGGCCGAGCGAAATCCGTGAGCGCGGCTCGGGCGCCGTCGCACTCGGGATGAGAGGCCACCACCTCCGCCGCACCCGACGTCCCACGTCGAAGGCACGCTGAGTGCGGGTTCTGCGGCGGCCCGCGCCTGCAGAGTCCCTGGTGATAGGGACAGTATCCGTGGTTCGCCGTCCTCCCTCGGAGCCGGAGTCGCAGGTTCGAATCCTGCCGGGGGGCGTCCGTTCCACTCAGCGGAAGCGCAGGGAGCGCGCCGCTCAGTAGGTGTCGCAGTTGACGTTGACGTACTGGCCGCGGACCGTCTGCGTATCCACCACCCGGTCGCCTTCGCGGATCGTGCACGTGAGCTCCGCGCTTCCGCTGTCGACCCACCCACCGCCGGAGACCATGGCGCCCGCCCCGTCGCTGATCGTCACCGTCTGCCGCCAGGGCGAGGTCCGGTCGCGCTCGGAGTCCATCCCGCCCGTGGAGTTCGTCCAGTTCACGCTCGACAGCGAGTCCAACCCCGTGCTCGTCACCTCGAGCGTGAAGGTGCGCGGGCCGGCGACGTACGACTCCGACACGTTCGGCAGGCCCGCATCGGTGAACGCTCGGTCCAGCTCGCGGACGTACATCTCGGTGAAGACGAACGACAGCACGACCCCGAGGACGGACAGCCCGAGACCCACGGAGGCCATCACGATGCGGCTGCCGCGCCGGAGCCCGACGATCACCGCGGTGATGCCGATCCCGATGCCGACCAGCCCCGCGAGGATGCCGCCCTGGTTGAGCACGGGCAGCGGCGACAGCCCCAGCGTCACCAGCCCGAGGACGAGTGCGGCGATCGCCCACCCGTTCGCCGAGGGCGGCGGCGGCGCCTGGGGCGGCGCCGGCGGCCGGGCCCAGGCGCCGGGAGGCGGTGGCTGGTTCGGTGGGCCCTGGACTCCGAGGGTCACGGTCGGGGCGTCGAGCGCATCAGCGTGCGGCGTGTGTCGGGGCCGCTCCCCGGCGTGACGGGTCACGCCGCAGATGTCGCAATCGTCCGGTCTGCCGTTACCGCCGGACACCTCCGACTCCCACCATCACGCGAGGAGCTCGCAGCTCCCGTCGTCCGCGCCGCCGACGACGAGCACGGAGTTGTCGGGCAGGACGACCGCGGCGTGTCCCAGGCGGGGCCGGTTCATCGCGTCGAGCGGGCTCCACACGTCGGTGGTGACGTCGTAGGTGTAGCCGTCCGCCCGGACACCGGTCCCGCCCTCACCGCCGATGACGAGCACGGTGGTCGAGTCGAGCGCCGTGGTCGTGTGGAGGTCGCGACGGTCGGGCAGGGGCGCGCGTCGGGTCCATCGTCCCGTCGACGCCGAGAAGTGCTCGACGACGTCGGTGTAGGTGTCGGTCTGGTCGCTGCCGCCGACCATCAGGGCGTCCACGTCGAGCACCGCCAGGCACTGGCCGGCGGCGTCGAGGCTGACGTGGGGACGGCGAGCCGTCCGAGCGGTCGCCATGCCTCCTCGACCGGCTCGAACAGCTCCGAGGTCCGGGCGAGGTACTCGACCAGGTCTCCCGACGCGCCGACCGCCACCCCGCTGCCCGAGCAGGCCAGGACCGAACCGTCGGCGAGCGCGACCACGAAGGCGTGCGCCCGGTCGTAGTCCGGGGTGAGCATCGGTGTCACCGATCCGTCGACGAGCGCGACACGCAAGAAGCGACCCGTACCGAGCGGGTCCAGGGGTGCGCGGGCTCCGCACACCACGTCGAGGTGATCCGTCGAGGACCTCCGCCGTCCGCGGCGCCCAGGTAGGGGTCGACGATGTGCGACTGCCACGTAGTCGTGGCGGCGTCCCACGTCTCGAGCCGGACGTCACCGCCCGCGGGTCGCCGCCGACGAGGGCCGCGCCCTGGTCGGTGGCCGCCAGCTGCGGCCGCACGTGGACACCGTGCAGCGCACCGGCGCTGCTCCACTGTCCGGTGGCCTGGTCGTACACCTCGGTATCGAGCACTCCCTAACCGTCGGCGCCCAGCCCGCTGGCGACGAGGACCCGCCCGTCGTCGAGTCTCGTCGCGCCGAACGTTCCGCGCGGGGTCAGCAGCGACCCCGTGAGCGTGAAACCCGCCATCCTGCGGCCCTCCCCGGGTCGACCGTCGCCACGATCATCCGTGGGGCCGGGAGGCCCCCACACCACCGACGGAGCGAACGACGGGCTCGCGAATCCGCAGGGTGACCCCGACCTCCGGGCTCGTCGGCCGAGGTCAGTTCCTCGTGCCGGTCTGTCCGGCGATCCAATCGGCGATCACGTCCGTGCGCGCCGCGGTCCCCGGGAGGGCGTGCGGGCACGGCGGCCCGTTGGTGACGGTCGCGACGAGTCGGGGCTTCCCGTCGCGCGGGGACATGTACGGCGCGCCCGAGTCCATGGGGCAGGCGCTCGTCGTCCGCTTCGGTCCCGTCGCCGTCACGGTCAGCTCGCGCGGGGCGACCCCGGCGACCTCGAACTCGCCGCTCTGCAGCCGCTCCGGGCGGTGGGTGGGGTCCGCGGCGGCGTCGGTGGAGCCCCAACCGGCGAGGACGAGGTCCTCGCCCGGCGCGGGCGCGTCACGGGAGACCGCGAGCGGCTCGATCGAGGTGACCGCCTCGTCCAGCTCGACCAGCGCCGCGTCCGATCCGGGGGCCTGGAGGATCCGGACGGCGTGCCTCGCCACCGTCCCGGATCCGGACCGCTCGGTGCCGACGATGACCTCGATCACGTAGGGCGGCGTGCCGGAGACGCGGTTGAAGAACGGGTCGACCGAGCAGTAGCCCGCGGTGATCACCCAGCGCGGGGCGACGAGCGCGCCCGAGCAGCCGCTGGCAGGCCCGGGCCGACGACGGGCTGGAGCCGCATGCTCAGCGAGGCCGCGAAGCCGAACTCGGGCGGCGCGTCCTCACCGTCGGCGATCGCGGCGGCCGGGCCGGCCGTGACCACCGTCCACGTCACGGCGATCGCGAGGACGGCGGCCGCCGCCGCGCGGCGTCTCCTGATCATGTCCACCTCTCTTGTCGGGACGCTTCCGGCGACGACGACGTCGTCATCGTGACCTCCGCGACGGCTCGTCCGTGGTACCACGATCTCGTGGACACCGAGGTCGACGCCGGCACCGTGGTGCTCGGCATCGTGCGGGCGCGGGTGGACGCGCTGACCGCGACGATCGACCCGGTGCGCGCCGACGAGCCCGACGCGGTCCACCAGTTCCGGGTCGCCGCCCGGCGTCTGCGGACCGTGCTGGCCACGTACCGGCCGGTGCTGCGCCGCGAGGTCACCGACCCGCTGCGTGACGAGCTGCGCTGGGTCGCCGGCGAGGCCGGGGTCGCGCGCGACGCCGAGGTCGTGGAGGAGCAGCTCGCGCAGATCCTCGCGACGATCCCCGAGGTGCTCGTCCTGGGGCCCGTCGACCAGCGGGTGCACGCGGTCCTCCGGCAGCGCTACCGCCGGGCCCACCGCGACCTCCTCACCGTCCTCGATGGCGCCCGCTTCGCCGACCTGATCAGCGGGCTGCGGCGCCTGACCGACGCTCCCCCGCTCACCGACCTCGCCGGCGCGGACGCCGCCGCCGTCCTCACCCGCTGCGTCCGCCGCGACGAGCGCCGTGTGCGTCGCGCCGTGAAGGCGGTGTCGCGGGCGGGCTCCGAACAGGAGCGTGCCGAGCTGCTGCACGAGGTCCGCAAGACCGCCAAGCGCCTGCGCTACGCCGCGGAGTCGGCGGAGGGGCTGCACGGCGACGACGCCGCGCGCGTGGCCGCCGTCGCGAAGAAGGTGCAGACCCGCCTCGGCGATCACCAGGACACCGTGGTCGAACGGGAGGTCCTCCTCGAGCTCGTGCAGCTCGCCCACGACGCCGGGGAACCGGGATTCACCTACGGGCTCCTCCACGCCGAGGCCGCGCGACGCGGCGACGAGGCGACGGCCCGCGGCGAGACCGTGCTGGCCGAGCTCACCGGGAAGAAGACGTCGTCGTGGCCGTAGCCGGTCACCCCGCGATCCCGACGAGCACGTAGCCCAGCGCGCGCTCGACGCCCTCGCCGGTGGGCCGTTGGCACCATGGTGATCGACACCGACCGACGAGGAGGACCCCGCCGTGACCGACGACGTGGCGGCCCTGATCGACACGCCGATCACCGCGGACCTGGTGCGCGGCGCGACGGAGCTCGAGACCACCGGCCGGGGCCTGCTCGTGCACCGCCTGCCCGCGTGGGCGCGCGCCCGGGCCGACGCGCAGCTGCTGTCCGCCGAGGCGTGCCCCGCCGGGGTGCGGCTCGCCGTCCGCACCGCGGCCACCGTCGTCGAGCTCGAGCTCCACCGGACGACGATGCGGTTCCGCGGCATGCCGCCGCGCCCGGACGGCCGCGTCGACCTGGTCGTCGACGGCGTGCCCGCCGGCGAGCAGCACACCCACGGCGGCACCACCGTGACCGTCGACCTCGCGAGCGGCGCCACGGAGACCGCCGACGGGCCGGCCGCGACCGTCCGCTTCGCGGATCTGCCTCGCGGCGACAAGCGCGTCGAGCTCTGGCTGCCCCACCACGAGCGCACCGAGCTGGTCGCGCTGCGCACCGACGCGCCCGTCGCCCCGCTCCCCGCCGGCGACCGCCGCGTGTGGGTGCACCACGGCAGCTCGATCAGCCAGGGCTCGAACGCCGCGGGCCCGACCGGGACCTGGCCCGCGCTCGCCGCCGCGGCCGGGGACGTCGAGCTGGTGAACCTCGGGTTCAGCGGCAGCATGGTGCTCGACCCGTTCGTCGCCCGGGCCATGCGCGACCTGCCGGCCGACCTGCTCAGCGTCAAGATCGGGATCAACCTCGTCAACGGGGACGTCATGCGCCGGCGGGCCTTCGCGCCGGCGGTGCACGGCTTCCTCGACACCCTGCGCGACGGGCACCCGACGACGCCGCTGCTGGTCATCGGCCCCGTGCTGTGCCCGATCCACGAGGACACCCCGGGCCCCGGCGCTCCGGACTTCACCGACGGCACCGTGCGCTTCCGCGCCACCGGCGACCCCGCCGACGTCGTCGACGGGCCGACCGGGCGGCTGTCGCTGCGCGCGATCCGTGCCGAGCTCGCCCGCGTCGTCACCGAGCGCGGGGACGACCCGCACCTGCACCTGCTCGACGGCCTCGCGCTCTACGGCGAGCAGGACGCGGTCGAGCACCCCCTCCCCGACAACCTGCACCCCGACACCGCCGTGCACCGGCTCATGGGCGAACGCTTCGCGGCGCACGCGTTCTCGCCGGGCGGACCGTTCGCGTGACCTGACGAGCCCCGGTTCAGAGCAGCCCGTGCGCGCGGGCGTTCGTGATCACCTGGGCGCGGTTGCGGGCGTCGAGCTTGCGCATGACGTTGTGCAGGTAGGTCTTCACGGTGTTCGGCGAGAGGTGCAGCGCGGCGCCGATCTCGCCGTTGGTGTGCCCCGCGGCGACGAGCCGGAGCACGTCGTACTCGCGCGGGGTCACGGGGGCGTCGCCGGCGTCCGGGCCGGCGCCGCGGTAGGTCCCGGTGCGGGCGACCTCCCGGATCGCGTCGCCCAGCGCCGCCCCCGAGGCGTCCTTGACGAGCAGCCCCACCGCGCCCGCCGCCAGCGACGGGCCGACCGCCGAGTGCTCGGGGAACGCAGTGAACAGCAGGACCCGGCTCGCCGGCGACACCGCCCGCAGGCGCGGGACGACGTCGGCGGCCAGGGCGTCGGGCAGGCGCAGGTCGAGCAGGACGACGTCGGGGTGGTCGCGGGCGCACGCGGCCACGGCCTCGACGGCGTCGGCCGCGTGCCCGGTGACCGCGATGTCGCTGTGCCGCCCGAGCTGGTTGACGACGCCGTCGCGGACCACGGGGTGGTCGTCCACCACCAGCACCCGGACCGTCGGCGCCCTCAGCACGGGAGCTCGAGGCGCCAGGTCGTGCCGCCCGACGGGTCCGACGCGACGCGCAGCGAGCCGCCGAGGCGGCGGACCGCGTCGGTGGTGGTGGTCAGCCCGATGCCGGGCGTGTGCCCCGCGGGCAGCCCGGCGCCGTCGTCGGTGACGGCCACGACGAGCCCGCCGCCCGCCCGGGCGGCGACGGTGACGACGACCGCGGACGCCGCCGCGTGCTTCTCGACGTTGAGCAGCGCCTCGCGCACCGCGGCGAGCACGACCTGCGTCCGTGACGGCGGCAGCGCGGGCGGGTCGTCGAGCACGACCAGCTCGGCGGCCACCCCGGTGCGGTCGCGGAACGCCGAGCAGTCCGCCTGCAGGTCCACAGACAGCTCGAGGGCGGCCGGCGAGGCGCGCAGGGTCCGCAGCGAGTCCCGCAGCGCGGCGGACGCCTCGCCCGCCTGCTGCTGCAGCCGCTCCAGGCGCGCGGCGAGCTCGGGGTCGGCGCCGAGCGTCTCGCTGAGCCCCGCCACCCCCGACCCGATGGCGAAGAGCAGCGCACCGACGCTGTCGTGCAGGTCGGCGGCGATGCGGCTGCGCTCCTCGTGCACGGCGACCTCGCGGGCCAGCCGCGCCTGCTCGGCCACCGCGACCGCCAGGGCCACCTCGTCGGCGACGGCCTCCGCGCGCTCGGCCGCGCGCCCGCCGAACGTCCCCGCCGAGCGCGCTCCGACCGCGAGCACGCCCAACAGGCGGCCCTCGCGGCGCACCGGGACGGCGAGCAGGCGCTGCACGCCCTCGAGGTCGATGAGCCGGTCGAAGGTGTGCGTGATCTCGGCGGAACCGAAGTAGTCGTCCACCCAGGCCGGGGTGCCGGTGCCGTGCACCTTGCCGGTGAGCCCGAGTCCGCGGGACACGGTCAGTCCGCGCAGCAGGCCCGTCCGGTCGCCCGAGAGCTGGGCGATGGTGAGGTCCTGCGACATCGCCTCGCCCGGCTCCGCGACCCACGCGACGTCGCCCTCGGCGCGCAGCACCTCCAGCGCCGCGCGGACCGCGGCCCGGCGGTCGAGCAGGCCGACGATGTCGTCGACGCCTCCGGCGCGGCAGCTCCGCTTCGCTGCGTGCCGCCCGTGCTCGGGCGCGACCGGGTGCTCCATGCCGTCATCCAACGCCGCGCTCACCTCCGTGTCACGGCGTGAACTGCTTGATGAGCTCCCGCCGCATGATCTTGCCGGTGGACGTGGCGGGCAGCGTCTCGACGAAGCGGACCAGCCGGGGCCGCTTGTAGGCCGCGAGGTGCTCGCCCGCGTAGGCGATGAGCTCCTCCTCGGTCGGGCTCGTGCCCGCCGCCGGTACGACGTACGCGCACGCCAGCTCGCCCCGCACCGCGTCCGGCACCGGGCCCGCCGCGACCATCGCGACCGACGGGTGCGCGGCGAGCACGCGCTCGACCTCGGCCGGGTAGACGTTGTAGCCGCCCGTGATGATCATGTCCTTGCGGCGGTCGACGACGAACACGTGCCCGGTGGCGTCCTTCGTCGCGACGTCGCCGGTGTGCAGCCAGCCGTCCGGTTCGATCGTCTCGGCGGTCGCCTCCGGGTTGCCGTGGTAGCCCATCATCACGAGCGGGCCGCGCACCATCAGCTCGCCCGGCTCGCCGACCGGCGCGTCCCGGCCCACGTCGGAGAGGTCGGCGATCCGCAGCTCGATCCCCGGCAGCGCCACCCCGATCGACCCGGGCACCGGCGGCGCGTGCAGGGCGTGCGTGGTGCCGAGGCCCGCGACCTCGGTCATCCCCCACAGCTCGATGAGCGGCGCGCCCGAGCGGTCCTGCCAGCGCTCGATGGTCGACAGCGGGATCGTCTGCCCGCCCACCGTGCAGCGCGTGAGCGACGACAGGTCGGCGTCGGCCAGGCCGGGGTCGGCGAGCAGCATCGCGTACATCGCCGGCACGCCCTCGAACAGCGTCGCCCGGTGCTCGGTGATCAGGCGCAGAGCCTCGCCGGGCGCGAACCGCTCCATGAGCACGACCGTCCCACCGGCCAGGAAGGTCCCGTTGATCACGACGTTGCCGTAGACGTGCGGCGCGGGCAGCGCGGTGACGACGACGTCGTCCTCCCGGCGCCCGTGCATCGTCGCGGTCAGCGCGCAGTTGAGCAGCACCGCGCGGTGGCTCTGCACCGCGCCCTTCGGGTGGCCCGTCGTGCCCGACGTGTAGCCGATCGTCGACGGGGTGTCGGGATCGGCGGTCAGCGCCGGGACCGGGGCGTCGGAGTGCAGCAGCTCGTCGAACGCGAGCGCCCCGTCGACATCCCCGAACGCCACCACCGTCTGCAGCGCGGGCAGGTCCCGGGTCAGCTCGAGGACCGTCGCCGCCTGCTCGGCGCTCGTGAACACCGCCGCCGCGTCGCAGTCGCGCAGCACGAACGCGAGCTCCTCCGGGGTCAGCATGACGTTCACGGGGTTGACGACGGCGCCTGCCTTGAGCGCGCCGTGGTACGCGACCACCCACTCCCACCGGTTCTGCGCGTACAGCGAGACGGCCTGACCGGCCCGCACGCCGCGCGCGACGAGCCCGGCGGCGACGCGGTCGCTCAGCGCGTCGAGCTCTGCGAAGCTCAGCGTGCGCGTGGCCGTGACCAGCGCGGGCCTGTCCCCGAACCGGGGCGCGACCGCGCGCAGGATGTCACCGGGACCGTTCACCGCGAGCACCTCCAGGTCGATGTGCGCGCAGCACACCGCGTCGGCGCGTGACCCGGCACACCCGATCGGGTGTGGTGGCGCCCACGGTGCTGGGTAGCGTCGCGGTGCATGACGACGCCGTCGATGCTGGACGCGGCCCAGCTGGGCCACCTGCGTCACTGGGACAACCTCTCGCGCCAGCTGCCCCACGACTGGTCGCTGATGCACGGCAAGGGCGCCGGCGAGGACGACTTCGGCAGCTACCGCTTCCAGCTCGCCTACATGATCTACGGGCTGGCGCTCACCCACCGCCACCGCCTGCCCGCGGCGCCGGGGGTGTTCCGGCCGGTGATCCAGCGGCTGATCGACAAGCTGCTGATGCCCGACGTCTGGCTCTACTGGCGTGACGTCTCCCGCGGCGGGATGGTCATGAACGCACACCTCTCCGAGGGCTACCACGAGGAGTGGGACCCGGTGGTGCGCGACAACATCATGTACTCGGCGTACGTGCAGTCCTGCTCCCTGCTGCACGACGCCCTGTTCGCCGACGAGCGCTACGCCGCGCCCGGCTCGCTGACCTTCGCGCACTGGTCGTTCTTCTGGGGCGGCGAGGAGAAGCGCTTCGCCTACGACCGCGACTCGCTGTCCGAGCACCTCTACTGGCAGATGGTCGAGAACGGCTACCTGGGCATCGCCTGCGAGCCCAACTGCGTGTTCCAGATCTGCAACCAGCCCGCGATCCTCGGCTTCCGCCTGCACGACATGATCACCGGGGGCGACCGCGCCGACGAGGTCGTCGCCGGCTACCAGAAGGCCTGGGCCGACTTCGGGCGTCTCGACGACACGGGCCACTACAACCAGATGATCCTCGAGGACAGCAGGGTCGTCGCGCCGAACGCGCTGCAGGCCCCGTGGGTCGACGCCTGGTGCGGCGCGCTGATGAACACCTGGAACCGCGAGTTCGTGCGCGAGAACTACCCCCGCCAGGTCGCCGACTTCCTGATCCCGGGCGACGACGGCACGATCTCGGTCCGCTCCACGCCCGCCATGAACGTCATGGGGCAGACGGTCGTCAACGACACCTGCGACACCGGCTGGGTCGCGGCCTGGGCCTCGGAGATGGGCGACCGCGCCACGCTCGACGGCATCCTCGCCCACGTCGACCGCTACATGGGCCCCACGTGGCGCGACGGCGGCCTGTACTACCCCCGCAACGACACCCCCACCGACGGCGAGGGCCACCGCACCGAGATCGAGCCGATGACCGGCAACGTCCTGCTCGGCTACGCCCGCCTCAACGTCCCCGACGGCCTCCACGAGCTCTACCAGCAGCCCTGGGGACCGGAGCACTTCGCCGAGCCCGCGCTGACCGAGGTCGGGCGCGACGTCGAGGTCAGCCGCGCCGAGGTCGTCGACGGGGTGCTGCACGCGCGGGTGCGCCGCCTCGGCGCCGGCGCCGGCGACGAGGGCGCGGTGGTGATCGGCCGGCTCCCCGCGAGCGCCCGGCTGCGGATCGACGGCCAGGAGGTCGGCGCGGGCGACGCCGTCCGGCCCGTCCCCGAGGGCCTGCGGATCGACGTGGCGCCCGGCACGGCGCACGACGTCGAGCTCGTGCCGTGAGCGCACCGGCCACCCCACCGGCCGACATCGCGTTCGACCTGGTCGACCACCACGGCACGCCCGTCGACGCCGGCTCCTGGGCGGGCGCGTGGCTGCTGGTGCAGTTCGGCTTCACGTCGTGCCGGGTGGTCTGCCCGCGGGCACTGACGAAGTTGACGGCCGCCCTCGACGAGCTGGGCGAGGCCGCGGACACGGTCCGCCCGCTCTACGTCAGCGTCGACCCCGACCGCGACACCCCCGAGGTCATGCGCGCCTTCCTCGCCGCGTCGTACCCCCGGTTCACCGGGCTCACCGGCACCGCGGAGCAGGTCGACGCCGCCAAGCGCGCCTTCCGCGTGTTCGCCCGGCGCCGCGCCGACCCCGAGGACCCCGACGGCTACGCCGTCCCGCACACCGCGATCACCTACCTCGTCGACCCGGCCGGGCGTCTCGCGCGCCACTGGCCGGACACCACCGACGCGTCCGCGATCGTCGGGGACCTGCGCGCGCTCCTCTGACCAGGTGCACCGCAGTGGCCCATGGTGACGGCGTGCCCTCTCCTGGACGCTGAGAGGGTGACGGCCGCCGAGCTGGGCCCCTACCGGCTGGGCCCGTCGCTGGGCAGCGGCGGCATGGGCGAGGTGTACCGCGCCTGGGACACGCGCCGCTCGCGCTGGGTCGCGCTCAAGCTCCTGCACCCCCGGTTCAGCGCCGACGCCGGGTACCGGGCGCGGTTCCGGCGGGAGGCCGAGGCCGCCGCCGACCTGCGCGAACCGCACGTCGTCCCCGTGCACGACTTCGGGGAGATCGACGGCCAGCTCTACCTCGACATGCGGCTGATCGACGGCACCGACCTCGGCACGCTGCTGCGCGACGGCCCCCTCGAGCCGCGGCGGGCGGTCGCGCTGGTCACCCAGGTCGCGGCCGCCCTCGACGCCGCGCACGCGGCCGGGCTGGTGCACCGCGACGTCAAGGCGTCGAACGTGCTCGTGGGGCCCGGCGACTTCGCCTACCTCGCCGACTTCGGGATCGCGCGCGCCGCGGGCCCCGCCACCGACTCCGAGGACGGCACCGTCATCGGCACGCTCGCCTCGATGGCGCCCGAGCGGCTGCGCGGCGAGCCCGCCGACGCCCGGTCCGACGTGTACTCGCTCGCCTGCCTGCTGTACGAGTGCCTCACCGGCGGCCCGCCGTTCGGCGACGAGGACGCCTCGGTGCTGGTCGCCGCGCACCTCTACCGCGCGCCGCTGACCGACGCGCTGCCCGCGGCGCTGGGCGACGTCGTCGCGCGCGGGATGGCGAAGCACCCGGAGGCGCGCCACGCAGGCGCCGGCGCGTTCGCGGCGGACGCGGCGGCCGCGCTGCGTCGCCGTCCGACCGCGCGGCTCGAGGTGCCGGAGCGGGGGCCCGAGCCGCCCCCTCCCGACACGGTCGTGGCGATCCACCGCTGGTCCCCGGGCACGCTGTGGCCGCAGAGCCGCTGGGTGCGCCGGACGCTGGTCGTCGCGCTCGTCGCCCTGCTGGTCGTCGCGGGCGTCGCCGCCGTGCGCCGCTACGTCGGCACCGGCATCTCGATCGGCATCAGCCCGGTCGCGGTGGCCTTCACCGCCACCGGCGACGCCGTCATCGCCAACGCGGGCTCCCGGACGGTCACGGTGTTCGACACCCGGGGGCGCACCATCGCCGCGGAGATCCCGCTCGGCAACGACCGGCGCACCGTCGGCGCGGTCGCCGATCCGGCCGGCGAGCGGCTGTACGTCGCCACCACCCGCGGCGCCGGCGACGCCCTCGTGACGGTCGACCTGGGCCGCTCGACCGTCACGGCCGCGCTGCCCCTCCCGGAGCCGCCGGTCGGGGCCCCCGTGGTCGACGCCGGCGGCACCGCGGTGTTCGTGCCGGTCCGCGGCGGCATCGCCGTGGTCGACCCGGCGGCGGGACGGATCGTCGGCCGGCTCGACCGCACCGCCACCGGCCTGGCCGCGCACGACGCCACGCGCCTGGTGACGGTCGACGAGCGCCGGTCCACCGCGGAGCTCGTCGACGTGCGCACCGGCGCGACGGCGGGTGTGATCCCGCTCGGGGCACCCGCCCACCTCGCGGTCGCCGCCCCCGCCGGGACCGCGGTCTACCTCGGCAGCCGCGACCCGGAGCACGCGCTGACCGTCGTCGACCCCGGCCGCGCGACCCCGGTCGCCGAGGTGCCGCTGCCCGGTCCGGTCGCGGGGATGGCGGTCTCCCCCGACGGCGAGCAGGTGTTCGTCGCGATCGGCACCGACCCGCCGGTCCTCGCCGCCGTCGACACCGCGACGCGCGAGGTGCGCACCGGCTGGTTCCTCGAGGAGTACACCGGCGACGTCGCCATGGCCGTGTCACCGGACGGGACCGAGGTCTACATCGCCAACATCGACCTGGGCACGCTGACGATCGACGACGTCTCGCGCCCGCCGGAGTAGCCATTACTCCTCGGGAGCGGTGCCCTCCGGGGGCTCCTCCGCGGGACGCGCCGGGCGCACCCGCACGACGCCGCTCTCGAGGTCGAGCCCGACGAACCGGGCGCGCTCGCCGCTCTCGTCGGACCCCTCGACGCCCTCGAGCTTCGGCGCGCGGAACAGCCCTCCGAATGCCGTCATGACCTCAGACTACGGCGGCGCAGGGCGTGCCGGGCGCCGATGGCGAGCCCGGCCGGCACCGACGACCGCAGCGCCGACCCCGGGCGCCGGGCGTAGCGCGGCGGGAGCCCGAGCGAGACGAAGCGGTCGACGTGCCCGGGCCCCGCGACGCCGGCGACGAGGGCCTCGAACTCGTCGGCGTCGAGGCGCTCGCCGGGGGACGTGTAGCCGAGCATCGCCGCGTTCTCGAACGCGTACCAGGTCGACGGGAACGAGAAGGCGAGCACGACGTCGTCGCCGTCGCGGCGCACCGCGTACACCGGGTTGACCCCCAGCGCGCCGGCGGCGTGGGGCGGCGCGTCGAACACCCCGTGGTCGACGAACAGGCTCGTGTCCCGGCTCGAGAACAGCGCGAGCCACTTGCTGCGCCCCAGCTCGGCGGGGTGGCGCCGCGCGGCGAGCCGGGGGCCGTGGCCGTCGTGGTAGTCGCGGACGACCTCGTCCTCGCTGGTCATGCGCCACGGCGCGCCCCGCAGCAGGGAGACGTAGCCGGCGGCGTCGCGCTCGCCCACGGCGTCGCGGGGCTCCATGGCGCGGTTGCCGACGCGGTCGACGAGCACCGTGTCGGCGCGCGCCACGCGGCGCAGCTCGTCCATGGCGCCCTGCTGGTCGTCGAAGTAGTGGAACGCGTCGGTGCAGGTCGAGGCGGCGAACACGTCGTCGCCGAACGGGAGCGCGTCGACCCGGTCGGCGCACACGAAGGTCTGCCCGGGCGCGATGTAGCGGCGCCCGACCCAGAGCTGGAAGAAGTTGCGGTCGACCCCGACGGTCCGCACCGGGCGCTCCCGCGCGGCGAGGTGGTACATCGTGTGCCCGAACCCGCAGGCGAGGTCGAGCACCGGGGCGTCCGAGACCGGCAGGGCGCGCAGCAGCGAGATCGACGCCAGGTACCGGGGCTGGCCGTAGCGGACGAAGAAGTAGCCGAACATCTCCCGGTCGATGCGCTCCGACGACCGGAGGTAGGCCAGCTCCATCCAGTCCTGCGCGGTGAGGGCGTCGACGTCGTCGAGCATGGCGCGGACCTCGGCGCGCCGGGCGGCGAGCGCCAGACGGGCGGCCGGCGTCCGGCGGGCCAGGAACCGCAGCCCCCGCCGGCTCGGCGACCGCGGCGGGAAGGCCAGCATCGCCACGAGCGCCTCCGCGCCGCGGCCGTCCCGGAGCAGGGCGACGAGCTCGGCGAAGACGGGCCCGGCGACCTCGGTGCGGCCGGTCGCGTGCTCCTGCACGTCGACCCGGCCCCGACGCAGGACGGGGATGCCGTCGAGCACCGGGTACTCGCTGCACCCGCAGATCAGGACGCCGAAGGTGCCGTCGAACGACGGGTCGGGGGTGGCGGTGAACGCGAGCGCGTCGCGGCACGACGGGCAGGTCAACGGGACCGGGCCGTCGAGCCCGGCGGTCGTGGGAGCGGCCCGGGAGACGTCGGTGGGCCGGAGGGAGGCGGACAGGGTCACGCGGCACGCCTAACGAGTGGGTCGACCCGGCGAGGGCCGAGAGGTGTCCGTGGCACGGGAGGGCACGAGGGGTCACGCCGGACCCCGGAGGATCAGGCGGCGGACACCGGGACGGCCGGCGGCCCCCGGTGCGGGCGGCACCGCAGCAGGTCGACCGACGGGGCCGCGCCCTCGACGGGCGCGGGCGGGCGGGGCGTGCCCGGCGCGGGCTGCGGCGCGATCCCGAGGACGATCCGCAGCAGCCGCAGGTGCGCGTGGCGGCCGGTGACGAGGAGGGGCTCGCTGCTCGCGACCACCACCACGAGCAGCGTGATCGCGAGCTGGAGCGCCAGCGCGCTCACCTGCTCGGGGACGACGTGGTGGTGGCTGAGACGCGCGGCGCCGGCCTGGCTCAGCGTCGTGATCGCGTGCGCGGCGGGCTGCACGAGCACGGCCAGGTTGATCACCACGAAGAGGTGCCGGAGGCGCCCGCGCAGGGCCAGACGGACCGCGCCGACGGCCGCCGCGGCGAGCGCGACCCCGAGGACGTGGAGCAGCGTCTGCTCGGCGAGGAGGTCGAACCCGCCCGCCGTGAGCACGACCGCGACGACGGAGGCGACCCGGACCGAGGACGTCCGGATGCCTGGTCGCAGGGGGTCTCGCACCTCTCCGATCACCGAGAGCGACGGTACCAGCCGCCCCGGTCGGCGCCCTCACACCCGTGTCATTCACTATCGCAAATCTGACTGTCCAGTCAGTCCAGTCTTGCGATGGACGCAAGCGTCCCCTACCGTCCCGGAGGTGTCCGACGACGAGCTCCGGCGCCGCGTGGCGGCGGCCGTCGACGGCGTCGGGACCCGCCGGCACGTGGCCGCCGCGATCGGTCTCGACGAGACCAAGCTGTCCAAGGCCCTCGCCGGGCGCCGACGCTTCACCACCGCGGAGCTCGCGGCGATCGCCGAGGTCGCCGGCGTCCCGCTGGCCTGGCTGGCCCGCGGGGACGACCAGCCCGTCACCGCGGCCCCCGGCGCCGCGCTGCGCGCCCCGGCCGCGCCCGACCCGGACGGCGCCCGGAAGCGCATCCTCGACGCGGCGTGGACGCTCATCGCGACGCGCGGCTACCACCGGGTCCGCGTCGCCGACGTCGCCGAGGCCGCCGGCACGAGCAGTGCCGCCGTGCACTACCACTTCGACGACAAGGACGCCCTGCTCGACCAGGCCCTGCGCCACAACGTCGAGCTGGCCTTCGAGCGCCAGTCCGCCGCGCTGCACGCCGTCGCCGACCCCCACGAACGCCTCGTCACCCTGCTCGACCTGCAGATGCCGACCGGCCCCGTCCTCGAGCCCGAGTGGTCGATCTGGATGCAGGTGTGGGCCGAGGCGGTCGTCGACGCCGGCCGCCGCGAGCTCTACGCGCAGGCGCAGGACCGGTGGTTCCGCACGGTCCTGCTGACGCTGCGCGACGGCGTCGAGGCCGGCGTCTTCCGCCCCGACCTCGACCCCGAGCTGCGCGCCCGCCAGCTGACCGGGCTCGTCGACGGCCTCGGCGTCGGCGTGATGACCGAGGCCGCCCGCGCGGACGACATGCGCGCCGCGCTCCACGACTTCATCCGGCACACGATCCTGCGGGAGGCCTCACAGTGACACGATCCGGGACCCGATCCATGAACCGCCACGTCGTCATCACCGCCGCGCTGACCGGGGCCGCCGACAGCCCCGGCAAGAGCCCCCACGTGCCGGTGACCCCGGAGCAGATCGCCGACGACGCCATCGCGGCCGCCCGGGCCGGCGCCGCCGTCGTGCACGTCCACGTCCGCCACCCCGAGACCGGCATCCGCTCCCGCGACGTCGCCCTCTACCGCGAGACCGCCCGGTTGATCCGCGCGAGCGACGTCGACGTGGTCCTCAACCTCACCGCGGGCATGGGCGGCGACCTCGTCGTCGACGAGGAGGACCCGCTCAAGCCCGTCGACGGCACCGACCTCGTCAGCCAGCAGGACCGGATGCCGCACGTCGAGGAGCTGCGGCCCGACATCGCCACGCTGGACTGCGGCTCCTACAACTTCGGCGACGGCCAGGCGCTCTACGTCTCCACCACCGCGATGCTCCGGGAGGGCGCCCGGCGCTTCCAGGAGCTCGGCGTGAAGCCGGAGCTGGAGATCTTCGACACCGGGCAGCTGTGGTTCGCGAAGGTGATGCACGACGAGGGGCTGATCGACCGGCCCGCGCTGATGCAGCTGTGCATGGGCGTCCCGTACGGCGCGCCCGCCGACCCCGGGATCCTGCAGGCGATGGTCAACCTTCTCCCCGACGACGCCCAGTTCACGTCGTTCGCCCTCGGGCGCGACCAGCTGCCGTGGGTGGCGCAGTCGGTGCTGCTCGGCGGGCACGCCCGCGTCGGGCTCGAGGACAACCTCTACCTGGCGCGCGGGGTGAAGGCGACCAACGCCCAGCTCGTCGACCGCGCGGTGACGATCGTCGAGTCCCTCGGCGCGCAGGTCGCCACCCCGGACGAGGCCCGCGCGATCTTCGGCCTGGGGACGCGGTGACGGTCGCCTGCATCGGGGCCGGCGTCATCGGCGGCGGGTGGGCGGCCTACTTCCTCGCCCGCGGCTTCGACGTCGCCGCCTGGGACCCGGCGCCCGACGCGGAGGCCCGGCTGCGGCGCACCGTCGACGCCGCCTGGCCCGCGCTGACGGAGCTGGGGCTCGACGAGGGCGCCGACCGGTCGCGGCTGCGGGTGGCGGGGTCGCTCGCGGAGGCCTGCGCCGGCGCCGCGTTCGTCCAGGAGAGCGCGCCCGAGGACCTCGCGCTCAAGCGCGCGGTGCTCGCCGACCTCGTCGCGGCCACCGCGGACGACGCGATCGTCGCGTCGTCGACCTCGGGCTTCCCGATGGGCGAGATGGCGACGAGCGCGGCCGACCCGTCCCGCCTCGTCGTCGGGCACCCGTTCAACCCGCCGTACCTGATCCCGCTCGTCGAGGTCGTCGGCGGCCCCCGCACCGACCCGGCGGTGACGCGGCGCGCCGCCGACTTCTACCGCGGGATCGGCAAGTCGGTGATCGAGATGGACCGGGAGCTGCCCGGCTTCGTCGCCAATCGGCTGCAGGAGGCGCTCTGGCGCGAGGCGCTGCACATGGTCGCGAACGACGAGGCCACCGTGGAGCAGATCGACGCCGCGATCACCGAGGGGCCGGGGCTGCGCTGGCCGGTGCACGGCCCGTGCCTGACCTTCCACCTCGCCGGGGGTGAGGGCGGGATGGCGCACATGCTCGACCACTTCGGGCCCTCGCTCCTGGCGCCGTGGACGCGCCTGGCCGCGCCCGAGCTCACCGGCGAGCTGCGGGACGCGATGGTGACGGGCACCGCCGCCGAGGCCGACACCCGGGACTTCCCCACCCTGGTGGCCGAGCGGGACCGCGCCGTGATCGCGATCCGCCGCGCGGTGGAGACGGCCCGCCGGGCGTCACCCTGAGCCGAGGACGGCGTCGACGGCCATCGCGAGCGTCTCGGTCTCGACGGTCAGCAGCGACTCCCCGGCCGGCAGGGCCCGCTCGACCGACAGCCCGCCGAGGACGGTGTTGAGGAACCGCGCCCGGCGGGTGTTGTCGCCCTCGGCCAGCGCGCCCTGGTCGGTGAGCACGGCGAGCCAGTACTCGATGCGGCGCTGCCCCTCGCGCTCCACGGCCAGGTAGGTGCGGCGCAGCTCCTCGGTCTGCTCGGCGGCGATGAACGTGCGGTAGACGTTGCCCCAGGCCTTCCGCGAGGGCGCGCCCGGCGCCGCGGGCGCGAGGACGAGCCGCAAGCAGGCGATCAGCCGGTCCCGCGCCGGCAGCGACGTGTCGTGGATGACCGAGTCGTCGGAGACCACGGTGTCGTAGACGGCGGTGAGCACCGCGTCCTGCAGTGCGCGCTGCGTCGGGAAGTGATGGCGCAGCGAGCCCGTGCTCACCCCGGCCCGCGCCGCGACCGCCCGCACGCTCAGCCCGGCGCCCAGGCGTTCCCCGGTCATCGCCACGGCCGCCTCGAGGATCCGGTCCCGCGAGCTCTTCGTCCCCGTCACGCCACCAGCGTACTAGTACGCCGTACTAGTACACCGTGCTAGTGTCGCCACCAGTACAGCGTGTCGGTCGGAGGTCGGGGAGGAACGGCATGTTCGCGGAGCAGCGGCGACGGTGGGCCGAGAAGCGCCTGAGGCCCGGGGACGGGAGCGCCCTGGAGCGCTTCCGCTGGTGGCAGCTGGGCGGCCGGTCGCTCTTCCGTCTCCGCCGGCCGGAGGCCGAGTACGCCGTCGACGTCCGGCACTGGAAGAACCAGAACGCCGGCGTCAACAGGGCGCAGCTCTACGTCGACGGGCGCCAGCAGCTCGAGTCGAAGCTCCCCGCGGCGTTCCCCGTGCCGGGCGGGACCATCGAGGTGGCGGCGAGCGCCGTCGGCCTCAAGCGCTGCCATTTCGTGGCCGACGACGGCACCGAGCAGCAGCTCACGCCGGACCCCCGCTCCGCCGAGGGCCGCCGGGCCCGGCTCGACTGCCGGCACCCCGCGGTCAGCAGGGGCGTCGGCGCCGTCTCGGTGCTCCTGCTCGTCGTCGGCGTGATGCTCCTGCTCCTGCAGGTCGCCGAGCCGATCTCCCGGATCCCGCCGATCGCCGCGAACCTCGGGGTCTTCGCGTCACCCGTCGCGCTGCCGTGGTGGCTCAACACCGCGCTCGCCCTCGGCGCCGCGCTGGCCAGCACGGAGCGGGCGCTGCGGATGCGCTATCACTGGATGCTCGACGGGCTCGGCAACTAGGCCCGCTCCTCGCACGTCGCGCACGGGGTCGCGTACTTCGACGAGCCCGTCGACGCGGCGTCCGGGAAGTCGAGCGGGAAGCGCTCGCGCGACACCCCGCACAGCGTCTCGACGGCGTCGGGTCCGTCGACGAGGTGGGCCTCGCCCTTCGGCCGCTTGAACAGGTCCGGCTTCCCCGCGTAGACCCGCCCGGGCCGCATGCCCGGGTACTCGCTCCACACGAACCGCTCGGCCACGACGATCGGGCTCACGGGACCGACCCTAGGACGTGGCCGGGGTCGCTGTCGTTGATCAGGGGGTACCTGGTGCACCCGCGCGTGCCCCGGGACGTGGATGACGGCGCCCGTGATCTCCGGCGCGGGGCTCGCCGCAGCAGCGCCCGCACCGCCGCCGCGTCGGGGCACGCGAGCGCCGCATCCGCGACCTCCCCACGCTCCTGGCCCTCGCGCAGCAGCGGCCGCAGGTCGGCCAGGAGCTGCGACTCGTGGCGGATGGGGCCGGTCGCCGCGATCCAGCCGAGCATCATCTGACGGGTGAGCTCGGGCTCCGCCGCTGCTCGATCTCGGCGTCCGCCGGAGCACACCCGCATCCGCGGCTCGGTCCTGCCGCCGTTCGCGCGACACCCCCGCGCCGCGCACCAGCCCGCTGTTGCTCCCGCCCCACCGGCCCTCCGGGATCAGCCACGCGTGGCAGTCGCCGCCGAGGTCGTGGGGTCCTGGGCCGACCGAACGGTTCGGGTGCGACGACCGCGGTGCCGTCCCGGATCGCCATCGCCGTCGGCGTGCACGCCACGACCACGTAGCTCTCCGACTGCGGGCCGGAGAGCCACAACGCGACCCGGATCGGCTTGAAAACGAGGGGGTCCGTCGCCGGACCACTCCTCCGGAGCGGGATCGCACTCGATGGTGACGCAGCTCCGGGTGCGGTCGTTCTGGTGCGCGAGGAGGCAGCGACCCGCACACCGGATGTCGGCGACCTTACCCGCGGGTCCGGGTCGGTGCCGAACCGAATGGTGCCGTCGCTTGCCAGGCTGAACGGCTCCACGACTGGTGCGGTCGGGCCGTGCTCGGCCTCCGTGACGACCAGGCAGTACGTCGCGGCGCGCACCAGACGGAGGGCGAGCTCGGCCACCGCCGTCGGGTCCTTGAACGCCCGGCGGCGCGCCCACCGACGGTAGGCGAGCCCGGCGCGCCGCCTAGCGGGGATTCACCGATTGATCATGACAGGGGGACGCGCCCGACTCGTCGCGGCAGCGCCGCACTCGCAATGGAGTGGCACGGATCGCCGTTCGTGGCCGTGCACCGCTGAGCAGGCAGAAGCGCCCGACAGGCGACCGGACTACCACCCGCCGGTGAGCGGTTCGTCGGCGACGAGGACGCCGTCGCGTTGCACTCCGACGTGCGTCTCGGTGATCACATAGGTCAGGCCGTTGTCCGATGCCGTCCATGTGCTCGCCGTGCGCCGCGCCGGGAGCGTCAGCGTCATCTGCGTCGTCGGGTTCGCGCCGAAGTAGTAGAGCCGACCAGAAGCTCCCTGGCACAGTGCGATGGCCACCGAAGTGCTGCGACCGATCAGGACGGCTCCGGCAGGCTCGGGCAGCGTCGACTGCGCAGTGGGCGGGCACGCGGTCGTCGGCATCGGACCTCCGTAGCTGGGCACCACCGCCGAGCTCGACGACAGAGGCCCGGACAGAACGCCGTTGCCGCCGACGAAGGCCGCCGGGTCGCCGATGGCGGTCGGCGCACGAGGAGGCGGCGCGGCGGACGCCGTCGCGAGCACTGCCGCGGAAGCGCCGAGCAGCACGAGCACCCCCAGCGCAGCGGAGACTACGACGACGCCGCGACGCCGCGACCGGATCGGTCGCGCCGAGTCAACGGAGCCCCAGCCCTGAACGAAGCCGTACGTGGCCAGGACGCCCACTACCGCGGTGACGGCGAGACCCAAGAGCAGCACATCCGGACCAAGCCCGTGCACGCCCGGGGGTAGGCCCAGCTGCGCGAGGACCCCCGTGTCGCTCGCCGCCGCTGCGGTCGCGGCCACGGCGAGGATCGCGAGAACCAGGAGGGAAGGGAGCACCACGAGACCTGTCGCCTCGATACGGCCCGTCACCAAGTCGGCGACGGCGGCAAGCCCCAGGGCGGCGGTCACACCCAGGGCCCCGATGCCGACGGCACTGCCGGCGAGCCCACCGCCGTCGGTGTGCCAGGACAGGAAGATCGAGACGCCGATGACCACGAGCCCGGCGAGTGCAGCCAACGGGAGTGCGATCAAGGTTGGATGGCGGCGCGGTGCCTTCGGGCGTTCGGGCCCGGAAGTCGACGAGCGCCGGACGTTCGTGCTGGTGAACAAATGACCGAAGGACGGCGCGTGAGTGGCCGCGTCGAGGTCCGTGCGCGAGACCTCCGGGCGAGGGTGCGGGTTGTGCGTGGTCGACGCCGCACGTCGGCCGATCATCGTCGGTGCGTCGAGCGCTGACCACGGTCCCGTCGAAGGCCCTGGGCCAAGGTTGGCTGGTCGACTGCCATCGGCCACGCTCACGACTCCCCCATCCACCGCCGTCTCCACGCCGGTCTGCCACTCGATCATCGCCGCTCGCGAGCAACGGGTTACACCGCTCCGTAAGTAGTGACTGAGCTGAATGGGTGATCATTGAGGGGTCTGTGCAACACCGACGTCGCTCAGCGCGACGAGTGATCGACGACCAGATCGAGGGGGAGTTCGTCGATGTCATGGTTTCAAGTCGATCCCGAAGTACTCGGTGAAGCGGCGAACCGCCTTGAGGTCTACCGCGCGCGCCTGACCGAGATCGGCACGCGCTCCGCCATCGGGGATCTCGGGGACGACGATCTCGTCTCGAAAGCTCACGAGACGGAAGGCCGGATTGCCCGACGTGTCGAAGACGCCACGGATGCAGTTGGCCGCATGTCGGGCCTCCTGGCCAAAGCCGGCCACACCTATCGCGGAACCGACGACCAGATCCGGTCGTCAGTCGCCGTCCCCGCGTCGAACGCGGCTAGCCGATGACTGCGGTGGCCGCGGGAGGCTGGACAGAGGTCGGCTGGCCGGACCCCGCACCAGGAGAACCTGCCGCCGTACGCGCCCTGGCGACGCGCTTCGCGTCGCGCAGAGACGACATCCGCGCACTCGATGTCGAACTCTCCCAAGGCATGAGTGGGCTCGACCAGTGGCAAGGGCAGGCCGCTGACGAATTCCGGCGCGCGCACCTCTATGTCAGCGCCGGATTCGAGGAGTTCGCCAAGCAGTACGAGCGCTGCTTCGACGGTCTCACGTCCTATGCTTCGAAGCTAGATCAGCTCCGCTGGGCCGCAGACCGCTTGCTGCCCCGTGTCGTCGCTGCGCAACGGAAGGCGAACGGTGCCGAGAGCCCGGGACTGAATCCGCAGCAGGTCGCCTCGTTCGTCGCAGATCAAGTGGAGGCTCGCGCCGAACTTCGTGTCTTGCGTGGACTATATGATGGCATTCGTGCTGGACATTGGGCAGCGGCGCGCGCATGCTCAGGTCAGCTCGCCGATTCTGACGGCACCACAGCACTCGGACGAATGTTCGAGGATGTTCAGGACGTACTCGGGACCGCTGGACGTCGGCTCTCACAGATCGACGATGAAGTTGGCAAGCTTCTGCGGGACAATGCCAATTTAATTTCGGCCGTCTCCGACGTAGTAGCAGATATTGGCGGGATTGTGAGCCTCGTGGGAGCGTTGCCGATCCCGCATGCGAAGGCCGTGGGGGCGGTCGGCGTTGCGATCGGGGCGGTCGCCCTGGGAGGCCACTACCTGGCCTATCGAAATGGCGCAAAGATCACCGATGAGGAACTGAAAGGCGAGGCAGCCCAACTGGGTTTCAGCGCTTCCCTTGTCGTGCTTTCCGGAGCACCTGCATTGATGAAACTGACAGGGGCAGCTAAGGGCAGCTCTTCCATAGGCCGGGCAGAGACCGCAGCTGAGATCGGGGAACAGCTCGGGCCTTACGACAATCTCATGACCCTCGGTAGCATCACGGAGCATTACGACCAGTACTGGGAACCCAGAAATCCTACGCAGAAGCACATGTACGAGATGGGCGCGGCCGGTGGACCAGCAGTAGGCATTGCTCTCGCCGTACCGTTCTGGAACGCGCTCGAGGTCGGGCATCAGAAGGACATCGAAGCGCGGGCAGGGGTGAGCCGATGAACAATGTAGTCTTGAGACCTCCCGAGGGGTTCGTGCAACTGCCGCTCACCAGTCTCCCTGATCGCCGCCGCGTCGAAGCTGGCTTGCTCGCCGAGCGCGTTCTCGAGGCGACGGGCAATGCTTCGCCAGACTTTGCGAGCCTTGCGATCAGTTTGGGAGACGACCTACTCATTCAGGGCGTCCGACTCTTGGGTCAATTCGTTGTCGACACTTACGATGGCCCATCACTTGGGACGATCGCGGTTGGCATGCACTCGCTTGAGCAACCCGATCTTGTAGATCGGGATCTCTCCATGCGTGCCATCGACGGACTCTTGGGGCACACCGTATCTCGTCGACCCTACGGAGACTCACGACGAATCAACCTACCCTGCGGTCCAGCCGTGGCCAGCCTCGTATTCGGCGAGTACCGCCTGCCGCCAGCGGAAACCGGAATTGATTCGGAGGCTGTTGTCCCGACCTTCCGGGCCGAGTTCCTCGTTCCGTCGCCCGCGTGGGATCAGATCGTCGTCCTCGACATCAGCACGTCGAACAAGGCCGCGTGGCCGAGCGTGTCCACGACAGGCATCGACGTCGCTCGAAGCCTCCGCTTCGAGAAGCAGCCCGAGGACGGGTCCTGCACGACCCTTGAGCTCTGACCGCCCACCAGCTACCCGAGGGCCGGGGACCGGGCCCAGAACATCACGAGGGGGAGACGAATGTCCCTGGTCAAGGTCACGTCCGAGCAGCTCGCCGATCTGGGCGCGCAGCTCTCGCAGGGTTCTGCGCAAGTGGAGGAGGAGCTCGCGACGATGCGGTCGCGGGTGGCCCCGCTGGTCGCCGGCGAATGGGAGGGGGCGGCGTCCGCGGCCTTCCACCAGTCGTGGGAGCAGTGGGCGCAGTCGGCGGCCAAGCTCAAGGAGGCACTGGACTCCATCAGCACCACGCTGATCCACGCCTCGCAGACCTACCAGCAGGCCGAGGACGCCGTGCGGAACTCCGTCACCGCGCACTGAGAACAACGACGGGCCGGGCTCGCAGCATGCGAGCCCGGCCCTTTGTCGTTCACGTCCTACCCACCGCCGAAGAGGCCGCCGCCACCGCCGCCACCGCCGTCTCCGGCGCCTCCATCCTCACCGGGAAAGAGGCCACCACCACCGCCTCCGGGTTGCTGCGTCGTGGTCGTCGTTATCCTTGTCGTGGGGACGACGGGCGGCGCCACCGTCGTCGTGGTCGTCGTACGTGGAGCCCTGCGCCGAGTCGTCGAGGGCGCCGCGGCGGTCGCCTCGGCGGTCGTGGGTGGTGCCGTGACACCACCGGCGGGGATGAGCTCCAGCCCGGCCGGTGGAGCGAGCGCCGGAGCAGAAGCCGGGGCAGGAAGGGCCGCAGCGGCCGTGCCGACCCGCCAGGACACCAAGCCGCCAAGGGCGACGGCCAGCGCCGCAAGGGCGACGACGGCCACGACCACGACACGGTCTCGACCGGTCTCCCCCGCTTCCCGAGGAAGCTTCGGGATCGGTGCGGCCCGGGCCGCGCCTCGCCCTGACCGAGTCAGGTCCGCGAGCTCCGGCCGGTCGTCGGTTCGACTGTGCGGAGCCAGCGGGTCCGCCTGGACCCTGGGGAACGGCACGGAGACCGGAACAGCCGCGACCGCCAGCCCGCTCGCCGCCGCGACCGCGTCGACGCGCTGGACGACCTGCGCTGCCGTCGGCCGAGCGTCCGGCATCTTCGCCGTCATGGCCGCGAGCAGTTCGGTGAACTCCGGGGGGATGTCGGCCCGTCCGGTCGCCGGGAGCGGCTCCATCATGATCCGACGCATGACCGCGGCCGCCGACGCGTCTTCGTCTCGGCGAAAGGGCGGCCGGGCCGCGAGCAGTTGCCAGACCGTCGTGCCCAGCGAGTAGACGTCCGCTCGATCCCCCGACCGTCGCCCGTCCAGGACCTCCGGCGCGGCATGGTCCAGCGTGTAACCACCCGACGCCGAGGCCGATGAGGAACCGGAGCCGACCGCGAGCCGCGCGATCCCGAAGTCCGCGAGCGCGGGCTGCTCGTAGTCGGTCACCAGGATGTTGGCCGGCTTGACGTCGCAGTGCAGGACCTGGCGTGCGTGGGCCGCCGACAACGCGGAGGCGATGGCCCGCAGCGTCGTCAGGGCCTCCGAGGGCGACATCGGTGCGCCGCGGCCGGCGAGCGAACCGCGCGGGCACAGGTCCATGGCGATCCACGGCTGACCTTCACGGACGCCAGCATCGATGATCGAGACGATGTGCGGGTGCCCGGTGAGCTCGCTCATGGCTCGCCGCTCCCGATCGAAGCGGAGGCGCGTCCCGGCGTCGGTCACGTCGATGTCGAGCAACTTCAGGGCGACCGCTCGGCCGGTCGAGTTCTGGCGGGCTTCGTAGACCGCGCCCGAGCCGCCCCGTCCGAGGAACCGTCCAACGGCGTAGCCGTCAATAGTGATCACGAGGTCTCCACCGACGGCACCTGGATCGACGTGAGTAAGCCGGCGCGCAGGAGGACGCCCCGACCTGGCGAGCCCCCGCCGACGAGACTGCGAGGCACGCGCGGAGCACCCGTGAAGACCGCACCGACGATGGGCTGGTTCGGGCACAGGATCAGACCGACGCCGCCGCGCGCCGCCTCGATCGCGGGCCCTCGCATGGCGCCGGCGACGAGATCGGTCGCGCCCGCGATCACGACGGTGTGGCCCTCACCGCCGTTCTTGAGCAGACGAGTCAGGGCGGCGCCCGCCGGCTGGTCGGCGACGGCTTCCACGTCGTCCACCAGTACCCACGCCGGCCCGTCGGCCAGCGAGGCCGTCAGATCCTCCTCGGGAAGGGTGGCGCCCCGCAGGTCGGCCGCACCCTCGACGTCCTGCAGCGGCGATGGCCGTGTCGTCCATGTGATCACCCGAAGCCCGGCGGCGAGGGCATCGTGTGCCATCACCGCGAGCGCGGTGCTGCGTCCACTGCGTCGCGGGCCGTGAACGAGCATGGAGCGGCCATCGACGAGGGGATCGAGGGTGAGTCCGGCGAGTTCGTCGCCGCCGACCCCGACCAGGACGCCCGGCCCGCGCGGCAGCGCCCGTGCCTGCTCCAGCGAGATCGCGTCCGGGAGAGGGTCCACCCGCATCGGGGCGACGCGAGGCCCGGGACGCGTCCGAGCCGCGACGCTGACCTCGGCGAACGCCGCCGACTGGGCACGACCTGAGGGGTCGGCACCCAGGACCGCGAGCTGGACCTGTGTCCCCGTCTCCGCGCGCACCGCTCGGCCAACGGGGAGGTCCTCGGGAACCTCACGGGCGCTGAGACCCGCGAAGGCGTAGTCGGTCTCGCTGGCGAGCCGCAGTACAAGCCGCTCGGAGATCAACGAGCCCGTCTGGCCGACGAGCACGCTGCGATCCCCCGCGAGGACCGCGCGCACCCCGACCGCGGGGCCGTCACGGAGCAGGCGCTGCAGGTCGGTGACGACGCGTCCGCCCTCCAGGTCGCCGAACACGCCCACGAACCCCTCGTAGCCGTCGAGGAGGAGCACCAGGTACGGCGGTGCGCCGTCGGTCATGTCGTGGCGGTACTCGGCGAGATCGGAGACGCCCGCGGCGGAGATCAGCCGTTGGCGGCGTGCCACTTCGACGAGCAGTCGGCTGAGAAGGCGGTCGACCCGGTCGGCCTCCTGACCGCTGACCACGGCTCCGCAGTGCGGGAGGTCCGCGACGGGCCGAAGAGCCGAGCCTCCGCAGTCGACGACGAAGAGATGTGCGTCGTCGGGCGACATGCTCGTACCAATGCCGGCTGCGAGCGTGCGCAGCACCGTGGACCGCCCCGAACGCGGTGCCCCGACCACCGCGAGGTGCCCGCCATGGCGCAGGTCCAGCACAGCAGCATGCTGACGTTGTTGCTCGGGCAGGTCCTCGAGTCCGAGGGGCACGGTCCATTCCGGGCCGCGCAGCAGGTCTGCTCGGACGAGCGCCGGCAACGGCGGCTGCCACGGCGATCGCTGGACCGGGATGCCGGCGAGCCGCGCCGCCTCCCCGACCGCATCGACGATCTCCGAGAGATCGGTGCGCTGACCCGGTGGGAGAGGCGGCTCCGGGGGCTCGGCCAGCGGCTGGCCGGACGTCTCCCAACGCACCGGAGTCACCGTGGGCCGCCGCCGTCTCGTGGCAGCGCCAGGACGGGACGTGTCGGTCCGGGCGGTCTGGATGGCCGTCGGCGTCTCGGCTCCGATCTTGATGAAGGCGCGGCCGGGGATGCGCGGCAGGCGACCGGCGTCGGGGATGCCGACGACGTCGGTGCTCGAGGTCTCGTCGGCGACACGGAGCGAGATGCGGATGGTCGTGTTGGAACGGATCTGGTTGTTGACCACGCCGGCGGGTTGCTGGGTGGCGAGCACGAGGTGGATGCCCAGCGAGCGCCCTCGCGCGGCGACGTCGACCAGCCCGGTCACGAACTCGGGCATCTCGGTGACGAGCTGGGCGAACTCATCGATGACGATGGCGAGGCGAGGCAAGGGGTCGGCACCGGGGCGACGCGCAGCCGCGTTCCAGTAGTGACCGATGTCGGGGCTTCCGGCCTCGTCGAGCACCTGCTCGCGACGCTTGAGCTCTGCCCGCAACGACGTCAGCGCCCGCCCGGTCGCTCCGGCGTCGAGGTCGGTGACCACGCCGACGCAGTGTGGGAGACGTGCGCAGTCGCGAAATGCGGCACCGCCCTTGTAGTCGATCAATAGGACGTTGAGCGCGTCAGGCCGGTTGGCGACCGCGAGGGACGCGACGAGGGTCTGCAGCAGTCCGGACTTGCCGGCACCGGTCGTCCCCGCGATGAGCGCGTGTGGACCGTCGGCCATGTCGACCGCGAAGGGGCCCTCAGCGCTTGCTCCGAGCAGGGCCACCGTCGATCGCGGTCGTTGCGCCCACCGGCGGAGCAGCTCATCGGGGCGAGGCGGAGTGAGCCCGGCGAGGTCGGTGAACCGTGCCTCGTCCGGCAGCGCGCCCTCGGCGAGGGAGGGGTCGGCGTCACGTAACGGTGCCAGTGATCGGCCGACCGCCTCGGACCAACGCGCCCCGACCTGGTCGGCAACGGTCTCGAGCGGACTCTCAAGAGTCTTGTGCCGGAGCACGAGGCGGCTCGGGTCGTTCCGATCGAACGACGCGACGGCGGTGCACTCCCGCGGGAGCATCGTGTCGGCATCGTCGAGACAGAGGAAGACCAGCCCGAGAGCGGGACCGTCCTGCAACAAGGGGCCCATCCCGGCGAGGTTGCGCAGCCCTCGGGCGCCGTCGAGGACGACGAGGATCGTCGGGAGCCGGTCGAGGACCGTCGCGGCTCCGCGGCTGCGGATGAGGTCGCGACGTCGGTCGACCTCCTCCGTCAGCTCCGCCACGCGCGCCCGCGTCGTCTCCTCGTCGATGCCGAGGCGGACCCACGGTCCGCCCCCCGAGGCGCGCAGGTGCGGCAACCACCGCACCCACTCCCACACGTCGCGGCGCGAGGGCTGGGTGAAGAGCACGATCTCGAGGTCACGGGGGCTGTGCAGGAGCGCGGCCTGGCCCACACACCACCGCGCGAGCCTCTGAACGGACGTCGCCGGCCCGGCGAGGCCGAGCGCGCCGGCGTCGGGAAGGCGCACCGTGACTGGCACGGCGAACAGACGTGTGTCGGCCGGAGTGACCTCGTGCCCGCTCTTGACCTCGGTGTCCGGGACGAGGTCGCCGAGCCCGAGGCGCAGTTCGAGGAAATCCACGTCGGTACGGTGCCGGTGCCACACCGTGGAGGCCGGGCCTCGGACTGCGACCAGGAGCTCCGCCGGGTCCGGACCGTCCCGGCGTCGGTGCTCGACCTCCTCGGCGAGCGCGGTCCGCAGCTGCTCCTCAGCGGCTTCCCGTTCGGCGCGGTACGCACGCAGCGCCGCCCGGTGGCTCTTCACGCCCTTGCGTCGGTCGGACACCGCGCTCGAGATCAGCATGACCGGGCTGAGCAGCACGAAGAGGAGGAACGCGGGCTGCTTGAGGACGACGGCCATGACGATCCCGAGGGCGAGCGGCGCCAGGATCATGACCACTGGCCAGTCGCGCTTCTCCGGTGCCTTGGGCATCGTCGGGAGC
The DNA here is from genome assembly GCF_037400335.1 of Actinomycetospora flava. NCBI lineage: Bacteria > Bacillati > Actinomycetota > Actinomycetes > Pseudonocardiales > Pseudonocardiaceae > Actinomycetospora > Actinomycetospora flava. Next base: position 139,552 of record NZ_JBBEGM010000010.1, read on the forward strand.
TGGACGCGGCGAGCGCGACGCGGCGGCGTGAGACGCGGAGGCCGGTTGTAGAGCAGCCCACCCTCGCCGTCGGCCCGCACGGCGGCGTCCGGCCGCGGGACCCGCCGCACGGTCACTGCAGACTGGCCGAGCCACAGCAGCGCGCCGTCACTCACCACGGTCGACGTGGTCAGGGGACGGCCGTCGAGGGTGCTGCCGTTCGTCGACCCGGCGTCTGAGGCGGTGACGGAACCGGCCGCGTCGACGTCGAGGTGCACGTGCTGCCGCGACACGTCGCGATCGGCGAGGTCCAGCGGCGGGACGCGACCCAATGTGGTCCGGCCGGTCGGCAGGGGCACGACCGTGCCGGCGCTGGGACCGGTGACCACCGCAGCGACGAGGGCGCCGGGAGCCGCGTGATCCGAGACGGTCGGCGCGCCCAACCGGATCGTCGCGCCGTCGAGTACCGAACCCGCCGGAGCACGAAGATCGAGGCGCTGCCCGTCGGCGAACACCGGCGCCGCCGTCCTCGGCGCACCGAGCACGGATTCCACGATCGAGCCCACGGTGTCGTCCGGCTCGCACCGCACGACGACGTCGCGGTCGGGCAGCGAGAGCATCAGGCGCACGGTGGTCTCCAACATGGTCGACAGGGGCCCGGCCCGCGGCCGTCACCGGTCCGCGCACCCCCGACTTGTGATCGACGTGAGGTGACTCCCTGTTACGGCTGAGCAGGAAGTGCTTGCGTCTCTGATCACTGAGGCACCGCGAGATGGTCGTCCGTGTTCGGCCAATCAGCCGCCAGACGCGTCGGCGCCATCTATCCTGAGTACTCACAGTAACACTTGCGACTCCTCGAACGAGTGATGATCGGCGGGCGTGCGCTCGCCCTTGGACCGACGACAGGGGGAACCGCATGACAGGGCCGAGAGGTGGCCCCGCGGCGGAAGGGCCGGCGGGCTACCGGATCGTGCAGACCATCGGCCATGGCGCCTCGAGCACGGTGTACGAGGCGCAGCAGAAATCGACGGGGCGTCGGGTGGCACTCAAGATCGTGGGGGCCTCGACAGCAGGTGGGGCCGCCGAGCGCCTCTACAGCCGAGAACGGGCCGTCCTCGCCGAGCTGGCCGGGCACCCCAACATCGTCTCCATCGTCGACGCCGGGGAGTGGAACGGGCGTTTCTGGCTCGCGATGGAGCACTGCCCCTACGGATCCGTCGTGCGGCCCGGCGAGCGGCTCGATGTCGCGGACGCGGTCGCAGTGCTCGCGGGTATCGGTTCGGCTCTCGAAGCGGCACACCGGGCAGGGCTCGTGCACTGCGACGTCAAGCCCGCCAACCTCCTGCGCAACCAGTACGGCAACCCGGCGCTCGCCGACTTCGGGATCGCCAAGTTCGTGCTGGCGACCGGGCAGGGGTCGACGGCGACCGGGTACACGCTCGACCACGCGAGCCCCGAGGTGCTGGACGGGGAACGTCCCACGGGCGCCAGCGACGTGTGGTCCCTCGGTACGGCACTCTGGGAGATGCTCGAAGGGCACCCGCCGTTCCGCCGCTCCGGCGAGGTCGCGCAGAGCGCCGTCATCCGCCGGATCTGCTTCGACCCCACGCCACCCGTGACGCGGGCCGACGTCCCGGCGGAGCTGCGCGAGCTGATCGCGGAGATGACACAGAAGGGCCCAGCGGATCGTCCCGCTCTGGGCGAGGTCGTCGCCCGGGCGCAGTCGCTCCAGGCCGTGGTCGGGATGCCGGACCCGGACAGCTGGGCACAGACAATCGTCGCGCCCCTTCCTCCCGACCACCTCGGTGCACCAGAAGCGCACTTCTCGACGAGTGGTGGGCACCCGGAGGCGACTTCGGCCAGACCCTCGCTGGAGGAGCTCACCAACTATCGCCCCGGTGCGCGTCGGGAGTGGGCACCGCCGGTCATCGCTCAGCCGGAGGCCCCGGCCCGTCGGATCCGGGCATGGCCCGTCGTGGCGGCCTCACTGCTGGCCGTCCTCCTCCTGGGTAGCGGGAGCGTAGTCACCTGGCGCTTCGCGAATGCCGAGTCGGCGCCTGCGCCGTCGGCGGCGGCGCCTACATCGAGCAACACGACGAGCGAGACGTCGTCGGAGACTCCACCTCCGTCGTCCGAACCGGCCGTGCCGTACGACGGCGGGTCAACCGGTGGGTACGGAGGCGGCGGCTACGTGGGCGGAGGCTCAACGGGTGGTGGCAGCGCTCCCGACACCGGCGCAACCGGCAACCCGTCGAGCGCCGGAACAAGCGAAGAGGGCAGCGGCGAGAACAGCACCTCCGGCGGCGGCAATGACGGCGCTAGCAGCGGGAACGAAACCGGGACCACCACCGGTAACGATACTGACGCGCCCTGCGACGAGGATGGCGGCACTGCAGGCGGCGGCTCCAACAGCAACAGGGGCGGGGCCGGCGAGGGCACGAATCACTGCCAGCCTTCTGAGTCGAGCTCGGAAAGGACTCCGACACCCAAGATCGGCACGATGAAGCTCGCTGACGCCTCGTGCCGTACAGCCGAGGACAAGTCCTGCGCCTCGACGACGGCCGGCATTGTCACATTCCGGATCAACGTCACAGACACCACCGGTGATCGCATGACCGACAACTGCAAGGTCACGGTCACCTTGCGAGCCGGGAGCAGCAGGGGCCAGGCCTCGGGTGCGTGCGGGGCAACGTTGACCTATCGCGGCGCAAGTTCGGGTCAGTACAGCGTTCTCGTCAAGGTTGTCGCCAATGGCGAGACCAAGACCGGAGACGCGAACCTCACCGTCGGCTGACGCCGGAGGTCGGTCCGGCCGATCGAGAGCCGGGCCGACCTCGGCTCACCGCAGCAGCGCCCGGACCGCCGCCGCGTCGGGGCACGCGAGCGCCGCGGCGGCCAGGTCGCGGGCCGTCGCGAGGTCGACGTCCCGTACCGCCTGCTTCACCGTCGCCACCGATCCCGGCGCGACGCTGAGCTCGCGCACGCCCAGCCCGATCAGCAGGGCCGCGGCGTGCTCGTCGCCGGCCAGCTCGCCGCACACGGCCACGAGCACGTCGTCGCCGGCGCCGTCCGCGGTGGCCGCGATCAGGGCGAGCACGCCGGGGTCGAGGGCGTCGGCGATCCCGGCGACGGCGTCGTTGCCGCGCTCGGCGGCCAGCGTGTACTGGGTGAGGTCGTTGGTGCCGATCGAGAAGAAGTCGACGTCCGGGGCGAACGCGGCCGCCTTCAGGGCGGCCGCCGGCACCTCGACCATGATCCCGACCCGCAGGCCCTCGGGCCGCCCCCGACCGACGGCGTCGACCGCGTCGTCGAGGGCGCGCCGGGCGGCGGCGAGCTCGTCGACCCCGGCGACCATCGGGAACATGACGTCGACCGGGTGGTCGTGGGCGACCCGCACGATCGCCCGGAGCTGGTCGGCGAGCAGCTGGGGCCGGGTCAGCGCCAGCCGGATGCCGCGCACCCCGAGGAACGGGTTCGCCTCGGCGGGCATCGGCAGGTAGTCGAGGGGCTTGTCGCCGCCGACGTCGAGCGTGCGCAGGGTGATCCGCCGCCCGCCCATGGCCTCGGCGAGCGCCCGGTACGCGGCCTCCTGCTCGTCGACGTCGGGGGCGTCGGCACGGTCGAGGAAACCGAACTCGGTGCGCACCAGACCGGCGAGGTCGGCCCCGAGCCCGGCCGTCGCATCGGCCGCCGAGCCGACGTTGACGCCGACGAGCACGGCGGTGCCGTCGCGGGTGACCGCCGGCTCGTGTGCCCGCCGCGACGCCTCGTGCCGCCGCCGAGCCAGCGCGTCGGCACGCTCCCGGAAGTCGGCGAGGACCGCCGCCTCCGGGTCGACGACCACCTCGCCCGTGCTCCCGTCGACGGCGAGCACGCCGGCCTCGCGCGCCCGCGCGACCAGGGCGGCGCCCACCCCGACGACCGCCGGCACGCCCCGCGCGCGCAGCAGGATGGCCGCGTGCGCGGTGGGGCTGCTGCCGGCGAGCACCACCGCGGGCGTGGACGCCGGGTCGAGCACCGCGGTCTCGGCGGGCGTGAGCTCGTCGGCGACGACGATCCCCCCGCCGGCGGTGTCGTCGGACGCGGCGCCCCCGAGGGCCCGCAGCACCTGGTCGCGCACGTCGCGCACGTCGGCGGCGCGGGCGCGCAGGTACTCGTCGGCGGCCGCGGCCATCCGGGCCTCGACGTCGTCGAGCGCGTCCGCCCAGGCGCGCGCGGCGTCGGTGCCGGACGCGAGGCGGGCGCCGGTGTCGGCGAGCACCTCGGGGTCGTCGAGCAGCAGCACCTGGGCGTCGAAGATCGCGGCCTCGGCGGCACCGATCTCGCGGGCCGCCCGGTCGCGGACGGTCTGCAGGTGCGCGCGGACGACCGCACGGGCGTCGTCGAGGCGCGCGCGCTGCTCGTCCGGGGTGCCGGGACGCGCGTCGGGCACGGCGACGGGGGCCGCGCCGGCCGCGCGCACCGGACCGATCCCGATCCCGGGCGAGGCCGGGACCGGGCGCCCGGCACCGACCGGAGCGGGGGCCACCACCGGCGCCGTCCCGGACTCCCCGAAGTCGTCCGCCGCCAGCGCCAGCAGACGCCGCACGGCCTCGCCGGCGTCGGCGCCGCCCGCCCGGACGGCGATCTCGTGGCCCCGGAGCGCGCCGAGCGTCGCGACCCGCGACAGGCTCGCCCCGGACACCTCGGGCCCGTCGAGGGTGACGTTGCGCAGGCGGACGTCGGCGTCGAGCCCGCGCAGGGCGGCCACGAGCTGCGCCGCCGGGCGCGCGTGCAGCCCGTGCGGCATGCCGACGGTGAACACGGCGGTCTCCTCGGCACCGGCGGCCACCGGAGCAGGAGCAGGGTCGTCGGAGACCGCCCCCAGGTGCCCCGACTTCGCCAGCAGCGCGTCCGACGCCTCCGCCGCGACCTCCGCCGCCGACGCCCCGCCGGCCGCGCTGACCGCCGCGACCACCAGGCCCTCGACCAGCGGCGCGGGGCACAGCACGGCGCGTTCGCGGACGTCGTCGCCGACCAGCTCGAGGGCGAGCTCGGCCGAGAGGACGGCGCTGCCGAGGTCCATCAGCACCACGACGCCGTCGCCCTGGTCGGCGGCGGTGAGTGCCTCGCTGATGGCCACGGCATCGGTGCCGAAGCCCCCGTCGTCGGCCCCGGCGGCGACCTCGACGGCCCCGCCCCCGCCGTGGACCATCTCCCCGGCCAGGGCCACCGCCGCGTCGGCCAGGGCCCGGCTGTGGGAGACCACGACGATCCCGACCGTCACGCGGCCTCCTGCGCCGCGACGGCGCCGGCCGCCGCGGCGACGAGGAGGGCGGCCGACGTGGCGCCCGGGTCCTGGTGGCCGACGCTGCGCTCGCCGAGGTAGCTCGCGCGGCCCTTGCGGGCGACGATCGGCGTCGTGGCGTCGCGGCCCTCGTCGGCGGCCGCGGACGCCGCGCGCAGCGCGTCCGCCAGCGACCGCCCCGAGGCCAGCGCGGCGTCGAGGGCGTCCAGGGCGGGGGTGAGCGCGTCGACCATGGTCTTGTCGCCGACCTCGGCCTTCCCCCGCGCCACCACGCCCTCGAGCCCGGCCCGCAGCGCCTTCGCGAAGGTCTCCGCGTCGAGCGTCGCCGCCCCGCCCGTCGCCGGGGCCATCCGCAGGAACAGCGTCCCGTACAGCGGCCCGCTGGCTCCCCCGACCGACTTCACCAGCGTCATCCCGGTCTGCTTGAACAGCGCCGCCGGGTCGCCGGCGGGCGTCGCGGCGAGGCCGTCGACCACCGCGGTCATGCCGCGGTGCATGTTGGCGCCGTGGTCGGCGTCGCCGATGGCGGCGTCGAGGGAGGTCAGGGTGTCCTGCTGCTCGGCGACGGACGCGGCGAACGTCCGCAGCCACGTCTGGAGGGTGTCGACGCCGACATCCGCCATCACATGCCCCAGCGGAGGCCGGCGGTGGCGACCGGGGCGTCCCAGAGCCGGAGCATGTCGTCGTCGAAGCGGGTGATCGACACCAGGCACCCGGCCATGTCGAGGCTCGTGACGTAGGGCCCGACGAGCGTGCGGACCGGGACGATGCCCGCCTTGTCGAGCAGGGCGGCGATCTCGTTGTACATCAGGTACAGCTCGAGCTGCGGGGTCGCGCCCATGCCGTTGACGAAGACGAACACGCCCTCGCCGCCGGTGAAGTCGCGGTCGGCCAGGATCGGGTCGACGAGCATCTCGGCGATGTCGTGGGCGGAGGCGAGCGGGACCCGGCGCCGGCCCGGCTCGCCGTGGATGCCGATGCCGATCTCGATCTCGTCGTCGGGCAGGTCGAAGGTCGGGCTGCCCTTGGCGGGGACGGTGCACGACGTCAGCGCCATGCCCATGCTGCGCGACGCGTCGTTGACGCGGCGGGCCAGGTCGGCGAGCTCGGAGAGGCTGCGGCCCTGCTCGGCGGCCGCCCCGACGATCTTCTCGACGGCGATCGCGGCGCCGGTGCCGCGGCGGCCGGCGGTGAACAGGCTGTCCTCGACCGCGACGTCGTCGTTCATGACGACGGCCTCGACGGCGGTGTCGGTCTCGGCGGCGGCGAGCTCGGCGGCCATGTCGAAGTTCATGACGTCGCCGGTGTAGTTCCAGACGAGGTGCAGGACGCCCGCGCCGCCGTCGATCTTCTTGGTGGCCTCGGCCATCTGGTCGGGCACGGGCGAGGTGAAGACCTCGCCGGCACAGACGGCGTCGAGCATCCCCGGGCCGATGAACCCCGCGTGTGCGGGCTCGTGGCCGCTGCCCCCGCCGGAGAGCAGGCCGACCTTGCCCGACACCGGCGCGTCGGCGCGGTAGAGGATGCGGTTCTCGTGGTCGACACGGATCTCGGGGTGGGCGCGCTCCACGCCGCGCAGGGACTCCGCGACGATGTCGGCCGGGTCGTTGAGAAGCTTCTTCATCGATGCGCTCCAGGGCTCTCGGCAGGGGTAGCCGCCCCGATTCTCGCCCCGCCGGACCGAAGTCGGTCAAGGAAAGGCTCACGGGGTGTCACCCGCTTCGCCGGACGCTGGGCCGAACGGGTCAGGCGAGCGCCACCTCGGCGGTTCCCGTGATCACCGGATCTCCGTCGTCGATCGTCATCCACAGCGCGAGCCGCGCGCGCCGCTCGCCGTCGACCTCGACGATCTCCTCCACCCGTCCCCGACAGAGCGGCCGTGCGTGGACCGGCGTGATGCGCCGGAACCGCCCGCCGAACGTGCGCAGTCGCTCCGGTCCGAACCAGCCGACGAGCACCCGCCCGAGCAGGCCCATCGGCACCATGCCGTGCGCGAAGACGTCGTCGAACCCGGCGGCGCGCGCGACGTCGGTGTCGATGTGGATCGGGTTGTGGTCGCCCGACGCCCCGGCGAACAGCGCCAGCATCGCGCGCGTGATCGGACCCGTCTCGACCGGCGGCAGCTCGGTGCCGACCTCGAGCGTCCCGCTCACGCCGCCACCTCGTTCACCACGACGATCGTGTTCCGCAGCTCCGCCACGAGCTCGTCGCCGCGGGTCACGGCCGTCTCGCGCACCAGGAGGTCCAGGCGGCCGCGCTCGTGGACGTCGACGATCCGGGTGGTGAGCACGACGTCGTCGCCCGCGTGCAGCGTGCGGTGGTAGGTGAAGTGCTGCTCGCCGTTGAGGACGGCGGCGAGGTCGACGCCCACCTCCTCGAGCGTCCGGTAGATCATCTCGGTCTCGGTCTCGAGGCCCGCGAGGAAGGTCGGCGGCACGACGAGGTCCGGGTGACCGGCGGCGCGGGCCGCGGCGACGTCGCGGTGGACGCCGTCGGGCGGGTAGCCCAGCACCCGGGCGAACAGGCGCAGCCGGCCGCGCTCGAGGGTCACCACCTCGCTCGCCGCCCCGCTCCCGACGATCGACCTGTCGATCATGTGTCTCCCTCCGGGGCCTGCACCAGACTCGCCCCGTGACCACCTTCGCCGCACTCCACCACGGGCCGGCGCCGATGCTGCTGCCCAACGCCTGGGACGTGACCTCCGCGCTGACCTTCGCACGCGCGGGGCACCCCGCGGTCGGCACGACGAGCTCCGGGGTCGCGGCGTCGCTGGCCCGGCCCGACGGCGACCGCGCCAGCGCCGAGGCCGGTGCCGCCCGCCGGCATCCCGTACCCGGAGCTCCAGCAGGTGCTGCGGGACGCGTCGACCTGACTCCCTCTCACCCCGCGTGGTGGTAGGCGTGCACGACCGCGTGGCCGCGCCCGCGGCCGATCATCCAGCGGTTGACCGGCACGGTGACGACGAACGCCACGGCCAGCGAGACCGCCAGCGCGCCCCAGAACAGGACGCTGCCCAGGCCCGCGTCCATCGCGCCGGGGATGCCGACCATGAGGCCGTTGTCGACGATCTCCATGACCGCGATCGAGACCGTGTCCGCGGCGAGCGCGACACGCAGGGCCCGGCGGAACCCGACCCCGGCGCGCAGCACCCCGCGCATGGTCAGGGCGTAGCCGAAGACGAACGCGAGCGCCACGGAGAGCACGACCGTCGCGGCGCCGTGCCACCCGAGCGCGGTGCCGATGACCATGCCGAGCACCTCGCCGATCGCGCACCCGGTGAGGCAGTGCAGCGTGGCCTGCGCGGCCGTGGACCAGGACACGGACGCCCAGCCGCGGGTCTCGCTCTCGATGGTGTGGTCCATGTGCCGGAACATACCCCCAGGGGGTATGCAGTCAAGGGCGGGCACGGCGGCCATCGCGTGACTTGGGATGCTCCGGGGGTCCGGTCCCCGACGCTCGGGAGTCGCGCAGTGGAGAAGAACGCCAACGCCGACTGGGTGCATGTGCGGATGAAGATGATGGATTTCAGGGAACCGCACGCGGCACCGTTGATCGCCTACGCCGACGAGGTCGCGGCGACCCTGGGCCTGAATCCCGCGGGCATCCCCTACCCCGACCCCGCGCACGGCGGGACGGCGGCCGAGGTCCTGTTCGTGCTCTCCCATCCCAGTGAGTACGCGATCCGCGAACGCGGCGGCTCAGGCCTCCTGTCCCTCGAGAACAACGACTTCCCGTCGAACAACTGCTTCGACCACTGCCGCCGCGTCGGGCTCGCCTTCGACCGGATCACCCACTGGAACGCGGTACCCCAGCCACTGCCGAAGGGCGCGGACCCGAGCACAGAAGACCTGCGCCTCGGTGCACGCTGGCTGCCGGGCCTCCTCGACCTGCTCCCGAAGCTGCGCGTGGTCGTCCTGCTCAGCCGCAACGCCGAAGCGGGCTGGGACGCCGCACTCCCGCATCCCACCCTCGATCGCTTCGACCCGATTCGTGGACCGGGACCGGGCCGGCAGGGCATGGCCAACCGCGGCGCAGGTCAACGGCTCACCGACGCCTTCGACGAGATCGCGCGGCGGCTCGGCACCACAGCGTCGGCGTAGGTCACTCGGCATGGCCCGGCAACGAGGAGGAAGATGGTTGTAACGACAACCATCACCCCGGTGAAGGAGCCCCATGACGCAGGCCGACCGCCGCCCGCTGCTGCAGATCATCGTCGCGAGCACACGCCCCGGACGCGTCGGTGAGCCGATCGCCCGCTGGTTCGCCGACTACGCCCGCGAGCACGGGGCGTTCGAGGTGGAGATCGTCGACCTCGCCGAGGTCGACCTCCCCATGTTCGCCGAGCCCCACCACCCGCGGCTCGCCAACTACACGCTCGACTCGACCAAGGCCTTCAGCGCCACGATCGCCCGCGCGGACGCGATCGCGATCGTCCACCCCGAGTACAACCACAGCTACAACGCCGCGCTGAAGAACGCGCTCGACCACCTCAACCAGGAGTGGGCGAACAAGCCCGTCGCGCTCATCGGCTACGGCGGCGTCGCCGCCGGGGCCCGCGCCGCCGAGGCGCTCCTGCCGGTGCTGGTCGCGCTGGGCATGTCGCCGGTCCGGGCCACCGTGCCGATCCCCTTCGCGATGAAGAACATCTCCGGCGAGGGCGAGGCCCGCACGTTCGAGCCGGCGCCGGAGACCGAGGCCGGCAGCAAGGCCGCGCTCGACGGCATCACCGCCTGGCTCGACGTCCTCGGGCTCAACGGACGGCCTGCGGCCATGTGAGTGGAACGGGTCGCCGGGGCGACCCACATCACTCACGTGGGCGCAGCCCCTCACCACGTGTCGATGTTCGGCCGGGTCTTCTCCGGCGGCGGTCCGACCGGGTGCGGCGGGAACGACGAGGTGATCCAGCGGCGGGTGTCGGCGGGGTCGATGACGTCGTCGATCTCGTAGACGCCGGCGACCGCGAGCGCCTTGCCCTTCTCGTACTCGGCGGCGACGTAGCGCTCGAAGAGCTCCTGGCGCTCGTCGGCGTCCTCGACGGCGTCGAGCTCCTTGCGGTACCCGAGCCGCACCGCGCCCTCGAGCCCCATGCCGCCGAACTCGCCGGTCGGCCACGCCACCGCGAACGCCGGCGCCTTGAGGCTGCCGCCCATCATCGACTGCGCGCCGAGCCCGTAGCACTTGCGCGTCACGACGAGCCCGATCGGCACCGAGAGGTTCCCGCCGACCGAGAACATGCGGCTGAAGTGGCGCACGGTCGCGTGGGTCTCGGACTCGGTGCCGACCATGAAGCCCGGGGTGTCGCACAGCGAGACGATCGGCAGCCCGAAGGCGTCGCAGAGCTGCAGGAAGCGGGACGCCTTGTCCGCGGCGTCGTGGTCGATGGCGCCGCCGAGGACCGCGGGGTTGTTGGCGATCAGCCCCATCGGGCGGCCCTCGATGCGCACGAGGACCGTGAGGATCCCGGGCGCGAAGTCCCGCCGGAGCTCCAGCACCGACCCGACGTCGGCGAGGCCCTCGACGACCGCGCGCACGTCGTAGACGCGCACCCGGTTCTCCGGCACGACGTGGCGCAGCAGCCGCTGGTCGGGCGCCTCCCACGCCGCTACCGGCCCCTGGAAGTACGACAGGTACTGCCGCGCGACGCGGGTCGCCTCCTCCTCGTCCGCGACCAGGACGTCGACGACCCCGTTGGCGACCTGGACCTCCATCGGGCCGACGTCGTCGGGCGCGACGACCCCGAGCCCGCCGCCCTCGATCATCGCCGGGCCGCCCATGCCGAGGCTGGCGCCCTCGACCGCGATGATCACGTCGCAGAGACCGGCCAGCGCGGCGTTCCCGGCGAAGCAGCGCCCCGCCACGATCGACACCAGCGGCACGCGCGCCGAGAGCCGCGAGAAGATCTCGAACGTCGGGACGTCGAGCATCGAGGCCCAGCTGCCGTCGGTGTCGCCGGGCCGCCCACCGCCGCCCTCGGCGAACACGACCAGCGGCCAGCGGCGCTCCGCGGCGATCGCGACGGCGCGGTCCTTCTTGCGGTGGTTGGTGAACCCCTGCGTGCCGGCGAGGACGGTGTAGTCGTAGGCGAGCACGACGGCGTTCGCGTGCTCGGCGCCGACGAGGTCCGCGTTGATCGTGGCGGTGCCCGCGAGCATGCCGTCGGCGGGCGTGCGCTCGATGAGGTCGTCGAGCGAGCGCCGGGCCCGCTGCGCGGCGATCGCCAGGGCGCCGTACTCGACGAAGCTGCCGTCGTCGCAGAGCTGGGCGAGGTTCTCCCGGGCCGTGCGCAGGCCCACCCGGCGGCGCTTCGCGACGGCGTCCGGGCGCCGGTGGTCCAGGCCGAACGCGTGGCGCTCGATCACCTCGGCGAGGTCCGGGCGGACGTGGTCGGGGTCGACGACGGCCGCCTCCCGCGCGTCGTCGGCGGCGCTCGCGTCGGGCACCAGGGCGAGCAGCGCGTCCCCGGCCGCGACGGTGTCGCCCGGCGCGACCGCGACCGTCCCCACGGTGCCCGAGACCGTGGCCGCGACGACGTGCTCCATCTTCATCGCCTCGAGCACGAGCAGCGTCTGCCCGGCGCGGACGGTGTCGCCCTCGACGACCTCGACGGACAGCACGGTGCCCGGGGCGACGGCGGGCACGGCGTCCTCGCCGGGCGCCGTGCGCAGCGTCCTCGCCGGCTCGTCGGACGACGGGGCGGCGTCGATGAACCGGTGCGGGCGGGTCGCGGCGAGGATCGCGGCGCGGTGGTCGTCGAGGAAGTCGGTGGTCAGCTCGCCCGCGGCGAAGGCGGGGGTGGCGACGACACCGGCGAGCAGGTCGACGTTCGTGCCGACGCCCGCGATGTTGACCTCGGAGAGCGCGCGGGCCGCGCGGGCGGCGACGACGGCGAGGTCGGCGTCGGGGTCCCAGACGACGAGCTTCGCGAGCAGCGGGTCGTAGCGCAGGCTCGTCCGGTAGCCGACGTAGCCGGCACCGTCGACGCGGACGCCGCGCCCCGAGGGCAGCTCGTAGGCGGTCAGCGTGCCGGCGGTCGGCGTGGTGGTGCCGTCGGGCTCGGTGTGCTCGAGGGTGATGCGCGCCTGGATCGCCGTGCCCCGGGGCGTCGGCGGCGCGTCCAGGCCGAGGTCGGCGAGCGTCGCACCGGCGGCGAGGCGGATCTGCGCGCGCACGAGGTCGACGCCGGTGACCTCCTCGGTGATCGTGTGCTCCACCTGCAGGCGCGGGTTGACCTCGATGAACGCGGAGCGGTCGCCGCCGACGAGGAACTCGACCGTGCCGAGGCCCCGGTAGCGCACCGACTCCCCCAGGCGCACCGCCGCCGCGTGCAGCTCCTCCCGGACCGCCGGGTCGAGGTCGGGCGCGGGCGCCACCTCCACGACCTTCTGGTGGCGCCGCTGCACCGAGCAGTCCCGCTCGCCGAGCTGGACGACCGCGCCGGTGCCGTCGCCGACGATCTGCACCTCGACGTGCCGTGCCGGGCGCAGCAGCTCCTCGGCGTAGACACGGTCGTCGCCGAACGCCGCGCCCGCCTCGGAGGCGCTGCGGGCGAGGGCGTCGGGCAGGTCGGCGGGGTCGGTGACCCGGCGCATCCCGCGGCCCCCGCCGCCCGCGACCGCCTTGACCATCACCGCGCCGGTCTTCTCGAGCAGCGCCGCCGCCCCGTCCCGGTCGGCTGCGGCGAGCACCGGCAGCCCGGCGGCCTCGGCGAGCGCGCGGGCACGGGTCTTGTCGCCGAGGTCGGCGAGCACCTCCGGCGACGGCCCGACGAACGTGACGCCGCGCTCGGCGCACGCCCGCGCGAAGGCCGGGCTCTCGCTCAGGAAGCCGTAGCCCGGGTGGATCGCGTCCGCCCCGGTCTCCGCGGCGGCACGCAGGACGTCGTCGACGTCGAGATAGGCCGCGACGCCGGAGCCGGCCAGCGGCACGGCGGCGTCGGCCTTCGCGACGTGTGGGGCGTCCGGCTCGTCGGTGGCGTGGACGGCGACCGACCCGATCCCGAGGTCGGCGGCCGCCCGCGCGATGCGGATGGCGATCTCGCCCCGGTTGGCGATGAGCACGCGCGAGAACACCTGATCAGAATCCCAGCATCGCGGGGCCGGGCGCAGGCGCGATCAGTCGGGGCGGCCGGGACGGCGCGCGTCGACCTCGTCGATGACGGCGAGCAACCGCGGACGGGCCGTGTACCAGCCGCGGCTGACCCACCACCCGGCGCCGACCGTGCGCCAGACGAGACCGGCGGGGAGGACTGCGACACGTCGAATACTCATGCTGACCCCCGAGTATGCAGGCACCGGCGCACTGCCTACCGCCCGCCCGCACGCGTCGTGGCGTCTGACACGAGCACGGACGGTGACACGTGGGTGACGACCGGGTGCGCGCCGCGGAGGCAGAGCGGACCACGCCTCTTGACTCCCGGCCCGATCGCTCTAATCTACCGTCCAGACGGTTGGTTGAGGTCGAGGAGGACCCGGGATGCGGCTCGTCCGGTACACCCCCGCGGGAGGCGGGCCGGTCGCGATCGGCCTGCTGCGCGGGCAGACGGTCGTGCCGGTCGCCCGGCCCGACGGGGACGGCGACGCGGAGCTGCTGGCGATCGCGATGTCGCGCACCGAGCCGGCGGCGGTCGGCGACGCGGTCGGGCTCGACGAGGTGCGGCTGCTGACGCCGTTGGCACGGCCGACCACGATCCGCGACTTCCTGACCTTCGAGCAGCACTACCGCAACTTCCTGCAGCGCAGCCGCGGCACCGACGAGGTGCCGGCCGAGTGGTTCCGGACGCCGGTCTTCTACTTCACCCACCCGAACAACATCTACGGCGACGGCGACGAGGTGCCGCGGCCCGACACCGACCAGCTCGACTACGAGCTCGAGGTGGCGGCGGTGCTCGGTGCCGACGGCCGCGACGTCACGCCCGAGCAGGCACCCGACCTGATCGCGGGGTACACGCTCTTCAACGACTACTCCGCGCGCGACATCGCCGGCCCCGAGATGTCCCTGGGCCTCGGCGCCTCGAAGTGCAAGGACTTCGCCAACGTCATCGGGCCCTGCCTCGCCACGCCGGACGAGCTCGAGGGCACGCCCGGCCGGCCGGACACCGCCCTGTCGGCGCGGGTCAACGGCAAGCCCCACGGCGGCGACCGGCTGGCCTCGATGCACCACTCGTTCGCCGAGATGATCGCGCATGCCTCGACCGACTCGTGGGTGCGCGCGGGCGACGTCCTCGGCTCCGGCACGTGCGCGACCGGTTGCCTGCTCGAGCTCTCCAGCCTGCACGGCGAGGACGCGTTCCCGTGGCTCGAGCCCGGTGACGTCGTGGAGCTCGAGGCCGCGGGGATCGGCACGTTGACCACCACCGTCGGGCCGCGGCCGGCCCGCGTGCGGCGCGGGGAGTGACCATGGACGGCGACCGCTCGATCCTGAAGAAGTACATCGAGCAGTACTCGAACTGGGGGCGCTGGGGCGACGACGACCAGCTCGGCACCCTCAACCTCGTCGGGCCGGGCGAGATCACCGCGGCGGCGGCGCTCGTGCGCCAGGGCCGCACGGTGTCGCTGACCCTGCCCTACGACCTGCAGGGCCCCCAGAACAGCCCGTTCCGGATCAACCCGCAGCTGTTCATGTCGGCGACCGGCGCCGACCACGTCGCCGGGCGCCAGGACGTGCTGCCCGGGGCGTGGGGGCCGGCGCACGGGATCGGGTTCGCCGACGACTACGTCGTCATGCCCAACCAGGCCGGCACGCAGTGGGATGCGCTCGCGCACGTCTTCTACGAGGGGAAGATGTACAACGGCCGGTCCGCGGCCGAGGTCGACAGCCACGGCGCGGCCAGCAACGCGATCCAGAACTACACCGGCCGGATCGTCATGCGCGGGGTACTGCTCGACGTCGCCCGCCACCTCGGGGTCGACGCCCTGGAGCCGGGCCGCGCGATCACCGCCGACGAGCTCGACGCGACGGCCGCCGCGCAGGGCGTCGAGATCCGCCGCGGCGACGCGGTGCTGGTGCGCACCGGGTTCCTGGGCGCGCGCCGCCACGACTGGGGCGGCTACGCCGGCGGCGACTCGCCGGGTCTCTCGCTGCACACCGCTCCGTGGCTGTACGACCACGACGTCGCGGCGATCGCCACCGACACCTGGGGCGCGGAGGTCCGGCCCAACGAGATCGACCAGTTCCAGCCGCTGCACATCGTCGCGCTGACCTACATGGGCATGGCGATCGGCGAGATCTTCGACCTCGACCCGCTCGGCGCGGACTGCGCCCGCGACGGCGTGCACGAGTTCTTCTTCGTCGCCTCCCCGCTGCCGCTGACCGGGGCCGTCGGCTCGCCGGTGAGCGCGCTGGCGATCAAGTAGGAGGGCGGGCCATGACCACCACCTCCACCGACGTCCTCGCCGGCCACACCCCGCTGCCCGGCACCGAGGACTGGGAACCGGCGCCGCGGCTGCGCGCCGGGATGCTCGCCGACGCGGTCGCCATGAGCCGTCGCGACGGCCTCGCCCCCGGCGTGCTCGACCTCGCCATGCGCCACGGCGCCGGACACCCCGCCGGGCCGTTCGCGGTGATCGGCGACCTGCCCGCCGCGCGACGGGAGCTGCTCGCCGGGGCCGGGGACGTCGCGACCACGGACGGCGACGCGACACCGGACGACGGGGACGCCTGGGCCGGCCCGGTCGGCGTGCTCGGCACCGGTCTCATGGCCTCGGGGATCGTCGAGGTGATCGCCCGCAGCGGGCGCGCGGTCACGGTCCTGGGGCGGTCGGCGGACTCCCTCGACGGGTTGCGCGCCCGGATCCGGAAGAGCACCGACCGCGCCGTCGCCAAGGGCCGCCTCGACCCCGACGGCGCGGCGGCGATCCACGACCGCATCCGGACCACGGTCGACGACACCGACCTCGCCGGCGCCGAGGTCGTCGTCGAGGCCGTGGCCGAGGAGCTCGCGGTCAAGCAGGCCCTCGTCGCGCGGCTCGACGCCGCGCTGCCCGCGGCCGTCCCGCTCGCGACCAACACCTCGTCGTACCGGGTCGCCGACGTGTGCGCGCCGGTCGTCTCGGGACGTCCGACCCTCGCCCTGCACTTCTTCAACCCGGCGCCCGCGATGAAACTGCTCGAGATCGCCCTGCCCGCCGGGGCCGACCGGGCCCTCGCCGGCACCGCGGCCGCCTGGGGGCGCGACCTCGGCAAGGTCGTCGTCGAGGCCGCCGACCGCCGGGGCTTCATCGTCAACCGGCTGCTCATCCCCTACCTGAACGACGCCGCCCGGGCCGTGGCCGCCGGCGCGGACCCGGCGGCCGTCGACACCCTGATGACCGCCGAGGCCGGCCACCCGATGGGCCCGCTCGCGCTGATCGACCTCATCGGCCTCGACGTCACCGCCGCCGCCCTGGCCTCGATGGCCGAGGCCGAGGCAGACCCGCGCCTGGTGCCCGCAGGGCCGCTCACCGACCTGATCGGCCGGGGCCGGCTGGGGCGCAAGAGCGGTGCCGGCTTCCACGAGTACGCGTGACGAGGACGCCGATGACGAGCAAGGACCTGATCACGCGCTACTACGACGGCTGCTCCGACGGTGACGTCGACGTGCTGCTCTCCACGCTGCACCCGGACGTCGTCCACTACTTCCTGGCCCCCAACCTCGGCTCGGCGCCGGTGGCCGGGGCCGAGCACCTCGCCCGCTACTGGCGCAAGGTCACCCGGGCGATCCAGGCGCGCTGGGTGGTCGACCGGTTGGTGGGCGACGGCGACGAGGCGGTCATCGAGTGGACGATGTTCTGGCTGCCGGCCGGGGCGGACGAGCGCGTCGCCACCCGCGGGGCGGAGTGGTTCGTGCTGCGCGACGGGCTGATCGCCGAGATCCGTTCCTACTACCAGCAGCGCGAGGCCACCACCGAGCTGGACGCGTTCCCCTACGCTGCGCGGGGCTACTCGCTGCCCGGGCAGGAGTACAGCGCGCTGCACCGGCCCTCGTCCCCGGAGGGATCCCCCACGTGACCCAGCGGATGGACGGCACCGCGCGCCGCGCGCAGATCCGCCGCGTCGCGGCCGAGCTCTTCGACGCCTCGGGCTACCGCGAGACCTCGATGGACGACATCGCGGGCAGCGTGGGGATCAAGAAGGCGTCGCTCTACTACTACTTCCCCGGCAAGGACCAGCTGCTCGTCGAGCTGCACGAGGAGATGATCGACCTGATCATCGCCCAGCAGCAGGAGCGCATCGACGCCGGCGGGCACACCCACCAGCAGATGCTGCTGGCGATCATGACGGACCTGATCCGTCTGCAGGAGACCCACCCGGGGCACCTGAAGATCTTCTTCGAGCACTTCCGGGAGCTCCCGCCCGAGGTCCGCGCCTCGGTCCGGCAGAAGCGCGACCAGTACCGCGACATGCTGATCACGGTGCTCTCCGAGGGCCGGGAGGACGGCAGCTTCGGCGACATCGACGTCGAGCTGACCACCATGGCCGTGCTCGGGATGGCGAACTGGACCTACCAGTGGTTCCGCCCCGGCGGGCGCCGCAGCGCCGCCGAGGTCGCCGAGTACTTCTGGTCGCAGATCCTCACCGGCATCGCGCCGCGCTGAAGCTGGAGGACCCATGGGATCGATCGACGTCTCCCGCGACGGCAGCGACGGCGCCGTCGCCACCGTCACCCTGAACCGCCCGGACCGGCTCAACGCCCTCGACGAGGCCACCCGCGTCGAGCTCGCCGACCGACTCGCCGCCCTGGCCCGCGACCGCGACGTCGGGGCGATCGTGCTCACCGGCGCCGGCCGGGCCTTCTGCGTCGGCCAGGACCTGGCCGCCGTCGACGAGCTCGACGACGCCCACGACACGGTCGACCGGACCTACAACCCGCTCGTGCGCCTGCTCGCGGGCATGGACACCCCGGTCGTCGCCGCCGTGAACGGCGCCGCGGTCGGGGCGGGCATGGGTCTCGCGCTGGCGTGCGACGTCGTGCTGCTCGGGCGCGGGGCGAGCCTGTCCTGCGCGTTCGGGCGGATGGCGCTCGTCCCCGACAGCGGGGTCGCCTGGGCCCTCGCCCGCCAGGTGGGCCACCAGCGCGCGTTCGACCTCGCGCGCACCGGGCGCCGCGTGGACGCCGACGAGGCGCTCGCGCTCGGCCTCGCGACCCGCGTCGTCGACGACGCCGAGCTCGCCGGGGCCGCGGCGAGCGAGGCCGCCGCGCTGGCCGCCGGACCCGCCAAGGCGCTCGCCCTCACGAAGCGCCTGCTCCGCGCCGCCGCCGATCTCCCGCTCGAGCAGGTCCTCGACCGGGAGGCCCTCGGCCAGGGCGTCGCCGCGCAGCACGACGACCACGTCGCCCGCAGGACGGCGTTCCTGTCGAAGTCCTGAGCACGTCCCCACCCACTCCCGACGCTCTTGACACCGCATGACCCACACCACACTCTTGGCTCCCTACCGCCTGGACGGTAGGCAACGACGCCCGTGGAGTTCGAGATGACCACCACCCCCACGCCGCCGCACTCCCTGCGCACCGCACCCGAGCCCGACACCGTTCCCGACCCGCCCCCCGGCGCCCCTGCGCTCCACGAGACCGACGGCCACCAGCCGCTGCGCCGCGACGGCGACCTCCTGCTGACCGGGCGCGCCCAGTTCGTCGACGACATCGCCCCGCGCGGGCTGCTGCACGCCGCGATCCTGCGCAGCCCCCACCCCCACGCGGTCATCCGCGGCGTGGACGCCTCCCGGGCGCGGGCGCGGGAGGAGGTCGAGGTCGTGCTGACCGGCGCCGACGCCGTCGACCTCGCGACGCCCCTGCCGCACTTCTTCGAGCCCTCGATCGTGGGGTGCCGGACGACGGAGTTCCGCTGCCTCGCCGTCGACCGCGTCCGCTGGGTCGGTGAGCCCGTCGCCGCCGTCGTCGCCAGCAGCCTCGCGGAGGCCGAGGCCGCGCTCGCCGACATCGTCGTCGACTACGAGCCGCTGCCCGCGGTGCTCGACGCCGACGAGGCGCTGCGCGACGACGCCCCGGTGCTCTTCGAGGAGTGGGGCGACAACCGCCTCGGGCTCTTCCCGTTCGCCGAGGGCGACGCGGCGGGGAAGATCGCGGCCGCTCCGCACGTCGTGCGCGACGAGCTGCGTGTCGGGCGCCAGCACGTCGCCCCGATGGAGACCCGCGGCTACGTGGCGCAGTGGGAGCCGGGCGGGCGGCTGACGCTGTGGGCGTCGACGCAGAACCCGCACCCGCTGCGCACCAACCTCGCGACCACCCTCGGGGTGCCCGAGGACCGCGTCCGCGTCGTCGCCACACGCATGGGCGGCGGCTTCGGGCACAAGTTCAACGGCTACGGCGAGGAGCCGCTGGTCTGCCTGCTCTCGCGGCTCGCCGACGCGCCGGTGAAGTGGATCGAGACCCGCAAGGACTGCCTGCTCGTCGGGGCCCGCGAGTTCACCCACCGCTTCGAGGTCGGCTTCGACGACGACGGCGTCGTGCTCGGCCTCGCCGACAGGATCGTCGGCAACATCGGCTGCCTGGCTCCCTGGGGCGGCTGGAGCATGACGTTCCCGGCCGGCATGACGTTTCCCGGGCCGTACCGGATCGCCGACTACGCGATCGAGTCCGTGCCGGTGGTGACCAACAAGGCGCCCTGGAACGGGTTCCGCGGCTACGGCAAGGAACAGGCCGCGATGGCCCTGGAACGGATCATGGACCTGATCGCCGAGCACCGCGGGATCGACCCCGCCGAGGTGCGCCGGCGCAACTTCATCCCGCCCGAGGCCTTTCCGTTCTGGACCGCCGCCAAGCACCTCGACTCCGGCGAGTACGCCGCGGCGCTGGACAAGGCGCTCGCGCTGGCCGGCTACGACGCGCTGCGCGCGCGCCAGGAGGCCGCGCGGGCGCAGGGTCGCCACCTCGGCGTCGGGATCGGCTTCGAGCTGACCCCCGAGGGCGGCGACTTCGCCGGCAGCTTCGTGCGCGGCTTCGACACCTCCACCGTGCGGGTGCACCCCAGCGGCGCGGTGTCGGTGCTGACCGGCGTCACCAGCCCGGGCACCGGCAACGAGACCTCGATCGCCCACCTCGTCGCGCGCGAGTTCGGGATCGCCGTCGAGGCCGTCGGCGTCACCCAGGGCGACACCGACGCCTGCCCCTACGGCTTCGGGAACTTCACCAGCCGCAGCCTCGCCACCGGCGGGGCCGCGGCCGTGCTCGCGGCCCGCGAGCTGCGGGAACGGATGGCCGACGCCGCGTCGGCGCTGCTCGACGCCGACGCCGCGGCTTTCGACTTCCGCGACGGTGCCGTCGTCTCACGCACCGACCCGGAGACGTCGCTGACGTTCGCCGAGCTCGCGGAGACGATCTACCGGCGCGGGCTCGCGGCGCCGGGGCTCGACCAGCCGCTGCTCGAGGTCACCCGCATCGACCTGCCGCACAACTTCCACCACGTCCCCGACGAGCAGGGGCGCTTCTCGGCGTACCCGAGCTTCCCGTACAGCGCGCACGTCGCCCTCGTCGAGGTCGACGCCGAGACCGGCGTGGTCGAGCTGCTCGAGTACTCGGCGATCGACGACTGCGGCGTGGTCGTCAGCCCGACCTTCGTCGCCGGCCAGCTCTACGGCGCCATCGCGCAGGGCATCGGCGGCGCGCTGTGGGAGGAGGTCCCGTACGGCGAGGACGGAGCGCCGGAGGCCGAGACCTTCAAGCACTACCTGACGCCCCGCGCTCCCGACCTGCCCACGATCCGACTGCAGCACCAGCACACGCCCTCGCCGTTCACCCTGCTCGGCACGAAGGGCGCGGGCGAGAGCGGTGTCGGCGGCGCGATGGCCGCCCTGCTCAACGCCGTCAACGACGGCCTGCGCCCCCTCGGCGTGCACGCCCACCGGGTGCCGCTGACCCCGCCCGTCGTGCTCGACGCGATCGTCTCCGGAGGTGCCTCGTGATCCGCACGCGTCTGCGCTACCACCGCCCGGACCGCCCCGACGACGCCGCCGCGCTGCTCGCCGAGCACCACGGGCGGGTCGCCGTGCTCGCCGGCGGGAGCCAGCTGCTGCCCCGCATGAACCGCGGCGAGACCGACGTCGACCACGTCGTGGACCTGCGCGGGCTGGGTCTGCGCGGCATCGAGCGCACCGGCGGCCGCGTGCGGCTGGGCGCGATGGTGACCTACGAGGACGCGATCGCCTCGCCGCTGCTCGCCGACGCCGTGCCGCTGCTGCCCCGGGTCGCGCGCGGGGTCACCGGCGGGCGCCAGCTGACCGGACACGCCACGCTGGTCGGCGCGCTGTGCCACGCCTTCCCCGGCACCGACATGCCGGGCGCGCTCTCCGCGCTCGGCGCCACCGTCGAGCTGCACGGCCCGTCCGGGCCGCGCTCGGTCCCGGTGTCCGAGTTCCTGCTCGGCGCCCAGGAGATCGACCGGCGGGCCGGCGAGTTCGTCGCCGCCGTCACCGTCGACGGCGTCGCCCGCAGCGGCTACTGCAAGGTCAAGCACGCCACCGGGTCCTGGCCGATCGCCACGGCGAGCGCCGTCGACGACGGCGACGCGCTGACCGTCACCCTCGGCGCCGTCCAGGCGCGGCCGCTGCGCATCGTCATCCCCGACCCCACCCGGGCCGCCGTCGACGACGCGGTCGCCGCCGCCGTCACCGCGCCCTGGACCGACGTGCTCGCCCCCGGCGACTACCGCGCCCGCATCGCCCCGGTCGTCGCCCGCCGGGCCCTCACCGAGCTCCGGGAAGGAGCACGCGCATGACCGCCGTCGAACCCCGTGCCGACTCGGACGCCGTCCCCGATCGCGACCTCGCGCTCACCGTCAACGGCAGGCGCCGGCGGGTCCGCGTCGAGGACCGCCAGCTGCTCGTCGACGTGCTGCGCGACAACCTCGGCATGACCGGTACGCACATCGGCTGCGCGGGCGGCGACTGCGGCGCCTGCACGGTGCGCATGGACGGTCAGATCACCAAGTCGTGCCTCGTGCTCGCGGCGTCCGCCGAGGGTGCCGACATCACGACGATCGAGGGTTACTCCCCGCGCGGCACCCTCGACCACGTCCAGCAGGCGTTCTGGGACCTCGACGCCTTCCAGTGCGGCTTCTGCCTGCCGGGTCACCTCTTCGCGGTGCGCGACCTGCTCGACCGCGACCCGGACCCCGGCGAGGACGACATCCGCGAGGCGCTGCGCGGCAACCTCTGCCGCTGCACCGGCTACGTCAACCTCGTCGCGGCGGCCGGGGAGGCGGCGCGGCGGGAGCGGGAGGATCAGGAGCGCTGACGCTCCAGCGACGCCGACCCGCGATCGGGGTGGTCGGCCGAGGAGCCGGTCTCTTCGGCGAGAACGCTTCGATTCTCGAAGCGTTCTCGTCGAAGAGAAGCCGTGCTCGTCGGGCGCGTCAGAGCCCGTAGGTCTCCAGCAGGCGCAGCCAGACCTCGCTCATCGTCGGGAACGACGGCACGGCGTGCCAGAGCCGCTCGAGCGGGACCTCGCCGACGATCGCGATCGTCGCCGCGTGGACCATGTCCGCGACGTCCTGCCCGACGAACGTCGCGCCGACGATCACGTCCCGGTCGGTGTCGACCACGATCGAGGCGAACCCGTCGTACCCGTCGGCCTGCAGCGACGCGCCCGCCACGCTCCCGAGCTCGTAGGAGACGGCGCGGACGGTCAGCCCGGCGTCGCGGGCCGCGGCCTCGGTGTGCCCGACGGCGCCGACCTGCGGGTCGGTGAAGATCACCTGCGGCACGGCGGTGTGCTCCGCGGTCGCGGCGTGGTGGGAGTACCGCCCACCCAGCTCGCTGCCCCTCGACCGCGCCACGATCACGTCGCCGCAGATGCGGGCCTGGTACTTGCCCATGTGCGTGAGCTGGGCACCGGTGCTGGCGTCGCCGACGGCGTAGAGCCAGTCGCCCAGCACGGTCGTCGTGTCGTCCGCGGCGAGGTGCGTCCCGGGCTCGAGGCCGACGGTGTCGACGCCGAGGTCGGACGTCGCGGGCTTGCGGCCGGCGGCGACGAGCAGCTCGGCGCCGCGCGCCTCGGTGCCGTCGTCGAGCGTCGCCACGACCTCGTCGCCGTCGCGGCGCACCGCGGTCATCGACGTGCCGAGCCGGACGTCGACGCCCTTCGCGACGAGGGCGTCGTGCAGGCGCCGGCCCGCCTCGGGCTCCGTGGCCGGGATCAGCCGCTCGGAGTGCTGGACGAGCGTCACCCGGGCACCGAGGCCCCGGAACGCCGTCGCCATCTCCACCCCGACCACCCCGCCGCCGAGGATCACCAGCGAGGCGGGGACCTCCTTGGCCTGCGTCGCCTCCTGGTTGGTCCAGGCGTTCACGGTGTCCAGGCCCTCGACCGGCGGGAACACCGGCACCGACCCCGTCGCGACGACGACCGACCGGGCGGCGACGGAGGTCGTCGTGCCGTCGCCGTGGGTCACCTCGACCGCGCGCTCCCCGGCGAGCCGCCCGTGCCCGCGCAGCAGCGTGATGCCGGCGCCGGAGAGCCAGTCGGCCTGCCCGGAGTCGTCCTCGCCGGCGAACTGGTCGCGGCGCGCGAGCACCTGCCCGGCGTCCACCGCGCCGGTCACGGCCTGCGCCACGCCGGGCATGCGCTGCGTCGCCGCGTACAGGTCGACGGGCCGCAGCAGTGCCTTCGACGGGATGCAGGCGTAGTAGGAGCACTCGCCGCCGACGAGGCGGGACTCGACGATCGCCGCCGAGAGGCCCTGCTGGTGGGCGCGGTCGGCCACGTTCTCGCCGACGGGACCGGCGCCGATCACCACGACGTCGACCTCGAGGTCGCTCATCCGTTCGTCTCCTCCTGGCGTCGGGTCACGTGGGCTGCATCCTCCGGCCCCACGGGCCGTCGGCGCCAACGATGAACCGCCGGGTTCCCCCGACGGCGCGGACACACTCACCCACGCGGCGACGGCGGTGCGGCCGGGCGCCCGGAGCTCAGCGCCGCTGCGCCCCGTCCAGGAACTCCGTGACGCCGGTGGCGACCGCCTCCCCGAGCGCGTCCGTGCCGCCCGGCTCGGCGACCGCCGCGAGGTCGTCGGGGTGGGTCAGGAACAACGGCTCGACCAGCGCGCCCGGCATGGCGCTGGGCTCGTCGATGTAACCGGGGATGCGGGGCCCGAGCAGCACGAGGTGCCCGCCGCCCGACTCCGCGCCGGAGGAGTCGTCGGCGATCCCGCGGTCGAGCGGCGTGTGGCCACCGGCGGTCAGGCGGGCGCGGATCGCCGTCTGCAACGACTGCGCCAGCGCCCTGTTCTCCCGCGCGAAGGTCCGCTCGGGCTCGTAGAGCGTCTCGGTGCCGCCGACCTCGGGGTCGGCGAACGAGTTGAAGTGCACCGACACCAGCGCGTCCGCGCGGGCGAGGTTGGCGCAGCGCACGCGCCCCAGCAGGTCGAGCTGGCTCGCGTCGGTGGTCAGCGCCCCGTCCTGCACCGCGCCGCGGGCCAGCGGGGTGCCGAGGTCGTCGGTGCTGCGGGTGAGCACGACGGTGGTCCCCCGCGCGCGCAGGCGCTCGGCGGCGGCGCGGGCCACGGCCAGCGTGAGGTCCTTCTCGCGGCGCACCGCGCCGTCGGCGGTGCCCTCGCTGCCCGGGTCGGGACCGCCGTGCCCCGCGTCGAGCGCGACGGTCGCCGCGGGGCCGGCGCCGGTCGGGGCCAGCCAGACGCACCCGCCGGGCGGGAACGCGGCCGGGTCGACCGCGACCGGGGCGGGGGCCGGCGCGGCCGTGGCACCACCGGCCGGCCCGCTCGGGGTGGACGTCTCCTGCGACGCGACCCCGAGGACCAGCGAGGCGGTCGCCAGCAGGAGCACGATCGCGGCCTCGAGGCTCCGGCGCGGGCCGCGGCGGCTCGGCCGTGCGACGGCGTGTTGGCCCACCGGTCACCCGTCGCCGGGTCGTGTCCGATCACTCACGGACGGTGAGGCTAGGGACGGCGGCCGGCGTCCCTGCCGGGTCTGAGAACGCCGGGTCCGCCGGACGACGGACGGTGCTCCGGGCACGGCGAACGACCGGTGACACCGTGGCGGCGCGCCGCGGCGGCGCAACGGACTGGTCCGGCGGGCGGATCGAGCTCTCAGGGTCAGGCCCCGACGAAGGCCTCCACCGCGAGCCACGCCCCGAAGACGAAGAACAGCACGGCGGCGCCGATCCGGATGGCCTTCTCCGGCAGGTTTCGCCCCAGCCAGCGGCCCACCACGATCGCGAGGGCGTCCGCCGCGACCATGCCGACCGTCGAGCCGACCCAGACGCCCGTGACGCCGCCGGAGCCCGGGTACTGCGTGGCGAGGGTGATCGTCGCGAGCATGGTCTTGTCGCCGAGCTCGGCGAGGAAGAAGGCGACACCGACCGCGATGAACGCCGAGCGCGTCGTGGCGCTGCTCTTGTTCTTCTCGTCGTCGGTGAGCGCGTCGCCGCGCAGCGTCCAGAGGCCGAACACGACGAACGCGACGGCCGCGGCGAGGGCGATCCAGAACGTCGGCAGCGTCGCCCCGAGCAGGTACCCGACACCCACCGAGACCGCGTGCGTCACCGCCGTCGCCGCGGTGATGCCGAGCAGCACCGGCAGGGCGCGGAATCGCGTCGCGAACGTCAGCGCCATCAGCTGGGACTTGTCACCCAATTCGGCGACGAAGATGACGGCGAAACTGATGGCGGTGGCGGCGAGGAAGCCGGTCACGGGGTTCGTGCTCCTCTCGGTCGGCCGGACCGAGGGCGCACTCTTCGGCCCGACCCGCGTCAGAACGGGTCGTCACCGAAGGTCTCGCCCGCCGCCGGGGACCGGCGGCCGCCGCGGCCGGACGCCGGGGCGTCAGTGTGTCGACCGCGATGTTGGGAGCTACTCCCCTTCGCTGCCGATGAACATAGCGAATGCGCCACGTCCTTTCCACGGCGGGTGAGCGCACTCACGGAAAAGCATGCATCGGCGGGCCGCACGAATTGTTTCGGCGCGCCGAACTCCCATTCTCGGGACGCCGGAAATCGGTGCCCGCCGGACGCCGGTGATCACCATCCGGTTCGTGCACGCCCGTCCCGTCCGAGGTCAGCACCCCTCACGCCCGGGGGACACGGCGGTCGCCGCAATACACGAAGTGTGACGCAAGTCAACCCGTTGCTTGCTTGGATGATCACCATCACCATCACCTGCGACGCGATCTCTACTGACATCGGCGTATCCGAGGGAGCTGTCTGCCGTGATCCCGATCATCGAGTTCGTGCTGGGCATCGCGGTGCTCGTGTACAGCGCGGAGAAGCTCATCGGCTACCTGGTCGGCGTGGCCAGCCGCTGGGCCGTGTCGCTGTTCCTCATCGCCGTGGTCTTCACCGGCATCGAGTTCGACGACCTGGCGTTCGGCATCGCGCTGAACCTCGAGGACCTCAGCGAGGTCGCGCTCGGCACGGTCGTCGGGACGACCATCGCGATGACCGGGATCGTGCTCGCGCTGATGGCGATCGTGGCGCCGTGCCCGGTCGACGTGCCGAAGAGCTACCTGGCGCTGTTCGTCGCGGCGCCGGTGGTCATGTACCTGCTCGCGCTGACCGGATCGCTCTCGGTCGGCATCGGCGTCGTCCTGATCCTGCTGTTCGTGGCGTTCGTCGGCTGGATCGCCTACCGCGAGTACTCCGCCCGCAAGCCGGTGTTCCGCAACGCCGAGCTCTACGAGCAGCTCGAGAAGGCCGGCGTCGGCGCGGGCGGCGGGACGGCCACCGCCACGCTGACCCGCGAGGGCGACGACGGCGGATCCACCCCGACCGACGCCGGCGACAAGCGCCACCACGGCTTCGACCTGCCGCCCGATCTGCGCGTCGACCAGGGCTTCCTCAAGGCCCGCCAGACCTCGCCGGTCGGCACCATCCTGCTGGCGGTCCTCGCGCTCGTCGGCCTCGTGGTCGGCGCCCTGATCGCCGGGCAGGGCACCGAGGGCATCCTCGAGAACTTCGAGATCGAGGGCACGGTCTTCGGCGTCACGATCGCGACGCTGGCCCTGACCCTCGAGGACATCTTCCTGTCCGTCGAGCCCTCCCGACGGGGCGCGCCCGAGATCGGCATCGCCAACGTCATCGGCAGCGTCGTGTTCTCCGTGACCGGCAAGCTCGGCATCATCCTGCTGGTCGGCGGCGCCATCCTCGTCGACGACGAGACGCTTGCCTGGCACCTGCCGGTCCTGCTGGTCTTCACGATCCTCTCGGCGATCTTCCTGGCCACCGGCCGGCTGCGGCGCTGGCACGGCATCGTCCTGCTCGTCGCCTACGTCGCCTACTTCGTCACCAGCCTCGTCGTGTTCGGCGAGGTCCCGGTGGACGACTGAGCCGCTCCGATCCCCCGCAGCCAGAGAGGACGAGACCATGACCAAGGATCGAGTCGGAGCGGGCCTCGCGGTCCTCGCCGCGATCATCGGGCTGGTGCTGGTGTTCCAGTTCCCGCAGGCCGAGGGCGGTGACGACGATGACGACGACGGTCCCGAGACCAGCCAGGTCGTCCCGGCCGCGCCGCTGCCCGGACAGCCGGCCCCGGCTCCCGGCCAGGTGCAGCAGCCCGCGCCCGGCGGCCAGGTCGAGCAGCCGGCGCCGCAGCAGCAGGCGCCCGCCGACACCGACGGGGACGACGATGACGACGACGGCTGAGGTCTAGGCGTTCCGGCCCAGGCGCTCGCGCAGCGTCGCCACCCCGGGTCCGTCGAGGTCGTCGAGGTGCGCGGCGCGCCCGGCCATGACCAGCGCGAGCGTCGGGCCGCTGACCTCCGGTCCGTCACCGGTGACGAACGGGCCGTCGGTCGCGACCAGGCGCAGCCCGGCGGACACCGTCTTCCCGGCGACCGTGAAGTCGCGACTCGCGAAGAAGCGGGCGACCTCCGTCGTCACCGCGACGGGCGGGGTGTGCACCAGGCCCAGCGGGCGGCGCACGTCCTCGCCGTGCACGACGACCTCGCCGAGCCACGCCCGCTTCGGCCCCCACGGGGACGTCGTGCTGGCGATGATCGCCCGGAAGCGGGCGAGGGTCTCGGCCGCGTCGCGCCCCGGTGCTCGGCGAGGCGGCGGTCGTTGTGGAGGTCGAAGTCGAACCGCGCGCCCAGCACGCTGCGCAGCCAGCGCCACGGGCCGATGCTCGCCGCCGCGGTGAGGTGGGCGACCGTCTCCTCCACCGTCCAGCGGTCGCACAGCGACGGCGTCGCCCACTGGTGGTCGGTGAGGCCCGCGAGGTCGCCGGCGAGCGCCGCGCGCTCGTCCCGGGCGGCGGCGAGCACGGCGGTGTCGGCGGTCATCTCCATCAGGTTCCTTCCTCGCGGGGCGCGTCGGGAGGTGGACGGGCGCGCGGGCCGGGAGTCATCGGTCGTCCTCGAGAAATCCGGGGCGCTCGAACTCGTCCCAGGCCGATGGCAGGCTCGGGGTGTGCCGGACCTGAGCCTCGACGCCCCCGACGCGACGTCGGGCACCCCGGTCTACCGGCAGATCGTCGAGCAGATCCGATCGCTGGCCGAGGGTGGCGGGCTGCCCGCCGGCGAGCGGCTCCCCACCGTGCGCCGGCTCGCCGACAGCCTCGGGGTCAACCGCAACACCGTGTCCCGCGCCTACGCGACGCTGCGCGAGCTGGGCGTGATCGAGACCCGGGCCGGCGGCGGCACGGCGGTCGCGACGCGGCCGCCGCTCCGCGAGCCCGACACCACCGGCGCCCTCGCCGCCGCCGTCCGCGACGCCGTGCGCTCCGGGCTCTCCCCCGACGAGGTCCGCGACCTCGCCCACGACCTCGCCCGGCGCGCCGCCACCGAGGTCCGCGCCGTGTTCGTCGAGTGCAACGCCGAGCGCGCGAAGGCCTTCGCCGACGAGCTGGGCAGCCGCCTGCACCTCGAGGTGCGCCCGAGCCTGATCGAGGAGCTCGACACGACGGCCGCCGACGCCGACCTCGTCGTCACGACGTTCTTCCACCTCGCCGAGGTCCGGCGCTGGGCGCACCGCGCGCCCCGCGAGGTCGAGACGGTCGCCGTGGTGGTCGCACCGCACATCCGGACCCTGACCCGGGTCGCCGACCTGGCCGAGGGCGCGCGGGTGGGCGTGCGGTACTCGACGGCGCACCAGGCCGAGCAGGTCCGGGACTGGTTCGTCGCGGCCGGGATCGCCGACGTCGTCGTCGTGCCCCGCTACGGGGACGTCGCGCGCGACCTCGCCGTGCTCGTCGTCCCGAGCGAGGACCCCGCACTCGGGGCGGGCGCGGGGCCGGACACCACGGTGGTCGAGTTCGGCAACGTGCTCGACGAGGGCTCCATCCGGATGGTTGCCGACGTCGTCGACCAGATACGCGCTTGACCTAGGACAAGTTCGGGCTCACGCTCGACGGCGTGTCGGACTTCAGCGAGCACCTCGTCCGCTACGGCGTCCCGTTCGCGCCGGACCTGATCGTGGGGGCCGCCGGCTCGCGCGTGACCACCCGCGACGGCGGCGAGGTCCTCGACTTCACCTCGGGCCAGATGAGCTCGGTGCTGGGCCACTCGCACCCCGAGGTCGTCGAGACCGTCAGCCGCGCCGCCGCGACGCTCGACCACCTGCACAGCGGCATGCTCAGTCCGCCGCTGCTGGACGTCGCGGCCGCGCTCGCCGGCACGCTGCCCGCGCCGCTGTCCAAGGTGATGCTCGTCAGCACCGGGGCGGAGTCCAACGAGGCCGCGCTGAAGATGGCCAAGCTCGCCACCGGGCGCTGGGAGGTCGTCTCGTTCGACCGCTCCTGGCACGGGATGACGTCGGGCGCCGCCGCGGCGACGTTCTCGGCGGGGCGCCGCGGGTACGGCCCGCCGATCCCCGGCAACCTCGCGCTGCCGACGCCCGACGCCTACCGCTCCCCCTTCCGGCACGCCGACGGCCGCCACGACTGGGAGAGCGAGCTGGACGTCGGCTTCGAGATGGTCGACCGGCAGTCGGCGGGCAGCCTCGCGGCCTGCCTCGTGGAGCCGATCCTGTCGTCCGGCGGGATCATCGAGCTCCCGCCCGGCTACCTGGCGCGGCTGCGCGAGAAGTGCGACGAGCGCGGCATGCTGCTGATCCTCGACGAGGCCCAGACCGGGGTCGGACGCACCGGCACGATGTACGCGTTCGAGCGCGACGGCGTCGCCCCGGACCTGCTGACGTTGTCGAAGACGCTGGGCGCGGGCCTGCCCGTCGCCGCCGTCGTCACCTCCCCCGAGATCGAGCAGACCTGCCACGAGCGGGGGTTCCTCTTCTACACGACCCACGTGTCCGACCCGCTCGCCGCGTCCGTCGCGCACACGGTGCTGCGGGTGGTCACGCGCGACGGGCTCGCCGAGCGGGCGCGCGTGCTGGGCGAGGAGATGAGCCGGCGGCTCGGGGAGCTCCGCGACCGCCACGAGCAGGTCGGCGACGTCCGCGGCCGCGGCCTGCTCCAGGGCGTCGAGCTCGTCACCGACAAGGCCAGCCGCACGCCCGACCTCGCCCTGAACCACGAGCTCACCGCCGAGTGCCTGCGCCGCGGCCTGCACGTCAACATCGTGCAACTGCCCGGGCTGGGCGGCGTGATCCGCATGGCGCCGCCGCTGACGATCAGCGAGGACGACCTGCGCCTCGGGCTCGACGTTTTGGGCGAGGCCCTGGACGTCACCACCTCGAACTGATCGGCCGGGACCGGACCCCGAGATCGCGGACTCCGGAGCGAACGCTCCGCGACGCGGGACGATCGCACCACGAATCCTGATCACGTTCCTGCGACGACCGGGACCCGGACGTGACCACCGCGGCCCGCCAGTTGCCGCGCACGTGCGCTCGCGTGTCGAGGTCATCGAACGCGCCGAACCGACCGCGCCGTGGGTTCTGACCGAGCGCCGTGGGTTCTGACCGAAGGGCACCGTCGGTCGGATAGATCGGCGAGGGGCACCCTTCGCCGGAACGACGAGCGCGAGCCCTCAGCACCGTCGGCACGTTTCGCATGATCATCGGGCCCGTGAGCTGCGGACCGCGCCGGTCGTGGCGCCGTCGCGGGTATCGCCAGTGTCGCTTCTGTCGCCGTTATGCGGTAGGATCGAACACATGAGCGAACCGTTGGGTGGTGCGGAGCGGGAGGTGTTCGACCGTGCCCGCGCCCACGTGATCGCTCAGCGGCGCGGCTACTACCAGCGGTTGCAGACCATCGCCGCGCTCGACGAGCTCGGTGCGGTCAGTTCCACGGGGTATCGCAGCCTGCCGAACCTGGTCGCCGATCTCGACAACGTGGATCATCCCGAGGCGAAGCGGCTGGTGGACGAGGCCGGTGACCTGTGCGCGCGGACCTCGATGTCGGGCGAGGTGCTGCCCGCCCGGTTGCCGGCCACCGCGGACGCGCTGGCCGCCGGGTTGGTGGACCCGGCGCACGTGCGGATCGTCCGGGACACGGTGCGCCACCTGGCCGGGTTGATGACCCCGCCACCGCCCGACGAGATCGCCGGGGTCGAGCAGACGCTGGCGGACAAGGCGCAGCTGCTGCCGCCGAAGATGCTGCGCCGGCTCGCGAAAGCGTTCGTGGACTTCTACGACCCCGACGGCGCGGCACCTTCTGACGGGGAGGACGCCGGCGACGAGATGCACATGCTGCGCCGCAAAGACGGGTCGCTGGTGTTCAAGGGCCGGCTGGGGGATCCGCTCGAGGCCGAGAAGATGGTCGAGGTGGTCGGGGTGCTCTCGGCCCGCGCGGGCAGCGAGGACCAACGATCCCTGGCCCGACGCCAGGCCGACGCCCTCAAAGACCTCATCGACGACGCCCGCGGCCCCCACGGCATCGCCACCGACACCCGCCGCGGGCAGGACGACACCACCGACCCCGCACGCACCGACACCGACACCGACGAACCGGCCGCCCACGAACCGGGCGCCGAGCCCGCCGAGGAGCCGGCCGCTGACGCCGAGCCCGACCCGGACGACGAGCACGTCGGCGGCGGCGAGCCGGGCCTCGCCGCGGACGACGAGCCGGACGACGCCTCGGATGACGCTTCGGACGACGCCGAGGGCCAGGCGCCGTGGGCGTTGATCCCCGAACCACGCCGCCCCGAGCCCGACGCGCCCTCACCGGCAGGCCGGGGCTGGACCGAACGGCCCGGGCGGGTCCTGCTCACCGTCACCATCGACCACCGCTGGCTCTGCGACGCCCTCCAAGACAAGGGCGGCAAGGCCGGCAAGGGCGGCTACGGGACGCTGGACTCCGGGCACCACGTCGACGCCGCCACCATCCGCCGCTGGGCCTGCGACGCCGAGATCATCCCCATGATCCTCGGCTCCAAGTCCGAACCCCTCGACGTCGGACGACGGCAACGCACCGCCCCCGACGCCATCCGCCGCGCCCTCAACCACCGCGACGGGGGCTGCGCCTTCCCCCGGCTGCGACCGCCGACCCCGCCGCTGCCAGGCCCACCACGTGCGCCACTGGTACCCCGACGGCGACACGGCCCTGGACAACATGTGCCTGCTCTGCCGCTACCACCACCAGCTCGTCCACCACGGGCACTGGACCATCGAAATGATCAACGGCCGGGCGTGGTTCACCCCGCCCTGGTACATCGACACCGACCGACAACCCCGGCTCGGAGGACGAGCCCGCATCGACGCCTGATCCGCACCCCACGAGGGGACGCGCGGACGGGCACACGCGTCCGCTCAGAGCCGCGCGTCGGGGATGGTCGGCTCGAAGAGCTCGACGGGGTTGCCCGACGGGTCCTCGACCAGGATCTGGCGACCGCCCACCCCGGTGACGATGTCGTTGCGGAACCGGGCGCCCGCGCCTCGCAGCTCGGTGACGAGGCGCTCGAGGTCGTCGACCTCCAGGGCGAAGCGATTCCATCCCCCCGGTCGCGGGCTGGTGCCGTCGGGCATCGCCTGACCACCCCCGCCCGGACCGCCCGGCGCCGAGAGCACGAGCCGGAGCTCACCGCGCGAGAGCATCGCGAACGTCGGGGCCGGGTGCATGTCCTCGTGGAACCCCAGCCGTCCGCAGTAGAACGAGATCGCGGCATCGACGTCGTCGACGATGTACCGCACGCTCACACCGGCCAGGATGGTCCTCCGGGGCCCGGGGTCGATCCAGGGGACGAACGCCCCAGGGACCCCGATCTCGCCACCGCTGGATCGTCCTTCTCCGGACGAGTACCTCCCCTGCCGACGTCGTCGTTACCACGTCGTTACTCCCGCGGGGGCAACCCGCTGGGGAACCGGTGCGAGCGTCCGAGGCTGCCGGCCGACCTGGGGCGAACGCTCCCGCGGCCCATCCGGTCGTGGGGACTGATCCGGGAGGTCTCCGCACATGAGCAGCCACAGCACCCCGAGCAAGCCCTGGATTCGGGGCCGCGGGCCCTGGATCGTCGCGACCGTCCTCCTGTTCTTCGCCGCCCTCGGGTCGTGCGGCTCGAACGCGACCCCGAACGTCGCGGCCGTCGCCCCGCCGCCGCCTGCGCCGACCACGATCATCAGCACCGTCTACCTCCCGCGGCCCGGGCCCTCGGCCACCACGAGCTCGAGGAGCAGTGGGACCGGCGCGGGGGTCGGTGCCGGGGCCGGCGTCGGCAGCGACGACGACGACAGCTCCTCCCGCCGCACGGGCTCCTCGAGCAGCGACGGCGGGAGCAGCAGCAGCGGCGGCAGGTACGCGTGCGGGCCGGGGGACCGTGACGGCGACGGCGACGGCCGGTGCAACGAGTAGCACGCCGAACAGCTGACCCCATCGGCGCACCGGCCGAAGCATCGAGGTTCAGCGCGCGTAGTCGATGATCGCCGGGAAGTCGAGGCCGCGCAGGGTGCCGTAGCCCGGCCCCCAGCCCGTGCCCAGGCGCGAACCGATGAACGCCTCCGCGACGACGGTCGGCGCCTCCTGTACCAGCAACGCCGCCTGCGTCGCGAGGGCGAGCTTGGTGACGAGGTAGCGCGCGGTGTCCTCCGGGGCCGTGACGAGCTCCTCGATCTCGGCGAGCGCGTCGGCGAGCAGCGGGTGCTCGGCCGCGGCGGGACGGAGCTCGTCGAGCACGGGCTCGATCGCCTTCGGCTCGCGGGTCAGGACGCGGCCGACGTCCATGACCATCATGTTCGAGGTGCCCTCCCAGATCGCGTTGAGCGGCGCCTCGCGGTAGTAGCGCGGGAGGTCGTGCTCCTCGATGTAGGCGTTGCCGCCGATCGACTGGATGACCTCCTCGGTCACGCCCGCGACGCGCCGACAGTTCCAGAACTTCGCGACGGGCGTGAGCAGGCGGCTCACGAGGCGCTCGGCGACGTCACCGTGCCCGTCCTCCGCCCGCGCCACCCGGAAGCCGAGGTGCGCGGCCCCGGCCCACTCGAGCACGAGGTCCGCCAGCACCGGCGCCTGGATCGGCAGCTGCGCGAGCGGCGCGCCGAACGCGGGGCGGTGGTCGTTGTGGTGCAGCGCCTGGGACAGCGCCGCGCGCATCAGGCCGGCCGAGCCGACCGCGAAGTCCAGTCGCGTGTACTCCGCCGACGACAGGATCGTGCGGACGCCCTGGCCCTCCTCGCCGACGAGGAAGGCCTCGGCGTCGTGGTACTCGATCTCCGAGGACGCGTTGGCCCGGTTGCCCAGCTTGTCCTTGAGCCGCTTGACCCGGAGCCCGTTCAGGCTCCCGTCTGGCCGGCGACGGGGGACGAAGAGGCAGGACACGCCGCCCTCGGTCTGCGCGACGGTGAGGTAGGCGTCGGACATCGGGACCGAGGCGAACCACTTGTGCCCGTTGACCAGGTAGGTCTCCCCCGGTCCGCGACGACCGACGGGGCGGGCGACGGTGACGTTGGCGCGCAGATCGGAGCCGCCGTGCTTCTCGGTCATGAAGTAGCCGATCGTCCCCGCCGACTTCTCGGTGATCGGTACGTCGGCGGGGTCGTAGCCCTCGGCCGCGATCGCCCGGGCCCACGGCGCGAGCTCGGGCTGACTGCGCAGGACCGGGATGCAGGCGTAGGCCATCCCGAGCGGGCAGGCGGTGGAGCCGTCGATCTGGTTCCACAGGTACGACAGCACCGCGCGCGCCGTGTGCGCGCCCGGTTCCCCGGCCGTCCACGCCAGCGAGTGCACGCCCGAGCCGAACCCGAGCGCCATGAGCTCGTGGTAGGCGGGGTGGAAGTCGACGTCCGACACCTCGCGGCCGAGCCGGTCGAGCGTGCGCAGCTCCGGGGTGTGGCGCTGCGCGTCGCGGGCGGCCTGCAGCACCCGCGGGTCCCAGACCTGCGCGCCCAACGCCGTCGCCCGCTCCTGCGCCCAGGGTGCCCACCGCGCGACGACCCCGGACGCCACCGCGTCGCCGGTGAACGCGTTCACGCCGGTGAGGTCCTCGACGAGGTTGTCGGGGACGGGGCGCGGCACGGCGAAGTCCTCGGCGGGAGTCATGGGCTCACCTTCCACGATCGGGCAGGCTGATCTCCATGGGTTCAACCACCACGAGCTCACCCGAGCCGCAGGCCGTCCTCACCCCGCTCACCGAGGCGTCCATCTTCCTGACGCTCGTCATCGAACCGGGCGGGGAGGACGCCGTCCGCGACGTGCTCTCCGACGTCTCCGGGCTCACGCGCTCCGTCGGCTTCCGGCTCCCCGAGGGCGAGCTGACCTGCGTGATCGGCATCGGCTCGCAGGCCTGGGACCGCCTCTTCCACGGCCCCCGCCCGCGCGGCCTGCACCCGTTCCGCGAGCTGCACGGCGCCCACCACGCGCCGTCGACGCCCGGCGACCTGCTGGTGCACCTGCGCGCTCACCGCCTCGACATGTGCTTCGAGCTGGCGCACCTGCTCTCGACGCGGCTGCGCCCGCACGCGCGGGTGGTGGACGAGGTGCACGGCTTCCGGTTCTTCGACGAGCGCGACCTGCTCGGGTTCGTCGACGGCACCGAGAACCCCGCGGGCAACGCGGCACGCACCGCCGTGCTCATCGGCGACGAGGACCCCGAGTTCGAGAACGGCAGCTACGTCGTCACCCAGAAGTACCTCCATGACATGGACGGCTGGAACGCGCTGTCCACCGAGGAGCAGGAGAACGCGATCGGGCGCACCAAGCTCCAGGACGTCGAGATGCCCGACGACCGCAAGCCGCCGAACTCGCACATCGCGCTCAACGTGATCGAGGACGAGAACGGCGAGGAGCAGGAGATCCTGCGCTTCAACATGCCGTTCGGGCACGTCGGCACCGACGAGTTCGGCACCTACTTCGTCGGCTACACCCGCGACCCCGCGGTGCTCGAGCAGATGCTGCACAACATGTTCGTGGGCAGCGCCGAGGGCCACCACGACCGGATCCTCGACTTCTCCACGGCGATCACCGGCAACCTCTGGTTCGTGCCGACCACCGACTTCCTGGACGACCCGCCCGGCGCCTGATCTCCGTCCACGGCCGCAGACCCGATCTCCGGGCGCGCCGCTCCTAGGGTGGCCGCGTGGCCACGTCCTCCTGGCGAGCGTTCGCCCGGGACCTCGTCCGGCTGCGCGAGGGCCGGTTCGACTGGTGGGACGCGGTCCGCGCCGGTGCCTGTGCGGGCGGGGTGGTGCTCGTCGGGTGGTCGCTCGGTGCCGTCTCCGCCGGCCTGACCGCGAGCATCGGCGCCTTCACCGCGCTCTACGGCAACGGCCGCCCCTACCGGTACCGCGCGCCGGAGCTCGCGGTCATCGCGCTCGCCTTCGCGGCGGCGGTGACGATCGGCGCGCTCGCGGAGTCGTCGGTGTGGGTCTCGATCGTCGTCGTCGCGGTCCTCGCCGTGGTCGCCACGGCCCTGTGCCAGGCGTTCGACACCGGTCCGCCCGGGGCGTACATGTTCGTGCTGGCCGGGGCGACGGGGACAGCGATCCCGGGTGCCGCCGCGGAGCCGTGGCGGCTCGGTCTGCTCGTCCTCGCCGGCGGCGCGTTCGCGTGGGCCGCGCACATGCTCGGCGCCCTCGCCGGCCCGCGGGGCCCGGAGAAGGCGACGGTCGCGGCCGCCGCCGCGGCGGTGGGGGCGCTGCTCGACGCCGTCGGCACCGACCGCTACCCGGAGGCGCGCGACCGGGCCGCGCGGGCGATGCACGCGTGCTGGGTCGTGCTCGTGAACCAGCAGTCACCGCACGCGCGCACCGACGGCACCCTCGAGCGCCTGCGCGGCCTCGCCCTCGACCTCCACGGCCTGCTGGCCGAGGGCATCCACGCGCACGAGGAGGGCCGCCCGGTCGACGCCGGCACCACCGCGCGGCTCCGGGCGCTCACCGACACCGTCGCCCACCCGCCGCCCGCGCCGCGACCGGTCGCGGCCGGCGAGGTCCCCCTCGGCGGGCCCGGTGTCGCGCAGGTCCTGCGCGACATGCTCGCCCCCGGCTCGCCATGGCGCGCGGTCCTCGCGCGGGTCGGGATCGCGGCGCTGGTCGCCGGCGCCGTCGGCTCCCTCGCCGGCCTCGACCACGCGTACTGGGCGGTGGCCGCCGCGGTGCTCGTCCTGTGCCAGGGCCTGGGCTGGTCCGGGACGCTGGAGCGCGCGGCACTGCGGCTCCTCGGGACCTGGCTCGGGCTGCTCCTCGCCGCCGCCGTGCTGAGCCTGACACCGTCGGGGCTCGGGCTGGTGCTGACGATCGCGGTGCTCCAGTCCGCCATCCAGCTGGCGATGCCGCGCAACTACGGGCTCGGGGTCGTGGTCGTCACCCCGATCGCGCTGACGATCGGCAGCGCCGGCCACCCGCCCTCCCTCGGCGAGCTGCTGCTCGCGCGGGGGCTCGACACCGTCGTCGGCGTCGTCGTCGGCGTCGTCGTGTTCCTGCTGGTCGCGCCCGGGGCCGCGCGCCCCGACCCCGCGGCGCTCGTCGCGGCGACGCTGCGCGACGTCGCCCGCGTGGTCCCCCACCTCGCCGACGCGACCACCGCGAGCCCGGCCGCCCGCGAGGCGCGCCGCGATCTGAACCAGCGGCTGCTCGCCCTCGCCGACGCCCACCACGACGGCGACGCCGCACCCATCGGGCGCTCCGTCGACACGACGGTCTGGTGGCCCGCGCTCGACGCCGCGCGGGCCGTGGCGCACCGGACGCTCGCGGCCTGCTGGGCGGTCGACGCCACCCGCTCGCCCGGGCACCCCGCGACGCCGTGGATCACCGCTGCGCGGGCGGACGCGATCCTCCGGCAGCTGGACGACCTGGACGACGGGGACGGCGACGGCTTCCTCGCCCCCGAACTGGCCGCCCTGCGCCGCGCGCTGCCTCAGGTCGCGACGTAGAGCGCGATCAGTCCCAGCGGGGCGATCACGTCGAACCAGAAGATGAACCCGGTGTTGCCCGGCGAGGTGTTGTGCGCGCGGACCCTCTGCACCACGTGCCCGACGGCCGCGCCGAGGTAGAAGATCGAGAACGCGATGACGGCGGCGAGCTGGAACTCGCGGTCGAACACCGGCGCCATCACCCCGAGCACGCCGATGAGCAGCCCCGCGAGCCCGACCTCCCACTGGAACGGGCTGCCGCGCGGCCAGCCGATGGAGTCGGCGACCGGGTCGGGCATGACGAGGTGCCCGGAGCCGACGATGATCGCGTTGACGCCGACGATCCAGGCCAGCGCGTTGAGGAACGACGCCGCGAGCAGACCGTCGGTGCCGTACTGCGCGACCTGGACGATCTCGGCGACGACGAACCCGGCGATGCCGACGTAGGTCGTCAGGCTCAGCACCCGCAGGACCCAGGGCGGCGGGCCCCCGGTGGCGGTGACCGGCGGCTCCTTGGTCGTCATCGGCTCATGGTCAGGCGCTCTCCGCGCCGAGTCCATCCTTCTGTCCGGTAGTGGCCCAGCGCGCGGTGGGCACGACGGCCCCGAACGGGAAGAAGTGCACCGCCGAGATCAGGCTCTCGGGGTCCGCGGCGACGGCGCGGGCGAGGCCGCGCAGGGTCTCGGTGGGCCGGTACGTGCTGGTCGCGAGCTTGAGCACGCTGCCGGTCTGCTTGCGCAGCACCGCGAGCGACGGCCCGACGCCGCACGACAGGCCGAACTTGACGAGCCGGGCCGGCGACGTGAGACCGGGGAGCCCCACGCGCACGGGCAGGCGGATCCCCGCCTCGCGCATGCGCCGCTCCCAGCCGAGGACGGGGTCGGCGGCGAAGCCGAACTGGGTGA
The DNA here is from genome assembly GCF_037400335.1 of Actinomycetospora flava. Taxonomy (NCBI): domain Bacteria; kingdom Bacillati; phylum Actinomycetota; class Actinomycetes; order Pseudonocardiales; family Pseudonocardiaceae; genus Actinomycetospora; species Actinomycetospora flava. Next base: position 178,840 of record NZ_JBBEGM010000010.1, read on the forward strand.
CGACCTCCAGCGGCAGCCCGTCCTCCCGCGCGATCTTGTCCTTGCGCGCGAGGGCGTGGTCGACCGCGCTCTCGTCGACGCCCGGGTTGCCCTCCGGGTGGCCGGCGACGCCGATGCTCGCGAAGCCGCGCCGCGCGAGCGCCTCGGACTCGAGCACCTGCAGCGTGTTCTCGATCTCGCCCGCGGGCGACCGCGAGCCGGCGATCAGCAGGACGTCCTCGACGCCGGTGTCGACCAGGCGCCCGAGCGTGCGGTCCAGCGCCGCGAGGTCCGGGATCGCGCGGACGGCGAGGTGCACCACGGGCCGCAGCTCGTGCTCCCGGATGCGCGCCGCGGCGTCGAGGCCGCGCTGGAGGTCGACGCCCGCGAGGTCGGTGACGTAGACCCGCGTCCCCGCCGGGAGCACGGCGGCGGCCTCGTCGAGCGTCGCCGTCTCGCGCGGGGTCACCTCGATGCTGAAGTCGGTGAGCAACCGGCGCACGGCGTCGTCGTCCATGGGACCTCCGGGGTCGCCCGTGTGAAGGGGTCGTCCGCGAGTCTCGTCGGCGGGGGCGTCCGGACGCTTCGTGTGCGACCACAAGGCTGCGCGGCCGTTTCCTGTCGTCGGCGACGATGACGCCCGTCACCTCCCGGCAGCAGGCTCGAGGACGACGCTCGGAGCCAGAGGAGACGCGGATGCTCGTGGACTTCCGCCCGCACGCGCGGCTGTGCAGCCGCACGAGCCCAGTGACGATCGACGAATCGCTCGGCCCGGTGGTGGGCGCGCTCGCCGAGGGCGGGACCGACCTGTCGCGGGTCCGCGTCGTCTGCGACTGGGTGCAGTACAAGCAGAACTTCCGGGACGTGGTGGAGGTGCGGCCGATCCTCCGGGAGACGAAGCAAGAAGGGGAGCACGCCGATAGGGGAGCTCGACCCGTCGAGGCAGAGGAACCCGACGCCCCCGTGCCCGAGGGCGTGCGCGACGACGACCTCGAGGTCGCCGTCGACGTCCGGCGCGCGTCGGGCGTGGATCTGCGGGAGCGGACGAAGGACGTCCTCGAGGCACGGACCAGCCAGGACGTCCTCCTCGAGGACTGGGGACCGACGCGGCAGAGCTGCATCTGGGGCTTCAACGCCCTGTACTGGACGGCGCTCGAGCAGTGGGAGAAGGCGACCGGGCAGACGTACGAGCAGGCCCTGCCCGGTGGGGAGACCGACGCCCGCAACCGCGGCGCCGCCCGCGACATCATCGCCGAGCTGTTCGCGGTGTGGGACGGGCTCGCCGATCGCGGCGCGCTCCCGCCCGAGCTCTACGTCGTCGAGATCGGCGTCGGCAACGGCGCGCAGGCGCGGGTGTTCCTCGACGAGCTCCAAGAGATGGACGCCGCCCACGGGCGCGGGTACTACCGGCGCCTGCACTACCTCATGTGCGACTACTCGCAGCACGTCCTCGACCTGGCCCGCGAGACGGTCGCCGACCACGCCGAGCACGTCAGCGCCTTCGTCGTGGACGCCACGAAGCCGCGCTCGGTGCTGGCGTTCCTGCAGTTCCGGGTGTTCCTGATCTACATCTCGAACGTCTACGACAACCTGCCGACCGACGAGGTCGCGCAGCTGGGCGGGCGCACCTACCTCGTCGAGTCGCGGGCGTACCTGCCCGCCGACGACGCCGCCGAGATCGCCGCCTCGGTGAACGCGCGGCCCGACCAGCTGCCCGGTCTGGTGCAGACGCTGCTGCGCCTCGGCCCGACCCTGCTCGCCGAGGCGCGCCCGGACCACGTCGCGAGCCCGGACGCGGCAGTGGCGTTCTGGCGCCGCGTCTGGTCGGCGGTGCGGCTCGCCGAGCGCTACGCGGGCCTCGCCGGCCTCGACACCTACGAGCTCTCCCCCACCGTCAACGGCGAGGCGCTGCGCCCGCTGCTGGAGTCCGGCGCCGACGTGCGCATGCACGTCAGCAACGGCGCGGTCGCGAGCTTCACCGAGACCATCGGGCTGCTGCACCCCTTCGGCAAGCTCGTCTGCCACGACCTGTTCGCCCGTGACGTCGGCGCCTACCGCAGCGGTTTCCGCGGGCCCGGCAAGTACGACGGCTCGGTCGTGAACTGGGTGAACGGCCCGCTGCTCGCGCACATCGGGCGGCGGCGCGGGTTCGACGTCACCTACGCCCCGTTCGCGCACCGGACCGGCACGAACGTCGTCACCATGACCGCGCAGGTGAGGGACTAGCCATGGAAACGAACGCAGCCGAGCTCCTACCGACCGCCGTCGTCGGCTCCTGGCCCGTCCCCGAGTGGCTCGAGCGCCTCAAGACCGACTGGTTCCGCAGCCGCATGAGCCGCACCCAGCTCGACGAGATCCACGACTGCGCGGTGACCGCCGCGATCAAGGAGCAGGAGCTCGCCGGCATCGACATCGTCTCCGACGGCGAGCTGCGCCGGGACAACGACGTCGACTACCTGCTCGCGCGCATCCCCGGCATCGACATCCCGCAGACCGGCAAGGACTTCTACTACGACTACTACGACGCCCGCGTGCGCACGACGCCGCGCCCGCCCGCGAGCGCGCCGGGCCTGGGTCTCGACGCCGACTTCGCGTTCACGCGCGCCCGCACCGACCGTCCGGTGAAGTTCTCCTTCACGGGCCCGTTCTCGCTGGCCCGGCGCGTCACCGACACCGTGCACGCCGACCACGGCGACCTCGTCCGGGCCATCGCCCACGTGCTCGCCGACGCGGCCGGCGCCCTGCGCGACGCGGGCGCGACGCTGCTGCAGATCGACGAGCCGTTCCTCGCGGGCTACCCCGAGCAGATCGGCCTCGCCGTCGAGGCGATCAACATCGTGACCCGCGACCTCGACGTCAGCTGGGCGCTGCACGTCTGCTACGGCAACCGCTACGCCCGGCCGCTGTGGGAGGGGCACTACGACTTCCTCTTCCCCGCGGTCCTCGACGCCCGCGTCGACCAGCTCGTGCTCGAGTTCGCGCGCAAGGGCGACGAGGACCTCCCGGTGATCGAGCGCTCCGGGTGGGACCGCGCGATCGGGCTCGGGGTCGTCGACGTGAAGTCGCGGACGGTCGAGACGCCCGAGGTCGTCGAGGCGCGCATCCGGCGGGCGCTGGAGTTCGTGCCGGCCGAGCGGCTCGTCGTCAACCCGGACTGCGGGCTGCGCAACCTCCCGACCGCCGTCGCGACGGCCAAGCTGCGCGCGATGGTCGACGGGGCGGCGAAGGTGCGGGCGACCCTGACCTGACGTCAGCGGCCCTGCCCGTAGCCCCCGAACGCGGTCTTCGCCGCCTCGAGCTGGTCGGCGTCGAGCAGGCGCGGCTCGCCGAGCGTGCGGGCCTGCGCGTAGAGCCGGCAGAGCCACTCGAGGTAGACGCTGCGGGTGTAGGCCTGCTCGATGTGCTCGCCGTAGGTGGTGGCGCCGTGGTTGGCGAGGATCACCGCGGTGCGGCCGGCCAGTCCCTCGACACCGAGGCGGGCGAGCTCCTCCGTGCCGTACGGCGCGTAGGGCACGACGCGCACCGGCCCCCCGAGCAGCGCGATGAGGTAGTGCACCCCCGGGAGCTCGTCGATCAGCGTGGAGAGCGCGGTCGCGTGCAGCGGGTGGGTGTGGACGACGGCGCCGGCGTCGGTCGCCCGGTACACCGCGGTGTGCATCGGGACCTCCGACGACGGCCGCAGCCGCGAGTCCACGGGGGCGCCGTCGAGGTCGACGAGGCAGACGTCGGCGGCGGTGAGGTCGTCGTAGGCGACGCCGGTGGGCGTGATCGCGATGAGGTCGCCCGTGCGGACCGAGACGTTGCCCGAGGTGCCGACCGCGAGCCCGTCGCCCGCCATCCGCCGGGAGTACGCGATGACGGCCTCGCGCTCCTCGCGGAGCCTCACCCCCACATCATCACCGCAGCACCGTCGCGTACTCCCAGGCACCGGCGCGGAACGTCGCCTGCTCGGTGACGACGGCGGCGAGCAGGCCGGCCGGCGTCACGTCGAAGGCGGGGTTGTAGACGGGCGTGCCGGCGGGGGCGGTCGGCACGCCCGCGAACGCGCGCACCTCGTCGCCGTCGCGCTCCTCGATGACGATGTCGTCGCCGGACGCGGTGTCGTGGTCGACCGTCGACTCGGGCGCCACCACGACCATCGGCAGCCCGTGGCGCGCCGCGGCGCAGGCCAGCGCGTAGGTGCCGATCTTGTTGGCGGTGTCGCCGTTGGCCGCGATCCGGTCGGCGCCGACGACCACGCCGTCGACGAGCCCGCGGGCCATCGCCGAGGCGGCGGCCGAGTCGACGAGCAGGCGGTGGGCGACGCCCATCTCGCGCAGCTCCCAGGCGGTGAGGCGCGCGCCCTGGAGCAGCGGGCGGGTCTCGCACGCGAGGACCTCGGCGATGCGGCCGCGTTCGGCGAGCTCGCGGACCGCGCCGAGCCCGGTGCCCCAGGCGACCGTGGCGAGGGCGCCCGAGTTGCAGTGCGTGAGCAGGCGCAGCGGGCGGTCCGGCCCGAGGGCCATGAGGACGTCGGCCGCGCGGGTGGAGAGCAGGCGGTTGGTGGCCTCGTCCTCGTCGAGCACGGCGCACGCCTCGGCGACCACGGCGTCGGCACCCTCGTCGAGCCGCGTCAGCGCCCGCTCGACGCCGCGGCGCAGGTTCACCGCGGTGGGCCGGACCGCCGCGACCCGCTCGGCCTCGGCGCGCACGCGGTCGCGGTCGCCGGGGTGGCGGCGCGCGGCCAGCGCGACGCCGAGCGCTCCCGCGGCGCCCAGCGCGGGAGCACCCCGGATCGTCAGGTCCGCGATCGCGGCGACCAGCGAGTCGACCGACGCGAGGCGCTGGACCCGGTACTCGGCGGGCAGCGCGCGCTGGTCGATCGCCGTCACCGCACCGCCGTCGCCGTCGTCCCAGTCCACCGTCCGCGCCATGGGACCCAGTCTGCCGCGCTCAGGCTGCTCCGCGGGTCGCGACGAGGTCGAGCGCGATGTCGGTGAGCATGTCCTCCTGCCCGCCGACGAGCCCGCGCCGCCCGGCCTCCATGAGCAGGGTGCGCGTGTCGACCCCGTAGTGGGCGGCGGCGTTCTCGGCGTGGCGCAGGAAGCTGCCGTAGACCCCGGCGTAGCCGAGGGTGAGCGTCTCGCGGTCGACGCGCACGGGGCGGTCCTGCAGCGGGCGCACGAGGTCGTCGGCGGCGTCCTGCAGGGCGAAGAGGTCGCAGCGGTGGTCCCAGCCCTGGATGTCCGCGACGGCCACGAAGGCCTCGATCGGGCAGTTGCCCGCGCCGGCGCCCTGGCCCGCGAGCGAGGCGTCGACGCGGGTGACGCCGTTCTCGACCGCGACGACGGAGTTGGCCACCGACAGCGAGAGGTTCTCGTGGGCGTGGATGCCGATCTGGGTGCCGTCGTCGAGCACGTCGCGGTAGGCGCGGATGCGGTCGCGGACGTCGTCCATGGTGAGGCGCCCGCCGGAGTCGGTGACGTACACGCAGTGCGCGCCGTAGGACTCCATGAGCCTGGCCTGCCGCGCGAGCTCCTCGGGCGGGGCCATGTGACTCATCATGAGGAAGCCGGAGACGTCCATGCCCAGCTCGCGGGCCCCGGCGACGTGCTGGGCGGCGATGTCGGCCTCGGTGCAGTGGGTGGCGATGCGCACCGAGCGGACGCCGAGCTCGTGGGCGCGGCGCAGCTCGTGCATGGTCCCGATGCCGGGCAGCAGCAGGGTGGTCAGCACCGGGCTGTTCTCCGACGCCGCGATCGCGTCGGCCGCCGCGGCGATCCACTCCCAGTCGGTGTTCGAGCCGGGCCCGTAGGTGAGGCTGGCGCCCGCGAGGCCGTCGCCGTGGGACACCTCGACGGCGTCGACGCCGGCGTCGGCCAGCGCGCGGGTGATCGTGCCGACCGCCTCCGGCGCGAGGCGGTGGCGGATGGCGTGCATGCCGTCCCGGAGGGTGACGTCCTGGACGTAGAGGCTGGTCATCGGGTGCTCCGCTTCGCCAGTTCCTCGCCGACGCGCAGGGCCGCCGAGGTCATGATGTCGAGGTTGCCGGCGTAGGCCGGGAGGTAGTGCGCGGCGCCCTCGACCTCGAGGAACACCGACACCTGGTGGGTGGGGCGGGGTGCGTCGCCGATGAGCGTGTCCAGCGGCTGGTCGTCGGGGACCGGGCGCACCTGGACGGCCTGCTTGAGGCGGTAGCCCGGCACGTACTCGGCGACGGTCTTGACCATGGCCTCGACCGCGCTGGTGATCTCCGCGGCGAGGAGCTCCGGGTCCTGCGGGGCGGTGGCGTCCCCGACGAGGCAGAGCACCGTGTCGCGCATGATCAGCGGCGGGTCGGCCGGGTTCAGGACGATGATCGCCTTGCCGCGGGCGGCCCCGCCGACCTGCTCGATCGCGGCGGCCGTCGTCTCGGTGAACTCGTCGATGTTCGCCCGCGTCCCCGGCCCCGCCGACTTCGACGCGATCGAGGCGACGATCTCGGCCCACGGCACGGGGGCGACCGAGGAGATCGCCGCGACGATCGGGATCGTGGCCTGGCCGCCGCAGGTGACCGTGTTGACGTTCCCGACGTCTCCGGCGTCGGCGAGACCCTCGAGGTTCACCGGCGGCACCACGTACGGGCCGATCGCCGCGGGCGTGAGGTCGACGAGGCGCTTGCCGTGCGGGCGGAGCAGGTCGGCGTTCGCCACGTGCGCCTTCGCCGACGTCGCGTCGAACACGATGTCGATGTCGTCGAAGCCGTCGAGCTCGGTGAGCCCCTGCGCCCCGGTGTCGACCGCGGCGATGCCGAGGCGGCGGGCACGGGCCAGGCCGTCGGAGTCGGGGTCGATGCCGACCATCGCGGCGACCTCGAGCGTGCTCGAGAGCCGGACGATCTTGAGCATGAGGTCGGAGCCGATGTTGCCGGACCCGATGATGGCGACTCGCGTCTTCTGTGGGGTGGTCATGGGGTCTCCTTCGCGAACGTGACGGCGACGTCGCCGAGGCCGGTGACGTGGGCGGAGTACGCGTCGCCGGGCGCCACCGGGACCATCGGCCCGAGCGCGCCGGAGAGGACCACCTCGCCCGCGCGCAGCGGGTTGCCGAGGTCGCGCGCGGTGCGGGCGAGCCAGGCCAGGGCGGCGAGCGGGTCGCCGAGACAGGCCGCCCCGGTGCCCGCGGAGACCTGCTCGTCGCCGCGGCGCAGGGTCATCGTGACGTCGACGGGGCGCACCTGATCGAGCCCGACCCGCTGCGGGCCGAGGACGTAGAGACCGCTGGAGCCGTTGTCGGCGACGGTGTCGCCGAACGTGATGTCCCAGCCCGCGACGCGGCTGTCGACGATCTCGAGCGCGGCGCCCTGGTGGTCGACGGCGGCGCGCACGTGCTCGTCGGTGACGTCACCGTCGAGGTCGGCACCGAGCACGAAGGCCACCTCGGCCTCGATCCGCGGCTGCAGGAGCCGCCCGGCGGGCACGGTCGCCCCGTCCGCGACCGCCATGTCGTCGAACAGCACCCCGAAGTCGGGGGTGTCGACGCCGAGCTGGGCCTGCACCGCCGGGTTCGTCAGGCCGATCTTGCGGCCGGCGACCCGCGCGCCGGCCTCGGTGCGCCGCGCGGCGAGGCGGCGCTGGACGGCGTAGGCGGCGTCGACGTCGTCGGGGCCGATGAGGTCGCGGACCGGGGCGCAGGGCCGGCCGGTCGCGGCGGCCTCGGCGAGCCGGTCGGCGGCCTGCTCCACGGCCGTCTCGGAGAGCTGAGTGGGCACGGGACGACGATGCTGGCCCGTCCCCCGCGGTGGCCAGCGCGGAGTTCCGCTGAGCTGAACTCGGCGCACGATCCCGGAGATCACGAGCGTCTTGTGCACCCCGCCCGGTCCGGCGAGGTGGACAGCGCGCTCCTGATCACCACGCGGTGGGCGGGCGCGCGGCGCACCCGGAGATCACGAGCGCCTGATGCACCCCGCGGCGCCCGGCGAGGTGGACAGCGCGCTCCTGATCACCACGCGGTGGGCGGGCGAGCGCCTGCGCGGCGAGGCGAGCGAACGGGGACTTCGCGCGCCTAGAAGCCGCGAACACCACGTTCGCTGCGGAAGGCGGGCGAGCTCAGGACTCGCGCAGCGCCGCGCGGCGGGCGAGCATCGCCGCGATCCCCGAGGCCGCGGCGCGGACGGCGTCGGCGTGGCGGTCGGGGTGGAAGCGGTGCACGGGACCCGTGACGCTGACCGCCGTGCGGAGGTCCTGGCCGGGTTCGGGGACGCCGGCGGCGACGCAGGTGATGCCCGGCGCGGACTCCTCGTGCTCGAAGGCGACGCCGCGCTCGAGGATCTCCGCGAGCTGGGCCCGGAGCAGCGGGGCGTGGGTGATCGTGCGGGGCGCGCGCCGGGCCAAGGGGGCCGCGAGCAGCGCGTCGACGTCGCCGGGCGGCGCGTGCGCGAGCAGCACCTTGCCGATGGCGGTGGCGTGCAGCGGCATCCGCCCGCCGAGCGTCGAGGGGGCCCGGACCTGCTGGTGCCCGCCCATCTTGGCCACGTAGACGACCTCGGCGCCCTCGCGCACGCCGAGGTGCACGGTCTCGTGCGTGCGCTCGTAGAGGTCCTCGAGGAACGGTGTCGCGACCTCGAGCAGCCCGCGCCCCACCGACGCGCGCATGCCCAGCTCGAAGACCAGCCCCGAGAGGCGGTAGCGCCCGTCGACCCGCTCGAGCAGCCCGTGCTCCACGAGCTCGCCCAGGGTGCGGTGCACCGTGCTCTTCGCCAGCCCGGTGCGTCGCTGCAGCTCGGCGAAGCCCAGCGCCGTGTCCTCGGCGGTGAAGGCCCGCAGCACGGCGAGGGTCTTGCCCAGCACCGTCACCGGCACGCCCATGGGCCCATACTCCCCGCTGACGGCACCCGGCTCGATACAGTGAACGGTACGGCGTTCGTCCGGTTCGCCCGCCGCAGGAGGAGGATGTCGTGCCGCCACGTCGGCGTCGAGGCACCGGCTCCGCGCCGGCCGTGGCGCTCACCGCCGACCGGATCGTCGACGCGGCGCTCGCGATCGCCGACCAGGAGGCGGACCTCGACAAGCTCACCGTGCGGCGCCTCGCCGCCGACCTCGACGTCGGCGTCATGACGCTCTACGGCTACTTCCGCAACAAGGACGAGATCCTCGACGCGATGGGCGACCGCATCCTCGGGTCGATGACGCTGCCCGAGCAGGTCGAGACCGACCCGGCGGCGGCGCTGCGCAGCCTCGGCCACGCGTTCCTTGCCATGATGCGCGAGCACCCGAGCGTGGTCCGGCTGCTGTCGACGCGGGTCACCGACAGCCCGGGCGCGCTGGTCAACGCCATGGAGGGCGTGCTCGACCGCCTCGCGCAGGCCGGGATCACCGGCGGCCACGCCGTGCACTGCTACGGCTTCCTCATCACCTACGCGCTGGGCTTCTCCGCGTACGAGAGCCCACGCGCGTGGGGACGCGCGGGCGACGGCGTCGAGGCGCGCCGTCAGCGCTCGCACTTCTACGCCGGGCTCTCGCGGGAGCGCTTCCCCCACACCGTCGGGCTCGCCGACGACCTGCCGTCCCTGCCCACCGACGAGCAGTTCGCCGACGGCCTCGAGGCGTGGATCGCGGGGACCGTCACCCGACTCCCGACAGCAGGACGCGCGGCCCGGACCTGAGGTCCGGACCGCGCGTCGTCCGCACGAGAACCTAGCTGCCGGCGGCCGGCACCGCCCGGGTCCCGGACGGCGCAGCCGCCGCGACGTCGGCGTCGTCCTCCTTCGGCAGGCGCAGCGCCAGCCCGGCGAGCAGGGAGATCACGGCCCCGCCGGCCATGTAGAGCGCGATGCCCCACCAGCCGCCGGTGGACTCGAGCAGCGACGCGGCCACGGCCGGGGCGAACGCGTTGCCGAGGATCGTGCCGATCGTGAAGCCGATACCCATGCCCGAGAAGCGCAGCGCGGCCGGGAACACCTGCGAGAAGTACACCGGGAAGACCGCGTAGTTGGCGGAGTAGGCCAGGAACACGATCACGAAGCCCAGCAGCATGAGGCCGTAGTTGCGGGTGTCGAGCAGGGCGAACCACGCGAACGGCGTGACGATCAGCGCCGCGGCCCCGACCAGGAACACCGCCCGGACCCCGAGGCGGTCGGCGAGGTTGCCGGCGACCGGGATGGCGATCAGCAGCACGACGGCCGCGGGCAGCAGCACCGCGAGCATCGTCGAGCTCGGCAGCCCCAGCGCGGTGCGGCCGTAGGAGATCGAGAAGACGGTCGTCAGCGTGAAGACCATGCCGGCCGAGATCGTCGCCAGCGCCACCAGCACGACGGCACGCCCGCTGCCGCGCATCACCTCGACCAGGGGCAGACGACGCACCGCGCCGGCCTGCTTGACCTCGACGAAGTCGGGGCTCTCCTCCAGCGTCCAGCGCACGACGAAGCCGATGACCACCAGCACGCCGCTGGCCAGGAACGGGATGCGCCAGCCCCACGAGAGCAGCGACTCCTCGGGCAGCGTCAGCACCGCGAGGAAGACGAGGTTCGAGAGGATCATGCCGGTCGAGGTGCCGGTGTTGACGAGCGCGCCGCGCACGCCCCGGCGTGAGCGCTCGGAGTGCTCGACGGTCATGAGCACCGCGCCGCTGTACTCGCCGCCGACCGAGATGCCCTGCAGGATCCGCAGGCCGACCAGCAGGATCGGCGCGGCGATCCCGATGCTCGCGTAGGTCGGGAGCAGGCCGATGAGGAACGTCGAGCCGCCCATCAGCAGCAGGGTGATCACGAGGATCGTGCGGCGCCCGACGCGGTCGCCGAAGTGGCCGAACACCAGCGCGCCGAGCGGCCGCGCGACGTAGCCGACACCGAAGGTCGACAGCGCGATGAGCGTGCCGGCCAGCGGGTCGAAGGTCGGGAAGAACAACCGCGCGAACACGATCGACGACGCGAGGCCGTAGATCGCGAAGTCGTAGTACTCGATCGTCGTGCCGATCCAGCTCGCGATCACGGCCTTCGCCGGACTGCGGCGAGGTCCGGTGGTGACGGACATGGGGACTCCCGGGTCAGGGGCGGGGGAAGTCGCGCGGCGGGGGCCGGGGCTTCAGGAATACCCGAGGTCGTCGCGCGGTGTGCTGCCACGTTGGTGTGCACGGCGTCCGACCAGGTGCTCGTACTTTGTACGGTGCAGTGCCCGGCCGTCAAGAAGTGAATCGGCGATGGCCCGGGGTTGTCACACAACGGAAATACGGGCGGCCGTGACTTCCATCCGGAGGTGTGTCATCGTCCGTACCGTACTTAGTACGAGAGGGGCGAACGTGGACGACACCGTCATGGACCTCGAGGTCGTGGGGCTGCGCCGGGAGGCCGACGGCGTGCTCTCGGTCGAGCTGCGCGACCACGCCGACCGGGTCCTGCCCGCGTGGGAGCCGGGGGCGCACGTCGACCTCGCGGTGGGCGAGCACGTCCGCCAGTACTCGCTGTGCGGCGACCCCGCGCAGCGCCGGCGCTACCGCGTCGCCGTCCTGCACGAGCCCGCCTCGCGCGGCGGCTCCCGCCACGTGCACGAGCGCCTGCGCCCCGGCGACGAGGTCGAGGTCGGCGGCCCCCGCAACCACTTCCCGCTGGCCGAGGCGGCGCGCCACGTGCTCGTCGCCGGCGGCATCGGCATCACGCCGGTGATGACCATGGCCGCCGAGCTCGAGACCCGGGGCGCCGACTGGCAGCTCGTCTACCTGGGCCGCTCGCGGCGCTCGATGGCGTTCCTCGACGACCTCACGGCCCTCGATCCCGAGCGCCTGACGGTCCACGCCGACGACGTCGACGGCGCGCCCGACCTCGCCCGCCTGCTCAAGGACGCCGACGAGGACACCGCGGTCGCCGTCTGCGGCCCCGGCGGGCTCATCGCCGCCGTCGAGGCCCACTGCGCCGGGCGCGGCCTGCCCGCACCCCGTGCCGAGCGCTTCGCCGCGGCCGCCCGCGACCACGACGAGGTGCTCGAGCCCTTCGACGTCGTCGTCGCCAGCACCGGGGCGCGCTTCGGGGTGCCCGCCGACCGCTCCGCACTCGAGGTGCTCGACGCCGCCGGCATCGGGCTGCCCAACGCGTGCCGCGACGGCGTCTGCGGCAGCTGCCTCGTCGGCGTCGTGGCCGGCGAGCCGTGGCACCGCGACGCCCTCACCGAGGCCGGCCGCACCGACGTGATGGCGCCCTGCGTCTCGCGCGCCCGCAGCACCGAGCTCGTCCTCGACCTCTGATCCCCCCTCCACCACGCCCGCGCAGGAGATCGCCGTGACCACCGAAGCCACCGAGACCGTCCCCCGGCGCCCGCGCCGCCCCCGCGAGGCGCCCGCCCCCGTGCCCGGCCCCCCGGTGCAGGCCGGGTCCGACTGGACGACCTGGAGCACCTACGACGCCGCCGAACTGGGGTTCCGCAACCACTGGTACCCGGCCGTCTGGGCGCACGAGGTCGGACGCAAGCCGGTACCGGTGACGATCTGCGGCGAGAAGGTCGTCCTCGTCCGCGACGACCGCACGGGGAGGATCCAGGGGCTGCACGACCGCTGCCCGCACCGCGGCGTGCCGCTCTCGCTGGGCCGGCGCCAGTTCCCCGGCACGATCTCGTGCCCGTACCACGGCTGGACCTACGACCTCGAGGACGGCCGCCTCTGCGCCGTCATCACCGACGGCCCCGACTCGCCGATCAGCGGCAAGGTCTCGGTCGCCACCTACCCGGTCGAGGAGCGCCTCGGGCTGGTGTTCGTCTACATCGGCGAGCTCGGCGAGGACGGCACGGCGCCGCCCGTCGAGAAGGACATCCCCGCCGAGCTCACCGAGAACACGCTGGTCCTGGGCGGGCGCAACGAGATCCGCGACGGCAACTGGCGCTTCGCCGCCGAGAACGGGTTCGACGAGGGCCACGCGAAGTACCTGCACAACACCGCGCTCTGGCGGCTGTTCAAGGTCATGCCGACGTGGAACAGGACCCGCATCGTCGAGCGCGACGGATGGCTCATCCGCGTCCAGGACGAGGTGCACTGGGAGGCCGACTTCCCGGGCGTCGGGAGCTTCAGCAACAAGCGCTGGTGGAAGCGCATGCCGCTGCCCGACCGCCCGGGCAAGAACGGGAACGCCAACCCCGTCATCGCCGCCCTGGACCTGCCGGGTTTCGTCAGCATCCGGCTGCCCGGCATCCTGCGCGTCGCCTACCCGCAGTTCATCCACTACGAGTGGTACGTCCCCGTCGACGCCGACCACGTGCGCTACGTGCAGCTCATGGTCCGCTTCGAGACCGGGCTCAGGGCCGCCGCGTTCAAGGCCAAGTACCTGGCCGCGATCCGCTGGCTCTTCCACGGCCAGTTCACCGCCCAGGACGCCTGGATGGTCGACGTCATGGACTCGCCCCCGGAGCGGCTCTACCGCCCGGACCTGTCGCTGACGGCGTGGCGCAAGCACATCGAGGACAGCGACGTCGTCGTGCAGGCGGTGGCCGGTCGTGGGCACTAGCCAGGCGCTGCTCTCCCACGGCCGGCGCGGTGCCGTGGGCGGGCCCGTCACCGTCGTCCTGCACGGGGGCGGGCCCGGCTGCCACGCCGCGAGCGACTTCGGCGCCGTCATGGACGCCCGCCCGGAGCGGTCGTGGCTCTGGGCCGACCTCCCGGGGTACGGGGCCTCCCCCGCCACCGGCGGCCCGCGCCTGGCCACGGCCGCCCGGGCGCTGACCGGCCTGCTCGACGCCCTCGGTCTCGACCGCGTCGACGTGCTCGCGCAGTCCTACGGCGGGTCGGTCGCGCTGCTCGCCGCGAGCGAGACCCCGGGGCGGTTCGGGCGCCTGGTGCTGATCGGCAGCACGCCGACGCCGGCGCCCGGCGGGGTGCGCGACCTCCCGGTCGACGCCGGCCTCGGCCCCCGCCTGCGCCAGGTCTACGCCGGCGACGGTCATCCCGACGCCGTGCGGATGCGCGCGCTGATGGCCGGCGTCGAGTGGCACGACGGCACGCGGGTGCCGGACGCCCTGGTCGAGGCCCGGTTCCGCGCGGACCGGCGTGCGGAGGGCGCGACCGGCGCGCCGGAGGACCTCGCGGCCCACCTCGACGCCGTGGACGCGCCCGTCCACCTCGTGTGGGGCCGCCACGACCCGTTCGCCGGGCCCGCCTACGCCGCCGCGCTCGCCGACGCGCTCCCCCGCGCCGACCTCACCGTCCTGCACGGCACCGCCCACCATCCCCAGTCCGAGCGCCCCGACGCCGTCGCCGCGCTCGTCGACACCCACCTCGGGAGCCGATCGTGATCCGCACCGCCGCCGTCGTCGTCACGGTCGCCACCGCCGCGACCGCCGCGACCGCCGTGGCCGCCCGCACCGGGCTGCTCGCCAAGCTCGGTCGCCGGACGACCGTGCGCACGGTCCGGCCGGTCCGATGACCACCACGCTGTCCACAGCACTCACCGACCAGCAGCGCCGCTGGGTCGACGACGCCTGGTCCCGCCTCGACGTCGGCCGGCTCACCGAGCTGGTCGTGGGCATGGTCGACATCCCCAGCCCGACCGGCGAGGAGGGCCCGCTCGCGGAGTGGCTCGCCGGCCGGCTCGACGCCGCCGGCCTCGCGGGCCGCGTCCAGCCGCTCGACGACCGGCAGGCCAACGCCCACGGCCGCCTCGCCGGCGACGGCACCGGCGAGAGCCTGCTGCTCTACGCCCCCATCGACACCTTCACCGTCGGCGACGCCGCCGAGGACGTCCCGTGGATCGGGCCGGAGCTCCGCGCCGACATGGCGCCGCGCGCGCAGGTGCACGGCGACCACGTCCTCGGCCTCGGGGCGAGCAACCCCAAGGGCCACGGCGCCGCGGTGATCGCCGCGGCCGAGGCGGTCGCGGCCGCCGGGATCCCGCTGCGCGGCGACCTGCTGGTCGGGCTGGGGGCCGGCGGCATGCCCACCAACGGGCGCACCACGCGGGGTCTCGTCCGGCGCAACACCGGCCAGGGCGTCGGCGCCTCCTTCCTGCTCGAGCAGGGCGTGTGGGCCGACCACGCCGTGATCGCCAAGCCCGGCTGGGCGGTCGCGTGGGAGGAGGTCGGCCTCTGCTGGTTCGAGGTCCGGGTGCGCGGCGCGTTCTCCTACGTCGGGTCGCGACACCGGATGCCCTACCGCAACCCGATCGCGCACGCCGCCACGGTGATCGACGCGCTGGAGCGCTGGTTCCCGGAGTACGCCGCCCGGCACACCGACGGCCTCGTCGCGCCGCAGGGCATCGTCGCGTCGGTCGAGGGCGGCTGGCCGCGGCTGGCGTCGGCCACCCCGGCGCTGTGCCGGTTCACCGTCGACTTGCGCACCAGCCCGCGCTCCACCCCCGCCGACGTGCGCCGGGAGTTCGGCGCGGCGATCGCCGCGATCACCGCCGAGCACCCCGAGCTCGACGTCGACTGGGAGATGGTGCTCGCGATCCCCGGCACCCACACCCCGCCGGACGCGCCGGTGGTCGCGGC
The DNA here is from genome assembly GCF_037400335.1 of Actinomycetospora flava. NCBI lineage: Bacteria > Bacillati > Actinomycetota > Actinomycetes > Pseudonocardiales > Pseudonocardiaceae > Actinomycetospora > Actinomycetospora flava. Next base: position 194,238 of record NZ_JBBEGM010000010.1, read on the forward strand.
CGCGGTCGCCGCCTGGGAGGACCTCGCGGGCCGGGAGCACGCGCCGATCGTCGCCAACAGCGGCGCCACCGACGCCAACATCCTGCGCAACCGCGGGCTGCCGACCGCCCGCATCGGCATGGACCGCATCGGCCCCGACGCGCCGATCCCGCTGGACTTCCCGGCCGGGATGAACGTCGTCGACATCCGGGAGGCCCTGCGGCTGGCCCGGCACCTCGTGCACACCGCGGTGTCGCTGTGCACGCGAGAGAGGACAACGTCGTGAGCGAGATCGTGCTCGGCCTCGGGGCCTCGCACAGCACGCTGATGAACACCCACTGGGACGAGGTCGACCACCTCGACGAGGCCCACCGCTTCCGCGACGGCCTCGCCACCGCCCGCGAGGCGCTCGCCGCCGCGCGCCCCGACGCCGTCGTCGTGGTGGGCTCCAACCACTTCCGCGGCATGTTCCTCGACCTCATGCCCGCGATCACCGTCGGCGTCGGCGAGGTCCTCGGCGCCGGCGAGGCGGGCACGCCGGGCGGCCCGCTGCCGGTCGACACCGACCTCGCGCGGGCCCTGGTCGACGGCATGGTCGCCGACGGCTTCGACCCGGCGTTCTCGCTGCGCCTGACCGTCGACCACGGCATCACGCACTCGCTGCAGCACCTGGTCCCGGCCCTCGACGTGCCGGTCGTGCCCGTCGTGCTCAACATGTTCGCCCCGCCGCTGCCGCCGCTCCAGCGCTGCGCGCGGCTCGGCGCGACGATCGGGCGGGTCCTGCGCGCCGACGGCGTCGACCGCCGCGTCGCGCTCATCGCGTCGGGCGGGCTCTCCCACCGGCTGCCGTGGCCGAAGTGGTTCGCGACACTGTCGGACGACGACCGCTTCCTCGTCGAGGCCTGGCTCAACGGCCGCGACTCCTGGGCCGAGTACGAGGTGCGGCGCCGGCAGATCATCCGCGCGGCGCAGCCCGACATCAACGCCGACTTCGACGCCCGCTTCCTCGCCGCGCTGGAGGCCGGCGACCTCTCCGAGGTCCTCGCGCTGTCCGACGACGAGCTCGAGGACGTGGCCGGCAACGGCGCGCACGAGATCCGCTCCTGGATCGCCGTGCAGGCCGCGCTGACCGGGCCCGACGGCCCGCCCCGCGCCGCCACCGCCGCCTACGCCGCCGTCGGCCCCTGGCTGACCGGCATGGGCGTCAGCGTCATGACCCCCGCGCACCTCCCGCTGTCCCCCACCACGAGCACCCTGGAGACCGCACGATGACCCTCTGGACCGACCTCGCCGAGGTCTCCTACGCGATCAGCCACGAGCCCGTCGGCGGCGCGAGCACCCGGGTGCTGCGCGCCGGCCGGGGACCCGAGCACGTGGTCATGCTGCACGGCACCAGCGGGCACCTCGAGGCGTTCGTGCGCAACATCCCGGCGTTCGCGCAGCGCTTCACCGTGCACGCGCTCGACATGCTCGGGCACGGCTACACCGAGAACCCCGGCGGCGACCTGCGCATCCCCCGCTACGTCGACCACGTGCTCGCCTACCTCGACGCGCAGGGCATCGAGCGGGCGCACTTCGTCGGCGAGTCGCTCGGCGGCTGGGTTGCGGGCCGGCTCGCCGCCGACCACCCCGAGCGTGTCGGGCGCCTGGTGCTCGTCGCGCCGGGCGGCACCGTCGCCAACCCCGAGGTGATGGAGCGGATCCGCACCAGCACCCGCCGCGCCGTCGAGACCGACGACCGGGCGCTGACCCGCAGCCGCCTCGAGCTGCTCATGCACGACCCGGCGAACGTCACCGACGAGCTCGTCGAGGTGCGGCACCGCATCTACCACCGCCCGGCGTTCGTGGCGGGGATCGACCACCTGCTGTGCCTGCAGCAGATGGAGAACCGGACCCAGGATCTGCTCACGCCGGAGCAGATGGCGCGCATCGAGGCGCCGACGCTCATCGTGTGGGGCGCGCAGAACCCGTTCGGCGACGTCCCCGAGGCCCACCGCATGCAGGAGTCGATCCCCGGGGCCAAGCTGGAGATCTTCGGCGAGTGCGGGCACTGGCCCCAGCACGAGCACAGCGGCCGGTTCGACGACCTCGCGCTGACCTTCCTCTCGTGAGCGGCCCGGGACTGAGGATCGGCCTGCGCATCCCGCCGTGCGCCCCGATCCCCGACCTCGTCGCGTTCGCCCGCGAGGCCGAGGCGGCGGGCGTCGACCAGCTGTGGTTCCCCGACTCGCAGCTGCTCTGGCGCGACGTCTTCGCGGTCACCGCGGCCGTGGCCGCCGGGACCGGGCGGGTCGGCGTCGGCACGGCGGTCACCAACGTCGCCACCCGCCACCCCGCCGTCGTCGCGTCGGCCGCGCGGACCGTCGCCGAGATCGCACCCGGGCGCTTCGTGCTCGGGCTCGGCGTCGGCAACAGCTCGGTGGGGCCGGTCGGGATGGCGCCGTCGACGGGCCGCGCGCTGCGCGAGGGGATGGCGACGATCCGGTCGCTGCTCGCCGGGGACGAGGTGGACTTCGGGGGCGTGCACTCGCGGTTGCGCGACCCGGTGACCGTCCCCCTGCACCTCGCCGCGAGCGGGCCCCGCAACCTGCGTCTCGCCGGGGAGGTCGCCGACGGCGCGATCCTGCTCTCCGGCGTCGCGCCCGGCCCGCTCGCCTTCGCGACGGCTCGCGTGGCCGAGGGCGCGCAGGCCGCGCACCGGCAGCCGGTGCCGATCACCGTCTCCGCGTTCTGCCGGGTCACCGACGACGTCGAGCGCGACGCCCGCGAGCTCAAGCCGATCTGCCTGGAGATCGCGCGCAACGGCGGCGGCGCGGCGATGGCCGCGGCGGGCATCGAGGTCACCACCCCGGCGACCGTCGAGGGCGTCTACCCCGACCTCGTGCACGCCGAGGACTGGGACGCCGCGGTGCGGTTCAGCGACGCGCACGTGTCCGACGACGCGGTCGCCCGCTTCGCCCGGGAGTTCTGCCTGTTCGGGAGCGCGAAGGAGATCGACGCGCGCCTGGCGGAGCTGGCCGCGGCGGGGGTGGACGGCGTGTTCCTGCAGCACGTCGGCTCCTACGACCTGCCGCACCGCCTGCTCGCCGACGTCGCGCGCGACGTGCTGCCGCGCCGGTGAGCACGCTCGCGGAGATCGCGGCGCGGGCGCACGCGGCGGCCCGGGACGCCGACGCCGGGACGCGGCACCAGGCCGCGCGCCAGGTGCTCGACGTCCTGGGGTGCGTGGCGTCCGGGGCGACCCACCCGGTGGCGACGTCGTGGCTGCCGCTGGTGCCGGGCGACCCGGCGGGCGTGGCCGTCCCCGGCCTGCCCGGCACCTACCGGCTCGACGACGCCGTCGAGGTGGGCGCGACGCTCGCCCACCTCGACGAGCTCGACCCGCTCCACGGGCGCGGCGCGTTCGCGGCCGGGGCGGTCGTGGTGCCGACGGCGGTGGCGCTCGGGGAACCCGGCGAGCTGCTGGCGCGCGCCGTCGTCGCCGGGCACGAGGCCGGGATCGAGGCGAGCATCCGGTTCGGCGGGCCCGCGCTGTACGCCCGCGGGCTCTGGCCGACGGCGGTGTTCGGGCCGCTCGCGGCCGCCGCCACGGCGTCGGTACTGCTCGGCCTCGACGAGGACGCCACGACCACCGCTCTCGCGCTCGCCGCGACCGCGCTCGGCGGGTTCCTCTCCGCCGACGTCCTCGGCCACGGGCACTACCTGCTCGCCGGCACCGCCGCGCGCGCCGGGCTGCGGGCGGCGCTCGGGGCGCGGGCCGGGCTGGCGGTGTCGACGACGCTGCTCGACGGCCCCGCCGCGGCGCTGCTCGGCGACGTCCCGGGCGCGCCCTCCCCGGACGGCGCGCCGCACGTCGCCGGCGTCGCGACCAAGACCTGGCCGTGCGCCCGCCCGCTGCAGGCGGCCCTCGCCGCACTGGGCGAGATCGGGACGGCGCTCCACGACGGCGACACCGTGGTCGTGGCCCTGCCCGCGGCGGCGAAGCACTTCGTCACCGCGGACCCCGCGCCCGCCGACGCGACCACGGCGGCCGCGAGCGCCGTAGTGGCCGTCCGCGGGCACGCGGCGGGCCGGGCGGCGGATCCCCGCTGGTACCGCGAGGTGGCGGCGGGCGTCGCGCAGGGCCCGGACGTCGCCGTCGAGATCACTGGTGCCGACGACCTCGACGCGGCCTTCCCCGCCCGCTGGGGCGCGCACGTGCGCGTCGTGCGGGACGGCGTGGACGTCGCCGCGGCGACCTGCCTCGTCCCGCCCGGTGACCCGGAGCGTCCCCTCGACGACGCTGCGCTGCTCGCCCGGACCGCCCGCCTGACCGGCCGGCCCGAGGCCGAGCTGGGGCGCTGGCTCCACCCCTGAGCGCCCCGGCCGTCGTAACAGGAACGTCGCTTGACGGGCGACAGCACTGCTCGTTCACTGTCCCGTACACAGTACGAGACCCCGCCGTCCACCACCCTCGCGGAGGACCTCATGAGCACTCCCCGCTCGGCCGACTACGTCGTCGTCGGCGCCGGCACCGCCGGATGCGTCGTCGCCCGCCGCCTGCTGGAGAGGACCGGGGCCACCGTCGTGGTCGTCGAGGCGGGCGGCTCGCCCGACGGGATCGCCTCGTCGACCGATCCCGCGCGCTGGGTGGAGAACATCGGGGCGCCCCACGACTGGGCGTACTCCTACGGGCCGGAGGAGCACCTCGACGGCCGCACGCTGTTCCTGTCGCGGGGCAAGGTGCTCGGCGGGTCGGGCAGCACGAACGCGCTGGTCTGGGTGCGGGGCCACCGCGCCGACTACGACGGCTGGGCGGCGGGCGGCGCCACCGGCTGGAGCTACGACGAGGTGCTGCCGTACTTCGAGCGGGCCGAGACCGTCGACGTCGAGCAGACCACCGACCTGCACCCCGTCGCCCGGGCCCTGATCGAGGCCGGCGTCAGCTACGGCATGCCCTACCTCGACGACATCAACGTCGCGGAGCCCCTCGGCGCCGGGCCGATCACCATGGACGTCGCGGGCGGGCAGCGCACCAGCACGTGGACCGGGCACCTGCGGCCCGTGCGCGACGACGAGCGCCTCACGCTGCTGACCGGCGTCGAGGTGACCGGGCTGTGCCTGCGCGGCGAGCGGTGCACCGGGGTCCGCGTGCAGACCGCCGAGGGCGACGTCGAGATCCGCGCCGACCGGGAGGTCGTGCTCTGCGCCGGGTCGATCAACACCCCGCGCCTGCTGCTCTCCTCGGGAATCGGCCCGGCCGCGCAGCTCCGGGAGGTCGGCGTCGACCCGGTGCTCGACCTGCCCGGCGTCGGCGAGAACCTCCAGGAGCACCCGATCATCGCCGGCCTGTGCTTCGAGGCCGCGGAGCCGCTCCCCGCTCCCACGCACAACCTCGAGGGCTCCATGGCGTTCTGGCACAGCGCCCCCGAGGTGGCGGTCCCCGACCTGACCTACGTCTCGGTGCAGATCCCCTACGTCTCCGCCGAGGTCGCCGCCACCCACCCGGTGCCGGCCAACGCCTTCGTGCTCGCGCCCGGTCTCATGTCGGTGCGCAGCCGCGGGCGCCTGCGCCTCACCGGGAACGGCGGGCTCGACATCGTCGCGAACATGCTCGCCGACCCCGCCGACCTGGAGGCCGCCGTCGCCGGCGTCGAGATCGGCCTGGAGCTCGCCGACCAGCCGGCGTTCCGCAAGCTCGTCACCCGCCGGGCCGCGCCGGGCGCGGCCACCGACCGCGCGTCGCTCACCGCGTTCGTCCGCCAGGCGGCGATGCCGTACTTCCACCCCGTCGGCACGTGCGCGATGGGCACCGGCGACGCCGCGGTCGTCGACCCGCAGCTGCGGGTCCGCGGCCTCGAGGGCCTGCGTGTCGCGGACGCCTCGGTGATGCCGGCCATCACCTCGGCCAACACCAACGCCCCGACCGCGATGATCGCGGAGAAGGCCGCCGACCTCATCGCCTGAGCACGGCCCAGCAGCACCGGGAGACCCACCACCATGTCCCAGCCCCACACGCTCGTCGTCAACGGCGAGACCGTCGAGGTCGACGCGATCACGATGGCGGGGATGCCCTCGCTCGCCACGGTCCTGCGCGAGCGGCTCGGCCTGACCGCCGCCAAGGTCGCCTGCGGGCGCGGGGAGTGCGGGGCGTGCACCGTGCTCGTCGGCGGGCGCCCGGTGATGGGCTGCATCACCCCGGCGCTGCTGGTGCGCGAGCCGGTGGAGACCAGCGAGGGCCTCGCCGCCGAGAGCGCGGACGTGCGCGCGTGCTTCGCCGACACGGGCGCGTTCCAGTGCGGCTTCTGCACGCCGGGCCAGGTGGTGCACGCGACCGCCCTGCTGCGGGCCGGGCTGCCGCCGGGCGAGGAGGAGCGGCACGCGCACGTGCGGCACGCGCTGTCGGGCAACATCTGCCGCTGCACCGGCTACCAGGCGATCGTCGAGTCGGTCTGCACGGTCGCGGACGCCCGAGAGGCGGTGTCGGCGTCGTGAGCGGCTGGATCGGGGCCCGCGTCCGCCCCATCGACTGGGACGACCGCAGCGCGGGCCGGACGCGGTTCACCGCCGACCTGCCCGGTGAGCACCTCGTCGGCGCGATCCTGCGCTCGCCGCACGCCTACGCGGAGATCCGCGCGATCGACACCGCGGCGGCGCGGGCGCTCCCCGGGGTGCACGCGGTGATCACGGCCGCGGACTTCGCGCCCGGCGCGCGGTACGTGCACCGCGGCGGCCCGCTCTCGGACCGCCCGCCGCTGGCCGACGGCGTGGTGCGCCACGTCGGGCAGGAGGTCGCCGCCGTCGCCGCGGAGACCCCGGAGCAGGCGCTCGCCGCGCTGCGCGCGATCCGCGTGCGCTACCGGCCGCACCGGGCGCCGCTCACCACCGACGAGGCCCGCGCGCCCGGGGCACGGCGCCTGCACGAGCGCACCACCGACGAGGCGAACGTCAGCATGCGCCTCGACACCGTCTGGGGTGACCCCGACGCCGGCCGGGCCGCGGCGAGCGTCGCCGTCAGCGGCAGCTTCTCCTACCCCAGCGTCTCCCACGCCGTCATGGAGCCCAACACCACGCTCGCCGCCTGGGACGCCGCGCGCGGCCGCGTGGAGCTGTGGACCTCGACGCAGGCGCCCTGGTTCATCGCCAAGGAGGTCTCGCAGCTGCTCGGGATCGCGCACGACGACGTCGTGATCCGCGAGGTCGCGGCGGGCGGCGGCTTCGGCAGCAAGTCGAAGGCCTCGGAGCACGAGGTGCTCGCCGCGGCGCTGTCCCGCGCGGCCGGGCGCCCGGTGCTCGTCGCGCTCACGCGCGAGGAGGAGCTGGGCGCGAACAAGCCGCGCCACCGCTTCGCGACGTCGCTGCGCACCGAGGCCGACGCCCACGGGGTGCTGCGGGCGCTCGACGCCGACGTCGCCGTCGACAACGGCTCGTACAACCACATGGGCACCTCGGTGATGCGCGTCGGCGTCATCACCCTCGGCTCGATGTACCGGCCCGACGGGGTGCGCTTCACCGCGCGCCTGGTCGACACGGCCACGCAGCCGGGCGGGCAGTTCCGCGGCTACGGGACGCCGCAGGTGTCGCTGGCGATGGAGTCGCAGGTCGACGAGATCGCCGAGCGGCTCGGCATCGACCCGATCGACATCCGCCTGCGCAACCTCGCCCCCGAGCACGCCGAGACGCTGTGCGGCTACCGGGTCGGCACCAACCGGCTCGGCGACTGCCTCGTCGCGGTACGGGACGGCCTCGACTGGGACGCGGCGCGCGCCGCACCCCGGTCACCGGGTCCGGTGTCGCGCGGCTGGGGCGTGGCCGCCGGCTCGCACGGCAGCGGCGCCTACGCCTACGCCCACGCCGACCGCAGCGACGCCGCCCTCGACCTGTTCGACGACGGCCGGGTGCGCGTGCGCCACGGCGGCTCGGACGCCGGCACGGGCCAGAACACGATCCTCGCCCAGATCGCCGCCGAGGAGCTCGGCGTGGACCTCGACGCCGTCGAGGTGCTCTCCACCGACACCGAGCGCACCCCCTTCGAGCTCGGCGCCTGGTCCTCGCGCGGCACGCACATGACGGGCTCGTCGGTCGGGCAGGCCGGCCGCGAGCTCGCCGCCCGCCTGCGCGCGCTCGCCGCCGAGAAGCTCGGCGTCGACCCCGACGACGTCACGCTGGCGGGCGGCCGCGCCCACGCACAGGACCGGGACGTCGAGCTGGGCGACCTCGTCGGCCTCGCCGCCGAGGCCCGCGACGGCGTGCTCAGCCACGAGACCAGCTACCGGCTCGAGGGCACCGAGATGCTCACCCCGGACCGGGACCGGGCCAACCTGTCGCCCAGCTACGCCTTCGCCGCGCACGGCGCGGTGGTGGACGTCGACCGGCGCACCGGCGCGGTGCACGTCGTCGACTACCTCGCCGCGCACGACGTCGGGCGCGCGATCAACCCGACCGCGGTCGAGGGCCAGATCGTCGGCGGGGCCGCGATGGGACTGGGCGCGGCGCTCGGCGAGGACCTCGTGCGCGAGGGCGGCCGCGTCGTCAACAGCACCTACCTGCACTACGCGATGCCGCGCAACGCCGACCTGCCCCGGGTGCGCGCGCACATCGTCGACAACCACGAGGCCGCCGGGCCCTACGGGGCGAAGTCGGTGGGCGAGATGTCGATCGTGCCGCCCGGCGCGGCGGTCGCGAACGCCGTCGCGGACGCGCTCGGGGCGCGGATCCGCGAGCTGCCCATCACGCCGGACAAGGTGCTGACCGCCGTCGCCGAGCAGGAGGGTCGCCGGCGCCGGCACGGGATCTGGCGGCGGCCGTCGCGGTGGTGGGTCGCGGCGATCCGCGCGGCGTACCCGCTGGGCCTGCACCACGTCCTCGACCGCTGGGGCACCCGGCTCGGCCCCGCCCGGCGCGCCCGCTCGCGGCCGCCGGCCGCGGCGCCCGACGTGCACGTGGCCACCGACCTCGGCGACGCGCTGGCGGCGCTGTCCCGGCCCGGGGCCGAGGCCCTGGGCGGCGGCACCGACCTGCTCCCCGACCGCGCGCGGCAGGCCCGGCCCGCCCCGGTGCTGGTCGCGACCTCGGCGGTCACCGAGCTGCGGCGGCTGCAGGTCGACGAGGGTGTGCTGCACGTCGGCGGCGCGGTGACGCTCGCCGAGCTCGCCGCCCACCCCGACGCGCCCGACGCCCTGTCCGGCGCGATCCGGTCGATCGCCTCGCCGCAGATCCGCAACACGGCCACCGTCGCGGGCAACCTCGTGCAGGCCAAGCGCTGCTGGTTCTTCCGCAACGGCTTCGACTGCTACAAGCGCAACGGCGCCACCAGCCCCTGCTACGCGATCCTCGGCGACCACCGCTTCCAGCACGCCGCCGTCGACGCCCACCGCTGCCAGGCGGTCACGCCGTCCGACGTCGGCACCGTCCTGCCCGCGCTCGACGCGACGCTCGTGCTCGTCGGCTCCGACGGGGGCCGCCGCACCGTGGACGCGGCCGACTTCTACACGGGGCCGGGCGAGACGGTGCTCCGCGACGGCGAGCTCGTCGCCGAGGTGCGCATCCCGCTGGTCGCGGGCCGGCGCGCCGCGTTCACCAAGCTCGGGCTCTACACCGGCGACTTCGCGTCGGCGTCGGCCGCGCTCGCCGTGGTCACCGACGAGGAGGGCCGGTGGCAGGACGTGCGGCTCGTCCTCGGCGCGATCGCCCCGACGCCCTGGCGGCTCCGCGCCGTGGAGGCGGCGCTGCGGGGCACGCGACCGGGCGTCGAGGACGTGCGCCGGCTCGTGGACGCCGAGCTCGACCGCCACGCCCACCCGCTGCCGCGCAACGGGTGGAAGCTCGACGCGGCCGCGGGGCTCGTCGAGCAGGCCGTCGAACAGCTCTAGATCGTCGCGAGGAAGCGGGCCACGGCGTCCGCGAACTGCTCGGGACGGTGGTCGACCGAGGGCACGCCCGTGTCCGGGAGCACCTCGGCGACCGCGCCCGGCACCGCGGCGAGGAGCGGGTCGACGTCGGGCAGCGAGAAGGTGTCGTGCTCGCCGCACAGCACGAGCATCGGCGCCCGGACCGCGCCGATGCGGTCCTCCATGCGGTAGTGGTTGACGGCGACGTGGCCCTCCTCGACCCGGTCGATCACCGCGACCGCGTCCCGCACGAGGCGCTCCAGGAGGTCCGGGCGGTCGGCCGGGTAGTAGGGCGCACGGTTGTCCCAGAGCGCGCGCAGGTGCGTGCCGTCGGTGCGGCGCTCGACGTGGTCGATCGGCGGGCGGCCCGTGGCGACCCGCTCGCGGCGCGCGGCGTCGACGTAGGGCATGCCGGAGACGACGAGGGCCCGCACCCGCTCCGGTGCGGCCGCGGCGATCTCGGTGGCGACGACCCCGCCGGTGTGGTGGCCGACGAGCGCGACGCGCTCGAGTCCGAGGGCGTCGCAGAGGTCGAGCAGGCCGGCCGCGAACAGCTCGATGGTCCACGGCCCGGCGGGGCCGTCGGAGAGGCCGAAGCCCGGCGTGTCCGGCGCGATCGCGCGGAACCGCCGCCCGAGCAGCGGGACGACGTCGCGGTACTCGTCGGACGAGCGCGGCGTCTGGTGCAGGAGCAGCACCGGCTCCCCGACGCCCTCCTCCACGTAGTGCACCTGGCCGAAGCGGGTGTCGGCGAATCCGTGGCGCACTGGTGCCTCCCGTGTCCGTACAACGTACGGTCCACGGTACCGGCGTCAGGGTCTGCGAGCGCCCGTGACCTGGCTCTCGGCGAGCATCTCCGGCGTCACGACGTCCAGCGGCGCGGTCGGCTGATGCGTCGCGTAGCGGCGCGGCCTGCCGTCCCGCGGCGGCGGGGTCGTCGCCGGGACGCCGCGGGTGTCGACGGTCGCGAGGATCTCCACCCCGAACGGCCAGCCGGAGCGGCGCGCGGCGCGGGCGGTGTCGGCGAGCTCGTCCAGGCCCCGCCCGGAGACGCCGCCGGCGCTGCGTGGCGCGGGAGCCGTCGGCGCGACCACCTCGACGGGCTCGGGAACCCGGGCCTCGGGAGACGCGGGAGGTTCGGGAGCCTCGGGCCGGCGCCGGCTCGGCTGGCCCTTCCGGTGGTGCCCCATCGCCGACCACTCCCGCCGTGAGTCCGCCCGCCGCCGTCACCGGGGAGAACGAGCGACGTCGTGCGGGGCAACGCCTCGCCGGGCGATCCCTGCCGGATCAGCCGAGGTCGTTGGTGCGGAAGGTGTCGCAGCGCCGCGGGTCGCCGGTGGTGTAGCCGGTGGTCAGCCACTTCTTGCGTTGCGCCGACGTGCCGTGGGTGAACGAGTCGGGGTTGACGGTCCCGCCGCCGAGGCGGCCCTGGATGTAGTCGTCGCCGATGCGCTGGGCGGCGTCGATCGCGGCGTCGAGGTCGGCCTGGGTGACCTCGGTGATGAACGCGGGCCGCCCGTTCGACGGCGTGGCCGCGTGGTTCATCCACACGCCCGCGTAGCAGTCGGCCTGCAGCTCGAGGCGCACCGCGTCCGACGTCGCCCCCTGCCGCGAGCGGACGGCCGCCTCGGTCCCGAGCTGGTCCTGCACGTGGTGCCCGTACTCGTGGGCGAGCACGTAGGCGTTGGTCAGCCCGCCGCCCTGCGCGCCGAACTGCGACTTCAGCTGGTCGTAGAACGTCAGGTCGATGTACACGAGGTCGTCGGCGGGGCAGTAGAACGGCCCGGCGCTGGAGTCGGCGCGCCCGCAGCGGGTGTTCACCGCGCCGGAGAAGAAGACAGTGTCGGCACGCTGGTAGGTCGGCTGCGCGCCGCGGGTGACCGACGCGACCTGCGCGTACCCGCCGCCCGCCCAGTACGCCTGGATCGAGTTGATGTCCGCGACGATCGCGCAGTCGGGGTTGGTGTTGGCGTCCGCGCCGGTGCGGCACTCGCTCGCGAGCTCCGACGTCCCGGCCACCGGCGGGCCGCCCGGCTCGCCGAAGCCGCCCGCCACCGACGACGACGTCCCCGAGGAGCCGGTGAGGTAGGGCAGCGCGATGAACCCGACCACCACGACCAGGATGACGACCCAGCTGACCTTGCCGCTGCGCCCGCGGAACAGCAGGCCGATCAGCAGCGGCAGCAGGCTGCCCATCCCCCCGCCGCCGCCCCCGCCCAGTCCGCCGAAGCCCGCCCCGCCGCCGCCCTGGCCCCGCTGGTCGGTGACCTCCGACGCGTCGAGCTGGGCGTCGTCCTCGTAGCGCATGCGCCGATCCTGGCGCAGGAGCGCCCTCCGCGTCGCGTCCCGCCTGCGAGGCTGGGGGTGTGACGGCGGATGTGTGGATCGTCGGCGGGGCCCCGGGCGCCGGGAAGAGCACGGTCGCCGACCGGCTGATCGCCCTGCTCTCCCCCGCCCCGGCGCTGCTCGACAAGGACACGATGTACGGCGACTTCGTCGCGGCGGCCCTCGACGCCGCCGACCGGGATCCCGGCGAGCGCGAGGGCCCCTGGTACGACGAGCACGTCAAGGCCCACGAGTACGCGGGGATGACCGCCGTTGCGCGCGAGATCCGGTCGCGCGGGTGCCCGGTGGTGCTCAGCGCCCCGTTCACCGGGCAGATCCGCGACCCGGCGCGCTGGGCGGCGTGGGTCGCCGAGCTCGGCGGCAACCCCGTGCGCCTCGTGTGGGTCTCCTGCGACCCGGCGACGCTGCGGCACCGGATCGAGGCCCGGGGACGCCCGCAGGACGCGGGCAAGCTCGCCGCGTTCGACGCCTTCGTCGCCCGGATGCTCCCCGACACCCCGCCGCCCGTGCCGCACCTCGCGATCTCCACCGCCGCGGACGTGTCGATCGACGATCAGCTGCGCCAGAATCTCGCTCCATGGGTGACGAGCTCGACGTCGTCGTGATCGGCGCCGGCGTCACCGGGCTGGCCGCGCTGCACCTGCTGCGCTCGGGTGGCCTGCGGGTGCGGGCGTTCGACGCCGCGGACGACGTCGGCGGCGCCTGGTGGTGGCACGGCTACCCCGGCTCGCGGCTCGACACCGAGGGCCCGGCCTACCAGTACTTCTTCTCCGCCGGCCTCGTCCGCGACTGGGGCTGGAGCGAGCGCTACCCCGCTGGCTACGAGGTGCTGCGCTGGCTGCGGTTCGTCGCCGACCGCCTCGACCTGCGCCGCGACATCACGCTCTCGACGCGCGTCGTCGCCGCGGCGTTCGACGAGCAGCGCGGCCTCTGGAGCGTGCGCACGGAGCACGGCGCGACGGTCGACGCGCGGTTCGTCGTCGCGTGCACGGGGCTGCTCCCCGGGCCCGCCGAGGCACTGCCCGGTGTCGACGGCTTCGCCGGCACCGTGGTGCGCACGTCGCACTGGCCGGAGAAGGGCCACGACCTGTCGGGACGGCGGGTCGGCCTCGTCGGCGTCGGGACCGCGGGCGTGCAGCTGGTGCCGCGGATCGCTGCCGAGACCGCGCACCTGACAGTGTTCGCGCGCGACCCCGTCGCCGTCGTCCCGCGGTCGAACCCGGTGTACGGCTGGGTCGAGCGCGACGCCTACCGGGCCCGGTTCGACGAGCTGCGCGCGACGCTCCCGCGCACCCGCACGGGCGGCGAGGACGAGCGCGGAGCGGGCGACCCCGCGACGCTCTACGCCGACGGCTCCCGGCGGCTGTGGTTCGGCGCACCGCCCGACCCCGAGGTCGCGGCGTACGTCCGCGCGGCGATGACGTCGCGGCTCGGTGACCCCGCTCTGGCCGCGGTGCTCGTGCCGACCGACGACGACGCGCCGACGACGCTCGACGCGGGGTTCCTCGAGGCGTTCGCGCGCGACGACGTCGACCTCGTCGACCTGCGCGTCGACCCGGTCGTCGCCGTCCGCGCCGAGGGCCTCGAGCTCGCGTCCGGCGCCGTGCACGAGCTCGACGTCCTCGTGCTCGCCGAGGAGTACGACGCGGGTCCGCCGGCGCTCCACGGGATCGACGTGCACGGGCGCGACGGCCGGTCGCTCGCCGACGCGCCGGGCGCCGTGCTGGGGCTGGGCGTGCCGGGGTTCCCGAACCTGTTCACCACCGCGGAGCCGCCGGCCCCGACCTCGCGCTGGGCGGTGATGACGACGGTGCGCCAGCACCAGGCGGAGTGGATCGCCCGGGCGATCCGGGACCTCGACGCCGCGGGGGGCACGACGATCGAGGCGGTGTCGGCCGGCGAGGCGGGGGTCGACGGTGTCGGCGACTACGTGGCGCGGTGCGAGCAGGAGGCGTCGGCGGGCTACCCGTCGTTTCGGCGGGCCTGACGAGGAGGCGCTCTCTTCGAGGAGAACGCTTCGGAAATCGGAGCGTTCTCGCGGCGGCGCGCCCCGGGGTTCTGACCGAAGGGCCCCTTCGCTCGCATAGATGAGCGAGGGTCACCCTCCGCCAACGCAGATGATCACCGCCGCCCGAGGTGCGCGCCGACCGGATTCTGAGCGAAGGGGCCCTTCGCTCGCATAGATGAGCGAGGGGAACCCTCCGCCGGAAAGCCGCGCCGGGTCGTCGCCGGCGAGGGGCACGTTGGGCATGATCGGCTCGAGGTCCGCGCTGCGGACGGTGCCCCTCGCCGGCCCCCGACCGCGATGCTTCGGAAATCGAAGCGTTCTCGCGAAAGAGCTCGGCTCCTACGAGGCGGGCGACCAGACGCAGTCGCCGTGGAACTCGATCTGCCCGTCGCCCGCCCGCACCGTGGTGTACGCCGGGCCCTCGTTCGTGCTCTACGGGCTGCCGATCGTGGAGTAGCTCGTGCCGGAGTTCGCCTCGCTGACGGCGCCGGCCCACCCGATCGCCCACAGCATGCAGATCAGGAGCCCCAGCGCGCCGAGGACGAGGCCGGCGATCGCGAGCCCGCGACCCGCGCCGCCCTTGCGCGACGCGGCCGTCAGCCCGACGAACGAGAGCACGACACCGACGGGGCAGATCACCCACGACACGATCCCGAGGAACGGGACAAGCGACATGACCATGCTGATGAGCGCCACGACGAAACCGCCGGTGGCGATCCCGTTGGACGGCGGCACCTGCGGGTACGGCGGGTACGGCGGGTACGGCGGGTACGGCGGGTAGTGCTGGTACGGCTGCGGCGGCTGGAAGGGCGGCGGGTACTGCTGCGTCACGGGAACCCCGACTGATCACGTCCTCGACGCCGGTGTCTCGTTCGTCACCGGACGGCCGTTACGTCAGGCCTCGAGGAGCACCCCGTCGAGGAAGGCGGCGAGCTCGTCGCGGGCGTCGAGCGGCAGGACGTGGGCGACGTACTGGTCCGGGCGCACGACCACCACGCACCCGGCGGCGCGGTCGATCCCGCGCAGGTCGAAGACGTCGGCGCGGGCCGGGTCGGGGCAGAACACCTTCTCCTGGTCGACCAGCCCGAACGGGCCCTTGCGCGGCCGGAGCACCGGCGGCAGCTCGCCCACCTCGACGTCCCGGTACCCCCGCGGCAGCACGGCACGGACGTCGATCACCGCGTCCGGGTCGGCGCCGGCGGGGGTGAAGCGCGCGATCACCGACGGCAGGAACGCACACAGGGCGTCGAACCGCTCGCCGCCCCCGAAGACGTACAGCCGCCACGCCCCGTCCGCGCGCGCCGCGTGCCCCAGGTGCATCGGCTTCGCGTCGGCCACCCGCACCACCGGCGCCGAGTGGAACCGCATCCCCACCGGCAGGCCCTGCGCCAGGTGCTGGTGCGCCGCCCCCGACGTGATCATCGAGGGCGCGTACCGGACCGCGACGCCCGCGGTGAACCGGCCCTGGTCGCGGAAGTACCGCTGGAACTTCTCCGGGTCCGCCGAGCGGCCCTCGGGGTGCGCGCTGAACATCGCCGCGAACTCGCGGTCGAAGTCGATGAGCTCCTGCGCGACGGCCTGGCGCTCCGCGGAGTACGTCGCCAGCAGCTCCGGGCGCGCCCGGCCCCGCAGGACGGCGGCGAGCTTCCAGCCGAGGTTCCACGTGTCGGCCATCGACACGTTCATGCCCTGACCGGCCTTCGCGCTGTGGGTGTGGCAGGCGTCGCCGGCGATGAACACGCGGGGATCGGCCGGGTCGTCGTCGAACCGGTCGCACAGCCGCTGGCCCACCTCGTACACCGACCACCAGCCGACGTCGCGCACGTCGATCGCGTACGGGTGCAGGATGCGGTTGGCGACGGCCGTGAGCGTCTCGGGGGTGACGTCGGCCCGGTCGCGGAGGTCGTCGAGCTCGATGTAGAGCCGCACGAGGTAGCCGCCCTCGCGCGGGATGATCAGCAGGCTGCCCGCGCTCGAGGTGATCGCGCTCTTGAGCCGGATGTCGGGGAAGTCGGTGACCGCCAGGACGTCCATGACGCCCCAGGACTGGTTCATCGGGTCGCCCTCGAGGCGCCGCCCGATCGCCTCGCGCACCGCGCTGCGGGAGCCGTCGCACCCGACGACGTAGCGCGCGCGGATCGTCGACCCGCCCAGCTCCACGCGCACCGGGTACTCGCCGTCGCCGACCTCGAGCCCCGTCACCGGGAGCCCGTAGCGCGGCGCGAGCCAGCTCGCCGAGCGCGCCATGTGCTCGCGCAGGAAGGCCAGCATCCGCGCCTGGTTGACGATGAGGTGCGGCATCTCCGAGAGGTCGTCCTCGACGTCGGGGATGCGCCCGGTGCGCACGATGGCCGCGGGGTCCTCCGGGTCCGGGCGCCAGAAGGCGACCTCGTTGACCTGGTAGCCCTCCTCCACGATGCGGCGGGACAGCCCGAACGCCTCGAACATCTCCACCGTGCGGCACGCGACGCCGTCGGCCTGCCCGACCTGCAGCGGGCCGTCGCGGCGGTCGACCACCACGGTCGCGACGTCCGGGAACGCCGCCAGCTGCGCCGCGAGCACGAGGCCCGCCGGACCGCAGCCGACGATCAGCACGTCCGCGGTCGCGGGCAGCCCCTCGGGGCGCTCCGCCACCGCGGGGTGCGGGTCCTCGACGAACGGGTCGCCGGTGCGGTAGCCGCCGAGGTAGAACTGCGCCATCGCTCCGACGCTAGGTGCGTTCTGCTCGGCGACCCCTACTCTTCTGGCGTGCAGAACAAGCCGACCTACGGGATCCAGTCGGTGGACCACGCGCTGCGGCTCGCGGCGGTGCTGCAGCAGGAGGGCCCGCTGCGGGTCAGCGACGCCGCCGAGCGCCTGGGGGTCGCCCGGTCGACGGCGCACCGGCTGCTGGCGATGCTCGTGTACCGCGACTTCGCCGAGCAGGACGAGGACCGCCGCTACGTCGCCGGCCCGGTGCTGCGCCGGCCGGGCGCGCCCGAACCCGTCGCCGACCTGCGCCGGGCCGCGCTGCCGCACCTCCAGGAGCTGACCGAGCGCACCGACGAGACGACGAACCTCCTGGTGGTCGTCGGCGACGAGGCCCGCTTCGTCGCGTCGGTCGAGTGCGACCAGGTGCTGCGCGTCGGCGACCGCGGCGGCCGCGTGCTGCCCGCCCACCTCGCGTCGGGCGGGCGCGCCGTGCTCGCCACGAGGGACGAGGCCGAGGTGCGCGCGCTCTACCCCGACCACGGCCCCGTCGACGTCGACGCCCTGCTGCGCGACCTGCGGCGCACCCGCCGCCAGGGGTTCGCGCTCAACGACCAGCGCACCGAGACCGGGGTGACCGCCATCGGCGCGGCGGTCCCTAGCCCCGGGACAGGAACCGCGGTGTCCGGGGCCATCTCGATCTCCATGCCGACCGCGCGCTACCGGCGCGCGCGCCTCCCCGAGTGGGCGGGCCTGCTCGGCGACACCGCCCGCCGCATCGCGCAGGACCTCTGACGCGCTGCGCCCGCGCCGCGACGCCCGGTGACGCGACAGCAGAACACGGTTCTTCTCAGCAGAATCTCGGCCGGAAACGCCGGGCGGCCGACTACATCTCTCCCCAGAGGAACGTGACCCACATCGCTCCCGGGAGGGCGCATGAACGAGATCGCGGAGCTGGTGGCCACCGCCTCACGCGTGCTCGCCGCGAACGGCCACGACGACCTCATTTGGGGCCACGCCTCGGTGCGCGACCCCGACGGCGGCGGCGCCTGGCTCAAGACCGCGGAGTGGAGCCTCGGCGAGGTGACCGCCGACCGGGTGCACCTGGTCGACGGCGCCGGGACGGTGCGGGACGGGTCGGCGAGCCCTCGCCACAGCGAGTTCCCCATCCACACCGAGATCCTGGCCGCGCGCCCGGACGTCGGCGCCGTCGTGCACACCCACCCACCGCACGCCGTGGCCCTCGCCGCGTCGGGGCAGCCGCTGCAGCCGGTGAGCCACACCGCGACGATGTTCGTGCCGCCCGAGGTCCCGCGCTTCACCGACACCGCCGACCTCATCCTCACCGCGGAGCTCGGCAAGCGCGTCGCGGAGGAGCTCGGCGACCGGAACGCCCTCTTCCTGGTCAACCACGGCATCGTCGCCGTCGGCCCCGACCTGCCGACCGCCGTGGTCACCGCGGTGATCCTCGAGCGCGCGTGCGCCCAGCAGATCCTCACGCGCACCGCGGGCGGCTGGCCGACGTGGTCGCCGCCCGAGGAGGCGCTCGCCAAGCGCGAGCACATCTACAACCCGACCGCGATCGCCGCCGTCTGGGACCACCTCGTGCGGGAGCTGGACCGGTGAACGACACGAGCATGCTCATCGGCGGCAAGCTCCGCCCGGCGTCCGACGGCAGCGTCCTCGACGCCCTGAACCCCGCGACCGGCAACCGTCTCGGGACCATCCCCGACGCCACCGCCGCCGACGTCGACGACGCCGTCGCGGCCGCCTCCTCGGCGTTCGCGACCTGGCGGCGCAGCACGCCCGGCGAACGGTCCGCGCTGCTCACCACGCTCGCCGACGTCGTCGCACAGCACGCCGACGAGCTCGCGCGCCTCGACGCCGACGACAACGGCTCGCTGTACCGCGAGATGCGCCGCGACGTCGACATGGCGGTCTTCTACCTGCGCTACTACGCGGGCCTGACCCTCCAGCTGCACGGCGACACCGTCCCGAGCGAGCCCGGGACGCTGACGTACTCGGTGCGCCGGCCCTACGGCGTCGTGGGGCGGCTGATCCCCTTCAACCACCCGCTGATGTTCGCGGCGTCGAAGATCGCGGCCCCGCTCGCCGCCGGCAACACCGTGGTGATCAAGCCGAGCGAGCACACGAGCCTGTCGGCCCTGCGCCTCGGCGAGCTCGCCGCCGACGTCGTCCCGCCGGGCGTGCTCAACGTGGTCACGGGCACGGGCGCGCGCTCCGGCGACGCGCTCGTCGCCCACCCCGACGTGCGCCGCCTCGCCTTCACCGGCTCCGCGGCCACCGGGCGCGCGATCCAGCGCCGCGCCGCCGAGGTGTCGATCAAGACGGTGACCCTGGAGCTCGGCGGCAAGAACCCGCTCGTCGTCTTCCCGGACGCCGACCTCGACGTCGCCGTCGCGGCCGCGGTGCGCGGCATGAACTTCACCTGGCAGGGCCAGTCGTGCGGCTCGCTCTCGCGCGTGGTCGTGCACCGCGACGTCCACGACGCGTTCGTCGAGCGCCTCGCCGCGAGGGTCGGCGCCCTGCGGCCGGGCCTGCCCGACGACCCCGACGCCGACACCGGCGCGATCGTCAACGCAGGCCAGCTCGAGAAGGTGCTGTCCTACGTGCGCCTGGGACAGGACGAGGGCGCCCGGCTCTGCACCGGCGGCGACCGGGTCACCGACGGCGGGCTCGCGGACGGGCTGTTCGTGCGGCCCGCGGTGTTCGCCGACGTCGACCCGGGCTCCCGCCTGGCCCAGGAGGAGATCTTCGGCCCGGTGCTGGCGGTCATGCGGCCCTTCGCCGACGCCGAGGAGGCCCTGCGCATCGCCAACGCGACGAGCCTGGGCCTGACCGCCAGCGTCTTCACCCGCGACCTCGGCACCGCGCACCGCTTCGCCGAGGACCTCGAGGCCGGCTACGTCTGGGTCAACGAGGTCGGGCGCCATGTCCCCGGCACGCCGTTCGGCGGCGTCAAGGACAGCGGGATCGGCCGCGAGGAGGACCTCGACGAGCTCTTCTCGTACACGCAGCTCAAGAACGTGCACATCAACTACGGACACCTCTGACCCTGGCGAGGACCGCATGACCACGACCGAGACGCGCGCCGACCAACTGCGTGCGGCGAAGCACCCCGTCTACAACGACCGCAAGCTGCACCTCGGCACGTTCTCGACGAACCTGTCCGGCGGCTGCTCGATCTCCACCGTCGAGGGCGCGCTCGAGGCCACCTGGGAGAACACCTCGACGCTCGCGCAGATGAGCGACGAGATGGGGTTCGAGGCCCTCGTCCCGGTCGGCCGCTGGCGGGGTTTCGGCGGGCCGACGAACTTCAACGGCACCGGGTTCGAGTGCTTCACGTGGGCCGCGGGCATCGGCGCGACGACGAAGGACGCCGGCGTCTTCATCACCTCGCACGTCCCGACCATCCACCCGCTCATGGCCGCGAAGCAGGCCGCGACGGTCGACCACATCACGAACGGCCGCGTCGCCCTCAACATCGTCACCGGCTGGCACACGCCCGAGATCGAGATGTTCGGGGCGGCCCAGCTCGAGCACGACAAGCGCTACGACATGTCTCAGGAGTGGTTCGACGTCGTCACGAAGCTGTGGACCGCCGAGGAGACGTTCGACTACGAGGGCGAGTTCTACAAGGTCGTCGACGCCCGCATCTCGCCGCTGCCCGTGCAGTCGCCGTACCCCGTGACGATGAACGCCGGCAGCTCGCCGAAGGGCCGGCACTTCGGCGCCCGCAACTGCGACGTCGTCTTCGCGTCCTCCGACATCAAGAACCAGACCCCGGAGGGCATGAAGGACAAGGTCAACCAGTTCCGCGAGCTGGCCCGCACCGAGTACGGGCGCGAGATCCAGGTCTGGATCAACGCCTACATCGTGCAGGGCGACACCGAGGCCGACGCCCAGCGGTTCCTGCACCACTACGTCGACGAACTCGGCGACTGGGAGGCGGCGTCGAACCTCGTCACCTCGCTCGGCGTGAACTCGCAGTCCTACGACCTGTCGACGATCGAGGACATGAAGCGCCACTTCATCGCCGGCTGGGCGGGCTATCCGATCGTCGGCACCGGCGAGCAGATCGTCGGCGCGCTGAGCGACCTCGTCGCGACCGGCCTCGACGGCATCATCCTGTCGTTCCCGCGGTACGTGCAGGACATGCAGCGCTTCCAGCAGGAGGTCTACCCGATGATCGTCGAGGCGGGCCTGCGGTGAGCGGTGGTCCGCTGGACCGCGTGCGCGTCGACAGCGTCGGCAGCCTGCTGCGCCCGCCGGTGCTGGAGGAGGCGTTCGCGCGCCGGCGCCGCGGCGAGATCGACGCCGGGGGGCTGCACGCGGCGCAGGACGAGGCGGTCCGCGACGTCGTCGGCACCCAGGAGAAGGTGGGACTGCCGGTGGTCGTCGACGGCGAGTACCGCCGCTCGACGTTCATGGACAGCTTCGCCGACGTCGCCGGGTACGCCGACCTCGCCGCGAACCTGTGGGCCGCGCACGCCCGCCGGACCCTCGACGCCGCCGACGGCGACCGCGCCGAGGCCCCCTCGGCGTCCAGCGCGACCGTCGCCACCGAGCCCCTGCGGCTGGTGCACAACGCTCCGCGCGCGGAGTTCGCGTTCGCGCAGGCCTGCACCGAGGTCCCGGTGAAGTCCACGATCCTCGGGCCCGACCGCGTGTTCCAGACCCTCGACGTCGAGGGCTCGCGGGCGGTCTATCCCGACCCGTGGGCGTTCCTCGACGACGTCGTCGCCGTCGAGCGCGACATCGTCGCGGGCCTCGTCGACGCGGGCTGCCGGTACGTCCACGTCGACGCGCCGGGCTTCACCGCCTACGTCGACCCGCCCTCGCTGGACCGTCTGCGGGCCCGCGGTCTCGACCCGGCCGACGTGCTCACCCGCACGCTCGCCGCCGAGAACGCCGTGGTGCGCGACTTCCCCGGCACCACCTTCGGGCTGCACGTGTGCCGCGGCAACGAGCAGGGCCACTGGCACCGCGAGGGGCACTACGACCCGATCGCCGAGCAGGTGTTCTCCGAGCTCGCGCACGACCGGCTCCTGCTCGAGTACGACACCGAGCGCGCCGGCTCCTTCGCGCCGCTGCGCTTCGTGCGGCCCGGGACGACGGTGGTGCTGGGCGTGGTCAGCACGAAGTCGGCGCGGGTCGAGACGGTCGACGAGGTGGTCGCCCGCGTCGAGGAGGCGGCGCGGTACGTGCCGCTCGACCGGCTCGCGATCAGCCCGCAGTGCGGGTTCGCGTCGACGATCGAGGGCAACGACCTGACGTCGGACCAGCAGTGGCGCAAGTTCGAGGTGCTGCTGGAGGCCGCTCAGCGGCTCTGGGCCTGAGCGATCCGCCGGCGCGCCTGGTCGATCAGGCTCCGCGCCGAGGCGTGCATGCGCGCGCCGACGTCCTGCGGGGCCTTGCCGGCGCACGCGCGGGCGTGGGTGCCCTCGAGCAGGACGCCGAGCTTGAAGCACGCCAGCACCGCGTACCAGGGCACCACCGCGGGGTCGGTACCGGTGAGCTGCGCGTAGCGCGCGACCAGCTCGTCCTCGCCGGCCAGGCCGTCGACGGGCGCCCAGCCCAGGTTCGTGCCGCTCACGGGCCAGGTGGCGAGCAGCCAGCCGAGGTCGAGCAGCGGGTCGGCGACCGTCGCCATCTCCCAGTCGACGATCGCCGTCACGGTCGCGCCGTCGGGGTCGAACAGCACGTTCGCGAGGTGGTAGTCGCCGTGCGCGAGCGCGGGCGGGCCGGACTCGGGACGGTGGCGCTCGAGCCAGTCGGCGACGTCGGCGGTGTCGTCGCCGAAGCCCGGGTAGCCGTCGACCTCGCGGTAGCGGGCGAGCTCGTCGCGCCAGCGCGGCACCTGGCGCGCGAGGAAGCCCTGCGGGTTGCCGACGTCGCCCAGCCCGACCGCCTCGACGTCGACGGCGTGCAGGGCCGCGAGCGCGTCGACCATCGCCGGGCCGAACCCGTGCCGCAGACCGGCGTCGGCCTCCTGCGCCGGCGAGACGCCGGTCGCGACGTTGACGCCCGGCACCTCGGCCATCGCGTAGACCACGCGCCCGGGCAGCACCCCGTCGGCGGGGGCGGTGGCGAGCAACCGGGGGTGCGGGACGTCGGTCGTCGCGAGCGCGCCGAGCACGCGGATCTCGCGTTCGATCGCCGCGTTGCTGCCTCTCCGCAGGTGCCGGGGCCCGCTGCGCACGACGACGCGCCGGTCCGGCGCCATCGCGCGCACCATGAGGTTCTGCGTGCCGCCGGCGAGCGGCTCGACGGTCCACGGTGCGTCGCCGAGCCCGGCGGACGACAGCCACGCGACGACGGCGTCGGTCTCCTCGCGTGCCAGCATGCGTCCCATCATCACCACGGGGGACGGGCCACGCATGGGCAGGTTCGGGAACAGGGTCGTCGTCGTCACCGGGGGCAGCCGGGGCATGGGCCGGGCGATGGTGCGGGCGTTCGCCGCCGAGGGCGCGTCCGTGGTGATCGCGAGCCGTAAGCTCGACGCGTGCCGGCAGCTGGCCGTCGAGGTCGAGCAGCAGTACGGCGTTGGGGCGCTGCCGGTCGCCTGCAACGTCTCGCGCTGGGACGACTGCGACGCGCTGGTCGACGCCGTGGACGAGGCGTTCGGCCGGGTCGACGTGCTGGTCAACAACGCCGGGCTCTCGCCGCTCTACCCGGCGCTGGACGAGGTGTCCGAGGGGCTGTTCGACAAGGTCCTCGGCGTCAACCTCAAGGGCCCGTTCCGCCTGTCGGCCGCGCTCGGGACGCGGATGGTGGCGGCCGGCGGCGGCGCGATCGTCAACATCAGCTCGGTCGCGGCGATCCGCCCGGGGCCCTCCGAGCTGCCCTACGCGATGGCGAAGGCCGGACTCAACACGCTCACCGAGGGGCTGGCGCAGGCGTTCGGCCCGGCCGTGCGGGTCAACGCCGTGCAGGCCGGCCCGTTCCGCACCGACATCTCGACGGCGTGGACCCCCGAGGTCGTCGGGGCCTTCGAGCGCAGCACCGCCCTGGGACGGATCGGCGAGCCCGAGGAGGTCGTGCCCGCCGTGCTGTACCTCGCCTCGGACGATGCGTCGTTCACCACCGGCGCGGTGCTGCGCGTGGACGGCGGGATGCCCTGAGGGGGACGGGCTCGCTAGCGTTGCGGCCCGTGCCGCCCTCCCGCGCCCGCCTGGCCGCCGTCGCGCTCGACGCCCGCGAACCGGAGGCGCTGGCGTGGTTCTGGTGCGCCGCGCTGGGCTCCTCGGTGGTGCGCCGGTGGGACGACGCGCACGGCACGTCCTACGTCGAGGTCGGGCTCGTCGGCGAGGTCGTGCTGCTCCTCCAGCACGTCGCCGACCGGAAGGCCGGCAAGAACCGCCTGCACCTCGACGTCGCCGCGCCCGGCGACCAGCAGGCGGAGGTCGAGCGGCTCGTCGGCCTCGGCGCGCGGGTGATCGACGAGGCGCCCGACCACCCGTGGGTGGTGCTCGCCGACCCCGAGGGCAACGAGTTCTGCGTGCTGCCGCCCCGCTGACCGGCTACGCGTCGACCGCGTCGTCGGCCTTCGCCGCGCCGCGCTCGCCCATGGGCTGCGGCTCGCCGCGGGTGGTGTCGCGCTCGGTCTGGTACTCGGCCTCGGAGTTGATCTCGGCGCCGAGCAGCACGATGTAGCTGGTCAGGTAGAGCCACAGCAGGAACACGACGATGCCGGCGAGCGTGCCGTAGGTCTTGTTGTAACTGCCGAAGTTGTCGACGTAGAAGCTGAACGCGATGCTGCCGACGACCCACAGCACGGTCGCGATCACCGACCCGGGCGTCACCCAGCGGAAGCGCGGCGCGTCACGGTCGGGCGCGACGCGGTACGCCACCGCCAGACCCACGACGACGAGCCCGACGAGCAGCACCCAGCGCACGACCTGGCCGAGGACCTGGCCCGCCGTGCCGAGGCCGTCGAGCAGGACCGGCGCCACGGCGACCAGGGCGACCGCGACGACGACGAACACGACGGCGCCCAGCGTGAGGGCGAGCGCGATGGCGCGAAGCTTCACCGCGCCGCGGCCCTCGGTCTCGTCGTAGGCGATGTTGATCGCCGCCATGAGGTTCTGCGTGCCGCTCGAGGCGCTGAACAGCGCGGCGAGGATCGAGATGATCAGCCCGAGCGTCAGGCCGCCGTTGCTCGCGCCCACGACCGATCCGATCTGGTCGGCCACGAGGCTCTGCGCGCTCGCCGGCAGTGCCCCGCTCAGCCCCTCGATCGTCGAGGCCACCTCCGCCGGGTCGGCCACGAGCCCGTAGAGCGACACGAGCGCGATGAGCGCCGGGATGAGGGCGAGGAAGCCGAAGAACGCCACCCCGCCGGCGAGCATGCTGACGTTGTCGGCGCTGCTCTCCCGGAACGCGCGGCGCACGATCTGCCACCACCCGCGCGCGGGCACCTGCTGCGGGGACGCGGCGTGGGCTCCCGGTACGGCGTCGGTCGTCTGGGCCACGAGGCCTCCTGGGGTCCTGCGGTGCGGCACGCGTCACTGACGCCGCCGCTGGTACCCGCTGCGTGGCCTCCTCCATCACCGATCCGTGTCGCGAATCCCGCCCGACCGGGCGGTAGCGGCCGAACGGGTGACGACGCGGTTTCCGGCGAGACCGATCGGGCACCACGGCACTCCACGACGGAATGAGGAGCCCGGAATGCCTCCAGCATCATCCGGCGGGGGGTTCGACATTCTGCAGAGCCTGCAGAACGCCTTCACCACCCTGCTGGACTACGTGCCGAACATCATCGGCGCGCTGCTCGTCCTGATCATCGGCTACATCATCGCCCGGCTGATCCGCGCCGGGATCACCAAGCTGCTGCGCCGGGTGCGGCTCGACGACCGCCTCACCCACGGCCGCGGCGGCGAGTACGTCGCCCGGTTCTCGCCCGACGGCAGCCCGTCCAAGCTCGTCGGCCTGGTCGTGCAGTGGGTCCTGCTCGTCTTCGTCATCGTCTCCGCGGTCGGCACGCTGAACATCCCGGCCGTGACCGGGTTCGTGAACCTCGTGCTGTCGTACCTGCCGAACGTGCTCGCGGCGGTGCTGATCTTCCTCGTGGCCGCGGCGATCGCCGCCGCCGTGGGCGGTCTCGTGCACCGGACCATGGGCGACACCCCCACCGGGCGGGTCGCCCGCACGGCCGCACCGACGCTGGTCATGGCGATCGCGGTCTTCATGATCCTCAACCAGCTCGGGATCGCCGAGACCATCGTCACCGCGACCTACATCGCCCTCATCGGCGCGGTCGCCCTCGGCTCCGCCCTGGCGTTCGGGCTCGGCGGACGTGACGCGGCCGCCGACCTCATCAACTCCGGCTACCGCCGTGCCCAGCAGCAGTCCGGGCAGGTGCAGCGTGACTTCGCCGTCGGGCGCGAACGCGCCGAGGCCGACGCCCGGGCGTACGCCCCGAACGTCGCCGGCAACGGCGGGGCGCACGACGCCACGGCGCAGTACGCCGCGCCGCCGAGCGCGCCGACACCGCCGCAGGGCACGCCGGTGCCGCCCGGGGGCGACCCGAACGCCCAGCCCGGGACCACGCCGCCCCCGCCACCGGGGAACGCGGGCCCGGCGACCCGGCCCGGCGACCCCTACGGTCCCGGCGCGACCGAGCCCGTCGCGCCCGGCACCCCGCCCGGCGGCACCCCCCGCCGCTGAGCTCCACCCGACCGCCCCGGCACGACACCGTGCCGGGCGGTCGTGCGTCTATCCCCAGCGCGAGGCGACGATCGCGGCCTGGGTGCGCGAGCGGAGCCCGAGCTTCGCGAGCACCCGCGAGACGTGGGTCTTGACCGTGGCTTCGGAGAGGAACAGGCGCCGCCCGATCTCCTGGTTGGAGAGGCCCTCGCCGAGCTCGGCGAACACCTCCCGCTCGCGGTCGGTCAGCGTGTCCAGGCCGGGCGGCGCCTCCCCGGACGGTTCCGCGGACACCGCCGCCGCGATCACCCGCGGCGTGACGCCGGGCTCGAGCACCCCCTCCCCCGCCGCCACACGCCGCACGCCGTCGACGAGGCGCGCCGCGTCGACCGACTTGAGCAGGAAGCCCGCCGCGCCCGCCCGCAGCGCGGCGAACACGTACTCGTCGTGGTCGAAGGTCGTCAGCACGAGCACCGCGCACACGCCGTCGGCGACGAGCTCGCGGGTCGCGGTGATGCCGTCGGTGGTGGGCATGCGCACGTCCATGAGCACGACGTCGGGGCGCAGGTCGCGGGCCCGGCGCACGGCGGCGTCACCGTCGCCCGCCTCGCCGACCACCTCCACGTCCTCGGCGGCCGAGAGGATCATGACGAGCCCGGTGCGGACGGCCTCGTGGTCGTCGGCGACGAGCACGCGCACGGTCACCGCGGCGCTCCCGCGGGCACCCCGACGGGCAGCCGCGCGGTCACCCGCCAGGCCCGGCCGTCGGCGCCGTCCGGGCCCGCGCTCGCCGTCCCCCCGACCGCTTCGGCCCGCACGTGCATTCCCTCCACGCCGCTGCCGGTCCCCGGGTCCGCCGGCGTCCCGGCGGGCAGCGTGTTCGTCACCTCGAGGACCAGCGCGGCGTCGTCGCGGGCGAGCCGGAGCGTCACGTCCGCGCCCGGCGCGTGCCGCCCGACGTTGGTCAGCGCCTCCTGCGCGATCCGGTAGACGGTCAGTCCCACGGGCGCGGGGACGCCGTCGAGGTCGCCGATCTCCGCCGTGACCGACAGCCCGCCGACCCGCGCCGACTCGACCAGCCGGGGCAGGTCCGCGAGCCGCGCCGGGGCTTCGCGGGGGTCGTCGTCGGGGTCGTCGTCACGGCGCAGCACCTCGATCAGCGAGCGCATCTCCTCCAGCGCGCGCACGCTGTTCTCGCGCACCGAGGAGAGGACCCGGGCGCGCAGCTCGCCGCCCGCCGATGTCGCCGCGTCCGCACCGAGCGCCGCCTGGGACTGCAGGGCGATGGCCGAGAGGTGCCCGGCGACGGAGTCGTGCAGGTCGCGCGCGACCCGGGCGCGCTCGGCGGTCACCGCGCGGCGCCGGTCGAGCTCCGCGATCCGGGCGGCCTGCGCGGCCTCGCGGCGCGCGGCGGCGGCCTCCTCGGTGGGGCGGCGGACCTCGCGCCCCCAGGACACCGGCAGCAGGAGCACCGCGCTCGCGGTGAGCGCCGTCGTGACGACCGCGCGGGCGTCCCCGGTGGCGAGGAGGACGGCCACGACCAGCGCCGCGAAGACCGCGAACGCCGCGGAGCGCACCCGCGCGCTCGCGGTCGCCGAGCCGTGCAGGGCGACGCAGTAGAGCAGGTCGGCGAGGATCAGCGCGATCGCGAGCGAGGGCCCGAACGCGACGTCGACCGCCACGCACGGCACGGCCAGGGCGAGCGCGAGCACCGGGCGGCGCGTGCGCAGGACGACCGTCGCCGCGGCCGCCAGCCCCACGCCGAGGCGCAGGCCCGGGGGCGCCGGCGCGAGGGACACGAAGCCGAGCGGCCACACCACGACCGTGAGCACCACGAGCGCGGCGTAGACGCCCGCGATCCCGGTGTCCCACCACCAGGGGCGAGGCGTCTCGGTGCGGATCCTCGTCAGCACCGGCCCATCCCATCACGGTCGGGGACGTCGCCGGGTCCGTCGAGCGTCGCGCTCCGGGTGCCACGGCGTGCGACGAAAGGAGGACCCCGGCCGCGGCGCCGGACCGACGCGGCGGCGCTGCGGGGCCGCGCAGGCTCGACGCCATGACTCCGGCCGTGTTCACCTCGCCCGCCGTCGTCGCGCTGGTCGTCGGCGAGGTCCTGTTCTGGGTGCTGATCGCGAGCGGCCTCGCCGCCCGCTACCTGCTGCGCCGCCGCCGTCTCGGCGCGGTGCTGCTCGCGTCGACCGTGCTCGTCGACCTCGGCATCCTCGCCACGGCGGTGATCGACATCCGCGCCGGCGGGGCGGCGACCTTCGCGCACGGGCTCGCCGCGATCTACATCGGGTTCTCCGTCGCCTTCGGGCCGGTGATCGTGCGCTGGGCCGACGTGCGCGCCGCGCACCGCTGGGCGGGCGGGCCCGCACCGGTGCCGGTGCCGCGCAGCGGCCCCGAACGCGCCCGCCACGAGTGGGACCGCTTCGCGCGCTGGGTGGTGGCCGCGCTGATCTGCGCGGCGGTGCTCGGCCTGGTGCACCTGCTCGCCGGCCCGGGCGCCGACCTCGCCGCCCTCTCCCCGTGGTTCGGGCGGCTCGGCCTCGTCACGGTGATCTGGTTCCTCACCGGCCCGGCCCGCTTCCTCGCGACCACCCCGGCCCGCATGTGAGTGATGTTCCCGGCTGTGGCCGGGAACATCGCTCACATAGGGGGTGCCAGGTCGTGGCGGTCGGCGAGCCAGGCGGCGATCTGCTCGGCGGCGAGCTCGTTGCCCGTGGGCTCGCCCGGGGCGATCGCGCCGCCGAAGTGGGTGCCACGCACGGCGACGTGGGTGCGGTCCGCGGCACCGAGGGCGTCGACCATCGCCCGGGTGTCGGACGGGAACGCCGCCTGGTCGCCGGTGAGCTCGACGAACAGGGTCGGCACGGTGACGCCCGGGGCGCAGCGCGCGAAGTCGGCGCGCGTCGAGAGCCCCGACCACGTCGAGAGCCACGCCTCGGGCGTGGTCAGCCGGCCGAACCCGACCTGGCCGTAGTTGATCAGGTCGGGCCGCGCCCCGAACAGCGAGCCGTAGGGGCGCTCGCTCGGGTCGAGCGACAGGTCGACGGTGCGCGGGTCGGCGTCGGTGCGGAACACGGTGATGACGTGCGGGGCGAGCGCCCGGCGCCGGTCGGCGGGGTCGCCGGAGCGCTTGTGGGCCGCGCGCGCCTCGGCGGCGCGGGCGACGTGCTCGCGGGCGACGGCGTCGATGCGCGCGACGCGGTCGCGCTGAGCGGCGCGGTAGCGCTCGAGGAACGCCGGCGTGTACGACGAGCTCGCCGGCGGCTCGGCGAACCCGTTCTCCGCGCGGAACGGGTCCAGCTCCGGCACCACGGACAGCGGGTCGCCCTCGTCGGCCACCGAGGGGTCGATGCAGCCCAGCAGCAGGCGGCCCTGGCCCGGGTGCGGGGCGAGGAACACGACGCCGTCGGTGACGGGCATGGCCGCGTCGGCGAGCTTCGTCGGGCGCCCCGCCGGCGTCGTGGCGAGCCGGTCGGCGGGCGCGAGCCCGGCCTGCTCGAGGTAGAAGGCGAACAGCGTGCCGCCGCCGGAGTGCCCGAGCGGGACGATCGCGCCGAACCCCTGCTCGCGCAGGAACACCATGCCCGCGGCGACGTCGAGCAGCGCCTGCTCGTGCACGAGCGTGAGGTCGTTGTTGACCGAGCGCGTGTGCTGGGTCCACACCGCGGCACCGGCGCGCAGCAGGTGCGGCACGAGCGCGTGGTGCGTGACGTCCTGGCGCGGGTGCATCAGGCACACGACGGTGGTCGCACCCGGCACGGTGGCGAGCACCCCGCGCACGGTGGCGCCGTCGGCCGTCGTCAGCTCGTGGACGCTGGTGACCGTGGCGGCGGGGCGCTCGTCGACCGCGACGTACCGCCCGGCCCCCAAGCGGGTCGGCGCGCTCATGCCGGCTCGACCCGCAGCGCGTTCTTGTCGTGCTGGGTGATGCTGCCCCCGGCGACGCCCGCGACGCACGAGTACCAGACCGCGTGGCGGCAGCCGGTCGCGCGCCGGTCGACGACGATGGGGCCGTCCGCGCTGATCTCGAAGTACGGGCCGATCTTGTTGACCGTGACGGTCTCGTCCTCGCCCGCCACCTTCGCCACCGAGGTGTTCTCCGGGACGTCGAGGACGTAGAGCGCGGTCACCGGCTCTGCTCCAGTTCCCAGTCGGCCGCCCGCTCCACGATCAGCTCCGCCTTGCGGGCCAGCAGCTTGCCGAACGTCGGCTCCGGCTCGGCCACGACGTCGAGCAGCGCGTCGATCGTGAGGTTGGCGTCGAGGTCCTCCTGCGGCGTCACCGGACGCATCGCGCGGGTGAACTCGACCATGTAGCCGTTGGGGTCGTGCGTGTAGATCGACTCGATGGTCTCGTGCTGGATCTGCATCTCGACCGGCCACTGCGAGTCGTCGAGCCGGCGCCGGTACTCCAGCAGGTCGTCCTGGTCGTCGACGTGGATGGCCAGGTGGCGCGACCGGACGAAGAACTCCGGGACCTCGGGGCCGAAGCCCGCGTAGACGTCGCCGCGCTCGTGGCCGTGCTGGCGGTCGAGGCCGAAGTAGTAGAAGAACGCGATCCGGTCGTCGTTGCCGATGTCGAAGAAGAAGTGGATGAAGTCCGGGTGGTCCTCCGGGCCCCAGCCGGCCGCGCAGATCGAGTGCACGACCGGGAAGCCGAGGACGTCCCGGTAGAAGCGCACGGTGCCCGCGGGGTCGAACGTCGGGAACGCGGCGTGGTCCACACCCCGGACCTTGTGCTCGAGCGTCATGAGAAGGAGGCTACGCCGACTTCTACGTCTCCGTCAATCTTTTGACGACTGTGCCGAGCCGTTGATGACGTGCTCCAGGTAGTCCAGGTCCTGGCGCAGCAGCGCGAGCGCCGCGGCCGGGTCGTCGGGGCGCGGGCTCGACGGCTTCCGGTCCGCCGGCTGCGCGACGAGCGCGACCGCCATCTCCGCCATCTGCTCGGCGACGTCGTCGACCGAGCGCGCGCCCCCGGGGTGGAACCACCACGCGATCCAGTTGCACATGCCGATCAGCGCGAGCGCGGTGGTGCGCACGTCGCCGGGGCGGAACTCGCCGCTGCGCACGCCCTGGTCGACGACGCGCACGACGCCGTCGAGCACCCGGCGCTTGGCGACCTCGTGGGCGCTCGCGAGGTCCCCGGGCAGCTCGGACTCCGAGCGGATCACGAGACGGAACCGCGCGGCGTGGTCGGCCTGGCGCGCCGCGAGCAGCCGCACCAGCGCGCGGATCTTCGCAGTGGCGTCGAGGTCGCGCCCGGCGATCTCCTCGACCATGTCGGCCGGACCCTCGGTGATCTCGGTGACCAGCCGCGCGAGCAGCTCGTCCTTGTTGCGGACGTAGTAGTACAGCGCCGGGCGCGTCATCCCCATCGCGTCGGCGATGTCCTGCAGGCTCGTGCCCGCGAAGCCGCGCTCGGCGAACAGCCGCGTGGCCTGCTCGTAGATCTGGGACTCGACGAGCTCGCGGCGGGTGGAGGCTCGCCCGGCGTCGCTCATGACCGGCGACGATACGGCGGGAGCGCCGTCACGCGGCGGTCACCACACCACGTCCACGCGCTGCGGCCCGCAGAACATCGGGCTCGCGACGTCGTCGTAGGTGGCGCCGGGCGCGAGCGCGAGCGTCGGGAGCCTGTCGAGCAGCGCCTCGAGCACCGTCGAGATCTCGATGCGTGAGAGCTCCGCACCCAGGCAGAGGTGCACGCCGTGGCCGAACGAGAAGTGCCGGCGCGCGGTCGGGCGGTCGAGGACGAACGCGTCGGCGTCCTCGCCGAACACCGTGGTGTCCATGTTCGCCGACTCCAGCCCGATGATCAGGCGCTCGTCGGCGGCCATCGCCTCGCCGTCCAGCGCGGTGTCGCCGGTGACCGTGCGCAGCACCCACCGGATCGCCGAGCCGTACCGCAGGCCCTCCTCACGCGTGCCCTCGACCAGCGACCGGTCCGCCAGCAGCGTCTCCCACCGGGAGCGGTCGACCAGGAGCTGGTACACCATCGAGCCGATCGTGTAGGCGGTGCTCTCCAGCCCGGCGACGAACAGCTGCCAGGCGTGGAACGCGACCTCCTGCTCGGTCAGCTCGCGACCGTCGACCCGGCCCAGCGCGAGGCGCGCGACGAGGTCGTCGGGCGGGTCCTCGTTGGTGCGCCGCGCGCGGGCGGCCGCGGTGAAGTATCCCTCCAGCCGGCGCCACTCGTCGGTGCCGACGAAGCTCGCCGGCAGGATCGCGGTGATCGCCAGCGAGAGGCGGGCGAGCTCGTCGGAGTCCTCCGCCGGGACGCCGACGAGCCGCGCGATGACCCGCGCGGTCAGCGGCAGCGCGACCTGGCCGACGAGGTCGGCGGGGCCGCCGTCCGGCAGGGCGTCGATCAGCTCGACGGCGTACTCGCGGACCCACGGCGCGGCGTCCGTGATCGCCTTGCGGGCGAAGCCGGGCCGCAGCAGCGCGCGCAGGGCGGTGTGCTCGGGCGGGTCGCTCTGGGTGATCAGCGCGGGCGGCGGCTCGGCGCCCTCGTCGCCTTCGAGCACGAAGTTGCCCGCGTTGCTGAAGGTGCCGTGGTCGAGCAGCGCCTGCCGGACCGTCTCGTGCCGCCCGGCGAACCCGAGGCCGGGGGCGACGCGGTGCACGGGGCAGCCGGAGCGGACCTCGGCGAGCTCGGCGCGCACCTCGTCGATCGGGCCGGGCGCGAGCGGGTTGAAGGGTGCGGTGCCGGACTCGGTGGTGGTCATCGCGCGCTCCTCGTGAGGCTCGGGGTGCCGGCCCGCAGGAGGGACCCGGCGTCGGGGAGGTCGGGGGCGAGGCCGAGGCCGCGCAGGAGGCAGAAGGCGCCCGCGGTGGCCGCGGACAGGACGGGCAGGCCGAGCTCCTGCTCGGCGCGCTCGACCAGGGGCAGCGAGGGCATCTGCACGCACGCGGAGATCACGAGCGCGTCGGCGCCGGTGAGGTCGAGCCCCCGCGCGGCGTCCATCACCCGCTCGCCGGGGATGCAGCCGACCTCCGCGTTGTCGGCGACCTCGAGCGCGGTCCAGTCGACGACCTCGAGCTCCTCGGCCTCCAGGTAGCCGACGACCTTCTCGGCCAGCGGCCGCATGTACGGCGTGACCAGCGCGATCCGGCGCGCGCCGAGCGCGGCCAGCGCGTCCACGAGCGCCCCGGCGCTGGAGACGAGGCCGGCCTCGACGCCGCGCTCGTGCAGCTGCGCGGCGACCTCCGACTCGACGCGCCGGTGCTCGCCCGGCCCCTGCGCCATGACGGCGACGAGGCACGCGTAGAGCAGCGCGTCGACGCGCGCGTCGGCGAGCTCGTCGACGCACCGCCCGCGCTGGTGGTTCATCGCCGCGAGCTCCTCGGGCGAGACCGTGTGCATCCGCATCCGGCTGCCGTGGAACGAGAACGTCGCGTCGCGGTGGCGCGCGAGCAGCGCGGGGACCTCGGTCTCGACGGTGACGTTGGAGCTCGGGACGACCATCCCGATGCGGTGGTGGCTCACAGCGCTCCCTCTGCGCGAAGCTTCTCGGTGATCTCGCCCGCCATCGCCTTCTTGTCGAGCTTCCCGACGCGGGTGCGTGCCAGGGCCGCGACGGGTTCGAGGCGCTCGGGCCACTTGAACGTCGCCACCCCGAGCCGGCGCAGGTGCGCGCGGACGTCGTCGAGCGTCACCGGCGTGCCGTCGGTGACGACGTACGCGCAGCCCCGCTCGCCGAGCCGCGGGTCGGGCATCGCGACCAGGGCGACCTCGACGAGGTGCGGGTGCGCGAGCAGCAGCAGCTCGACCTCCTCGGCGTTGATCTTCTCGCCGCCCCGGTTGATGAGGTCCTTGATCCGGCCCTCGATCGAGATCGCGCGGTGGCCGTCGATCACGCGGACCGCGGCGAGGTCCCCGGTGCGGTAGAAGCCGCCGGGGGTGAAGGCGGACTGGGATCCACCCGCGTTGCGGTCCTCCGCGGCGTAGTAGCCGCGCAGCGTGTACGGGCCGCGGGCGCACAGCTCGCCGACCTCGCCGTCGGGCACCGGCTCGTCGGTGCCCGGCGCGAGCACGACGGCCTCGTCGGCGGGCGACACGGGCGTGCCGACCGTGGTCCGGCGCAGCTCGGCGGACCCGTCGCGCGGGGTGACGAGGAAGAGCCCCTCGGCCATCCCGAACAGCTGGCCCACCCACGCGCCGCGGGCGCCCACGGCCGCGAAGAGCTCCTCGGACACCTTCGCGCCCGAGAGCACGACGATCCGCAGGTGCTCGGCGAGCGCCGGGAAGTCGGGGTGGTCGACCGCGCGGTAGTGCACGTGGCCGAACAGCACCGAGGTGGTGCGCTCGGCGACGAGCAGCGGCATGGCGGTGTCCAGCTCGTGGCCGGTGAGCACCAGGCACGCGCCGACGGTGTGCGCCGCGTGCACCCCGCACGTGATGCCGGCGTTGTGGATCACCGGGATGAGGTGGCCGACGCGGTCGTCCGCGGTCCAGCCGAGCACGTCGGCGTAGGCGCGGGCGTTGTACCAGTACTCGGCGTGCTGGCGCGGGATCAGCTTCGGGACGCCCGTGGTGCCGCCCGAGAGCTGGAAGACGGCGACGTCGTCGGGGTCGATCCCGCGCTGGATCGCCGCGACCCGCGAGCGCGCCTCGTCGGGGTCGACGTCCGCTCCGAGGTCGTCGAGCCGCACCGCGTGGGCGGGCAGGTCGGCGTCGGCGGGCGCGCCCAGCACCAGGACGTGCTCGAGGCTCGGGTGCCCCTCGGCCTGCTCGACGGCGAACGCGACGAGGTCCGTCCCGCGCGTGCCGTGCTCCACGAGGTGCGCACGCGCACCGACGGCCCGGCTGATGTGCGCGATCTCGTGGCCGCGGTGCGCGGCGAGCGTCGCGACCGGCACCAGGCCGGCCTTGAGCAGCGCGTACCAGGCGACGACGGTCTCGAGCCGGTTGGTGACCTGCACGAGCACGGGGTCGCCGGGCGTCAGCCCGAGCGCGGCCAGGCCGGCGCCGACGAGGTCGGCCCGGCGGTCGAGCTCCCGGTAGCTCAGCCGCCCTTCCGCGGCGACGACGGCGTCGCGGTCGGGGTGCTGCGCGGCGGCCTCGTGGAACTCGTCGGCCAGGGTCCGCGTGCCCCACAGCCCGGCGTCGCGGTAGGCCGCGACGACCTCGGCGGGGAACGGGACGCGCCGGTCGTCCCAGCGGGCGGTCGGTCGGCGGGTCGGGAGCGGTGCGGTGCTCATGTGTCCTTCCCGGGACGCAGGGCCACCAGGTGCGTGCGGTCGGCGGCGAGGCCGTCGGCGAGGTCGTCGCGCAGGTCCGCGGGTCCCGCGACGACGACGAGCGCCGGGGCGCGGCGCCGCAGCCGCTCGGCGACCTCGAGGCGCGTGAGCACGCTGGAGCGGTCGTCGCCGCCGGTCAGCCAGACGGTGCCGGTGACGTCGGCGCCCCGGGACACCGCCGCCTCGACCGCCTCCTCGCGTCCGGAGGGGCGGTCGTCGGTGCCGAGGTCGAGCACGGTCGCCCCGAGCGCCGCGGGGTCGTCGGGGACGACGCGGGTGTCGAATCCGCGCGACCCGGCGGGACCGTCGGCCACCGGCTCCTGTCCGGGCGTGGAGGGGCGCAGGGGCCGGTCGAGCACCCAGTCGGTCAGCGCCGCGCCGGCCGGCGGCTCCTCCCCCGCCCACTGCGTCAGGGCGGCCCCCACGAGGTCGGGGGTGCCGGCGGCGAAGCGGTCGAGCGAGACGTTCCCGGCGCGGCTCATGTAGGCCACGAGGAGCTGCTCGACGGGGAGGTCCAGGCGCTCGGGGAACGTCTCCCACCAGCGGCGGGACCGCTCCGCGATGTCCTGGATGCGCGTGACCGCGGGGCGGCGGGCCGTCTCGTAGGCGGTCAGCGCCGTCCCGAGGTCGTCGGCGCCGTCCAGCGCGGCGACCAGCGCGATCGCGTCCTCCATGGCGAGCTTCGTCCCGGACCCCACCGAGTAGTGCGCGGTGTGCGCCGCGTCGCCGAGGAGCACGGTCCGCCCGTCGTGCCAGCGCGCGCAGCGCACCGTGCGGAACTGCAGCCAGCGGGTGCGGTTGCCGATCAGCCGGTGGCCGTCGAGGTGGCGCGCGAAGACGTCGGACAGGTGGTCCAGCGCGACGTCGTCGGAGGCGTCGAACGGCAGCGCCGCGGTGGTCCGGTCGAACCCGGCCGCCCGCCAGGTCGCCTCGTCGGTCTCGACGAGGAACGTGCTGCGGTCGGGCGCGTACGGGTAGGCGTGGGTGACGTACACGCCGTGCTCGGTGCGCTCGGGCGCGAACAGCGCGTGCGGCAGGGCGATGTCGACGCCCGCCCAGAGGTACCAGCCGGTGCCCACCTCGACGTCCTCGCCGAACGACCCCGCGGCCCGGGTCGCGCTCCCGACCCCGTCCGCGGCGATCACCAGGTCGGCGTCGAGGTCGTCCGCGGCGCGTCGCGTGCCGAACTCGAGCTTCACCCCGGCGTCCTCGGCGTGGCGCTGCAGCACCGCGAGCAGCTCCGCGCGTCCCACCGCCACGAGGCTGGAGACGCTCATCCCGGCCTCGCGGTCGCCGACGCGCATCCGCATGTCGTGCGACCACGCGCTCGCGAGGATGTCGTCGAGCGAGGCGGGGTCGGCCTCGGCGAGCCGGCGCTGCGTGCGCGCCGCGAGCCCGACCCCGAACCCGAACGTCTGGTCCGGCACGCCCTGCTCGTGCACGACGACGTCGCACCCCGGACGGGCGAGCTTGATCAGCCGCGCGGCGTACAGGCCCCCTGGCCCCCCGCCGAGCACGGCCACTCGTCGGAGCTGCATCTACGACCTCGCGTCCGCGAGCACGCGGCTCGTCCGGGTCACGTCGTCGACGTGGTCGACCGGCACGACGGCCGTCGAGATCGCCGTGAAGCACCCGGGGCAGCAGTACTGCCGGAAGTGCACCGCGTCGTCGACGTACTCGCCCGCGCCGTCCACCACCTGCGGCCCCGCGTCGCTGACCGGCCCCTCGTAGCGCACGAGGTCGAGCTCGCCGACCGCGCCGGAGCCCAGCACCGTCGCGCAGTGCGTGCACGCCACCTGGTCGCCCACCGCGACGAGGTTGTCGTCGAGCCGGCGCGCGGTGCCGAGGTCGACCGTGGCACGGGCGCCCTCCGCGGAGCCCCGCGCGCGCCGGGCGTCGCGCAGCTCCCGGCGACGCGTCTCGGTGGCGCCGGTGTCGACGGTGCCGGCGTCGTCGACGACCACGCCGTAGGCCTGCGCCGCCGTGGCCGCGGTGACCTTCTCCTCGCGCACGTCGCGGGCGACGTCGGCGGGGTCGCGGGTCAGCGGGTCGCCGTAGCCCCCGCCGCCCTGCCAGAACATCGTGAAGACCTCACCGGGCGCCACGTACGTCTCGCCGTAGCAGGGCTGCAGCTCCGCGTCGCCGCCGATCTCCTCGAGGTCGGCGGGCAGCCGCCCGGCCCCGAGCGCCGTCGAGACGTCGCTGCCGCGCGCGATCCACTCGACCCCGGTGTTGCCCGGGTAGCCGCCGGCGAGCCCGTTGTTCTGGCTCACCGCCTTGCCGTTGGAGGCGAGGACGAGGCCGATCGGGAAGCTCGTGCCGTGCGGGGTGATCGCGAGCGACGCGCCCACGCCGCCGCGACGCCGTCCGGGGCCGCCGGAGTCGGGCTCCTCCCGCCGCCAGAGCGCGAGCACGGGGTAGAGGAACTCGGTCATCTCGACGTCGGGCACGCGCCCGAGCGGGATGCAGAAGAGGCCACCGGTGTCCATGCCGTCGGCCTGCGGCTGGGCGCCGTAGCCGCCCGCCATCGGGTCCATCATGATCGACAGGAACGGCGTCGGGACGGCCCCGCGCTGGTCGAGCCCGGCGATCACGGCGGTGTCCCACGTGCCGCAGCAGGTGGCCTGGACGTGCGCGTCGAGGTCCGGGGCCTGGTCGAGCATCTGGCTCAGGCACTCGGCGACGAGGTTGCCGGTCAGCCACGCCGGCCCGATCGGCCCGCGGCCGACCGCCGCCGGGAAGCTGGCGTTGTTGATCGTGCCTTCCTCGGCGACGAGGTCGAAGCACCGCATCAGCCCGCCGGCCGACCACGGGATGTCGCCCGCGAGGATCGGCAGCAGCGCCAGCATCACGCCGCCGCGCATGCCGGCGTAGGTGCAGTTGACGACGCCGGACTGCGGGTCGGTGCCGGTGAAGTCGAAGGTCAGGTGGTCGGCGGCCTTCGTCATCGCCACCGTGATCTTGTGCAGACCGCGGTCGCCGGTGTGCGACTGGTCCTGGTAGCCGGTGGCGTGCCAGGTGCCGTCGGGGAGGTCGGTGAGCTTGCCGCGCAGGCGCGACTCGGCGTCGGACATCATCCGCTTCATCACGGCCTTGACCGTGTCGGCGCCGTACTGCTCGATGACCGCGAGGAGGCGGTCGCGGCCGACGGTGTTGGCGCCGACCTTCGCGCGCAGGTCGAGCCCGATCATCATCGGGACCCGCGAGCGGCGGACCCACACGTCGGCGACGTCGTCCTGGAGCAGCCCGTCGCGCACGACCTTGACCGGCGGGGTGGGCAGCGACTCGGAGAAGACGTCCTGCGCGGCCGGGGAGAACGAGCCGAGGCCGACGCCGCCGAGGTCGGGCTGGTGGGCGATCGCGGAGGTCCAGCCGAAGAGCTTCCCCTCCCAGAACACCGGCTGGTAGACCATCGCGTCGTTCTGGTGCAGCCCGCCGCCGACCCACGGGTCGTTGGTGAGGAACATGTCGCCCTCGGCGATGCCGGGGTTGGTCGCGCGGTGCTGCAGCGTCCAGTAGATCGCGAGGTCGACGGCGCCGACGAGCATCGTGTTGTAGAGCCCGACCTGCACCTCCTGGCCGAGCTCGTCGGACACCGCGAAGTCGAAGTCGTTCGCGTCGGTGACGATCGGCGAGCCGGACATGCGCTTGAGCGCCTCGCCCATCTCGTCGGTCACCGACCAGAGGCGGTGCCGGATGACCTCGTAGGTCAGCGGGTCGACCGCGTCGATCTGCTCCTGAGTGACGGTGTGGACGGGCAGGCTCTCGGGCAGCTGCCCGGCGAGCGTGGCGGGGTCGATCGGGCGGCTCGAGAACCTCTCGGAGCCGGGGACGGCCATCACCATGGGTCAGGCTCCGTTCTGGGCGTTCGTGACGATGTGGAGGTTGCCGAGCTCGTCGACGGTGCCGGTGCGGCCGTCGGGGACGACGACGGTGGTCGTCGGGACCTCGATGACGGCCGGGCCCGTGACGACGTGGCCGGCGCGCAGGGCGGTGTAGTCGTAGATCGGGGTGTCGACGAAGCCCTGGCCGATCTCGAGATAGACGGGCCGGCGTGCCGACACCTCCGGCTCCCCGGACGCCTTCTCCAGCGGCGGCAGCTCCGGGCTGAACGGCAGGACGCCGCGGCCGCGGACGCGGTAGGTGATCGCCTGGATGCCGGCGGCGCTGAAGCCGGAGCCCTGGCCGTAGAGCTCGGCGTACTTCCGCTCGAAGCGCTGCGCGGCCTCGTCCATCGCGTTCTCGTCGAGCGGGCCGTCGCCGACGGGCACGGTGACCTCGGCGAGCTGCATCGCGTAGCGCATGTCGACCTCGCGGACGATCTCGACGCGGTCGAACTTGAGGCCCTGCCGGTCGAGGCCCTGGCGGACCTGGTCCTCGAGCTGGGCGAAGTTCTTCTCCGCGCGCACCGGGTCGACCGGGAGCTGGGCGGGGTCGGAGAGCTCCTGGGCGAGCGCGATGTCGGACGCGGCGAGGCCGTAGGCGGAGAACGCCGACGCGACCGGGCCGAGCGGGACGACGACCTCGTTGACGCCGAGGTGCGTCGCGTACTTCGCGCAGAACGCGGGGCCGGAGCCGCCGAAGGCGTAGAGGACGAACTCGCGGGGGTCGTGGCCTGCCTCGACGACGCTCTTGCGCAGCAGGTCGCCGGTCTGGGCGTTCTGGGCGGCGTGGATGGCCGCGGCGGCGTCCTCGACGGACAGGCCCAGCGGCTCCGCGACCTTCGTGCGGATCGCCTCGCGGGCCTGCTCCACGTCGAGCGCCTTGCGCCCGCCGAGCAGGCCCGAGGTCGGGAGGATGCCGAGCACGAGGTTGGCGTCGGTGTTGGTCGGCTCGGTGCCGCCCTGGCCGTAGCAGGCGGGGCCGGGGACGGCCTGCGCGCTGTGCGGGCCGATGCGCAGGTTGCCGCCGGCGTCGACCCACGCGATCGCGCCGCCGCCGGACCCGATGGCGTGCACGCGCAGGGTGGGGACGTTGATCGGGTGGTGGTTGATGACGGTCGTGGTGTCGCGCTCCGGCTCGCCGTCGACGATGAGCCCGACGAGGAACGTCGTACCGCCGACGTCGGTGGAGATGATGTTGCGGTGGCCGAGCCGCCGGCCCAGCTGCGACGAGCCGACGACGCCGCCGGTGAGCACCGACCCGACGGTCGAGATGGCCTGGGCCGGCGCCTCGGAGGCCGCGACCGCCCCGCCGTTGGACTGCATGACGAGCAGCGGGCCGGCGAGCCCGCGGTCCTTGAGGCTGGCCTCGAGGTTGGTGAGGTAGTCGCGCAGGCCGGGGCCGACCTGCGTGCTCATGATCGTCGTGGAGTTGCGGGCGAACTCGCGGATGCGCGGGCTGACCTCGCTGGAGAGCGCGACGTAGATGTCGGGGTCGATCCCGGCCACCAGCTCGCGGACGCGGCGCTCGTGGACGGGGTTGCGGAACGCCCAGAGCAGGGAGACGGCGATCGCGCGGATGCCGTCCTCGCGGAGCTTGTGCACCTGCGCGCGGACCTCGTCCTCGTCGAGCGCGACGATGACGTTGCCGTCGCGGTCGACGCGCTCGGTGACCTCGAGGGCGTGGCGCTTGGGCAGCAGGTGGTGGTCCTTGTCCTGCGCGAGGACGTGCTGCAGCTCGTGCGGGCTGCGCCCGAGGTAGCGCCCCTCGACGTTCATGATGAAGATCGAGTCGCGGTGGCCCTTGGTGGTCAGGAACCCGACCTCGGGGACCTGGCGCATCACCAGCGCGTTGAGGCTCGAGGTCGTGCCGTGGGCGACGTGGTGGGTGTCGGCCAGCATCTCCTCGACGGAGCGCCCGAGCTGCTCGGCGAGCAGCTCGAGCACGTCCAGCACGCCGCGGGAGTAGTCCGGCGGCGTCGACGGGGCCTTGGCCGCGATGACCGAGCCGGAGTCGTCGTCGAGCACCGCGTCGGTGAACGTGCCCCCCACGTCGACGCCGATCACGTAGGTCATGGATCACTCCTCGTCGAGCCGGCGTGACCCGAGCCACGCGTTTTACGGTGACGTCGACTATCTGACACTACCGAAGGCTCGTCAAGGGGCTGTCGGCCTCAGGCGTCGAGGAACGTCGTCACCGCGTCCTGCACGAGCACGGTGCGCGCGATACCGCCGAAGTGCGTGGTGCCGGGCAGGACCGCGAGCTGGGTGGCCGGGACGCCGACGAAGTCGCCGTTGACGTCGCCGCCGCGCAGGCGCAGGAACCGCACGGCGTGCTCGAGGCGGACGGCGTCGCAGTCGCCGACCGTGTAGAGCGTCGGGGCGGCGTAGCCCGCGATGTCCTCGTCGCTCCACGCCGGGCCGGCGTCGAGGGCCCCGAGCCTGTCGAGCAGGCCCTGCAGGCGCTCGGGGTGCGGCGACTTCGCGCGGTACGAGTCCGCCATGGGCGTGCCCTCGATCATGTCGACGGTCATGGCGCCGACGGCCTCGGTGTTCTCCGGGCGCATGCCGTCCGGGGTGAACGCCGCCGAGGAGACGACGGCGCGCCGGATCAGTTCGGGGTGGCGGATCGCGAGGGTCAGCGCGACCGCGCCGCCGACGCTGAAGCCGAACACGTCGACCTCCCCGATCCCGAGGTGCGCGAGCAGCGCGACGACGTCGCCGGTGAGCTCGGGGATCGAGAGCGGGCGGTCGATGTCGTTGGTGCGCCCGTGGCCCTGGAAGTCGGCGGCGATCACCGTGCGGCCCGCCGACAGGCCGGGCAGGAGTGCGCCGAACTGCAGGTCGATGTCGAACAGGCCGCCGTGCAGGAGCAGCAGCGGGGTGCCGCCGGCGTCCTCATCGCCGTGGATCTCGAAGTACATCTCCAGCTCGCCGATCGGGGCGTGGCCGGTGCGGGTGGGGGTGCTCATCGGGGCTCCTCGGGGGTGCGATCTCGTGCTGACACACGCGCGTCGAACGGCCCCGACGGTCTTCGACACGGTCCCCGGAGGATTTCTCGCTCAGGCCCCGTAGAGATCCATCCCGGCGTCGAGGGCGGGGAGCAGCAGCGTCCGCGGGGCGAGGCGCCCGCCGAGGGCGGAGAGCTGGTTGAGCAGGCCGGGGGTGACGCTGCGGTCGCCCCGGACCATCGCCGCGACCCCGGCCGCGGCGACGTCGGCGGCCTCGCCGACGAGGAGGTCGGGCACGCGGTCGAAGGCGTCGGTCCCGGCGGCGTCGGCGAACCCGGTACGGGTCAGGCCCGGGCTCACGGTGGTGAGGGTGACGCCGCTGCCGGACAGCTCGGTGTGCACGGCCTCGGAGAACGACTGCACGAACGCCTTGCTCGCGGCGTAGCTCGCCGCCCCCGGCAGCGGCTGGAAGGCCGTGATCGACGAGACGTTGAGGATGGCGCCGGGCCGGCCGTCCGCGGCGGCCCGGCGCACGAGCGCGCCCACGGCCGCCACGGTCAACGAGTGCAGCGCGAGGACGTTGAGCCGGACCAGCCCGTCGAGCGCGTCCTGCTGGTCGGCGATCTCGGCGACGCGGCCCGTCACCCCGAAGCCGGCCGCGTTGACCACCCCGGCGACGCGGTCGTC
The DNA here is from genome assembly GCF_037400335.1 of Actinomycetospora flava. Classification (NCBI taxonomy): domain Bacteria; kingdom Bacillati; phylum Actinomycetota; class Actinomycetes; order Pseudonocardiales; family Pseudonocardiaceae; genus Actinomycetospora; species Actinomycetospora flava. The sequence continues at coordinate 237,570 of NZ_JBBEGM010000010.1, forward strand.
CTCGACCAGCGCGCGGGCGGCGGCGAGGTCCGCGTCGGCGCCGAGGTCGAGCGCGTGGACCTCCGCGTCCTGCCCGGAGAGCTCGCGCAGCTCCGCGGCGAGGTCGGCGAGCGCGTCGCCGCGGCGGGCGACGAGCAGCGTCGGGTGGCCGCGGCGGGCGAGCTCGCGGGCGATCGCCGCCCCGATCCCCGAGGAGGCCCCGGTGACGAGGACGGCGGCGTCGGGCCCGGGTGACGGCAGCATGACCCGCGAGTACCCGCTCGACTTGCGTTCGAGTGCGCTCGAAGGCCTAGCGTCGAGGACGTGCCTGGTTCGATCATGGGAACGGCCGTCCGCCGCGTCGAGGATCCCGAGCTCCTCCGCGGCCACGCCACGTACGTCGACAACATCGTGCCGCCGGGGACGCTGTACTGCGTCTTCGTCCGCTCACCGCTCGCGCACGCCCGCCTCGACACGGTCGACGTCGCGAAGGCCCGGGAGGCGCCGGGTGTCGTCGCGGTCCTGACCGGCGACGACATGACCGACATCCCCGACCACCGGCCGTTCATGGTGCTCAACGACGCCTGCGCGCGCCCGCTGCTCGCCCGCGGCAAGGTGCGGTTCGTCGGCGACATGGTCGCGGCGGTCATCGCCACCACGCGCGCCGAGGCCGTCGACGCCGCCGAGCTGGTCGAGATCGACTACGACCCGCTCGAGCCCGTCGTCGACCCCGAGGCCGCCCTCGCCGACGGCGCCCCGCTGCAGTTCGAGGAGCTGGGCTCCAACCTCGCCGCCGGGTTCCGCGACCCCGACGACGTCCGCCCGCTGGACGACGCCGACGTCGTCGTGCGCGCGCGGATCGTCAACCAGCGCCTCGCCGTGGCGCCCATGGAGGGCAACGCGGTGACGGCGACGCCGGGCGGTTCCGAGGAGCCGTACGACATGACCGTGCACGTCTCCACGCAGATGCCGCACGGGCTGCGCGGGCAGGTCGCCGCGCAGTGGGGCTGGGACACCGAGCGCGTCCGCGTGGTCGCCCCGCACGTCGGCGGCGGGTTCGGCGGCAAGGCCGGCATGGCGCCCGAGCACGCGGTGGTCATCGAGGCGGCGCGACAGCTGGGCCGCGCGGTGACCTGGACCGAGACGCGCTCGGAGAACCTCACCGCGATGCCGCACGGCCGCGGCCAGGTGCAGTACGGCGAGCTCGGGCTGCGCCGCGACGGCACGATCACCGGGCTGCGGGCCCGGGTGGTCGGCGACTCCGGCGCCTACGCGGGCTTCGGCGGCGCGCTCGCGCTCGGCCCGACGCGGAACATGGCGCAGGGCGTCTACCGCATCCCGGAGATCGCCTACGACGGCGCCGCGGTGCTGACCACGACGACGCCGATGGGCGCGTTCCGCGGCGCCGGGCGCCCGGAGGCCGCGGCGATGGTCGAGCGGCTGGTGGACATGGCCGCGCGCGAGCTCGCGATGGACCCCGCCGAGCTGCGGCGCAAGAACTTCCTGCAGCCCGAGGAGTTCCCGCTGACCACGCGCACGGGCTCGCTCTACGACTCCGGCGACTACGGCCACGCCCTCGACGTCGCGCTGCGCGAGTCCGGGTACGACGCGCTGCGCCGCGAGCAGGCGGAGCGCCGCGCGCGGGGCGACCGCGTCGCGCTGGGCATCGGGCTCGCCGTGTACGTCGAGGTCACCGCCGGGGGCGGCGGTGGCGAGTACGGGTCGGTGAGCGTCGACGCCGACGGCGGGGCGACGGTCGCGGTGGGCACCTCCGCGCACGGCCAGGGGCACGCGACCTCGTTCGCGATGATCGTCGCCGACCGCCTGGGCGTGCCGATGGAGCAGGTGCGCTTCGTCCAGTCCGACACCGCGGCGGTGCCGCGCGGCGGCGGGACGGGCGGCTCGCGGTCGCTGCAGCTCGCCGGCTCCAGCGTGCTCGTCGCGGCCGACACCGTGCTCGCGCGGGCACGCGAGGTCGTCGCGTCGGCGCTCGAGGCGGACGTCGACGACATCACCGCGGTCGACGGCGGCCTCGGTGTCGCCGGCGTCCCCGACCGCGCGCTGACCTGGCGCGAGATCGCCGCCGCGGCCGGCGAGCAGGGGGTGTCGCTGGCCGAGGTGCGCGACGAGCAGCAGCCCGGCGCCACCTATCCGTTCGGCGCGCACGTCTCCGTCGTCGAGGTCGACCTCGACACCGGGCGGGTCACGCCGGTCCGCCACGTCGCCGTCGACGACTGCGGCACGGTGCTCAACCCGACGCTGGTCGCCGGGCAGCAGCACGGCGGGCTGGCGCAGGGCATCTCGCAGGCGCTGTGGGAGGGCTTCTCCTACGACGCCGACGGCAACCCGACGTCGGGCACGTTCGCGGCCTACCTGCTGCCGACCGCGGCCGAGGTGCCGAGCTACGAGGCCTCGTCCACCGAGACCCCGACGCCCTACAACCCGCTGGGCGCCAAGGGCATCGGCGAGGCGGCGACGATCGGGTCGACGCCGGCGGTGCAGAACGCCGTCGTGGACGCGCTGGCCCCGCTCCGGGTGCGGCACGTCGACATGCCGCTGACGCCCGACCGCGTGTGGCGGGCGATCCGCGACGCCGAGACCGGTACGCCCGCCGACCCCTGGACCGAGCCGCCGGCGTTCTTCGCCGACCTGCCCGTGCGCGGCGCCGCGGCCGACCCGGAGGCCGCTGCGGTGGACGTGTAGACCGCGTCGTCAGCGGCGCTCGCGGGGGCGGGGCGTGACGAGGGCGGGCGCGCACACCCCGCAGCGCCGGCGCTGGGCCTCGACGTCCTCCCCCGCGGCCCACGCGCGCACCACGTCCACGGCGTGGGACCGCAGGCCCGCGGGGACCTCCTCGGGCCGGTGGTGGTGCAGCGACCCGTCGGCGATGGCGTCGCGCACCGCGGCGACGCCGGCGACGAGGCGGACGGAGGCTCTCTGGGAGGGTGCGACACCCGGCGAAACGGTCACATCGCCCCCAACGGCGCGGGCGACCCGGAACTCGATCACTCGATCGGGGCGGACCCCGAGCGGTCCCGGCGCGTCTCCCCCGGCACGCCGCCGCACCCGGCCCACACCATCGCCGCGGTGCGCGCCGCCCAGTCCTCGGCGAGGGTGTCGCCCCGCGCGGCGTGGGCCAGCCACGAACCGGTGAGCAGGTCCTCGGCCGTGGTGTGGTCGGCGTGCCCGCGCAGGTGGCCCGCCTCGACGCCGGCGCGCAGGCACGCCCGCAGCCGCCCGCGCCAGGGCTCCATGAGGTGGTGCCGGATCTGCTCGCGGACGCGGGGGTCGGTGCCGGCGACGAGCGCCGCCGCGACCAGGGCGGTCGCGTCGTGCTCGACGACGAAGCGCCGGAAGCGCGCGAGCTCGGCGACGAGGTCGGCGAACGGGTCGCCCGACGACGGGCCGGGGTCGCCGTCACGGATCGTCGCGAGCGCGGCGAGGGCGAGCTCGGTGCGCCCGGACCACCGCCGGTAGACCGCCGCCCGCGTCGTGCCCGCCTCCTCGGCGACCGAGGCGACCGACAGGCCCGGCAGCCCGTCGCGGCGCAGGTGGCGCAGCACCACCTCGAGCACGAGCCGGTCGATCTCGGTGTTGCGGGGACGTCCGCCGACGTGCGCCGCTCCGTCACCCGAGGTCGTCGGACGGACCGGCGGGGCCGCCGGCGGGCGCGCGAGGTCGTGCTCGGACGCGGACACGACCGCTAGGTGGCCCCGGCGCACCGATACACAAACGTGTCGTATCGCTGCATTCCGTGACCGATGTGACGGTGTGCCGATCACTCTCACGGGGGGCGACCGCAGCTGGGCCGACCGAGTGATCGGATCGTGACCTCGTGGTGCGCCATCCGGGGTCACTGACACGGACCGTATTGCCCAGTCGACTGTGGCAAGGATAACGTTTAGGTCGATTCGATACATGGCTGCTGTGTATCGCCGGGGGCGCGCGTGGGGGCCGACGGCACGGCGGGGAGGGACATGATGATCACGAACCGCGATCTGGACGTCATCGGTCTGCGCGACTTCACCGGGCTCGACGCGCCCGCCCCGAGCCGGGGGGTCACCTTCGTCGAGGACGTCACCTACGAGCTCCTCCGCGAGGTCCCGCCGTCCCGCGACGGGTGGTCGCTGCTCTGCCGCCGCGGCGGGCGCGTCTCCTGGTCGATGCCGCTGGCCCCGCGCGGCGCGGCGCCCCGCGTCCGTCCGGCCGTGGCCCAGGCGGTCGCCGTCCGCGTGCTCACCGAGCAGGGCGTGTTCGTCAGCGGCTGGAACCAGGTCCCGGCGCACGACGCCGCCGACCGCGACCACGACGAGCACTTCGTCGCCCGCCGGCCGCACGGGGCGTCGGCCCTCCCCGTCTGAGGAGCCCGATCTAGCCTCGGTCCGTGAGCGGACCGTGGGCGCTGGTGGCGGGCGGATCGGGTGGCATCGGCCGGGCGATCGGGCGCCGGCTCGCCGCCGACGGATGGGACGTCGCGCTGACCTACCGGTCACGCCCCGAGGCGGCCGCGGCGGCCGCGCGCGACGTCACCGACGCGGGCCGGCGGGCGGTGACGGTCGCCCTCGACCTCGAGGACGCCACCGCGGCGGCGGAGGTCGTGCGCACCGCGACGCCCGAGCCCCCGACGGCCGTCGTCTACGCCGCGGGCCCGCACATCCCGATGCGCTATCTCTCGGCGATCACCCCGGAGCAGTACCGCGCGCAGATCCTCGGGGACACGGTCGCGGCCTACAACCTGCTGCACCCGGCCATGGCGGTGCTGCGCGAGACGCGCGGGAGCATCGTCGCGCTGGTGACGCCCGCGATCGAGCGCTACTCGAAGAAGGACGCGCTCTCGTCGGCCCCGAAGGCGTCGGTCGCCGCGACCGTGCGGGGCATCGCCGCCGAGGAGGGCCGCTACGGCGTGCGCGCCAACTGCGTCGGCGTCGGGCTGATCGAGGGCGAGGGCATGTGGCGCGAGCTCGTCGCGCGCGGCGACTACACCGACGAGCTGCTCGACGCCGCGCGCCGCAACCTCGCGCTGCGCCGCTTCGGGTCGGTCGACGACGTCGCGGAGGTCGTCGCGTTCCTCGTGTCGCCGCGCGCCGGGTGGATCACGGGTCAGACCATCGACGTCGACGGCGGCTACGCCCTCTGACCGGCGATGTCGCGGTGCGGGTCGACGGCGGCGAGCTTCGGCAGCACCCGGTCGGCGTAGACGTCGAGCGCCCGCTGCGCGACGTGCTGGGGCATGCCGCCGAAGGCGAAGAGGTTGACGACCCCGCCCGCGTCGAGGGCCCGCACCCGCTCGACGGTCTGCTCGACGAGGTCGTCGGGGGTGCCGCCCATCTGCAGGTCGGCGAGGAACCGGTTGAACGCCGGCAGCCCGTGCCTGGTGATGTTGCGCCGCAGGCCCGCGTAGTACTCGTAGCCCGGCACGTGCTCCAGGCGTTCGTCGGTGAACCCGTAGTGGTCGATCGTCGAGCGCGCGTAGGCCGTGGCGTACTCGTCGTGCAGGTCGCGGGCGCGGGCCGGGTCGGGGTCGACGGTGGTGAAGTTGACGAGCACCGGTGCCGGCGGGTCGGCGCCGTGGATCCCGCGGAACAGCTCGCGGTACTCCGCGGTCTCGCGGACGGTGACCTCCCACGGCTTCTGGGCGATGAGCATCAGCCCGTAGCCGAGCGTCGCCATGATCCGCGCCGACTCCGGCGACACCGCCGACGCGTAGGTGCGCCCGCGGAACGTGGTGAACGCCGGCGGGTGCAGCTCGGCGCGCGGCTGGCGGTACAGCTCGCCGTCCGCCTCGATCGCGCCGGACTCGAACGCCCCGGAGATCGCCGTCGCGTACTCGACGAACCGCTGCCGCGACTCCCCCATCTCGAGACGGAACCCGTCGAACTCCACCGACCCGAGCCCGCGGCCCAGCCCGAGCACCACGCGCCCGCCCGACACCGAGTCCAGCCAGGCGATCTCCTCGGCCACCCGCACCGGGTCGTGCCAGGGCAGCACCATGACCATCGTGCCCAGCCGCGCGTGGGTCGTGCGACCCGCGAGCCAGGTCAGGAGCTGGGCCGGGTTCGGCATCATGTGGTACCGCGTGAAGTGGTGCTCGGCGGTCCAGATCGACCCGAAGCCCCGCGGCTCGGCCTGGTCGGCCAGCGCGAGCCCGCCGCGCACCACGTCGTGGTCGTCGCGCCCCTCCTCCAGGGCCTGGAAGAAGAGCCCCATCCCGACGTGCACGGCGACCGCCTCCTCGAAATCTGAATCCAGACTAGAAAAAGTGCCGGGCGTGGGCAACGATCCGGAGCCATGGAGCAGCACGACGTCGATGTCCTGGTGATCGGCGCCGGCGCGGGCGGCCTGTTCACCGCCGCCCGCCTGGCCCACCGCGGCTACCGGACGCTCGTGGTCGAGCGCCTCGACCGCGTCGGCGGCCGCGCCTCCAGCGAGGTGATCGACGGCTTCACGGTCAACAACGGCGCGATCGTCATCGAGACCGGCGGGATCACCGAGCAGACGTTCGCCGAGGTCGGCGCGCGCTTCGACGTGCGCCCCGCGAAGCCTCCCATCCTCTACCGGATCGGCGGCAAGGACGTCGACGTCACCGGCGGCGGCTGGGGCTACCTGCTGGGCAAGCTCACCCGGCAGGGCGCGAAGCTGCTCGACGGGCTCGGTGCCGCGCGGACCGACGACGGGCTGCCCGACGGCGGGCTCTCGACCGCCGACTGGGTGCGCCGCTACACGGGCAACGAGAAGGTCCACGGGATCTTCCGCAACATGTGCGCGTCGATCTTCGCGGTGAGCTCCGAGGACCTGCCGGCGGCGGTCTTCCTGACCTACTTCACCCGGCGCAGCGCGTTCAAGAAGTTCGGCTTCTGCCCCGAGGGCACGATCGGGGTCTGGCGCGCGCTCGCCGACGCCGTCGAGGGCACGGGACGGGGCGAGGTGTGGCTCGACAGCGAGGTCACGGGACTGGAGCTGGGTGACGACGGCACCGTCACCGGCGCGACGGTGGTGCGCGACGGGCGCGCGGTGTCGGTCTCCTGCCGCGTGGCGGTCAGCGACGCCGGCCCCGCCGCGACCGCCGACCTCGTCGGCCGCGACCGGCTCCCCGCCGACTACGCCGCGACGGTCGACACCACGCCGTGCGCGATGCTCGTGGTCAACTTCGCGAGCCGCGAGCCCCTCGTCGAGGCGCCGGGCCTGCTGAGCTTCGCCACCACGCGGCGGATGTGCTACGTCGCCAACTTCACCGCGACCTGCCCGGAGATGGCCCCGGAGGGCTGGCACCTCTACAACGGCACCTCGGTGCCCGAGCCCGCGACCGGAGCGTTCGACGCCGACCGCGAGCTCGAGCTGCTGTACGACGACCTCCGCGAGCAGATCCCCGGCTTCGACGGCGCCCGCGTGCTCTCGACGACGGTGTGGAGCGACGCCTGGCCGCCCCAGCGCGCGGTCGCGGGCCACGACCTCCCGCACACCACCCCGATCGCGAACCTCTGGAACGTCGGCGACGCGGTGAAGCAGTTCGCGAACGGCGGCACGACGGCGTGCGCGGAGACCGCCGCGCTCGTCGTCGACGAGATCGCCGCGCGGTTCCCGGTGCGCGCGGCGACGGCCTGAGGCCCTCAGGACGCGGGGACCGGCTCGGTCGCGCCCTGTTCCGCCACCATCCGCGCCAGGCGGAACTTCTGCACCTTGCCCGTCGGGGTCGTCGGCAGGTCCGTCGCCTCGAGGAACACCACGCGCCGCGGCACCTTGAACCGGGCGAGCTGCTCCCTGCACAGCGCGACGAGGTCGTCGGCCGTCACCGCCGCCCCGGCCTTCGGCACCACGCACGCGACGCCGATCTCGCCCCAGCGGTCGTCGGCGACCCCGACCGCGAAGGCCTGGCTGACCCCCGGGTGGCGCGAGAGGACCTCCTCGACCTCCTTGGGCATGACGAGCTCGCCGCCGGACTTGTAGAGCTCCTTGCTGCGGCCGGTGAGCACGACGTAGCGGTCCTCGGTGAGGTATCCGAGGTCGCCCGAGCGCACCCAGCCCTCGTCGTCCAGGGCCCGCGCGGTCTCCTCCGGCTTGCCGTAGAAGCCGAGCATGTTCGTCGGTCCGCGGGCCGCGAGCTCGCCCTCCTCTCCCGTCGGCAGCGGCTCGCCGGTCATCACGTCGATCGTGCGGTACTCGGTGAGGTCCCCGCTCCCGGGCAGCCCCGCGGCGCCCGCGAGCTTGACCCGGCCGACGGTCGCCGAGAGCCGCTCGAACGGGTCCTCGGGCAGCGAGAGCGTCATCGCCCCACCCTGCTCGGTCATGCCGTAGCCGGTGACGATCTCGTCGACGCCGAGGGTGTCGCGGACCTTCTCCCACAGCCACACCGGCGCGGGCGCGGCGCCGGAGAGGATGGCGCGCAGGCTGGAGAGGTCGCGGGTCGCGAGGTCGGGGTGCTCGAGGATCGCGACGGTCATCGTCGGCACGCACAGGATGTCGGTGGCGCGGTGGCGCTCGATGCCCTCGAGGTAGCGGCCGGGGTCGAAGGCGGTCTGCGGAACGATGGCGCCGCCGACCATCATCGCCGCCATGAGGCCCTCGACGTAGCCGAACATGTGGTAGCAGGGCAGCGAGAACAGGATGCGCCGGCCGTCCTCGAACGCCCTGGTCAGCGCCGAGGCGTAGCCGGTGCGCTGGCTCGCGTCGTGGGTGATGAGCACGCCCTTGGGCGAGCCGGTGGTGCCCGAGGTGTAGAGGATGTCGGCGACGTCGCCGGGGCCGGCGCCGCGCCCCGCACTGCCGCCCGGGTGCTCCCGGCCCAGCTGCTCCAGGTCCTCCACCGACCCCACACCGTCACGCGACCGCCCGTCGGTGGACAGGGTGACCACCCCGCGCAGCTCCGGGAGCGCGTCCTGCTCGCCACGGTCCCAGCCCGGCGCGATCTCGTCGAGCATCCCGAGGTGGTCGAGCCCCGCGAACCCGGTCATCGTGATCAGCAGGTTGGCCTCGGACTGCTCGAGGACGTAGCGCAGCTCGTCGGTGCGGTAGAGGTAGTTGAACGGGATGGCGATCGCGCCGGCCCGCGAGATCGCGAACTTCAGGGGCACGAACTCCACGTAGTTCGCCATCACCAGCCCGACCCGGTCGCCCGGGCGCACGCCGAGCGCGACGAGGCCGTCGGCGAGGCGCTCGGTCCACGCCTCGACGTCGGCGTAGGTCACCGTGCGGTCGTCGGTGATCACCATCGGGCGCTCGCCGAACTCCCCGGCGCAGTGCGCGAGCCGCTCGTGCAGCGTCATCGGCGTCCACGTCTCGAAGCGCCGCCGCAGCGCGTCCCGCCGCTCCTCGAGGCTCGCACCCATCGCGTCCACCCGTCCCTCGATTTTTTATTCGCGAGAAGAATATGAGCCGGTCGTGACCCGGACCACCCACAGATCCGTGACAGGTCGACCACGGTGAGTACAGGACACACCGGGCAGGGCATGTCGGGCGCGTCATCGGGAGATCAGGAGCGCGTGGTCCACCGCCGACGGCGCGTCGAGGGGGATGACGCGCTCGTGATCTCCGGGAGCGCCGTGCCCTACCGCCTCCGGAACCGGGCCAGCCGCTCGCTCACCGCCGGGTCCGCGAGGTGCTCCAGCACCACCTCGGTCTCGCGCGCCAGGCCGTCCTCGAGCGGCTCGCGCAGGCCCTCGTGGACGAGCCGCTTCGTCCGCGCCGCGGCGCCCGGGTCGGCGCGCAGCAGGCGCGTGACGACCTCGCCGACCAGCGCGTCGAACCCCTCGGCGGGCGCGCTGCGCCAGGCCAGCCCGAGCGCGACCGCCTCGGGGCCCGAGAGCCGCTCGCCGAGCAGGATGTGGGTGAGCGCGCGCTGCGACCCGAGCAGCCGGGGCAGGCGCTGCGACCCGCCGCCCGCGGGCACCTGGCCGAGGCGCGCGTGGTTGTCGGCGAGCACGGCGTCGTCGCGCACGACCACGACGTCGGCGGCCTGCACGAACTCGAAGCCGCCGGCGGTCGCGGACCCCTCGACCGCCGCGACCACGGGCACCGGGAGCGTCGCCACCACCGAGCACGCGCGGTGGAAGGCGTCGAAGAGCCCGCGCAGCGCGTCACCACCCGCGGCGCCCAGGCGCGTGACCTCGTCGACGTCGCCGCCCGCGCAGAAGTGCCCGCCCGCGCCGCGCACGACGATCACGCGGGTGCGGCCGGCCAGGTCGACGAGCGCGTCGTGGAGCCCCTCGGCCAGCGCCACGGTGATCGCGTTGCGGGCGTGCGGACGGTTCAGCACGACGTGCCCGACCTCCCCGTCGACCCGGGCCAGCACGGGCGCTTCCTCGGACACGGTGACTCCCCACCTCGGCGCGTGTTCTAATCCATATTAGAAGAATGGAGGCTCGCATGGAGTCGCACGAGAAGACCGCGCGCGTGCTGTACGACGCGCTGGCCACGGGCGACCGGGCGGCCCTCGACACCGTGCTCGACCCGGCGTTCGTCGGCGAGGCCACCGAGGGCCTGCCGTTCGGGCTCGGCGGGTCCCACCAGGGCGCCGAGGCGATGATCCGCGACTTCTGGTGGGCGATCGGGCGGCACTACCGCGCCCGCGCCGAGCCCGCCGAGTTCCTGGCCCTCGCCGACGGCGGGCTGCTCGTGCTCGGGCGCTACGCCGGCACCGCCCGCGACGGCGGCCGGGCGCTCGACGCGGCGTTCGCGCACGTCCTCACGTTCACCGACGACGGCCGCATCGCCGCGCTGCGCCAGTACACCGACAGCGCGCGCTGGGCCCGAGCTGTCGAACCAGCGGCGCGCTCCACGCCGGCCGGGCAGCGCGAGCTGCGCGTGGTCCGCTACGACGTCACCGGTGGCGTCGCGACCATCGAGCTCGACCGCCCCGAGGCCGGCAACGCGATCGACCCGACGATGGTCGAGGACCTCGACGAGGCCACGTTCCGTGCCGCGCACGACCCCGCGGTCCGCGCGGTGCTGGTCCGCGGCACCGGGCGCAGCCTCTCGGTCGGCGGCGACCTCGCGTTCTTCGCCGGCAACGCCGACGACATCCCCGAGCGGCTGCGCTGGATCATCGACCGCTACCACGTCACGCTCGACCGCCTCGCCACGCTGGACGTGCCGGTGGTGTGCGCGGTGCACGGCGCGCTCGCGGGCGGCGGGCTGGGGCTCGCGCACGTCGCCGACATCGTCGTCGCCGCCGACGACAGCCGTTTCGCCGTCGGCTACGGCGCCATCGGGCTGGCCTCCGACGGGGCGAACTCCTGGTACCTGCCGCGCCTGGTGGGGATGCGGCGCGCCCAGGAGATGTTCCTGCTCAACCGCATGCTCACCGGGCCCGAGGCGCTCGAGGCGGGCCTGGTCACCGAGGTGGTGCCCGCGGCCGAGCTCGCCGGGCGGGCCCAGAAGCTCGCGACCACGCTCGCCGCCGGACCGACGAAGGCCTACGGGCACATGAAGCGCCTGCTGCTCGCGAGCCAGGACGCCGACCTGTCCCGCCAGCTCGCCGAGGAGACACGGCACATGACCGCCTCGGGGGCCACCGACGACGCCCGCGAGGGGATCACGGCGTTCGTGGAGCGCCGCCGCCCGGAGTTCCGGGGCCGCTAGGGAGGCGCAGCAGCGCGAACACGGCGTCGGCCGTGCGGCCCGGGTCCTGGCCGGCGAGCCCGGCGGCGTTGAGCGCGCCGAGCAGGAGGTCGCGGACCTCCCCCGGCTCCGGCCCGGCGGCGAGGGTGCCGTCGGCCTGCGCGTCGGCGATCAGCCCGGCCCAGCGCCGCAGGTACTCGCGGCGCAGGGTGCGGAAGCCGTCGAGCTCCGCGTCGACGGAGAACGGCGGCGCGAGCACCACGACGGCGTAGTCGGAGAGCTCCGCGAGCGCGCGCAGGTGGGCGTGGACGCCGGCGCGCAGCCGCTGCGCCGGGGTGCCGGTGGGCACCGCCATCGCGTCGAGGCGCTGCAGCGAGGCGCGGATGCCCTCCTCGAGCACGGCCTCGACGAGCCGCTGCTTGGAGGCGAAGTGGAAGTAGAGGCTGCCGGTGCGCAGGTCGGCGGCCGCGGCGATGGCGTTCAGCGAGGCACCCGCGGGCCCGTGGCGCGCGATCTCGGCCGCGGCGGCGTCGAGGATGCGCCGTCGGGTCAGGTCGCCCTTGCTGACCTCAGTGGATGCGCCTGTCATGTCCGCGCCAGTATGGCTCGCGCAGGGTCGGCTTGATGACCTTCCCGGTCGCGGTGCGCGGCAGGGCGTCGACGACGTCGACGGACTTCGGGCTCTGGAACCCGGCGAGGCGCGCGCGGGCGAAGGCCACGATGTCGTCCGGGTCCGGGGACGCGCCGGCCGGGACGATCACGGCCTTCACCGCCTCGCCCCAGCGCTCGTCGGGGACGCCGATGACGGCGACCTCGGCGACGTCCGGGTGCTGGGCGAGCACGCGCTCGACCTCGGCCGGGTACACGTTCTCGCCGCCGGTGACGATGCGGTCCTTCGCGCGGTCGACGAGGTGGATGCGGCCGGCGTCGTCGAGGCGGCCGAGGTCGCCGGTGCGCAGCCAGCCCTCCGGGGTGAGCGCGGCCGCGGTCTCCTCGGGGCGGTGCCAGTAGCCGACCATGTTCTGCACCGAGCGCGTCCGGATCTCGCCGACGGCGCCTGCGGGCACGTCCTGCTCGGTGCCCGGGTCGACGACGCGCACCTCCACCCACGGGTACGCGCGCCCCGCCGACGCCAGCGCGGGCCCGCCCTCCCGGTGCTCCTCGGCGGAGAGCTGCGCGAACGCGCCGGTGGCCTCGGTCAGCCCGTAGATCTGCACGAAGTCGCAGCGCAGCGCCACCATCGCGCGCTTCAGCGCGTCCTCGCCGATCGGGGCGCCCGAGTAGATCATCTGCCGGAGTCCGAGCGGGCGGGAGTCGACGCCGGGCACCGCGCACAGCGCCGCGAGCATCGTCGGGACGCAGAACGCCGTGGTGACGCCGTGCGCCTCGATCGCGTCGAGCACGTCGCCGGGGACGAAGTCGCGGACGACCACCGCGCGGGCACCCCGGGCCATCCCCGCCAGCGCCCACGCCAGCCCGCCCATGTGGAACAGCGGCATCGCGACGAGGCTGACGTCGCCGTCGCGGAACCCCCACGCGGTCGCGATCTCGCCGATCAGCACGGCGAGGTTGGGGCCCGCGAACATCGCGCCCTTGGGCCGGCCGGTGGTGCCGGAGGTGTAGAGCTGGAACGCGACGTCGTCCGGCGCCGACGTGCGGCCGGGGTCCGCGGCCGGCCCCACCCAGTCGGGTAACGACCGCCAGGACGCGTCGCCGTCCACCGGGACCTCGCCCAGCACCACCACGCGCCGGCCGGACAGGACGTCCGCGAGCGCCGCCGCGACCGGCTCGTCCACCAGCACGACGGACGCGCCCGAGTCGTCGATCATCGACAGGAGGTCGTCGGTGGCCAGGCGCCAGTTCAGCGGGGTCAGCACCGCGGCGGCGAGGCCGGCGCCGAACAGGATCGGGAAGTAGGACGGGTCGTTGCGCGCGACGAGCACGACCCGCTCGCCGGGGGCGACGCCGTCGCGCACCAGCGCGGACGCGACCGCGCGCGCCTGCTGGCGCAGCGCGGTCCACGTCGTCCCCTCGCCGGGACGTCCGGCGGGCTCGACGGCGATCGCGTCGGGCGCGGCGGCGCACCGGTCCTCGAGCAGGGTGCGCAGACTCGTCATCGCGCACCGCCCCGGTGCACCCCGATCTGCTTCATCAGCCCGAGCAGGTCGTAGGTCGCGTTGAGGTAGCAGGCGCGGTCGCCGCGGAAGTCGAAGACCTCGAGCCCCGCGAAGGCGAACGGCCGCCCCGTCCCCTCGATGCCGGGCGGGTCGAGACGCCCGGAGAAGTGCCCGGTGCCGCGCCAGTGGAACGCCGCGCGGGCGCGGTCGTCGGCGAACAGCGGCGGCGCGGTGACCTCCCACTGCAGGTCCGGGTAGGCGCCGAGGACGTAGGCGATGTAGCCCTCCGCGGCCGCCGGGCCCTGCACCGCCCAACCGGTGTGGCGGGTGGTCGGGCTGTCGAGCACGAAGTCGTCGGTCAGCAGCTCGCGGCAGAGCTCGGGGCGGTTCTCGTTCCACGCCCGGATCCAGCCCTCGTACCAGCGGACGGCGAACGCGCGGTCGAGCACCGTCGCGTCGCACTTCGGGACCACCACTGCGGTCATGCCCACCTCCGGCTGATCTAACTTTGGTTAGAATCTAACGAGAAGCAGATTCCTCGGCAAGAAGTACGGTCGGCGGCGTGGCCACGGTGACCCGTCGGGCGCACGGCTCCCGTGCCCGGCGACGGCAGGAGAACCTCGCGAAGCTCCTCGACGCGCTCGAGGCGATGCTCGCCGAGGGCGAGTCGTTCACCGAGGTCAGTGTCGAGCGCCTCGCCGCCCGCGCCGGGGTCTCGCGGTCGACGTTCTACGTGCACTTCGAGGACAAGGGCCGACTGCTCAGCGAGCTGACCGCCGACGTCGTCGACCAGCTGCTCGAGGCCGGCCGCGGGTGGTGGGGGAACGACCCGCCGGCGTCACCGGACGAGCTCCGCGCGAGAGCCGGGACCATCGTCGCGACGTACCGCCCGCGCGCGGAGCTCATGCGCGCGGTCATCGACTCGTCGAGCCACGACCCCGCGGTGCGCGAGGTGTTCCGTGAGCTGACCGGCCGCTACGTCACCGAGATCACCGCCCACATCACGGCGGGCCAGGCGGCGGGGACCGTGCGCCGCGACGTCCCGCCCGGGCCCACCGCGCAGATGCTGACGGCGATGGCCGAGCGCGGGCTCGACCGGATGCTGCGCGGCGCCGACGACGCCGCCGCGCGCGACGCCGTCGAGGCCTTCACCGCGATCGTCTGGAACACCCTCTACCGCGACGCCCCCTGAACCTGGACACTGTGTCCAGACATGGTGTCCTGACGGGAGCGCGTCCATGACCACCACGGAAGCCGGCCTCCGCTCGCTGGTCCTCCCCGACCGCGTCCACGGCTCGCTCTACACCGACGACGAGATCTACGCCCGCGAGCTCGAGCGCATCTGGTACACGACGTGGGTCTACGTCGGTCACGCGAGCGAGATCCCGGAGCCGAACGACTACGTCCGCAAGACGATCGGGCCGCAGCAGGTCGTCATGACCCGCGACAAGTCCGGCGCGATCCACGTGCTGCACAACCGCTGCTCGCACCGCGGGAACCTCGTCTGCGACGCCGACCGCGGCAACGCCGGCTCGTTCCGCTGCCCGTACCACGGGTGGACGTTCGCGAACACCGGCGACCTGCTCGGCTTCCCGTTCAACCAGGGATACGGCGGCTCCCGCGCCCGCGCCGAGCTGCCCGGGCTCGGGGCGGCGCCGCGCGTCGAGTCCTACCGCGGCTTCGTGTTCGCGAGCCTCGCGTCGGAGGGGCCGACGCTGCACGAGCACCTCGGCGCGGCCGCCGAGCGCCTCGACCGGCTCTGCCGCCTCTCACCCGAGGGCGAGGTCGAGCTGACCGCGGGCTGGATCCGCCACGAGGTCACCGCGAACTGGAAGATGCTCGTCGAGAACGAGACCGACGGGTACCACCCGCAGTTCGTCCACTCCTCGATCTTCTCGATCTCCGGCAGCGGCATCGGCGCGCTCTACAGCGACCGGTCGACGGCGGTCACGCGCGCGCTCGGGGGCGGGCACACCGAGAACGACCTCAGCCCCGAGTTCCGCAAGCTCGGCGTGCCGATGGGCTGGGCGGGCACGCCGGAGGCGAAGATCCCCGAGTACGTCGCCGCCATGCGCTCCGCGTACGGCACGCGGACCGGCGACGAGATCATGATCAACGGCTCGCCCCACGTCATGATCTTCCCGAACCTGTTCGTCGCGGAGATCCAGCTCTTCCAGATCCAGCCGCTCGCCGTCGACCGGACCGTCCAGCACGTCACCGCGATCCAGTTCAAGGGCGCACCCGACCTCAACCGCCGCCTCGTCACCCAGTGCGTCGGCTCGGTCGGACCCGCCGGGATGCTGCTCGCCGACGACGCCGAGATGTACGAGCGCAACCAGCGCGGCGTCGCGCAGCGGCAGCCGGAATGGCTCGACCTCACCCGCGGGCTGCACCGCGAGCGCGTCGACGAGGACGGCTACACGATCGGCACCGCCACCGACGAGACGTCGATGCGGGCGATGTGGCGGCACTACCTGGAGCTCATGGAGACGGAGCCTGCCGGAGCTCGACCATCGGAGGAGTCGTGACGAGCGTCGACGTGGGAATCGACCTCCGCGAGGCCGAGCAGTTCCTCTACCGCGAGGCGCGACTCGCCGACGTGTTCGCGCTCGAGGAGTGGGAGGCCCTCTGGACCGACGACGCCGTCTACCACGTGCCCGTCGACCCGGACGCCGATCCGCGCACGCACATGTCGATCGTCTTCGACAACCGCGGGCGCATCGCGACGCGCATCAAGCAGCTGCAGACCGGGCGCCGGCACTCGCAGCGCCCGCCGTCGCGGCTGTGCCGGTCGGTGACGAACGTCGAGGTCGTCGGCGTCGAGGGGGACGACACCGTCGTCACCTCGGTGGTGCAGATCCTCGAGTCGCGCGACCGCGGGCGGACGTGGTGGGTCGGGCGGGCGACGCACCGGCTGCGCCGTGTCGACGGGGAGCTGCGCATGGCGGCGAAGACCGTCGTGCTGGTCGATTCCGATCGGTCCCTGCCGACGATGTCGTTCCTGATCTGATGGACGACCCCGGCGTCGTCGCCAACGAGTTCGCCACGGTGTCGGTCTCGGTGGACGACCGCGGCAACAGCACCCGCCTGCGCCTGGAGGACCTGCGCACCGGCACCGTGCGCTACCTCGACGCCCTCGAGCTCGAGTCGATCGTGTGGGCGCCGGACGAGTGGATGCGCGCGCTGCTCGACCCGTCGCAGCACCGGTGGCGCGACGCCGGTCGAGGACCCACCCGGGAGTCACTCGACCCCTAGGATCACGCCGTGCCCCGGGAGCGGAAGTCCGCCCGCACCCGCGAGCGCATCCTGGCCGCGGCCGCGCAGGTCCTGTCGCGCAAGGGCTGGGCGGGCACACGGCTGGCCGACATCGCCGAGGTCGCCGCGGTGCAGGCGCCGGCGGTCTACTACTACTGGCCCTCGCGGGAGGACCTGCTCGCCGAGGTCGTGGTCACCGGCCAGCAGGCGACGCTCGAGCACGTCGTCGCGTCGCTCGAGGCGCTGCCCGCGGACGCCTCGGCGCTCGACCGCATCGACGGCGCCATCGCCGCGCACCTCGAGGTCGTGCTGCGCCGCTCGGAGTTCTCGCTCGCGGCGATCCGCAACGCCGCGCAGCTGCCCGCCGACATCCGCGAACGCCAGCTCGTCGGGCAGCGCGAGTACGCCGACGTGTGGCGCCGGCTCGTCGAGGACGCCGTCGCCGCCGGGGAGCTGACCGCCGACGTGGACGCCCGCGCCGCGCGCATGCTCGTGCTGGGCGCGCTGAACTGGGCGCCGGAGTGGTGGAACCCCGAGCGCGGCCCGCTCGAGGACGTCGTCGCGACGACGCAGCACGTGGTGCGGCGGGGCCTCGCTACCCCCCGGTGAAGCGCGGCGCGCGCCGCTCGATCACCGCGTCCAGACCCTCGCGCGCGTCGGCGGTCCCCGAGAGCTCGGAGACCGTGCGCGCCTCCTCCGGCAGCTGCGCCTCGACCCGCGCGCCGAGCCCGGACCACAGCAGCCGCTTGGTGGCGGCGAGCGCCTGCGGGGCGCCGGCCGCGAGCGTCGCGACGAGCTCCTCGGTGCGCGCGGCGAGCTCGTCGTCGGGCACGACGGCGGTGAGGATGCCGGCGTCGAGCGCCTCGGCGGCGGACAGCACGGGGTTGGTCAGCGCGATCTCCATCGCCTTGCGCAGCCCCACGAGCGCCGGGAGCGTCACCGTCGCGCCCGCGTCCGGGGCCATGCCCACCCGCGTCGCGCCGCCGAGGAACTGCGCGGACTCCGCGGCCACGACGAGGTCGGCCGCGCACACCAGCCCGAACCCGCCACCGCCCGCGGCGAACCCGTGCACCGACGCGACCACGGGCGCGGGCAGCGCGAGCAGCGCCTGCACCACCATCTGCAGCCGCGAGGTGGCCTCGCGCAGGTAGTCCGGGAGCCCGGTGCCCTTGCCGGCGAAGGTCTTGACGTCGCCGCCCGCGCAGAAGTGCTTCCCCTCGCCGGAGATCACCAGAACCCGCAGCCCCGGGCGCGCGTGGCAGGCCATGACCGCGTCGTGGAAGGCGCGCAGCAGCTCGACGTCGAGGCCGTTGGAGGCCTCCGGCCGGTTGAGCCGCAGGCGCGCGACACCCCGGTCGTCGACGTCCAGCAGGACCGGTCCGGACCCCACGACCTGCTCGCTCACCGGTACCCTCCTCGCTGGTTTCTAATGCGGATTAACCGTACACGGGAGGGTCCATGGATCTCGCCCTCGCCGACGCCCGCGTGATCGTCACGGGCGGGGCGTCCAACATCGGTCGCGGCATCGTGCACGGCTTCGCGCGCGAGGGCGCCCGCATCCTGCTCGCCGACCGCGACGGCGAGCAGGCCGCACGGGTGCGCGAGGAGGGCCTCGCCCTCGGCGCGGCGGCGCTCGAGGTGCTCGAGATCGACCTGACCGTCGAGGGCGCGGGCGGGCGGGTCGTCGGCGCGGCGGTCGAGCGCTGGGGCGGCGTCGACGCGCTCGTGAACAACGCCGGCTGGAGCGTCCCGGGCTTCCTCACCGAGCAGACCGACCGGGCGCTGTGGCAGCGCACGATCGAGACGAACCTCTACACCGCGATCGACGCCACCCAGGCCGCACTCGGGCCGATGGGCGAGGCCGGCGACGGGTCGATCGTGTTCATCTCCAGCGACGCCGCGTTCGGCGCGATCCGCCAGGGCGTCTACGGCACGACGAAGGCCGGGCTGATCGCGCTCGCGCGCACCACCGCGCGCGAGCAGGGACGTCGCGGGATCCGGTCGAACGTCGTGTGCCCCGGGCTCGTGCTGCCCGAGGAGGGCGGCGTCGGCGCGGCGAGCCTGTGGGCCGGTGGACGCGACGCGGTGTTCGACGAGGCGCAGGTCGCGTCCGTCGTGAAGCAGCAGCCGCTGCGCCGGCTGACCACCCCCGCCGACATCGCCGACGCCGTCGTCTGGCTGTCCTCGCCGCGGGCGGCGCGCCAGGTGACCGGGCAGGTCGTCGCCGTCGGCGGCGGGTCGTCGATGCCGTAGACATCTCCCCCCGCCGTTTTTATTCTGGAGAAGAAACCGAGCCCGGGAGCCCGCGTGAACAAGACCTCGATCGTCCCCGAGACCGACGAGCGCGCCGCGCTGCGCGACGCCGTCACGGGACTGGTCGGCCGCTACGGGCACGACTACTTCGTCGCCCGCGCCCGCGCGCACGAGGAGCCGACCGCGCTGTGGAAGGACCTCGGCGCCAACGGCTTCCTGGGTGTCCACCTGCCCGAGGAGTACGGCGGCGGGGGCGGCACGCTCGGCGACCTCTCGGTGGTGGTCGAGGCCGCGTCGGCGGCGGGCTGCCCGCTGCTCATGACCGTCATCTCCCCCGCCATCTGCGGCACGATCCTGGCCCGCCACGCCTCGCGCGAGATGAAGCAGCGCTGGCTCACCGGCATCGCCGACGGCTCGCTGAAGATGGCGTTCGCGATCACCGAGCCGGACGCCGGGTCGAACTCCCACGAGATCACGACCACGGCCCACCAGGACGGCGACGGGTGGCGGCTGAGCGGGACCAAGTACTGGACCTCCGGCGTCGACGAGGCCGACGCGATCCTCGTCGTGGCGCGCAGCGGCACCGCTGATCCGTCCGGCCCGCGACGTCCGCTGTCGCTGTTCGTCGTCCCCACCGACTCCCCCGGCCTGACGTACCAGCCCATCGAGGCCGCGCTCGTGCAGCCCGAGCACCAGTTCACGGTGTGGTTCGACGACGTCCTGCTCGGCCCCGAGGCGCTCATCGGCGACGACGGCAACGGGCTGCGCCAGGTGTTCTCCGGGCTGAACCCCGAGCGGATCACCGCGGCCTCGATCAGCAACGGCATCTCGCTGTACGCGCTGGAGAAGGCCGCCGCCTACGCGACGCAGCGCACGGTGTGGAGGGGCGTGCCGATCGGCGCGCACCAGGGCGTCGCGCATCCCCTGGCGGAGGCGTACATCCAGGTGTCCCAGGCCCGCCTCATGGCCGCGCGCGCCGCGGAGCTCTTCGACGCCGGCGCCGACGCGGCCGAGGCGTCGAACATCGCGAAGTTCGCCGCGGCCGACGCGTCGCTGCGCGCGCTCGACCAGGCCATGCAGACCCACGGCGGCAACGGCCTCGCGCTGGAGTACGGGCTCGCCGACCTGTGGTTCCTCGCGCGCATGCTCAAGACCGCGCCGGTGAGCCGCGAGATGGTGCTGAACTTCGTCGCGCAGCACAGCCTCGGGCTGCCGTCGTCGTACTGACGGGCGTCCTAGGCTGAGCCGATGACCGGCACCGTGCGGGACACGAAGTCCG
The DNA here is from genome assembly GCF_037400335.1 of Actinomycetospora flava. Taxonomy (NCBI): domain Bacteria; kingdom Bacillati; phylum Actinomycetota; class Actinomycetes; order Pseudonocardiales; family Pseudonocardiaceae; genus Actinomycetospora; species Actinomycetospora flava. The sequence continues at coordinate 258,006 of NZ_JBBEGM010000010.1, forward strand.
CGCGGACCCGGCGGCGCGTGGTGGACGCGGCCGCCCACGTCCTGCTGCGCCGCGGCTACGCCGGCACGCGCCTGTCGGACGTCGCCGAGGTCGCCCAGGTGCAGGCGCCGGCGATCTACTACTACTTCTCCTCGCGCGACGAGCTGATCGACGAGGCCGTCGCCGTCGGGCTCGACCGCGCGCAGACGCTCGTGCAGGACGCGCTCGCCGAGGCCCCCGCGGACCTGCCGGCGATCGACCGGCTCGCGATCGCCGTCGCGGCGCACCTGCGCACCCTGCTCACGCACTCCGACCACGCCGCGGCGGCCGTGCGCACCGTGCCGCAGCTGCCGGAGGCGATGCGCGAGCGTCACCGCCAGGCGCAGCGCGACTACCTCGCCGTCTGGCGCGGGCTCGTCGCCGAGGTCCGCGACGACGGCGACCTCGACCCCGCGCTCGACCCGGGCACCGCGCTGATGGTGGTGCTGGGCGCGCTCAACTGGACCGCCGAGTGGTGGGACCCGGCGCGGGGCTCGCTCGAGGGCGTCATCGACGCGGCGCAGCGCCTGGTGCGCCAGGGTCTCGCCGCGGACGCGCACCCGTGACCGGCGCGCTGCGGCGCGCGCTCGTCGACGACCGCGACGGCCCGCTGCCGGCGATGCTCGTGGCGCTCACGATGCTCGCCGGCGTCGTCGACGCGACGAGCATCCTCGCGCTCGACCACGTCTTCGTCGCCGCCGTCACCGGCAACATCGTCTTCCTCGGGATCGCGCTCGCCGGCGCCGGCGGCTCGATCGTCTCGCCGGTCGTGGCGGTCGCCGGCTTCGTCGTGGGCGCGGTGATCGGGGCGCGCATCGTGCGCCGCCCCGGCAGCCACCGCGGCCTCGCGGTGCGCGACATCGCGGTGTTCAAGGCCCTCCTCGCGGTCCCGGTGACGATCGTCGTCGTGGTCGCCGCGGACCCGCTGCCCCCGGTCACGCGCCTGGTGGTGACGGCGCTGCTCGCCGCCTCGATGGGCGGCCAGCTGGCGCTGATCCGCGCGCTCAAGGTGCCCGACCTGCTCACCGCGGTGCTCACGCTGACGACGATCGGCATCCTCACCGAGCACGGCACCGGGCGCCACGACCCGTCGGTGGTCCGCCGCGGGCTCGCCCTGCTCGCGTTCGTCGCCGGCGTCGTCGCGGGCGCGCTGCTGTGCCGCCTGGTCGCGCCGGGTGCCGCGCTCGCGCTCGGGCTGGCGATCATCGTGGGCGTCGGCGTGAGCTCCCACGCCGTGGGCCGCGCCGAGGCGCCCTGGACGGCACCCCGGTAGGTCAGGGCCTGCGCCGCAGCAGCCCGAGCGCCGCCAGGTCCGCGCGCGAGAGCTCGAAGCCGGTGACGTCGAGGTTCTCGCGCAGCCGCTCGGTGCTCGACGACTTCGGGAAGACGATCAGGCCGTGCTGCAGGTGCCAGCGCAGGACGACCTGCGCGGGCGTGCGGCCGTGGCGCCGTGCGATCCGGCGCACGATCGGGTCGCGCGCGAGCTTGCCCTCGCGCAGCGGCGCCCACGACTCCGTCGCGATGCCGCGGCGCCGGTGGTAGCGCCGCATGGGGCTCTGCGGGGTCCGCGGGTTGAGCCGGATCTGGTGCACCGAGGGCACGACGGCCGTGGCGTCGACGAGACGCTCGATGCCGGCGCGGTCGAAGTTGGAGAGGCCGATCGAGCGCACCCGCCCGTCGGCCCGCAGCGACTCGAGCGCCCGCCAGGTGTCGACGTCGTCGCCGTCGCCGGGCCGGTGGACGAGGAAGAGGTCGACGTAGTCGGTGCCGAGCCGGGTGAGGCTGTCGTCCAGCGAGGCCGGTGCGGCGTCGCCGTGGAACGGGTCGTCGAGCTTGGTCGTGATCCACACGTCCTCGCGCGGGACGCCCGACGCGCGCAGCCCCTGCCCGACGCCCGCCTCGTTGCCGTAGCCCTGCGCGGTGTCGATGTGGCGGTAGCCCATCTCCAGCGCGGCGCGCACCAGCGCGGCGGTGTCGTCCGGGGGCACCTGGTAGACGCCGAGCCCGAACTGCGGGATCGCCGTGCCGTCGTTGAGCCTGAGGTTCGGGATGCCGGTCATCGATGCCGTTCCTACACCGGCGTGGATCCCGCGCCGTGGTGCAGGCCTGGGACAACGCTGGGGTGAACACCGACAGCGCGCGCTGGGTCGGCTCGATGCCCGAGGTCTACGAGCGCTGTCTCGTCGGCCCGGTCTTCGCGCCCTTCGCGACGGAGCTCGCCCGGCGCGCCGCCCGCGGTGGCCCCCGGGACGTGCTGGAGCTGGCGGCCGGCACCGGCGCGGTGACCGCGGAGCTCGTCGCCTCCTGCCCCGACGCCGCGATCACCGCGACCGACCTCAACCCGGCGATGGTGGAGCGGGCCGCACCGCGCGTGCCGGGGGCGGCGTGGCAGGTCGCCGACGCGGGACGGCTGCCGTTCCCGGACGCGGCGTTCGACCGGGTCGTGTGCGGCTTCGGCGTGATGTTCCTGCCGGACCGCCGCGCGGCCTACGCCGAGGTCGCCCGCGTCCTGCGACCCGGCGGCCGCTTCCTGTTCACGACGTGGGACACGCTCGCGACGCACGGCTTCGCCCACCCGCTCGGGCTGGCGCTCGGGCAGGTGTTCCCCGGCGACGTCCCGGCGTTCCTCGAGGCGGTCCCGCACGGCTACACCGACACCGACCGGATCGCCGACGACGTGCGCGCCGGCGGGCTCGACGTCGTCACCGTCGCGACCGTGACGCTCGAGGGCCACGCCGACGACGCCCGCCAGATCGCCGCCGGGTTCTGCACGGGCTCGCCGCTGCGCGCCGACCTCGAGCGGCGCGGCCACCTCGACGGGACGGTCGAGCGCGTCGCGACGGCGATGACCGGGATGCTCGGCCCCGGGCCGGTCACGGCCTCGATGACGGCGCACGTCGTCGAGGCCGAACGGCCCGTGTCCCCGGGACACGGGTGGTACTGAGGGGTCACGGGGACGTCGGTCCACGGCCGGTCGGAGATCACCAGGCCGAAACGCACCGTCGATCATGGACTGGGCGTGCATTTCGGACTGCTGATCTCCGAATTCGCTCGTCGGAGCCGCGACCCGCCGGAACTGGGACTCGCCCCGCGGCGCCGTACCAGGAATCATGTGACGGCGACACCGGCACGCGGCGAAGGGCGGGGGATCGTGTACGCGGATCTGCTGGCCCAGCGCGTGGTCGACCTGGTCGAGGGCGCGGCGTTCCCCCACCTCGATCCCACCTCGGTCATCAGCGTGATCGCGCTGCTGCTCGCGGGCGCCGGCTTCGTCACCGTCCGGGACTACGCCCTCGGCGGCGGCGACCGTCTGCCCCTGCTCGTCGCGGAGCCGTTCCCGCGCGTCGAGGCCTCGATCGGCATCGTGCCGGCGGTCTCGGCGTCCCCCGACTCGCCGGCCGAGGCCCTCACGGCGCGGCTCGCCCGGTACGCGCAGCACCCCGCCGTCGACGGCCTCGTCGTGGTCGGTGCCGGCGCCGGACCGGTGCCGATGCCGCGCACGGTCGGCGGTGTGCCGCTGCGGGCCGCGATCGCCACCCTGCGCACCGTCGGTCCCACTCACTGAGACAGCGACCCGTTCGGCCCAGCGGTCGCCGCGAGATCGTTACCGAGCGCGAGTCGCCGAGCCGACACAGGTCTTGAACCCCTGCGCTCCTGCTCTCATGCTGACGGAGAGTCATCATCGTCGGCAGGAGGCATCGTGCAGAAGGCCGCCATCTTCCTGGGGTTCGTGCCCTGGATCGTCTTCTCGGTGATCGCGGGTCCGAGCACGTGGATGTGGGCGGCGCTCGCGGCGTTCCTCTGCTCGCTCGTGCTCGCGGTGCCGGACTGGCGGCGGAGCCGGTCGATCAGCATCCTCGACGCCGCCGCGCTCCTGTTCTTCGCCGTGCTCGTGGTGCTCGCGCTCGTGCTCGACCGCGCGGCGCTGCAGCCGATCGAGGACCGGGCCCAGCTGCTGTCGAGCATCGTGATCGCCGTGGTGGCCCTCGGCTCGCTGGCCGTCGGCCGCCCGTTCACCGAGTTCTACGCGAAGAAGCAGGCGCCGCGGGAGGTGTGGAACACGCCGACCTTCAAGAAGGTCAACCGGGTGCTCACCGGCCTGTGGGGCGGCGTCTTCGTCCTCAACGCGCTCTGCGACGCGGCGGTGGGCTACCTCGGCGCGAGCCCGGACGTCTTCAACTGGGTCGTCCCGGTCGTCGCGATCGTGGTCGCCGTCAAGATCACCAGCTGGTACCCCGAGCACGCGGCGCGACAGGCGCGCGAGGCCCACGGTGCGCACGAAGCGAGCGCCGCATGACCACCACCGCGCCCAGCGGCCCCCCGCCCGTCGACGCCGCCCACGACCCGCACCTGTCCGGGACCTTCGAGCCGGTGATCGACGAGATCGACGCCGGCGATCTCGAGGTCACCGGCGAGCTGCCGCCCGAGATGGACGGCATGTACGTCCGCAACGGCCCCAACCCGCGCTTCACCCCGCTCGGCTCGTACATCTATCCCCTCGAGGGCGACGGGATGGTGCACGGCCTGTGGGTGTCGGGCGGCACGGCGCGGTACGCGAACCGCTTCGTGCACACGCCCATGCTGGACGCGGAGATCGGCGCCGGCCGCGCGCTGTGGGGCGGCCTGATGACCGGCTACACGCCGGGCGCGGACGAGGTCGGGCCCTCGCTCGCCGGGGTCGCGAAGGACCTGCCCGACATCAACGTCGTCCGCCACGGCGGCAGGCTGCTCGCGCTCGCGGAGTCGGCGCCGCCGTACGCGCTGACCGCGGAGCTCGCGACGATCGGGAAGGAGACCTTCGGCGGATCGCTGCCCGCCGGGCTCTGCGCCCACCCGAAGGTCGATCCGCGCACGGGCGAGATGGCGGTGTTCTGCTACGGGCTCGAGCCGCCGTACCTCACCTGGGCGATGCTGGGCCCGGACGGCGGCACACGGCGGGCGCCCACGGCCGTCCCCGGCGTCGACGAGCCCGTGATGATCCACGACATGGCGATCACCGAGCGCTTCCTCGTGCTCGTGCTCGGTCCGCTGTACTTCGACATGGCCGCCGCGATGCGCGGCGGCTCCCTGCTCGCGTGGCGTCCGGAGGACGGCACCCGCATCGCGCTGATCCCCCGCGACGGCGGCCCGGTGCGGTGGGCGCACACCGAGGCGTTCTGGAGCTGGCACAACGCCAACGCCTTCGACCTCCCCCCGACCGCCGACGGCGCAGCCGGCGGCGTCGTGCTGGACCTCGTCACGTGGTCCCGGCCGGGCGGGCTCTCGCCGGACACGAGCCCGGTCGTCGGCGGGATCTCGCGCGCCGAGATCGACCCGGTGGCGGGGTCGATCACCCGCCGGTTCCTCACCGACCCGCACGGCATGGAGTTCCCGCGCGTCGACGACCGGCTGCTGGGCCGGCCGCACGGCGTGATCGCGCTCGGGACGAAGACCGGCCGCGCGTCGCTCGCGAACGGTGAGTTCGACGCGGTGCTGTGGCTCGATCCCGCGACGGGACGCACCGAGACCTGGGACGCCGGCGACCTCTCGGTCGGCGAGCCGTGCTTCGTGCCGCGGCCCGGCGACACCGACTCCTCGCACGGCTGGTGGGTCACGTTCGCCACCGACCGCACCGACCGCTCGAGCTGGTTCGTGGTGTTCGCCGCCGCCGACCCCGCGGCCGGGCCGGTCGCCCGCGTCCGCATCCCGGTGCGGGTGCCGCTGGGTCTGCACGGCGCCTGGCTGCCGACCGAGGAGTAGGCCCCCGGAACGAGGGACGCCCCGGCTGCGACGTGCGCAGCCGGGGCGTCCCTCGTTCCGTCAGGTGATCAGTTCAGGTCGTAGCGGTCCAGCTGCATGACCTTGTCGAACGCCTTCGCGAAGTCGCGGACGAACTTCTCGGCGCCGTCCGAGGACGCGTAGACCTCGGCGATCGCGCGCAGCTCGGAGTTCGAGCCGAACACGAGGTCGTTGCGGGTGCCGGTCCAGCGGACCTCGCCGTCGGCGCCGCGGGCCTCGTAGATGCCGTCCTCCTCGGCCACGCCCGCCCACTGGGTGTTGCCGTCGAGCAGGTTGACGAAGAAGTCGTTCGTCAGCTGCCCGACGCGCTCGGTGAGCACGCCGTGCGTCGAGCCGCCGGTGTTGGCGCCGAGGACACGCAGGCCCCCGACGAGCACCGTCAGCTCCGGCGCCGACAGGTTGAGCAGGTTGGCGCGGTCGACCAGCAGGTACTCGGCGGGGAGCGCGTGGCCCTTGCCGAGGTAGTTGCGGAAGCCGTCGGCCTTCGGCTCGAGGTGGGTGAACGAGTCGACGTCGGTCCACTCGAGCGACGCGTCGGTGCGGCCCGGGGTGAACCCGACGCTGATGTCGTGGCCCGCGTCCTTCGCCGCCTTCTCCACCGCCGCGACGCCGCCGAGGACGATGAGGTCGGCCAGCGAGACCTGGGTGCCCGAGGCGTTGAACGCCTTCTGGACGTCCTCGAGGGTCGACAGCGTCCGGCGCAGCTCCTGGGGGTCGTTGACCTCCCAGTCGATCTGCGGGTCGAGACGCACGCGGGCGCCGTTGGCACCGCCGCGCTTGTCGCCGATGCGGAACGTCGACGCCGACGCCCACGCGGCCTTGACGAGCGAGGAGACGCTCGCGCCGGAGTCGAGGATCTGCTTCTTCAGGTCCGCGATCTCCGAGGAGCTGACAAGCGGGCCGTCGTGCGCGGGCACCGGGTCCTGCCAGATCAGCGTCTCGTGCGGCACCCAGGGGCCGAGGTAGCGCTGGATCGGGCCCATGTCGCGGTGGGTCAGCTTGTACCAGGCGCGGGCGAACGCGTCGGCGAACTCGTCGGGGTTCTGGTGGAACCGCTGCGAGATCTCCTTGTAGACCGGGTCGACCTTCAGGGAGACGTCGGTGACGAGCATCGTCGGCTGGCGGGTCAGCTCACCGGTCTCCGGGTCCGGCACGGTGTTGGCGCCGCCGTTGTTCACCGGGCGGTATTGCCAGGCGCCGGCCGGCGACTTGTGGAGCTCCCACTCGTAGCCGAAGAGGTTGTCGAAGTAGCCGTTGCTCCACTGCGCCGGCGTGGAGGTCCAGGTGACCTCGAGGCCGGAGGTGATGGTGTCGCGGCCCTTGCCCTTGCCGAACTTCTGGTGCCAGCCGAGGCCCTGCTCCTCGATCGACGCGCCCTCGGGCTCGGGGCCGACGTACTGGTCGGGGTCGGCCGCACCGTGGGTCTTGCCGAACGTGTGGCCACCGGCGATGAGGGCGACGGTCTCCTCGTCGTTCATCGCCATCCGGCCGAAGGTCTCGCGGATGTCGCGGGCCGCGGCCAGCGGGTCCGGGTTGCCGTCGGGGCCCTCCGGGTTGACGTAGATGAGGCCCATCTGCGACGCGCCGAGGGGCTGCTCGAGCTGGCGGTCGCCGGTGTAGCGCTGGTCGCCGCCGAGCCAGTAGTTCTCGGGGCCCCAGTAGGTCTCGTTGTCGGGCTCCCACACGTCGGGGCGGCCGCCGGCGAAGCCGAAGGTCGTGAAGCCCATGGTCTCGAGGGCGCGGTTGCCGGCGAGGATCAGCAGGTCGGCCCAGGAGACCTTCTGGCCCCACTTCTGCTTGACCGGCCACAGCAGGCGGCGCGCCTTGTCGAGGTTGCCGTTGTCCGGCCAGCTGTTGAGCGGGGCGAAGCGCTGCAGGCCCATGCCCGCGCCGCCGCGGCCGTCGGCGAGCCGGTAGGTGCCGGCCGAGTGCCACGCCAGCCGGATCATGAAGCCGCCGTAGTGGCCGAAGTCGGCGGGCCACCAGTCCTGCGAGGTGGTCAGGACGTGGTCGACGTCGGCGGCGAGCGCGTCGAGGTCGACGGTCTTGAAGGCCTCGGCGTAGTCGAAGCCCTCGTCGAGGGGGTTGGAGACCTGGGTGTGCGTGCGCAGGACACGCAGGTTGAGCTGGTTCGGCCACCAGTCGACGTTGCCGCCACCCTCGGTGGGGTGCGCGAGACGACCCGCGTGGACCGGGCAGCCACCCGCGTCCTGCGTGTTCATCTCGGTCTCGCGGGTCACGTGTTCGGACACGAGGAAGTCCTCCGGGTCACTGAGCTGTCAATGCGGTGGAGCCGGGCTCCCGGACCTGTCGAGCCCCCCGAGAGGCGGTGGGGCGGGTCCGGGCCGGCGGTGACACGGCTCGCAGTGTCGCCCCTTTTCTGGAACAGATCAAGAATCCGCGGTGAGTGAGCAACATCTGCGCGTCGTCGATCACCAGCCGACCAGCAGTGATGACGCGGCGCACACCTCGGCGCCCGCGTGCCACGCGTTCGGCGGTGTCCGCGGACGACCGTGACCACGCAGGGCAACGATCTCCGTCGGGTGGCGTCCGCCGCCCGACCCCCGGCGTATGCGGTACCGCCGGTACCGCATGGCTAGGCTCGGGGGATGACGACCGTGTCCGCGGAAGGGTCGGTCGGAGCGTCGGCCGGGGGGTCGGCGGGTGGGGCGTCGTCGGGTGGACCGGCCGACGGCCGCGGCACCGTCCACCAGGACTTCCGGCCGGCGACGAAGGCGATGGTCGGCGCGCAGGTGGTCGTGTCCAACGTCGTCGGGGCCGCCATCGTGCTCGGGCTCGCCGGGTACGTGCTGCCTACCCAGTCGCTCGTCGCCGACCTCGAGGGGGCCCTCGCCCGCAACCTCTGGGCGTTCGGCTTCTACCTCGCCGCCGCGGTGCTCGTCGGGCTCGGGTGGGGCTACGCGTGGGTGCGCGTCCCGCCGCCGCCGGCGTCCGCCGACGACGCGGATGCGTGGGCGCGCCACCGCCGCCTGGCGCGCCGGGCCGTGCTCGCCGCCCCGATGCGGATCACCGTCGTGCAGGCCGTCCCGTGGATGCTCGCCGTCCTGCTCTTCGTCACGATCAACGCCCGCTTCTCGCTCACCGTCGCCCTGACCGTCGGGTGCGTGGTGGCGCTCGGCGGCATCGCGACCGTCGCCGTCGGCTACCGGCTCTCGGAGCTGACGCTGCGCGGCGAGGTCGCCCGGGTGCTCGCCGAGGACCCGCCCCAGCGGCTCGGCGTGATCCCCGGTGTCGCGGCCCGCTCGCTCGGCGCGTGGCTGCTCGGCACCGGGGTGCCGGTGCTCGGCATCGCGCTCGCCGCGGCGGCGTCCCTGCTGTTCCGCGACTACTACACGGTCACCCGCCTCGGCGTGGTCGTGCTCGTGCTCGCGGTGGTGTCGCTGGCCGTGGGGCTCCTGCTCACCGCGCTGACGTCGACGGCGATGACGACGCCGGTGATGGCGGTCCGCGACGCCCTGCGGCGCGTGCAGGAGGGCGACCTCGACGCCCGCGTGGAGGTCTCGGACGCCACCGAGCTCGGGATGCTGCAGGCCGGCTTCAACGAGATGGCAGCCGGGCTGCGCGAGCGCGACCACGTCCGCGAGGTCTTCGGGCGCCACGTCGGGCAGGAGGTCGCGCAGGCCGCCGTCGCCGACGAGATCGAGCTGGGCGGCGAGGTGCGCGAGGTCGCCGTCGTGTTCGTCGACATCATCGGCTCCACGGAGATGGCGTTCGACCGCCCTCCCCAGGAGGTCGTCGCCGTGCTCAACGCCTTCTTCACCGAGGTCGTCGACGTGATCGAGCGCCACCGCGGCTGGATCGACAAGTTCGAGGGCGACGCGGTCCTCGCGGTGTTCGGGGCGCCCGACGACCACGCCGACCCGGCGGCCGCCGCCCTCGCCGCGGCGCGCGACCTCGCCGAGCGCCTCGAGGGCCGCGACCCCGGCGCCGGCATCGGGGTCTCCGCCGGCCCGGCCGTCGCGGGCAACATCGGCGACGCCCGCCGCTACGAGTACACGGTGATCGGCGACCCGGTGAACGAGGCCGCCCGCCTCTGCGACGTCGCCAAAGGCCTGCCCGGCCGCGTCGCCGCCTCCGACGCCGCGACCTCCCGCGCCGGCGAGTCCGAGGCGGCTCACTGGACCGAAGTCGACGTCGTGCGCCTGCGTGGCCGCCACCGCGTCACCCACGTCCACGCCCCCGGCTGACACGAGCGATGCGGCATTGCTGGCGCCTCACGCCAGAATCGCCACATCCTCGCTCGCGCGACACGCCGAGTTGCTCTGTCGGCGTGGTGCGGGGTGTTCCAGCGTGGCGGCCACGCTGACGTTCAACGTCAGGAGGGCCCCCACGATCATGAACACGGCGCCAGGCTGCACGGGGATTTCATGCACGGTGTGCATCGGTGCACGCCGTGCATCAAGTACGTACGGTCGGGCTCGTGGACGACACCACCGACACCGCGACCAGCTCCCCCACGGCGATGCGCGGCGTGATGCCCGCCGACCTCCTCGAGCGCGACGCGCGCTGCCCGTTCGACCCCGCGCCCGGGCTCGTGGCGCGCCGCGACGGCGACCCCGTGCAGCCGCTGCCGCTCGCCAACGGCGCGCGGGCGTGGCTCGTCACCGGCTTCGACGAGGCGCGCGCGGTGCTCGCCGACAGCCGCTTCTCGAACGACCGCATCCGCCACCCCGACGCGACGCAGATGACCGCCGAACAGGCGTCCTCGGGCTATTGCCCCGTCGACGTCCCGGAGCGCCAGGACGGCATGTTCATCTTCATGGACCCGCCGGAGCACACGCGGCTGCGCAGCCTGCTCACCGGCCAGTTCACGGTGCGCCGGATGCGGGCGCTCGAGTCGCGGCTGCGCGAGATCGCCGTCGAGCACATCGAGGCGATGCGGGCGGCCGGCACGTCCGCCGACCTCGTGCCCTCCTACGCGCTGCCGCTGCCGTCGCTGATGATCTGCGAGCTGCTCGGCGTCGACTACGCCGACCGCGAGACGTTCCAGCGCAACACCGCCGTCGCGCTCAGCTCGACGTCCAGCGACGAGGACCGCGCCCGCGCCGGCGGCGAGCTCTACGCGTTCATCGCCGGCCTCGTCGCCGCGAAGCGTGCCGCGCGCACCGACGACCTGCTCTCCGGCCTGGTACACGACGCCGACCCGCCGCTGACCGACGCCCAGCTGATCGACATGACGCTGGTGCTGCTCGGCGCGGGCCACGAGACCACCGCGAACAACCTCGCCCTCGGGATGTTCGCGCTGCTCGAGCGCCCCGAGCAGCTCGCCGCCCTGCGCGCCGACCCCTCGCTGATCGACGGCACCGTCGAGGAGCTGCTGCGCTACTGCTCGATCATCCAGCTCGGCGTCAGCCGCGTCGCCACCGAGGACGTCACCATCGGGGGCGTGACGATCGTCGCGGGCGAGACGGTCGTGCTCGGCACCCCCGAGACCAACCGCGACCCCCGCCACTGGGACGACCCCGACCGCCTCGACGTCCACCGCCCCCGCTCGCCGCACCTCGCGTTCGGCCACGGCATCCACCAGTGCCTCGGCCAGCAGCTCGCCCGCGCCGAGATGCGCGTGGGCGTCGAGGAGCTCGTCACCCGCTTGCCCGACCTGCGCCTGGCCGTGCCCGCCGAGGAGGTCCCGCTGCGCAACGACATGCTGATCTTCGGCGTGCACGCGCTGCCGGTGACCTGGGCATGACCACCGCCGCCCCGGACGGCCGGCGCGAGCGCAAGAAGCTCGCCACCCGCGCCGCGCTGCGCCAGGCCGCCCTGCGCCTGGCGCTGCGCGACGGCGTCGAGAACGTCACCGCCGAGCGCATCGCCGACGAGGCCGACATCGCGCGGCGCACCTTCTTCAACTACTTCTCCAGCAAGGAGGAGGCGGTGCTCGCGACGGCGGCGCTCGGCGCGGAGGCGGTCGTCGCGCGCTTCCGCGCCCGCCCGGCGGCGGAGTCGGTGCTGACCGCGCTGCGCGAGGCGGTGCTCGAGGTGATGGACCGCGACGACGTCGCCGGCCACGAGCACGTCGCCGTCCTGCGCCTCATCCGGCGCGCGCCGTCGCTGCTCCCCCAGCAGCTCTCGGTGCTCGCCGCGCAGGAGCGGGCGCTGGCGGCGGCGATCACCGAGCGGCTCGACGGCCCCGACGACGCCTACGTCCGCCTCTGCGCGACCACGGCGTTCGCGGCCCTGCGCGTCGTGCTCGACCGCTGGCTCGAGCGCGCCGACGACGCGGCGCCGCCCATCGACGTGCTGCGCGCCGAGGTCACCGACGCCTTCACGACCCTCGCCGGGGGCCTCGACCGGTAGCGCGGATCAGGCGATCGCGCCCGGGTCCTCGCTCGCCTCCGGCAGGATCACGCCGCCTTCCATGACGTTCGCGCCCGGTATCTCGACGAGGAAGAGCGCGATCTCCTCCCTGGCGTCGCCGGTGATCGCGCACCAGGCGTCGGCGAGGCCGTTCAGGAGCTTCCCGCGGGTCTCCTTCGTCCGGCCCTCGCGGATGAGGCCGACCATGCGCGGCGCGGAGGTCGGCTCCCCGGCGGTGAAGATGCTGTCCGGCGAGACCTCGGTGAACGAGCACTGCACGTACGCGCTCGGCGCGCCGGTGACCTCGCCGTGGACCTTCGTGAACGCCGCGGCGATCTCGGCCCGGTGCGCGAGCACGGCGCTGCCGGTGGGGGCGGTGAACTGGTAATAGGGCATGCCCCGTGACGGTAGCCAGTCGCGACGCCCCCGGCGACGCCTCTCCGCGCCCGCCGGTGATCGTGGGGGCTTTCCTGGCGTCTGACGTCAGCGTGGCCGCCACGCTGAGACACCCCGGACCACGCCCACCACGGCGTGTCGCGCCGGCGAGGATGTGGCGATCCTGGCGTCAGACGCCGGCAATGCCGCATCGCTGGTACGAGGGAACGGCTCAGCGCAGGGGGTGGCGCGGGACCGAGCGCAGGTTCGAGCGGGCGAGGTCGACCATCTTCCCGACGCCGCCGGCGAGCACCGTGCGCATGCCCGCGAGCGCGAAGCCGCGGACCTGCTCGGCGGTGATGTGCGGCGGGATCGACAGCGCGTTGGGGTCGGTGCGCACGTCGACCAGCGACGGGCCGCGGTGGTCGAGCGCCTCCCGCAGACCGGCGCGCAGCGAGCGGGGATCCGACACGGTGACCGCGTGCAGCCCGGCCGCGCGGGCGATCGCGCCGAGGTCGGCGGGGCCGTGGTCGGTCTGGAACGACGGGAAGCCGGCGACCATCATCTCCAGGCGGATCATGCCCAGCGAGCCGTTGTTGAAGGCGACGACGGTGAGGTCGAGGTCCTGCTCGACGGCGGTCAGCAGCTCGCCGAGCAGCATCGTCAGCCCGCCGTCCCCGGACATCGACACGACCTGACGCCCGGGCTGCGACACCGCCGCCCCGATCGCGTGCGGCAGCGCGTTGGCCATCGTCCCGTGGCGGAACGAGCCGAGGATGCGCCGACGCCCGGTCGGCGAGATGTAGCGCGCGGCCCAGACGTTGCACATGCCCGTGTCGACGGTGACGACGGCGTCGTCGTCGAGCTCGTCGTCGAGCACCGACGCGACGTACTCGGGGTGCACGGGTCGGTGGTCCTCGACGCGTTGCGTGTAGGCGTCGACGACGTGCTCGAGCGCGTCGGCGTGGTGGCGCAGCATCTCGTCGAGGAACGCGCGGTCGGTCTTCTCCTCCACGAGCGGGAGCAGCGCGCGCAGGGTCGCGCCGACGTCGCCCTCCACGCCGAGGTCGAGCACGGTCCGCCGCCCGAGGTGCCGCGCGTCGCGGTCGACCTGCACGGTGCGCGCCTGCGGCAGGAACCCGTCGTAGGGGAAGTCGGTGCCCAGCAGCACGAGCAGCTCGGCCTCGTGGCTCGCCTCGAAGCAGGCGCCGTACCCGAGCAGCCCGCTCATGCCGACGTCGTAGGGGTTGTCGTACTGGATCCACTCCTTGCCGCCCAGCGAGTGCCCGACCGGCGACTTCACCCGCTCGGCCAGCGCGAGCACCTCGTCGCGGGCCTCCCGCACCCCGGCGCCGACGAACAGCGTCACGGTGCGCGCGCCGTTGATCCGCTCGGCGAGGGCATCCACGCGGTCGGGGGCGGGCTGGACGACCGACGACGGCGCGACGAGGTCGCCCCGGCCGGTCGGGTGCGCGGCGGGCAGGGCGGTGATGTCGCCGGGCAGCACGAGCACCGACACCCCGCGGTCGGCCAGCGCGGTCTGCATCGCGATGCGCTGCAGGCGCGGCATCTGCTCCGGCCGGGAGATCAGCTCGACCCAGGAGGAGCACTCGACGAACAGGCGCTCGGGGTGCGTCTCCTGGAAGTAGTTGGTGCCGATCTGCAGCGACGGGATGTGCGACGCGATCGCGAGCACCGGCGCGCCCGAGCGGTGCGCGTCGTACAGGCCCTGGACGAGGTGCGTGTTGCCGGGCCCGCAGCTGCCGGCGCAGACGGCGAGCGTGCCGGTCAGCTGCGCCTCGGCGGCCGCGGCCAGCGCGCCGGCCTCCTCGTTGTGCACGTGGATCCAGTCGACGCCGCCCTGCTCGGCACCGCCCGAGCGGCGCACGGCGTCGACGATCGGGTTGAGGCTGTCCCCGACCAGCCCGTAGATCCGGCGGACGCCGGCCTGGATCAGGACCTCGATGAGCTGGTCGGCGACGGTGCGAGCCATGCGCGTGATCTTCTCGCCGGACACCCCTGCACGCGAGTGACAGGGCACCCGAAAGTGCGCATCACCACCCGGTGCACCCTGGGTACGTGGAGGCTGTGGCGGACCAGGACACGAACGCGCGGGGACGCGCCCCCGCCGTCGCGCTCCTCGTCGTCCTCGCCCTCGCGACCCTGTTCCTGCTCGCCGCGGCGATCACCGCGCTCGCGCCGCAGACCGACCTGTTCGGCGCCGAGCCCTCGAAGCGGATCGTGGTCGTGTGGGGCCCGCTGCTCGTGCTCCTCGGCGTCGTCGTGACCGTCGGCGCGTGGCTGGCGCGGCGCCCGAGCACGCGACGGGCCCTCACCACGACGGTCGCCGTCGCCGCGACGATCGCGACGCTCGTGCTCGCCGGGGCCGTCGGCGCCGTGGTCACCGCGACGCTGGCCGGCGGCGGCAGCGTCGACCCGTGGCGGGCGCTCACCCTCGCCGGCCCGCCCGACGGCTCGGCGCCCGACGCGCGCACCGTCTACACGACCACCCCGCAGGGCCAGGACCTCCACCTCGCGATCACGCGTCCCCGCAACGCGGCCGGCCCGGCGCCCGTGTTCGTGTGGGTGCACGGCGGCGGCTGGGCGACGGGCTCGGAGCTCGACCGCGCCGCCGACATGCGCCGCATGGCCGACGCGGGCTTCCTCGCGATCTCGGTGGAGTACACGCTCGCCGAGCCGGGCCGCCCGACCTGGGACGTCGCGGGTCCGCAGGTCGCCTGCGCGCTCGCGCAGGTCGCCGAGCACGCGGCCGAGCAGGGCGGCGACCCGCGCCGGATCGTGCTGGGCGGCGACTCCGCGGGCGGCCAGCTCGCGGTCTCCGTCGGCTACCGCGCCGCGGCCGGCACCCAGCCCTCGGCGTGCAGCTCGCCCGTCCCGGTGCCCCGGCCGGCGGCGATCGCGACGATCTATCCCGCCGTCGACCTCGCGGACACCTGGCGCCGCGGGCAGGGCGCCCAGCGCTTCGCCGTCGGCTACACCGGTGGCACGCCCGACGAGATGCCCGACCGCTACCGCGCCGTCACGGGTGTCGACGCCCTGGGCCCCGGCGCGCCGCCGACGTTCGCGGTCGTACCGGCCCGCGACCACCTCGTCCCGCCGGAGGGCGCGACCCGGTTCCTCGAGGCCGCCCGCGCCGCCGGGGCGGACACCGCGCAGGTCGACATCCCCTTCGCCGACCACGCCTTCGACACCGGCCCGGACGGCTCGCTCGGGCACCAGGCCGCGTTCTCGACGCTCGAGCACTGGGTGACCACGCAGGTCAGGTGACCGCCTCGCCGATCACCCCGTGGGTGGCCGCCCGCACCGCCTCGGTGAGCCGGGCGACCACGTCCTCGCCGGTGATCGCGACCCCCTCGGCGAGCGCCACCGCGTAGTCCTCGGTGGTGATGCGCAGGGCGGCGCCGAGCGTGGCGGCCTGGACGCGCACGGCGAGCTCGTCGGGTGCGCGGCCGAGACGGTCGGCGATCACCTCGGCGAGCACGGCCTCGGTGCGCTCGTGCACCACCAGCCAGATCGCGCGGAACGCCGGCTCGGTGCGGGACATGGCGATCACCGCGAGCGCGGCCTCGTCGTCACCCGGCGACGCGGGCGCCGACACGCGGGCGTCGGCGACCATGTGGTCCTCGAGCGAGCGCTCGCGCGGCCAGCGGCGCAGCATCGCGACGAAGGCGTCGGCGGACTGCGAGAGCAGCGGCTCGACGCAGCTCTCCTTGCTGCGGAAGTAGCGCCACAGGGTGCGCACCGACACCCCCACGCCCTCCGCGATCTGCTCACCGCTGGTGGCCGCGAGGCCCTGCGCACGGAAGAGCCGCACGGCCTCGCGGGAGATCTCCAGGCGCTGCTGGCCGCGGCGCCGGTCGCTCATCGGCCGTCGCCCGCGGGGGGCACGCGTCGCCTCCGGGACCGTCATGGCCGGTGAGGTTAGTCGCTCGGGCCCGAATTGGTGTCATCGAGTGTCATGAAGTGTGCACCCGGGCGCTGCCCGTGCGGGGGTGAGCGGGTAGCCCCGGGCATGGACCGCTTCGAGGGCTGGATCGCCGGCGTCGGCACGGCGGGCGGGCTGCGCGCCGTGGTGGGGCACTGGCCGTCCTCGCCACTCGGGGCGTTCACCGACGTCATGGTCGAACGCCCCGACGGCCGCCGCATCCTGCTCGCACCCGACGAGGACGTCGCGGACTTCGTGGGCGCCACGTACACGTTCGACGAGACGCGCCTGGGCCCGGTGAGCCACGTCGCCGGCATCGGCGAGCACCGCGTCACCACCGCCGACCTCGAGCTGACCCTGCGGGTCGGCAGGCGCCCGCCGCTGGGGTGGCTGCTGCGCGCGGTCCCGCGCCCGCTCGCGACCGCACCCGCGTGGATCGCCGCGATCGACGCCGTGGCCCGGCGCGTGCTGCCCGGCGTGCGCACGGTCGGCAGCGCGGGCGGCGGGCGCCGCGAGTACTACGGGGCGCGGGACCTGCACCGGGTCACCGCCGCCTCCGTGCGCTGGGAGGGCGCCGACCAGGGCCCGCTCGCGCCGGTGTCGCCGCCGGTCCGCTTCGGGTTCGGGTCGACCCCGCGCAGCCCCTCGCTGGTCCGCATCACGACGCTGATCAGGCATACGTCCCCGAACACACGGTTAGCCTCGGACACATGACCGTCGCCGCGTCGCCCGTCACCCTCGACGACTGGTTCGTCCGGGACCTCGGGGGCCTCTACCAGCCGTGGCAGGCCGCGCCCGCCCCGTCGCCGGAGCTGGTCGCCCTCAACGACGAGCTGGCCGGCGAGCTCGGCCTGGACGCCGAGGCGCTGCGCAGGCCCGAGGGTGTCGCCGTGCTCGCCGGCGCGGCGGTGCCCGCGGGCGCCACCCCGGTCGCCATGGCCTACGCCGGCCACCAGTTCGGCAACTACTCACCCCGCCTCGGCGACGGGCGCGCGCTGCTGCTCGGCGAGATCACCGGCACCGACGGACGCCGCCGCGACCTGCACCTCAAGGGCTCGGGCCGCACGCCGTTCGCCCGCGGCGGCGACGGGCTGGCGACGCTCGGTCCGATGCTGCGCGAGTACGTCGTCGGGGAGGCGATGCACGCGCTGGGCATCCCGACCACGCGCGCCCTGTCCGTCGTCACCACCGGCGAGCGGGTGATGCGCGAGCGCCCGCTGCCCGGCGCCGTCCTCGCCCGCGTCGCGTCCAGCCACCTGCGCGTCGGCACGTTCCAGTACGCGGCGGCCACCGGCGACGCCGACGTGCTGCGCCGGCTCACCGAGCACGCGATCGCGCGCCACCACCCGGAGGCCGCCGAGGCCGAGCGGCCGGCGCTCGCCCTGCTCGAGGCGGTCGTCGAGGCGCAGGCGGCGCTCGTCGCGCAGTGGATGGACGTCGGCTTCGTGCACGGCGTCATGAACACCGACAACATGACGATCTCCGGCGAGACCATCGACTACGGGCCCTGCGCCTTCCTCGACGCCTACGACCCGTCGACGGTGTTCAGCTCGATCGACCACGGCGGCCGCTACGCGTACGGCAACCAGCCGCAGGCCGCGCAGTGGAACCTCGCCCGGTTCGCGGAGTCGCTGCTGGGCCTCATCGAGGACGACCCGGAGGACGCGATCCCGGCGGCCACCGAGGTCGTGTCGTCGTTCGCAGAGCGCTTCGGCCGGCACCGCTCGGCGGGGCTGCACGCGAAGCTCGGCCTCACCGGTGACCACCGGGAGCTCGTCGAGGAGCTCGTCGCGCTCATGGCCGAGCAGAAGCCGGACCACACCCGCTTCTTCCGCGGCCTGTCGAGCGCCGCGCGGGGCGACGCGTCCCCGGTGCTCGACCTCGTCGTCGACCGCGAGGCCGTCGACGCGTGGCTCGCGCGCTGGCGGTCGGCGCTGGAGCAGCAGGACCGCCCGGCCGGGGAGTCCGCCGACGCGATGGACCGCGTCAACCCCGTCTACGTGCCGCGCAACCACCACGTCGAGGCGGCCCTGGACGCCGCGGTCGCCGGGGACCCCGCGCCGTTCCACCGGCTCGTCGACGTCGTCTCGCGTCCCTACGAGGAGCGGGCGGGTCTCGAGGACTACGCGAAGGGCGACCCGTCGGCCACGGGGTACGTCACCTACTGCGGCACCTGATCGGCCGCCCCCACCAGCGACTGCAGGTACGCCGCGAACTCGGCGGTGACGATCGGGCGCGCGGTCCAGCCGACGTAGCCGTCGGGGCGCACGAGCACCGCGTCGCCGCCGCCCATCCCGTACACGGCGGCGAGGTCGCCGACGCTGTCGACGAGGCACGGCTCGCCGGCGTCGGCGAGCACGGCGCCCAGGTCCGGGCCGACGACCACGTGCACGCGCAGCGGCAGCGGCACGGTGGCGGCGTGGACCCGAGCGGCGTTCACCTCGGCGATCTGGGCGACGTCGTCGACGTAGACGAGCAGGGCGTGCTCGGTGGCCGCGAGCACGGCGTGCAGCCGGATGGGGTCGGTCACCGCCGGGCGCCGCAGCCCGCGGGCGTCGGGCGCGCGGTCGCCGGGCGCGACCCCGAGGGTCTCGCCGACCGACGCGACGATCGGGCTGTCGGAGTAGTTCACGAGCAGCTGCGCCTCGCGCCGCAGCATGGCCGCCGGCTCCTCGGCGTCGAAGCCCTCGCGGGCGTGGCGGGTGGTGCGGCCGACGACCTCCTCGCCGACCGGGTGGCGCTCGACGTGGTAGCTCTCGAGCAGGCCGGGCGCGGCGACGCCGTCGAGGACGAGCGCGAGCTTCCACGCGAGGTTGACGGCGTCCTGGATGCCGGTGTTCATGCCCTGCCCGCCGGTCGGCGGGTGGATGTGCGCGGCGTCGCCGGCGATGAAGACGCGCCCGTCGGAGTAGCGGTCGGCGAGCCGGTGGCTGATGCGGAACACCGACGACCAGCGCAGGTCGGACACGGTCGTCCGCTGCGGGGCGAGGCGGTCGACGACGGCCTGGAGGTGGTGCAGCTCCGGGGCGTGGCCGCCCTCGAACCCGTGGGCGACGCCGCCGGCGGCGCGGGTCGAGAGCTCGGGCGGCGCGAGCATCGAGACCCGGTAGCGCCCGGCGCCGGGCAGGGGGATCGCGACGAGGATGTCGTCGGGGCCGTCGGGCTGCGCGCGCGTGCAGCGGACGCCGTAGCCCGCGGGCAT
This sequence comes from Actinomycetospora flava, assembly GCF_037400335.1. Lineage (NCBI taxonomy): Bacteria > Bacillati > Actinomycetota > Actinomycetes > Pseudonocardiales > Pseudonocardiaceae > Actinomycetospora > Actinomycetospora flava. Next base: position 277,643 of record NZ_JBBEGM010000010.1, read on the forward strand.
CGCCCAGTCCAGGACGACGTCGCCGAGCATGTACTCCTCGTCGAAGGCGTCGCCCTCGAACTGCAGGCCGAGGCCCTTGCGGACCACGCTGTGGGCGCCGTCCGCGCCGACGAGGTACGACGTCCGCACCGTCTCCTCGCCGGCGGGCGTGCGCAGCCGCACCGTCACCCCGTCGGCGTCCTGCTCGAAGCCGACGAGCTCCGTCGCGCGCTCGACCGATCCTCCGTGCCGGCGCAGCTCCTCGGCGAGCAGGCGCTCGGTCGTGTACTGCGGCAGGGCGGTGAACCCGAAGGGCACGTCCGGGGGCAGCGCGAGCTCGGTGCGCGCGACCGCCGCGCCGTCGCGGTAGACGACGTTGCCGCGCATCGTGCGCACCTCGTCGAGCGCCGCGGTGAGCATGCCGCTGCGCTCCCAGTGCTCCAGGGTGCGCGGCTGGAGCCCGACGGCCTTGGCGTAGCCCCGCGGCGCGGCGAGCTTCTCGACCACCCGCGCCCGCACCCCGCGCCGCGCGAGCTCGACCGCGGCGGTCAGGCCGACGGGCCCGGCGCCGACGACGACCACATCGACGCTGATCTCGACGCTGACGCCCACGTCCACGCCCACGGCACGCTCCCGTCCGTCACCCGACGTACTCGCGATACCCCGACTACTGGACCGAACGTGGTGTCAGCGCGGCCCCTGTTGACGGTGAGTACACAGCACAGGCCGGACGACAGTCAACGAGATCCTCCGGCGCCGGCGCGGAATAGTTGACACGTCCACCACTGTTCGGCAGAGTGCAAGTTGAAACGTCAACGAATGGAGCGCAGGGCCATGCAGTTCGGTGTCTTCTCGGTCAGCGACATCACCCCCGACCCGACCACCGGCGGCGCCCCCACCGAGGCCGAGCGGCTCGCGGCGGTCCTGCGGATCGCGGAGAAGACGGAGGAGGTCGGCCTCGACGTCTTCGCCCTCGGCGAGCACCACAACCCGCCGTTCTTCTCGTCCTCCCCGACGACGACCCTCGGCTACCTCGCGGGCCGCACCCAGCGGCTGCAGCTGTCGACGGCGACGACGCTCATCACCACGAACGACCCGGTGAAGATCGCCGAGGACTACGCGATGCTGCAGCACCTCGCGGGCGGCCGCGTCGACCTCACGCTGGGCCGCGGCAACACCGGCCCCGTCTACCCGTGGTTCGGGCAGGACATCCGCGCCGGCATCCCGCTCGCGGTCGAGAACTACGCGCTGCTGCGGCGGCTGTGGGACGAGGACGTGGTCGACTGGGAGGGGAAGTTCCGCACCCCGCTGCAGGGCTTCACCTCGACGCCGCGCCCGCTGGACGGCGTCGCGCCGTTCGTGTGGCACGGCTCGATCCGCAGCCCCGAGATCGCCGAGCAGGCCGCGTACTACGGCGACGGCTTCTTCCACAACCACATCTTCTGGCCCGCCGACCACACCCGGCGCATGGTCGACTTCTACCGCCGCCGCTTCGAGCACTACGGCCACGGCGACGCCGACCAGGCGATCGTCGGCCTCGGCGGCCAGGTGTTCATGCGGAAGAACTCGCAGGACGCCGTGCGCGAGTTCCGGCCCTACTTCGACGAGGCCCCGGTCTACGGGCACGGCCCGTCGCTGGAGGACTTCACCCGCGAGACGCCGCTGACCGTCGGCAGCCCGCAGCAGGTCATCGACCGGACGCTGGGCTTCCGCGACTACGTCGGCGACTACCAGCGCCAGCTGTTCCTCATCGACCACGCCGGCCTGCCGCTCAAGACCGTCCTCGAGCAGCTCGACATCCTCGGCGAGGAGGTCGTGCCGGTGCTGCGCAAGGAGTTCGCCGCGGGCCGTCCCGCGCACGTGCCGGACGCGCCGACGCACGAGTCGCTGGTGGCAGCACAGCTGACGAAGCAGGAGGTCACCGTCTGATGAGCACCCGCACCCTCGCGGTCGTCAGCGCCGGCCTCTCGGTGCCGTCGTCGACCCGGCTGCTCGCCGACCGCCTCACCGACGCCACGGTGACCGCCCTCGGCGAGCGCGGGGTCGAGGCCCGGCCCGAGGTGATCGAGCTGCGCGACCACGCCCGCGACCTCGCCGACCACCTCGTCACCGGCTTCCCGAACGCCGCGCTGCGCCCGGTGCTCGACACCGTCGCCGGCGCGGACGGGCTGATCGCCGTGACGCCGATCTTCTCGGCGTCCTACAGCGGCCTGTTCAAGACGTTCGCCGACGTCCTCGACCGCCCAGATCTTGGCAGCAACGCGCTGGCGGGCACCCCGGTACTGCTCGGCGCGACGGCGGGCACCGCGCGCCACCAGCTCGCGCTGGACCACGCGATGCGCCCGCTGTTCGCGTACCTGCACGCGACGGTCGTGCCGACCGGGGTGTTCGCGGCGTCGGAGGACTGGGGGGCGACCCCGGAGCTGGCCGAGCGCATCACCCGCGCGGCGGGCGAACTCGCCGACCTCGTGGCCGCGCGCCCGGCGGGCCATGTCGCCGACCCGTTCGCCGCCGCGGTGCCGTTCGAGCAGCTCCTGAAGGGCTAGACCCGGACCGGGGCGGGCGCATCCCGCTCGCCCCGGGTCCGTGCCACCAGGTCGACGTCGCGCTCCACGCCGTCGGTGCCGGTCAGCGGCTCGGCCTGCGCGATCCCGGACCACTGCACGACCAGCAGGTGCGCCCGCCCGGTGCCGGTGCGCCGCACCGCGAACGCCCCGTCCTCACCGGCGCGAACCGTCCCGAGCTGGTGGCCGTCGGTGCTGACCACGGTGAGCACCGCGCCGGCGGCCGGCCCGTCGCGGTGGCGGACCACGCCTCGCACCAGGGCGGGCGCGTCGGGCTCGTCAGGCTCGTCAGGGGTACTGATCGGCTCCGTCGTGCGCGCCACCGGCCGCTGCGGCGGGATGGCGGCCACGATGGCCACCGCGACCACGGCCGCCCCGGCGCCGAGCAGCATGACCAGCACGAACGCCGCCTCGGTGGGCACGCCCGCCGCGGAGACGAGCGACGCCAGCAGCACGCCGGCGACCGCGCTCGCGACCGAGGTGCCGAGCGCGCGCATGAGGTTGTTGAGGCTGTTCGCCGCCGCCGTCTGCTCGACCGGCACCGCGGCCATGATCAGCGAGGGCATCGCCCCGTAGCCGAGCCCGATGCCGCAGGCGATGACGATCGAGCTGATCACCAGCTCCCACACCGAGGAGTGGAACACCGCGCCGACGCCGTAGCCGACGGCCACGACGAACGCGCCGAGCATGAGGGTGGTGCGCGGGCCGGACGCGGCGCTGATGCGCGCCGACACCGGCGACATCGCCATCATGCAGAGCCCGCCGGGGGCGAGGACCAGGCCCGCGACGAGGATCGACTGCCCGAGCCCGTAGCCGGTCGCCACGGGCAGCTGCAGCAGCTGCGGGTAGACCAGCGACATCGCGAACATCGAGAAGCCCATGACGATGGACGCGGTGTTGGTCAGCAGCACCTGGCGGCGGCGGCTGACCCGCAGGTCGACCAGCGGCTGGCGTGTCCGCAGCTCCCACCACGCCCACAGCAGCAGCACGACGGCCGCGACGACGAACAGCGTCACCGTCGTCGCGCTGCCCCAGCCCCAGGTGCCGCCCTTCGACACCGCGAGCAGCAGGCTCACCAGCGCGATCGCGAGCCCGACCGCGCCGACCAGGTCGAACCGCCCGCCCGCGCGCTGCGCCGACTCCGGCACGAGCGCGAGCACCCCGACCAGCACGACGGCCCCGAGCCCGCCGGCGGCCCAGAACAGCACGTGCCAGTCGGCGGTCTGCGCGATCAGGGCCGCCAGCGGCAGGCCCAGCGCGCCGCCCACGCCCAGCGAGGCGCTCATCAGCGCGGTGGCGGACCCGAGGCGCTCGGGCGGGAGCTCGTCGCGCATGAGGCTGATGCCCAGCGGGATCACGCCGGTCGCGAGGCCCTGCAGCGCCCGCCCGACGATCAGCGGGATCAGCGACGTCGACAGCGCCGCGACCACCGAGCCGACGATGAGCATCGCGATGCAGACGAGCAGCATCCGCCGCTTGCCCACCATGTCGGCCAGGCGCCCGACGATCGGCACGGCCACCGCCGCGGTCAGCAGCGTCGCGGTGACGATCCACGCGGTGTCGGCCGCCGGGGCCCCGAGCAGCCGCGGGAACTGCGGCACGAGCGGCACCACGAGCGTCTGCTGCAGCGAGACGGTGATGCCGGCCAGCGCGAGCACCGGGACGAACGCCGGCGTGCTGCGCGCCGCCTGGGGTGAGGTCACCACGACAATCTAAATCAGGCGATTGACATCGGCGAGGGTGGGATCGTTCACTCGTCGCCGTGCCCGCCAAGGCCCGGACCGACCGCAACGCCGTCACCCGTGAGCGCATCCTCGTCGCCGCGGAGCGGCTCTTCGCCGAGCACGGCGTCCACGAGGTGTCCAACCGCCAGGTCGCGGAGGCCGCGGGCCAGGGCAACACCGCGGTCGTCGGCTACCACTTCGGCACCAAGACCGACCTCGTGCGCGCCATCGTGCGCAGACACAGCGACGCCATCGAGCGCTCCCGCGGGCAGATGGTCGCCCGCGTCGAGGGCAGCGACGACCTGCGCGACTGGCTCGAGTGCCTCGTGCGCCCGACCTTCGACCACCTCGGCTCGCTGGGCGCGCCGACCTGGTACGCCCGCTTCGGCGCGCAGGTGATGACCGACCCGGCCCTGCGCGCGATCATCGTCGACGAGCACCTCGACTCACCGGTCCTGGTGCGGATCCTCGACGGCCTGCGCGCCTGCCTGCCGAGCCTGCCCCCCGCGGTGTCCCGCGAGCGCGGCGACATCGCCCGCCACCTGCTCGTCGACGTCCCCGCCGAGCGCGAGCGCGCGCTCGCCGAGGGCACCGCCACGGCCCGCGCCACCTGGGCCGACGCCGCCACCGGCCTCGTCGACGTGCTCGTCGGCGTCTGGCTCGCCCCCGTCACCCCCACCACGGATCAGGAGCACACGTGACCCCTCCCCCGGCCACCGCCCTCGACCTGCGTCGCACCGGCTTCGGCCCGGCGCCCGACGCGGAGGCGGTGCGCGACGGCGCGGGCATCGCACGGGTGCCCACGCCGTTCGGCCCGCCCGCGTGGCTGCTCACGCGCCAGGCCGACGTGCGCCGGATGCTGGGCGACGCCGACACGTTCGCCAACGGCTGGACCCCCGAGGACCTCGCCGGCGACGTGCGGCGGGACCCGCGCCAGCTCTCCGGCGACCGCAGCGGCAACCTGCTCTCCCTCGACCCGCCCGAGCACACCCGGTTGCGCCGCCTGCTCGCCGGCGAGTTCACCGTGCGCCGCATGCGCCGCCTCGAGCCGCGCATCACTGAGATCGTCGACGACCACCTCGACGCCCTCGAACGCTCCGGGGCGCCGGCCGACCTGGTGTCGCAGTACGCGCTGCCGATCCCGTCGCTGGTGATCTGCGAGCTGCTGGGCGTGCCGCCGGGCGACCAGGACGAGTTCCAGGCGCGCACCAGCGCCCAGCTCGACGCCGGCCTGTCCGACGACCGCCGCGTCGCCCTCGCGGCCGAGGCCCTCGCCTACATGCAGGGCCTCGTCGCCCGCGCCCGTCGGGACCCCGGCGAGGACCTCATCGGGATGCTCCTGCGCGAGCACGACGACGACCTCACGAACGACGAGCTGGTCGGCATCGCGAACCTGCTGCTCGTCGCCGGGCACGAGACCACCGCGAACATGCTGGGCCTCGGCACGCTCGCCCTGCTGCGCCACCCCGAGGCGCTCGCCCGTGTCCGCGACGACGAGGACGCGGTGGCGCCCGCCGTCGAGGAGCTGATGCGCTGGCTGTCGATCGTCAGCAGCGGCTCGCCGCGCCTGGCCCTGCGCGACGTCGAGATCGAGGGCGTGACGATCCGGCGCGGCGACCTCGTGGTGTTCAACCTGCCCACCGCGAACCGTGACCCGGCCGTCGTCGACGAGCCCGAGCGCTTCGACATCACCCGCGACGGCCCGCCCCACGTCGCCTTCGGGCACGGCGTGCACCACTGCCTGGGCGCCCCGCTGGCGCGCATGGAGATGCGGATCGCGTTCCCGGCCCTGCTGCGCCGTTTCCCGACGCTGCACCTCGCGATCGCCGACGACGAGGTGGACTTCGCGACCCAGCACGCGATCCACGGGCTGGAGCGGTTGCCGGTCGCGTGGTGAGCGTTGCTTGTCGCCCGGCAAGCTAGGGTCGGAGGGGTGAGTGCCGCACCCCGTCGCCGCACCCAGGCCGAGCGCCGCGAGCACACCGAGACCGCGCTCGTCGCCGCCGCGGCCGAGATCGTCGTCGAGTCCGGTGTCCGGGCGCTCACGCTGGCCCGCGTCGGGGAGCGCGCCGGCTACAGCCGCGGCATCGTCACCCACCACTTCGGCTCCAAGCAGGGCCTCGTCGACACGCTCGCGAGCACCATCCAGGGCGGCTTCGTGCCCGGGATCGACGAGATGGCGCCGGGGTTCGAGCGCCTGCTCGCCCTCGTCGACGGCTACCTGCACGCGCTCACCACGCTCGGCACCGCCAACCGCGCGTTCCTGCTGCTCTGGGCCGAGGCGGCGTCGGCCAGCGAGCTCGCCGACACGTTCCGGGAACGCGACCGCGGTTTCCGCGCCGACCTCCGCGTGGACATCGACGCGGCCCTCGACGCCGGGGAGATCCGCGTCGACGCCGACCCCGAGGCGGTCGCCGTCGCGATCGTCGGCCAGCTCCGCGGCATCGGCATGCAGCGCCTCGTCGACCCCGAGGGCGTCGACACCGACGCCCTGCGCCGCGACGTCACCGAGCAGTGGCGCCGGGCGCTGCGCCCCGACGGCTGAGCCGCCGTCCGCCCGGAATCCGCGCGCGGGTGGCCACGGAGCGCACGGGGTCCGTGTGATCACTGGTGGGCAACCGGTTCTGTGTCAGGCTCGGGACAGCGCACGCGCCGGAGAACGGACGCCGATGTCACACACCGCCACGGTCGGGCTGCCGATCACCTCGTCCACCGTCCGGGACGCACGGACCATCACGCTCGCCCTCGCCACCGCCTGGGGCGCGCCCGTGTCGCTCGAGGACCTGGTCCTGCTCGTCGACGACCTCACCGCCGACGTCGTCACCCACGCCGGGGACGAGGCGAGCCTCGCCCTCGAACTGAGCCTCACCGGCGGGGTCCTGCGGGTCGCGCTCGTCGACGGCGAGGCGGTGCGCCCGGTCGACGACGACGCCGTGCCGTTCGCCCGCCACTGGGCCCTGGCGACGGCCTGGGGCGACGAGCCCGACGGCGACGGGCACCGCGTCTGGTTCGAGATCGGCCCGCCCCCCGGCCTCGAGACGCCCCACCCGGACGTCTCGTCGGACACGATCTGGCACGCGCTCGAGCGGGCCCTCGGCTCGCCCCGGTCCGCGGACGGGGATCCCTCCGCGTCCTGACCCGCTCCGGCCGGGATCATGGCGGGGTGACCGCGACGCTCGAGGGCCTCACCGAGGCGCAGGCGCGGGACGCGGCCCGCCGGGGCGAGGCGAACACACCCGTCTCGGGGTCCGGGCGGACCACCGGGCGCATCCTGCGCACGACGGTCTTCTCGTTCTACAACAACACGCTGTTCGTCATCGGGTTCGCGCTGCTCGCCCTGGGCCGCTACAGCGACGCCCTGGTCAGCGTGGGTCTCGGGATCGTCAACGCGGCGCTCGCCGCGGTGCAGGAACTGCGCGCGAAGCGCCAGCTCGACCGGCTCCAGCTGCTCGCCCGCGAGCCCGTGACGGTGGTGCGCGAGGGCGCGGAGCGGACGGTGCCGCCGGGCGAGGTCGTCGTCGGCGACCTCGTGCGGGTGCGCTCCGGCGACCAGATCGTCGTCGACGGCCCGCTCGTGGACGGCCGGATCGAGGCCGACGAGTCGCTGCTGACCGGCGAGTCCGACCCGATCGCCAAGGGCGTCGGCGACCCGCTGCTGTCGGGCTCCTCGTGCGCGGGCGGCGCGGGACTGCAGCGCGCCGAGGCCGTCGGCGCCGAGAGCCACGCCGGGCGCCTCACGCTCGCCGCGCGCGCCGACACGACCGTGCTCACGCCGCTGCAGTGGCGCATCGAGCTGGTGGTGCGCCTGCTCATCCTGCTCGTGGTGCTGATGAGCGGGGCGATCCTCGCCCAGGCCGCGCTCGACGGGTCGACGGTGCTGCGCTTCGTCCAGACCTCCGCGGTGCTCTCCGGCCTCGTGCCCTACGGGCTGTTCTTCCTCATCGCCGTCGCCTACACCGTCGGCGCCGCGCGGATCGCCGGGCGCGGGGCGCTCGTGCAGCGCACCAACGCCGTCGAGGCCGTCAGCCGCGTCGACGTCGTGTGCACCGACAAGACCGGGACGCTGACGAGCGGGCGGCTGTCCCTCGCCGAGGTGGTGCCGGCGGGCCGGGAGACGGAGCTTGCCGGAGCTCGACCCAGGGAGGAGCGCGAGGCGGGCGCGCGGGCGCTGCTCGGCACCTTCGCGCACTCGGTCGGTGCCACCAACGCCACCACGGCGGCGCTGGCTGCGCTGCCCGGTGAGCGGGCGGAGGTCGTCGACGAGGTCGAGTTCCGCTCGTCGCTGCGCTGGAGCGGGGTCACGTTCGCCGACGGGAGCTCGCTCGTGCTCGGCGCGCCCTCGACGCTGCGCCCGGCGCTGACCGACCCGGCGATCGCGGCCGAGGACGCCGTCCGGCGCCGCACCGACCAGGGCCTGCGGGTCCTCGTCCTCGCCCGTTCCGTCGGGGGCCTGCGCGACGCCGACGGCGAGGCGCGACTGCCGCGGCTCCACGGTGTCGCCCTCGTCGCGCTCGCCGACGAGCTGCGCGAGGGGGTCACCGACGTCCTCGCGGGCCTCGCCGACGAGGGCGTCGCCGTCAAGGTGATCTCGGGCGACGACCCCGACACCGTGGCCGCCCTCGCCCGCCGCGCCGGCCTCGAGGCCCCGGCGATCGCCGGGCCCCGCCTCGCGGCGCTCGAGGGCGAGCGCTTCGACGAGGCGGTCGACACCCACGGCGTGTTCGGCCGGATCGCCCCGGAGCAGAAGGAGCAGATCGTCGCCTCGCTGCGCCGCCGCGGCCACCAGGTCGCGATGGTCGGCGACGGCGTCAACGACGCCCGCGCGCTCAAGACCGCGCAGGTCGGGGTGGCGATGCGCTCGGGCAGCTCGGTGACCCGCGACGTCGCCGACATCGTGCTGCTCGACGACTCGTTCACGACCCTGCCGCCGGCGCGCACCGAGGGCCGCCGCATCATCGCCGGCGTCGGCGCGTCGATGTACCTGTTCCTGTCACGGGTGGCGACGCAGATGCTCGTCATCCTCACCGTGACGCTGCTCGGGCTGGGCTTCCCCTACACGCCGACCCAGGTCGGGCTGACGCTGTTCACCGTCGGCGTGCCGACGTTCTTCCTGACGATGTGGGCGCGCCCGGAGCCGCCCGCCGAGGACCTGCTGGTCTCGCTCGCGCGGTTCGTCATCCCGGTCGGCGTCATCACCGCCGGGTTCGCGACGGCGATCTACGCGTTCCTCTACCGACAGATCCTCGACGGTTTCACCGACACGCCCTACCCCCGCGCCGTCGAGCTGTTCGAGCAGTACACGGGCCTGACCTACGGCGTGGACGCCGACTTCGCCGAGGCGTCGGCGACCCTCGGCGCCCAGTCGGCGATGTCGGTGTTCGTCTCGGTCACCGCGATGGTGCTCATCCTGCTCCTCGAGCCGCCGCACCGGATCTTCACGGCGTGGCGGCCCGTGAGCGCCGACCGCCGGCCCACGTGGCTCGCGCTCGCCCTGTTCGTCGCCTTCGTGGTCGTCCTGGTCGTCCCGGCCACGCGCGAGTACTTCGGCCTCACCGCCCCCGACCCGCCGGTGGTCCAGTACCCCGCGATCGGGCTGGTGCTGTGGTTCGTGAGCCTCTCGGCGGTGCTCCGGTACCGCGTGCTCGAGCGCGTCCTCGGACTGCACCGGCCTACCGTCGGGGCATGACCCCGACTGCGGACGACGTCGACGCCTGGTTCACCGAGCACCTCCACCTCGAGGACGCCACGCTGCGCGCCGCGCGGGAGCGGGCCGGTGGCGCAAGGCTGCCCGACATCGCCGTCGCCCCGGCGGCGGGGGCCTTCCTGGCCACCCTCGCCCGGGTCGCGGGCGCGCGGCGGGTGCTCGAGGTCGGCACGCTCGGCGGCTACTCGACGATCTGGCTCGCCCGCGCCGTCGGCGCGCAGGGCCTGGTGACGACCCTCGAGATCGACCCGCACCACGCCGAGGTCGCCCGCACGTGCGTCGACGAGGCCGGCGTGGGCGACCGCGTCGAGATCCTCCTGGGCCCCGCCCTCGAGACCCTGCCGACCGTCGCCGGGCCGCTCGACCTCGTGTTCGTCGACGCCGACAAGGAGAACAACGCCGGATACGTGCGCGCCGCGCTGCCGCTGTGCCGGCCGGGCGCGCTGGTGGTCGTCGACAACGTCGTGCGCGGCGGCCGCGTCGCCGACCCCGACGACGACTCGCCGACCGTGCGCGGCGTCCGCGAGGTCGTCGACCTCGTCGACACCGACCCGCGCCTCGAGGGGGCGACCGCCCTGCAGGTCGTCGACCGGAAAGGGTGGGACGGCGTCCTGCTCGCGACCGTGCGCTGAAACCCGCCGTCAAGGACCCTGCGCCGATGAGGTGCTGTTTCGGTTCAGACTTCGCTCCCGTGGCGAACGGTGCGTGATCTGGACCACCATCGCGGGTGCCGTGTTCAGTCCGCGAGCCACGGTCGACCCTCCGTGAGCGCCGGCGCCGTCCCCCGGGACGGGCGCGCGAGCACGGGTCCCGGTGGCGGACGAGGAGGTCCCCGCCCATGTGGCACCTGCACTGGCGCGCCGAGGTGGCGCGCGTCGAATCGCTGCGGCCCGAGAAGGCCGCGGTGAGAACCGAGAAGAGCACGACCGCGAAGGCGAGCTCCTTCCAGCGCGTGTGGCACGACACCCCGGCGGCGACGGTGGCCGCCGACGTCCCGGAGTCGGTCCGTGTCCGGGGCCGGTGACACCCCGGGCGACGCCTGCGTCCGCGCCGCCGCCGCCCTCGCCCCGCGCGCCGTCCCCGACGGTGGCCTGACGCTCTCGCCGGCGGCCGTCGCCGCGCTCGCCGAGCTGTTCCGGGCGGTCGGGCGGGGGCGGGACGCCGACGAGGTCACCGACGTCGCCGACCGCGCGGCCCGCCGGATGCTCGCCGCGCTCGAGGCGGCGCCGGCCACCCCGACACCGCGCACCCCGGGCGACCAGGACACCGCCGTCCTGGCCGCCCGGTAGCCCTCAGACGGGCGCGATCTCGACGCGCGTGTCCGAGAACGTCGGCGCGTTGCCGAGGTCCGCGAAGACGAACGGGTTGACGGCGTTGACCGTGCTCTGGTCCTTGGCGTTCTTCGGCCACGCCCCCATCGGCGCGACCGCCACGCCCGGGGCCACCTCGTCGCTGACCCGCGCGAGCGCCACGAACCGCCCGCGGTCGTTGTAGACCGACACGTAGGCGCCGTCGACGATGTCGCGGGCCTGCGCGTCGGCGGGGTGCAGGGTGACCATCTGCTCGCCCTGCACCCGCTTCTGCATCGCCTGGTCGCCCGCGCTCGAGTTGAGGTAGGCGTGCGACTTCGGCGAGAGCAGGTTCAGCGGGTGGCTGTCGCCGGTCTCGCGCGGGGCCACGTAGTGCGGCAGCGGGTCGACCACCCCGCCGGGCTGGAACTCCTCGTAGAGCTGGCGGAACAGCGGCACGACGAAGTTGCCGGCCGCCTCCAGTGCCGACGAGCGGAACTCGGTCTTGCCCGACGGCGTCGGGAACCCGCCCTCGGCGTGGGGCCGGTACTCGTCGGGGCTCGGCAGGTTCAGCCGCGCCCACCCGGTCTCGCGCAGCGACTCCAGCGTGATGCCCTCCATCGCGGGCGCGGACCAGTCGTAGGACTGGGCGAGCAGCTCCTCGTCGGACAGGCGGAAGTAGTCGTCGTCGAAGCCCATCGCGGCGGCGAGGCGGCGGAACAGCTCGGTGTTGGGGATCGCCTCGCCCAGCGGCTCGATGGCCGGGGTGTTCAGGGTGACGTAGAAGTGGCCCCAGCTGAACATGATGTCGTGCTGCTCGAGCTGGGTGGTCGCGGGCAGCACGATGTCGGCGTAGCGCGCGGTGTCGGTGAGGACGTGGTCGCTGACGACGGTGAACAGGTCCTCGCGGGCCAGCCCGCGGGCGATCTTCTCCTGCTCGGGGCAGACCACCATCGGGTTCGAGTTGTAGACCATGAGCGCCGAGACCGGCGGGTCCAGCTCGAGCTCACCGGTCAGCGCCCGCCCGAGCAGGTACTGGTTGACGACGCGCGTGCCGGGCGTCGCGAACTCGGGGTGGATGAACGCCGGCCAGTTCACCGGGTGGGCCCAGAGGGGGAGCTGCAGCAGGCCGCCGCCGACGTGGCGCCACGCCCCGACCAGCGCGGGCAGGCAGGCGATGGAGCGCACCGTCTGCCCGCCGCCGGCGTGCCGCTCGATGGCGACGCCGATGCGGATCAGCGAGGGGTCGGTGGTGGCGTACTCGCGGGCGAGCGTGCGGATGTCCTCGGCCGGGATGCCGGTCTCCTGCGAGGCCCACTCCGGGGTGTACTCCTGGGCCCGCTCGACCATCTCCTCGTAGCCCGCGGTGTGCTCGCGGACGTAGTCCTCGTCGGTGAGCCCCTCGTTGATGATCACATTCATCATCGCGAGCGCGAGGGCGCCGTCGGTGCCGGGCCGGATCGGGATGTACCAGTCGGCGCGCCGCGCGGTCTTGTGCCGGACGGGGTCGATGACGACGACCTTCGCGCCCCGCTTCTGCGCCTCGGCGACGATCGGCCAGAGGTGCAGGTTGGTCGAGACCATGTTGCAGGCCCAGATGATGATGTAGCGGGAGTGCACGATGCTCTCCGGGTCGACGCCCGCGGTCGCGCCGATCGTCGCGGCGTACGCGGTGCAGGAGCCGGAGTCGCAGTAGGTGCGCTCGGTGATCGTGGCGCCGAGCCGGTGGAAGAAGGCGTCGCCGACCGACAGGCCGTTGAGGATGCCCTGCGTGCCGAGGTAGCTCACCGGCATGACGGTCTCGGCGCCGTGCTCGGCGATCTTCGCCTTGAAGGTCGACGCGATGGTGTCGATCGCCTCGTCCCAGCTGATCTCCTCGAAGCGCCCGCTGCCCTTGGGGCCGGTGCGGCGCAGCGGGTGCAGGACGCGGTCGGGGTTGTAGACCTTGTCCTGGTAGTTGTTGACCTTGACGCACAGGCCGCCACGGGTGATCGGGTGCTCCGGGTCGCCGCGCACCCCCGTCGCGACACCGTTCTCGACGGTGACCGTCATGGCACAGGTGTCGGGGCAGTCGTGCGGACAGGCCGCGCGCACCGTGGTCGTGGTGGGCGTGAGCGGCAGGTCGTCGAGGGCGGTCACGTCAGCCTCCCGGGGTGGTGGTCTCGGGTGCGGGCAGAGCTGTCCGGCGGTCGCCCCGAGGGGCGGGGCGACCGCCGGTGACAGCCTGGCCACCCGCCGCGGTCGGGCGCTTGTCGCTCCGCGACGGATTGCGCACCGTTGACCGGCGCGTCGGGGTTCCCTAGCGTCGAGCGACCGCCCCTGCTCGATGACACCGCTGTCGTCGTCCTCTTTCTCGTCCCTCCCCACCCCGGGAGCCGCCCGTGGCGACCACCACCCGCCCGGTGGGGCCGTTTCCCCGCCGTCCGACGCTGCCGCGCGCGCCGGAGTCACCGGAGGTCCGCGGGCGCTCCGACCGCCTCGACGGCTGGCGCGACCTCCTGCGCGAGCACTTCGTCGCCCTCGACGTGCGCGCGGAGGCCGACGCCCCGTTCGACGGGGCGGTGCGCAGCAGCCTCGTCGGGCACCTCGCGGTGGCGACCGTCGACTCGACCCAGCAGGAGTGCGTGCGCACGCCGGGGCTGGCGCGCCACGACCCCGACGACTACCTCCAGGTCGGCCTGCTGGCCCGCGGGCAGGCCGTGGCCCGCCAGGACGGGCGGGAGGCGCTGCTCGGGCCGGGCGCCTACACGATCTACGAGACGGGCCGCCCGTTCGCGTGGGAGTTCCGCGGGCCCTGGCGGATGCTCGTGTTCACCTGGCCCCGCGACCTGGTCGGCATCGACCACGACACCTCCCGGGCGGCCACCGCCCGCGCCCTGGGCGGCGACCGCCTCGGCGCCGTCGTCGGCCGGACGCTCGCCGACGTCGTCGCCGCGCCGCCGACACTCTCCCCCGTCGCCGGCGCGCGCCTCGCGACCGAGCTCGGTGAGCTCGTCGGCACCGTCGCCGGCGAGGCCCTGCACCACGACCCCGTCGCCGGGCCCCGCGGCGTCGCCGACCTGCGGGCACGCGTCGAGGCCTACGTCGCCGAGCACCTCGAGGACCCCGACCTCGGCCCCGAGACCATCGCGCGGGCGCACTTCGTCTCGACCCGCCAGCTCCACCGGGCCTTCGCCGAGGTGTCGACGACGGTGGGCCGTCTGGTGCGCCGCCGGCGCCTCGAGCACGGGCAGCGCGAGCTCGCCGACCCGCGGCTGACGGACCTGTCGGTCACCGACATCGCGCTGCGCTGCGGCTTCGGCGACCTCGCCGCGTTCAGCCGCGCGTTCAAGGAGACGTTCCACGAGCCGCCGAGCACGTTCCGTCTGCGCCACGGTCCGTAGTCGCCGGCTC
>NZ_JBBEGM010000011.1:0-260390 GCF_037400335.1 Actinomycetospora flava
CACAGGGATCAGCCGGCCCAGAGGGCGTCGACGCCGACGCCGATCTCGGCGAGCAGGCGGCGGGTCAGCGGCAGGCTGAGGCCGACGACGTTCGACGGGTCGCCCTCGATGCCCTCGACGAACCAGGCGCCCCGGCCGTCGAGGGTGAACGCGCCGGCGACGGCCAGCGGCTCGCCGCTCGCGAGGTAGCCCTCCAGCTCGGCGGTGGTCGGGTTTCCGAACGCGACCGCCGTCGTGGCGTGCCCGGCGACCTCCCGGCCCGCGACGCCGCCGGCGATCTCGACGAGCGCGTGGCCGGTGATCAGCTCCCCGGTGCGCCCGGCCATCTGGTCCCAGCGGCCGCGGGCGGCGTCGATCGACCCGGGCTTGCCGACGAGCTCGCCCTCGAGGTGCAGCATCGAGTCGGCGCCGACGACCACGCAGTCGGGCACCGCCTCGGCGACCCGGGCGGCGACGGTCCGCGCCTTGGCCAGCGCGAGCGCCGACACGCGGTCGACGGGGGAGGCCTCGTCGCCGAGCTCGGCGAGCAGGGCGTCCTCGTCGACGTCGGACACCTCCACGAGGGGTTCGACCCCGGCGGATCGCAGGATGGCCAGCCGGGCCGGGGACGCGGACGCGAGGACCAGACGCACGGGGCGGCACCCTACGTCGGCGGCTCCGGCGTCACCCGGCGGGCGACCCCCGCGAGGATCGAGATGTGCGTCGGGCGCTCGAAGCCCCGCCAGCGGCTGACGTCGACGACCCCCGGGTCGACGAGCTCGAAGCCGTCGAAGAACCCGGTGATCTCCTCGCGGGACCGCAGGTGCCCGCCCCGCGGGGTGCGCGCGTAGGCGTCGTGGATCTCGGCGAGCTCGGCGTCGGAGAGGCCCTCCGAGCTGCCCGCGGAGAGCACGAGGAACGAGCCGGGGACCATCCGTGAGCGGAAGTGCCCGAGGATGCGCCGGGGCTCGTCGCCGGGGGAGAAGTGCAGGACCGCGACGAACAGGACGCCGACCGGCTCGCTGAAGTCGATCAGCCGGGCCACGTCGGGGTGCGCGGTGATCGCGTCGGGGTCGTGCATGTCGGCCTCGACGACCGCGACCTCGCGGTCCTCGGCGAGCAGCGCGCGGGCGTGCGCCAGCACCACGGGGTCGTCGTCGACGTAGACGACCCGCGCTCCGGGGTGGGTCCGGCGCGCCACCTCGTGCACCGTCGGCGCCGTCGGGATCCCGGTGCCGACGTCGACGAACTGCCGGATCCCGGACGCGGCGAGGTGCTCGACGGCGCGGACGAGGAACGCGCGGTTGTTGCGCGCGAGCTGCGGCTGCTCGGGGTGGCTGGCGATCACCGCCTCGGCGGCCACGCGGTCGGCGGCGAAGTTGTCCTGCCCGCCGAGGTAGTAGTCGTACATCCGCGCCGGCGACGGCACGTCGCTGTCGAACCCCTCGGTCACCGTCGGTCCCCCCACACGCCGCCACCGTAGCCGCGCCACGACGTCGCCCCCGTCACCGCTCACGCGCCCCAGCGTCGCAGGAGCCCGCGCGGCCGGCGCACAGATGGTCGGCGCACAGATGGTCGGCTCACAGGTGGTCGGCGTAGAAGGCGGCCAGCCGGTCGACGGCGGCGTCGACGTACTCGGGCACGTCGTACATCTCGTAGTGCCCGGCGCCCTCGACCACCATGAGGTCGACGGGGTTCGGCGCCATCTCCCACAGCGCCGTGCCCACTTCGTAGGAGCCGGTGGTGCCGCGGCGTCCGGCGAGGATCACCTGCAGCGGCTGGGTCATCAGCGGGTCGACCAGGTGGAACGCGTCGTAGCCCAGCAGCAGCGCGTCACCGCGGGCGAGGCGGCGGTTGGTGGAGTGCTCGTGCCCGCCGCGCGGGGTGCGGTAGTAGGTGATCGCCTGGGCGGTGTCGACGTCGTCGACGCCGTCGGTCGTCTCGGGCAGCCACGGCTCGCGGGTCAGCGCGCCCCGGCGGTTCTCGGCGGTGCGCGCCGCGGCCAGGGTGTCGAGCGCGGCGACCGGGCCCCCGGGCTGGAACCCGCGGAACGAGGTGCCCATGTTGCCGGGCACGACCGTGCCGACCGCCCGGAGGCGGTGGTCGGTGCGGGCGGTGTGCACCGCGTAGCCGCCGCCGGCGCAGATGCCGAGGACGCCGACGCGCTCCGGGTCGACGCCGGGCAGCGTGTCGAGCGCGTCGACGGCGTAGGAGATGTCCTCGCCGCGCCGGTAGGGGTCCTCGAGGTCGCGGGGCTCGCCGCCGCTCGCGCCCTGGTGGGCGGGGTCGAACACCAGGGCGGCGATGCCCCGGGCGGCGAGGCGGGAGGCGTAGTTCGCGCCGATCTGCTCCTTCACGCTGCTGCCGGGGGTGGAGAGGACGACGACGGGTCGCGGTGCCGACGGGTCGGCGTCGTCGGGCAGGTGGAGGTCGGCCGCGAGCTCGATCGGCCCGCGCGGGATCGCGATGTGCTGGAGCACGGCGGAAGTCCCTTCGCGTAGGGTTCGGTTCGACATGCCATGAAGTTCGTTGTCGAACTAGTACGAAACAGTACCACTTTTCCGGAGGGCTCCCGTGCCGGTCGACGCCGCGCAGCTGTGGACGCTGAACCACCGCCTGCTCACCGTGGTGCTGGACGCCTGCAGCGCCGAGCTCGCCGGGCTCGGGCTGGAGACGAAGGAGTTCTTCGTGCTCGCCGAGGTCGGTGCGTCGCCGTACCCGGCCGAGCTCGCGGCGACGCTGGTCATCCCCAAGGCGAGCGTGACGGCCTACGTGCGCAGCCTCACCGCCAAGGGCCTGCTGCGCCGCGAGATCGACGAGGAGGACCTGCGGCGCCACCGGCTCGTGCTGACCCCCGAGGGCGAGGCGGCGCGGGACCGCGCGCTCGCGGCCCTGGCGACCGAGTTCGACCGCCGGCTGGCGCGGATCAGCCCGCGCGACCGCACCGAGCTGGCGCGGATCCTCGGCGACCTGCTGGAGTCGTGACCGTCAGAGCTGCAGGACGGCCTGGATGTCCAGGTGGATCTGGATCGTCGAGCCGACCACCGGGATGCCGCGGGCGACCATCTGCTGCCAGTTCAGCGTGAAGTGCTCGCGGTGCAGCGACGTCGTGGCGGTCGCCCCGACGCGCGTGCCGTTCCACGACTGCGTGCCGAGGTAGGTGGTGTCGAGGCGGACGTCGTTGGTGCGCCCGCGGATCGAGAGCTCGCCGTCGATCGTCCACGAGTTGCCGGAGCGCACCGCGAAGCGCGTGCTGGAGAACTGCAGCTGCGGGTGCTCGTCGACGGCGAGGAAGTCCTGCGAGCGCAGGTGGGCGTCGCGCTGGGCGTTGTGGGTCTCGATGCTGGCGGCGTCGATGACGACGTCGATGCTGGAGTCCTCGATGTCCTCGGCGACCTGGATCGACCCGCGGAACCGGGTGAACTGGCCGTAGACGCGGGACAGCGCGATGTGGCGCGCCACGAAGCCCAGGCGGCTGTGCGCGTCGTCGATCACCCACTCGCCCGGCGAGGGGCGCGTGCTGCCCTGGTCGGCGGACATCGTCAGCGCGCCGAGCGCCGCGTGGTCGCCGCGCCCGACGATGATGTCGCGGGTCAGGGTGCTGTAGCCGCCGAGGGTGGCGCGCAGCGTGTACGTGCCGCTGGGCACGGCCGCGGTGTAGAAGCCGAACGGGTCGGTGACCGCCTCGGTGACCACCCGGCGCAGGCCCTCGGTCTCGATGACCGCCACCACGACGCCCGGCAGCGGGCGCCCCTCCATGGTGCGCAGCTGGGCGCTGACCAGCCCGCCGGTGGGCGGGATCGGCATCAGCGCGTGGTCGGCGTCGCGATAGGTCTCGCCACCGATCGGTGTGCGACGGCGTCGGCGCAACAGGGCCATCAGGGGGTCACCAGGGGGATCGGGGGCGGGTCAGCGTGGTCGGGCGGAGGCCCGCCAGCCACCGGGGCCCGGCTGGACCGGACCGCGCACGAGATCGACGTGACGCGCCCAGCCCGACCGCGGCGTCGGGTCGGGGGCCTCCCCGTCAGCACCGCCCCCTCCCGCGGAGGCCAGCAGAGCCGTCAGGGCGGCGATCTCGGCCGCGTCGGGCTCGCCGCGCACGATCCGCAGGACCGGACGCGCGGGTGCCTGCTCCTGCTCCTCGCTCACAGCCACACCTCCGCGTTCGCTGCGCTCACAGCCACACCTCCGCGTTCGCTGCGCTCACAGGGGCACGTTCCCGTGCTTGCGCGGCGGCAGCGTCTCCCGCTTCGTCTCCAGCATCCGCAGCGCCCGGGCGACGTAGCCGCGGGTGTGCGAGGGCGGGACGACGGCGTCGACGTACCCGCGCTCGGCGGCGACGTAGGGGTTGGCCAGGGTGTCCTCGTACTCCTGCTGGAGCTCGGCGCGCCGGGCCTCGACGTCGCCGCCGTCGTCCTCGACCTTCTTGAGCTCCTTGCGGTACAGGATGCTCACCGCGCCCGAGGCGCCGGTGACGGCGATCTGGGCGGTCGGCCACGCGATGTTGACGTCGGCGCCGAGGTGCTTGGAACCCATGACGTCGTAGGCGCCGCCGTAGGCCTTGCGGCAGATGACCGTGACCAGCGGGACCGTCGCCTCGGCGTACGCGTAGATCAGCTTCGCGCCGCGGCGGATGATGCCGTTGTACTCCTGGTCGGTGCCGGGCAGGAATCCCGGCACGTCGACGAAGGTCAGCACCGGGATGTTGAAGGTGTCGCAGGTGCGGACGAACCGCGCGGCCTTCTCGCTGGCCCCGATGTCGAGGCAGCCGGCGAGCTGGGTGGGCTGGTTGGCGACGACGCCGACCGGCCGCCCCTCGATGCGCCCGTAGCCGACGACCATGTTGGCGGCGTAGAGCGCCTGGACCTCGAGGAAGTCGCCGTCGTCGACGACGCGGGTGATCGCCTCGCGGATGTCGTAGGGCTGGTTGGGCGAGTCGGGGACCAGCGTGTCGAGCTCGAGGTCGGTGTCGCCGATGCCGTCGGGGACCGAGCCGGTCTCCTCCTCGCCCGGGATCCGCGGCGGGTCGGTGAGGTTGTTCGACGGCAGGTAGCCCAGGAGCTCCTGCACGTAGGAGATCGCGTCCTCCTCGTCGGAGGCCAGGTAGTGCGCGTTGCCGGAGGTCGCGTTGTGGGTGCGGGCGCCGCCCAGCTCCTCGAACCCGACGTCCTCGCCGGTGACGGTCTTGATGACGTCCGGGCCGGTGATGAACATGAACGACGTCTCGTCGACCATCACCGTGAAGTCGGTGAGCGCGGGCGAGTACACCGCGCCGCCGGCCGCCGGGCCCATGACCAGCGAGATCTGGGGGACGACACCCGAGGCGTGCACGTTGCGCTTGAAGATCTCGCCGTAGAGCCCGAGGGCGACGACGCCCTCCTGGATGCGCGCGCCGCCGCCGTCGTTGATGCCGACGACCGGGCAGCCGATCTTCATGGCCACGTCCATGACCTTGACGATCTTCTCGCCGTAGACCTCGCCGAGCGCCCCGCCGAACACCGTCGCGTCCTGGGAGAACACGCAGACCGGGCGGCCGTCGACCGTGCCCTGCCCGGTGACGACGCCGTCGCCGTAGGGGCGGTTGGCGTCGAGGCCGAAGTTGGTGGAGCGGTGGCGCGCCATGGCGTCGAACTCGAGGAAGCTGCCCTCGTCGAGCAGCAGGTCGATGCGCTCGCGCGCGGTCTTGCGGCCCTTGGCGTGCTGGCGCTCCACGGCCCGCTCGCTGCCGGCGTGGACCACGTCATCCTGGCGGCGGTGCCAGTCGGCGAGCTTGCCCGCCGAGGTGTGGACGTCGGGCTCGTCCGAGGCGTCCCCGGGCTCCGGCAACGGCTCCGTCGCGGCGGTCATGGGGCGGCACTGTAGCGACCGCTCCCGACACGTTCGGGCTACGCGGGCGGTGAGGTGACCAGCGGCACTACGGTGCGCGCTCGTGGCCGCACCCCTCGACGCCGACGCCCTCCGCCGCACCCTCGGTGCCCCCTCCGGTCCCTGGGCGTCGATCGACGTCGTCGCGAGCACCGGCTCGACCAACGCCGACCTCCTGGCCCGCGCCGACGGCCCCGACCCGGCCCCGGACCGGACGGTGCTGGTCGCCGAGCACCAGGACGCCGGGCGCGGGCGCCGCGACCGCGTGTGGGAGGACCGGGCGGGCGAGGGCCTGACGTTCTCGGTGCTGCTGCGCCCGCACGAGATCGCGACCGAGCGCTGGGGGTGGGCGCCGCTGCTGGCGGGGCTGGCGCTGGTCGAGGCGGTCGGCGCGGTCAGCACCGTGCCGGCCGCCCTGAAGTGGCCCAACGACCTGCTCCTGGGGGCCGAGCCCGCCAAGGGCGCGGGGATCCTCGCCGAGGTCGGGGGCGGTCCCGCCGGGCGCGCCCTGGTGATCGGGATGGGCGTCAACGTCGCGACGCCCGCCGCCGACCTGCCCGCGGGCGCCACCTCGCTGGTCGCCGAGGGCGCCGACGTCGCCCGCGACGTCGTGCTCGTCGCCGTCCTGCGCGCGCTGGCCGAGCTCGACCGGCGCTGGCGGGACGCGCACGGCGACGTCGTCGCCGCCGGGATCGTCGACGACTACCGCGCGCGCTGCGCCACGCTCGGCCGCGAGGTGTCGGTGATGCTGCCCGGCGACCGCCTGCTCGAGGGGCGTGCCGTGGACGTCGACCGCGACGGGCGCCTCGCCGTGCGTGCCCCGGACGGGGACACCACCGTCGTGTCGGCGGGCGACGTCGTCCACGTACGGCCCGCGGCTCGCTAACCTCGGAGCCGAGTCCCGGGGAGGGGGTGCTCGTGGCCTACCCCGACGGCGTGCTCCGGCGGGGCGAGCACGTCCTCGCCCACCGCCGGCCGCACTGGCGGATGCTCGTCGTGCCCGCGCTCGTGCCGCCCGTCGCGGTGTTCCTCGCGGCGCTGCTCGCGGGCCTCGCGGGCGGGATCGGGGAGGGGTCGACGCGCACCGCGGTGCGGGTGGCGGTCGTGCTCCTGGCGGCGCTCGCGGTCGTGTGGCTCGCGGTGCTGCCGCTCGTGCGCTGGCGGTGCACGCACCTCGTCGTCACCGACCGGCGCCTGCTCGTGCGCGAGGGCGTGCTGACCCGCGAGAGCGTCGACGTCGCCGGCGCCACGATCACGGGCGTGCGCACCCGCAGCAGCGGCGTCGAGCGCCTGCTCGGGGCGGGCACGCTCATCCTGTCGACCGCGGGCACCGAGGAGCCGTGGGAGTTCTCCGGCCTCGGGGACGTCGAACGCCTGGCCTCGCTGGTCGAGGGCGTGGCCGACGACCGCGGCGGGCTCGGGCCGGCCGGGGGCTGGGGGGCGTGGTCGGACGAGGACGCCGAGGACGACCTCGACGACCCCGACGACGACCCCGAGGACGACCCCGACCCCGAGCCCGAGCCTCCGGCGGTCAGCCGGTGGCGGCGCCGTTCGCTGCGTGCTCGCGCCGCCCGAACATCCCGGTGAAGCGCGACCGGAACACCTCGGTCGTGCCGTCGCGGGTCAGGGTGCCGGCGAGCGTGATCAGCCCGAGCTGGGGGCGGCTCGCCGAGACGCGCGCGGCGAGGATCTCCATCTCCGCCTCCAGCCGGTCGCCGGGAAACACCGGTGCCGGCCAGGCGATCTCGTCGCCGCCGGGCGAGCCCATGGACGCCGAGCGCGACAGGACGCCGTCGACGTAGCACCGCATCCACAGCGAGGCGGTGAACCACCCCGACGCGCACAGGCCGCCGAACAGCGACGCGCGCGCCGCCTCCTCGTCGACGTGGAAGGGCTGCGGGTCGAAGCGGCGGTTGAACGCCAGCATCTCGTCGCGGTCCACGACCACCGTGCCCAGCGCGATGCGCCGGCCGGCGGGCAGATCCTCGAACCAGACCTCGGGCTCGGTCACGGCGGTGATCGTGCCAGCTGTGCTGCGCCTCCGGCGCGGCAGCTCCGCGGGCTTCGTGCCGTCCCGTGGAACCGTCCGCCCCGCGGCTGCGTCGAACCCCGTGTGCGAGCCGGTGAGCTGGCGGGCTGGCTGACCGACGCCGGGGTCACCGGGGTGGTGGTCAGCCTCGACGCGGAGGTCGAGCGGGCGTGGTGCGTGCGCCCCGTGCCGGGGGAGGACGAGGCGTGGGAGGTGTTCTGGTGCGAGCGCGGTGGGCGGTTCGAGTGGACGCGGTTCGACGACGAGTCGGCGGCGTGCTTCTCGCTGTTCGGGCGATTGGTGTGGGCGCGGCTCGCCGGTCAGGCGTCGTCGTAGGAGGTCTTAGCGACACCGGCGCCCACGCGTCCATGGACTCCAGGAACGCGGTGAACCTGCCGCGGGCGAGGGCGTGGGCGCGGTCGCCCAGGGGCAGGTGCAGCGGGGGCTCGTCGGCGTCGATCGCCTCGAGCGTCACCGCCACGGCCTCGGCGGGGTCGCCGGGCTGCCCGCCGTCGTTGTCCGCGCGGTACCGGCGCCGCGCGCCGACGGTCGCGGCGTACTCGGGCATCTCCGTGGCGGCGGTGCGCAGGGAGCGCCCGAGGAACTCCGTGCGGAACGGCCCGGGCTCCACGATCACGGTCGCGATGCCCATCGGCTCGGCGTTGTCGACCAGGACGTCGACGCCGCCGACGGCGCGCCCGGCCAGCGCGGCCGCCGCGGTCGCCCCGCTCCAGCACCGTCGTGGCGAGCGCGCGTCCCAGGCCACGGAACAGCCCGTGATGAGCCAGGTCAGCACCATGTCAGCACCATGTCGTCGTCTCTCCCGAGGTCTCGTCGTGACGGGGGGTGCGCGAGCCCAGCCGGGCCAGCGCCTCGGCGGTGCGGCTGCCGGGCTCGGCGGTGTACACCGAGAGGTGCTGGCCGGGGGAGCCGCCGACGGCGAACGTCGTGAAGTGCACGCTCAGCTCGCCGACCTCGGGGTGGCGGAAGCGCTTCGTCTCGGTGGTCCGCGGTCCGACGTCGTGGCTCGCCCACCACGTCGCGAAGGCCGGGCTGCGCACCGACAGCGCCCCGACCACCTGCTCGGTGCGCTCGGCCGCCTCGGTCGACAGGGCGCGGAGGTTGCGCACGGCGGTGTGCGCGATCTGCTCCCAGTCGAGGTAGAAGTCCGGCGCGGCCGGGTCGAGGAAGATCATGCGCAGGAGGTTGTCGAACCGCGAGAACGGGCTGTACAGCGCGCGGGCGAGCGCGTTGGCGGCCAGCACGTCCTGGCCGGGGCCCACCACGAACGCGGGGGAGGCCGGCATCTGGTCCATGAGGCGCCGCAGCTCCTGCGACACCGCGGTCACGGGCGCCCGCTCCGGGAGGACCTCGGGGAAGCCGATCCGCAGCAGGTGCGTCGTGGCGTCCTCGTCGAGCTGCAGGGCCCGCGCCACCGACACCAGCACCTGCCGCGAGGGGTGCCGCTCGCGGCCCTGCTCGAGGCGGACCAGGTAGTCGGTGCTGACCCCGGCGAGCAGCGCGACCTCCTCGCGGCGCAGCCCGGCCACACGGCGGCCGTGCTCGGGCGGGAGGCCGGCCCGCTCGGGCGGCACCAGCGCGCGGCGGGCCCGCAGGAACTCGCCGAGCTCGTTGTCGCGGGTCACGGGCTCCACGGTAGGAGCGGGCCGGGGCGCGGGCCTGGGTGCGCTGCACCCACCCGGCGGCGCCTACCGGCGCACGAGCGCGAGCGCCGCGTCGTGCAGGTGCCCGTTGGTGGTCAGCGAGTCGCCGCCGTCGGGGCGGGCGGCGCCGGTGAGGTCCGTGAGCCGGCCGCCGGCCTCCTCGACGAGGATCTGCGCGGCCGCGAGGTCCCAGGTGTACGCGGCGGGCTCGACCGCGACGTCGATGAGGCCCTCGGCGACGAGGCAGTGGTGCCAGAAGTCGCCGAACGCGCGGCTCTCCCAGCACGCGCGGGTGAGCGCGAGCCACTGGTCCTGGCGCTCGATGCCCCGCCAGTAGTCGAGATCGGTGGTGGAGGCGTAGGCGTCCTCGAGGGCACCGACGCCCGACACCTGCACGGGCGCGGCCGCGAGCCCGCGGGCGGGGTCGCTGGTGTGGGCGCCCCGGCCCGCCGCGGCCCACCAGCGGCGCTGCAGCGCGGGCGCGCTGACCACGCCGGCGACGGGGCGCCCGTCGGAGACCAGCGCGATGAGCGTGGCCCACACGGGCACGCCGCGGGAGAAGTTCTTGGTGCCGTCGATCGGGTCGATCACCCAGACCCGGCCGGCGCCGAGCTCCCCGCCGCGCTCCTCGCCCAGGATCGCGTCGTCGGGGCGGTGCTCGGCGAGCAGCGCGCGCAGGCGGTCCTCGCAGGCCGTGTCGGCGTCGGTGACGGGGGTGCGGTCCGGTTTGCGTTCGACGCGCAGATCCACCGCCCGGAAACGCGGGAGGGTCACCGCGTCGGCGGCGTCGGCGAGGGAGAGGGCGAGGTCGAGGTCGGCGGATGCGCTGGTCGGACCGGCGGAGCACATGGCGGGCGATGGTGCCAGTTCGGTTCCGCAGCGGGGCTACTGTGGCGCTGTGACCACCGTGCTGCTCGTCGAGGACGACGCGGCGATCGCCGGACCCCTCTCCCGCGCGCTCCAGCGCGAGGGCTACGAGGTCGACGTCGTCGGCGACGGTCAGGCCGCGCTCCACCGCGCGGGCGCCGCCGGACCGGACCTCATGGTGCTGGACCTCGGACTGCCCGGGATGGACGGGCTCGAGGTCTGCCGGCGCGTGCGCGCCGACCAGCCCGACCTGCCCGTGCTCATGCTCACCGCCCGTACCGACGAGGTCGACTTCGTCGTGGGGCTGGACGCGGGCGCGGACGACTACGTGGGCAAGCCGTTCCGGCTCGCCGAGCTCCTGGCCCGCGTGCGGGCGCTGCTGCGCCGGCGGGCGCCGGAGGTGCTCGACGCCGGCGGGGTGCGCCTCGAGCCGTCCGCGCGCCGGGTGACGGTGGACGGGGTCGAGGTCGGCCTGGCCAACAAGGAGTTCGAGCTGCTCCGGGTGCTCATGGCCCATGCCGGCCAGGTGGTGTCCCGCGAGGAGATCCTCCGCGAGGTCTGGAACGACCCCGAGATGAAGACCTCCAAGACCCTGGACATGCACATGTCGTGGCTGCGCCGCAAGCTCGCCGACGACGGGGGCGGGTCCGGCGGCGGCCGGCGCATCAGCACGGTGCGCGGGGTCGGGTTCCGCTTCAACACCTAGGTCCCGCTGGTGCGACGCCGGATCCTCGTCTCCACGCTCATCGTCGTCACGATCACCGTGGCGGTGCTGGGCGGGCCGCTGGCGCTCACCACGTGGCGCCTGGTCGAGGACTTCACCCGCGCCGACATCAACTCCCGGCTGCGCCAGGTCGTCGCCACGCTCGACTCGCAGGTGTCGGTGGACCGGCCCGTCGACCTCAGCGCGGTGGGCATCGCGGTGCCGCCGGGCGGGTCGCTGGTGGTCCGCACACCGCGCGGGGTCAGCACGCTGGGCGAGCTGGCACCGGGCCCGACGGTCAGCGAGACCCTGCCCTTCGGGCTCAGCGGCTCGGCGGTGCTCTCGGAGCCGACCACCGAGATGCGGGCGCGCCAGCTGCAGGCCACGGCGCTGGTGCTGGCGGCGGTGCTGCTGTCGGTGGCCGTCGGGGCGGTGGTCGCGACGCTGACCGCGCGGCGCCTGGCCGACCCCTTGCAGCAGGTGGCCGGGCGCGCCGCCCGGCTCGGTGCCGGCGACTTTCGGCCCGCCCCGCACCGCCACGGCATCCCCGAGCTCGACCGCGTCTCCGACGTGCTCGACTCCTCGGCCACGGCGCTCGCGGAACTGCTGCAGCGCGAGCGCGAGCTGGTCGGCGACGTGTCCCACCAGCTGCGCAGCCGGCTCACCGCGCTGCAGCTGCGCCTCGACGAGCTCGCCGCCCACCCCGACGAGCACGTCTCGGCGGAGGGCTCCGCGGCCCTGGAGCAGGCCGAGCGCCTCGCCGAGGTCCTCGACGAGCTGCTCGCCTCGGCCCGCGAGGCCCGCGCGGCGGGCGCGGCGCCGATCGAGGTGGCCGGCGAGCTCGACGCCGTCGCCGACGAGTGGCGCGACCCGCTGCGCGCCGAGGGCCGCACGGTGCGGGTGCGCACGCCCGAGGGCCTGGTCGCGCGCGCCACCTCGGGGCGCCTGCGCGAGGCGCTCGGGGTGCTCGTCGACAACGCGATGCGCCACGGCAAGGGCACGGTCACGCTCACCGCGCGCCTGTCGGACAACGACACGATCGTCGTCGAGGTCGGCGACCACGGCGACGGCGTGCCGCCCGAGCTCGCCCCGCACGTGTTCGACCGCGGCGTGTCGGGCGCGGCGTCGACGGGGGTGGGGTTGGCGCTGGCCCGCGCGCTGATCGAGGCCGACGGCGGGCGCCTCGAGCTCGCCCGTACCCGGCCCGCGACGTTCTCGGTGTTCCTGCCCGTGCCCCGCACCGACCGGACCGTCGCCGCGCCCCGGCCCCTGCCGACGACGGGGCCGCGCTGAGTCACGATCTGCTCGCCAGCACCTCCCGGCAGGCGTCCACGTAGGCGCGGACCGCGGGGCGGCGGTCGTCCGCGCGCCAGGCGAGCACCAGCGAGCAGGGCGGCAGGTCGTCCACCCCGACCACGGTGACCCCGTCGCGCGCCAGGGCGTCGGCGTTCCCGGCGGCGACGAGCACGACGCCGCGCCCGTCGATCAGCGCCTCGTGGGTCTCCTCGACCGAGCGCACCTCGGCGCCGACGCTCGCCGGGTACCCGTCGCGGTGCGCGTCCGCCAGCCACGACGCCCGCAGCGGGCCCGCCTCGGGCGGCAGGGCGAGGAACGGCTCGTCGCGCAGCGCCGCGAACGGCACCGACGCCCGCCCGGCGAGCGGGTGGCCCGGCGGCAGGGCCGCGCACACCGCCTCGCGCGCCAGCTCGAGCGTGCGCACCCGCCCGGGCACCGGCGCCCAGGCCACGGCCACGTCGGCGGTGCCGTCGGCGAGGCCCGCCGTCGCGTCGTCCCACGCCACCAGGCGCACGCGGGGATCGAGCGGGGGATCGCGGTGCACGAGACGCGAGCGCACGGCGGGCAGCAGGCCGCGGCCGACCCCGGTGCTCAGGCCGACCACGAGGCGCAGGCCCGCGGCGGCGACGTCGCGGGCGGCCTCGTCGGTGCGCTCGACCACCGCCCGCGCGTGCGGCAGCAGCGCCTCGCCGGCGGGCGTGAGCTCGACACCGTGCGGGAGCCGGTGCAGCAGCACCGCGCCGACCTGGCGCTCGAGGGCGCGCAGCTGCTTGCTCAGGGCGGGCTGGCTGACGTGCAGGCGCGCCGCCGCGCGCGTCACGTGCCGCTCCTGGGCGACCGCGAGGAAGTACCGCAGGTCGCGGGAGTGGACGTCCATAGCCGATGGTCATCACACCAGGTCTTGGACGTCCAGCCCCGTCGTCGCGAGCATCGGGGTCATGACAGGTTCCCGCGTCTGGCTCGTCACCGGCGCCTCCAGCGGCTTCGGCCGCGCGATCACCGAGGCGGCCGTCGCCGCCGGCGACACGGTGGTCGCCGCGGCCCGCCGCACCGACGCCCTCGCCGGGCTGGCCGACGCCCACCCCGACCGCGTCGAGCCGCTCGCCCTCGACGTCACCGGCCCCTCGGCCGACCTGACCGCCGCCGTCGACGACGTCGTCGCCCGGCACGGCCGTCTCGACGTGCTGGTCAACAACGCCGGCCGCACCCAGGTCGGCGCCTTGGAGGAGACCACGGACGACGAGCTGCGCGCGCTGTTCGACCTCCACGTCATGGGGCCGGCGTTCCTGACGCGGGCGGCGCTGCCGCACTTCCGGGCGCAGGGGTCGGGGGCGGTGGTGCAGATGTCGTCGGTCGGCGGGCAGGTGTGCGTGCCGGGCTTCGGGGTCTACTGCGCGACGAAGTTCGCGCTCGAGGGGCTCACCGAGACCGTCGCGCAGGAGTGCCCGCACGTCCGGTTCCTCGTCGTCGAGCCGGGCGCGTTCCGGACCGAGCTGTTCCGTCCGGGCGCGGCGGTGATGTCGACGCCGATGGCCGCCTACGAGGACACCGTGGGGCCGACGCGCGCGTTCGTCACCGGCGGCGACGGGACCCAGCCCGGCGACCCCGCGAAGGCCGCCACCGCGATCCTCACCGCGCTCGCGGCGGACGACGCGCCGCTGCGGCTGCCGCTGGGCCGCGACGCCGTGGCCGGGATCCGCACACGCCTCGCGGGGCTCGCCGACGATCTCGAGCGGTGGGAGCCGCTGTCGGTCGGGACGGACGTCAGCGCGGGCGGTGGTGGCGCACCAGCGCCACGGTGACCTCGGTGAGGTCCTCGGCGTCGAGCTCCTGGCGGCGCCCGTGGGCCTCCTCGCGGGCGCGCCCGGCGGGGTAGGGGCCGTAGGTGTCGGCGGCGCCGGTGACGGGGTCGAGGACGAGGACCATCAACCCGTCGCACTGCTCGAGCTCGTCGGGCTCGAGCAGCGGATCGGCGGGGACGTCCCGGCCGGCGGGTCGATGCGGGCACGGCAGCTTCGGCACAGCTGGTCCTCCTCCGCGTCCTCCGAGCCCGAACCTGCGCAGGCCCCTGCGGTCGAGCGGTACCGAAGGTATCAAGAACCTTGGAACACTCAGCGCGTTCGGGCGACGACCGGCCCGTCATCGGAGACCGGCGGTCATGGTGATCACCGGACGGCGGTGTCGAGGTCATCGGTCGGTGGAGGCGCGTACCCCGATCGGTCCCGCACGGCGGTCACGTCGGGAGATCTCCACCCGAGGAGAGAGCCGACCGTATACCCGCGGAGCGCAGGGTCCGTCCGCCGGGCGTCCCACCACGGCGGCGACCAGCACGATCGTCCCCTCGGGAGCTCCGGGTGGGACCACCGGGTATACCCCCGGCCGTCTGCTCAGCGCAGGGGACCGATCTCGTCGGGGAACACCCAGCGCCGGAACGCCCACCAGCGGAAGACCATCGCGAGGAGGGTCCCGACGATCTGGGCACTGACGAGGTCCGCGACGTGCTCGGTCAGCACCGACACGGCGGGCGTCGCGAGGTCGAGGACGTAGCGCGAGACACCCAGCGGCGCGGCGTTGATCGCGAGCGCGACGCCCGACACCCCGAAGTACAGCAGCGCCTCGTGGGGGCGTCCGCGGCCGCCGCGCATCCGGAACGACCACTCGCGGTTGAGCACGTAGCCGACGATCGTCGCGACGAGCACCGCCACGACCTTCGCGGTGACCGGCTTGGGCTCGAGGACCGTGGACTTGGCGGTGACGAACACCGCGGTGTCGACCACGAAGGTGATCGCCCCGACCGTCGCGAACTTGACCAGCTCGCCGTGGCGACCGGCGAGCCGGGTGGCCCAACCCGGCACGTCGCGGACCCCGGTCATCGCGCCGAGTCTAGAGAGCCCTCCCGCGACCCGGGGCCGGTCCGGCAGATCACGCCCTGCGTGTCGAGCACCGGGAGCCGCGCGGTGACCAGGCAGTCGCCGCCGGTGCGCTCCGCCGCGAGCAGGGTGCGCCCGCCGTCGCCGTCGGCCGCCGGGGCCCGACGCTCCGGGGCGCGGCCCGCGCCGGTCCGCTGCGCGGCGCCCGCCCGGTCCCGACGGGAGTCGCCGCGCGTCGTCGATGCCCTCGGCGCGGTCGACGCCGGAGGTTCCCCGTCGAGCAGCCCCGGCAGGGCCAGCGCGGCGTCCGGGGCGGCGCGGGCCGGACGGGCCGGGCCGGCCGCGGGGGACGCCGGGGACGCGGGAGCCGCCGGGGACCGGGGAGCAGCCGCCGCGCCGCCGGCGGACGGACCGCCCGGTGACGCGGCCGGTGGGAGCGTCCCCGGCGGCAGGATCGGTGGGACGGCGGGCTCCCCGGGAGGGGGGACCGCGGCGGGCGGCACGAGCGCCGGCCCGGCCTGCATCGGCGGGAGCGCCGGCGGCTCGACGGCGTCGCCGAGGACGAACGCCGCCACGCCGACGACGCCCGCCAGGCCCACGACGCCCGCGGAGCGCATCCGCACCGGGACGACCGGGCGCGGCGTGAGCCCGGTCAGCGCGCCGAGCACGCCCAGCGCGCCGCCCCCGGCGATCGCGAGCTCGCCGGTGCTGGCCTGGAACGCGAGCGGGCCGGTCGAGCCGCGCGAGGCCAGGTAGCCGACGAGGCCCGCGCCGAGCACGAGCGGCGCGACGACCGAGCGCACCATGCCGGCGTTGACGTCGCGGAGCTCGTCGGCGAGCGCGCGGCACTCGGCGCACTCGGCGAGGTGGGCCTCGACGCGCTGGGCCTCGCGGCGCGCCAGCCCGCCGCGGGTGTAGGCGCCGAGCTTCTCGCCGGTCTCGCGGTGCCGCCGGTCCCAGCGCCCGGTGCCGGACTCGAGGTGCTCCTGGAGGTACGCCTGGCGCAGGCCTTCCCGGGCGCGGTAGCCGAGCGCGGACACGGCGTTGGCGGTGAGCCCGAACAGCGGCGCGATGTCGGCGGGGCTGTCGCCCTCGACCTCGAGGTGCCAGAGCACGGCCTGCCAGCGCTCGGGCAGCGTCGCGAACGCCTTCGCCGCCATCGTCCGCTCCAGGCCCGCGAGCGCGGGGTCGGTGAACGGGACGACGGTGCCGTCGGGGTCGACGCCGTGGACGTCGGCGATGTCGTCGGTGAGGTCGAGGCGCCGCTCGGCGCGGCTGCGGTCGTAGGCGAGGTGGCGCACCGAGGTCAGCAGGTACGCGCGGAACGCCTCGGTCGGACCGCGCCCGGCGCGCAGGACCTCGAGCATGCGGGTGAAGGCGCCGGCGACGAGGTCGTCGGCGTCGGCGGGGGAGCGGGCGAGCTGGCGCGCGAGCGAGCGGGCCGCCTGCTGGTGGCGCGCGTAGAGGGTGGCGAAGGCGGCGGTCGAGTCCTGGTCCGCACCGCGGCCCCGCAGGCGCGCGATGAGCTCGGCGTCGCTGCGGGCGTCCTCCCCGGAGCCGTCCCCGGCGTCGTCGAGAAACATGGGCGTCACCTCCCCCCTCACCCGTCCGGTCGAGTGTCGCGTGGTCCCTACGGCCGAATCGGTGACCGTCACCGTCATGGGCGACGGCCCCGCGCGTCTCTTCTCCCGACGACGCCGCACGAGAGGCCGGGGATGGACGTCAGCAGGATCGGCACGGCGACCCACGCGCACGACGAGGTCGTGACGGCCGCGCTCGGCGGCGCGACTCCGCGTCCCGAGCGTGCGGCGGTGCTGCGCGAGCGGTGGTACGCGTGCAGCAGCGCCCTCGGGTGGGCGGCGGCGGCGGAGTGGCCGGACACCGCGGTGGACACGGTCTGCGCGGTCGCGACGGCCCGCCACGACAGCCAGACCGCGCGGGACCGGGCCGTCGAACGCGCCCTCGCCCGCTGGGCGGGCGCCCGCGCGAGCGCCGGCGTCGGTCTCGCCGAGACCCTCACCGACCTCGCCGCGCTGAGCACCGCCGCCTCGGGCGCGACCGACGTCGACGGGTCCGCGGTGGTCGAGGCGCGCGCCTCGCACCGGGGTCCCGACGGCGTGCGCCTGCTGCGCGCGGTGTCGCTGGCCTGGACCGACGTGGCCTGCGGCGACATCGCCGAGACCGCCGCGGTCGACCCGCTCTCGGGGCTCGCGAGCGTCCGCTACCTGCGCACCCGCCTCGCCGAGGTCTACCGCGCCGCCCGCGCGCACGGCCGCGCCGCGGGCGACGACCACGGGCTGGTCGTGCTCGCCCTCGACGTCCGCGACTGGCGCCGCGTCGCCCCGCTGTCGATCGCGGGGGAGGCCGCGGGCGTGGTGTTCGACGCCGGCGAGTCGCTCGCGGTCGTCGGGCGCGGCACCGTCGTCGTCCTCGCGCCGCGCGAGGGCCTCGCCGAGCGCGCGGCCGTGCTGCGCCGCCTGCTGACGCGCCGGCTCGCGGCCGCCGAGGGGATGGTCGGGTCGCCGACGGTGCGGATCGCGCGGCTGCCCGCCACCCACGACGGCGCCTGCGCGCTGCTCGAGCGGCTGCGCGGGCAGGAGCCGGAGCCGGATCACACCCCCTCCGGCGCGTAGCCTCCTCCGACCGTGGACGAGCGCACCGGCCTGCCCGTGGTGACCATGATCGGCGGCGGCCAGCTGGCGCGGATGACCCACCAGGCCGCCATCGCCCTCGGCCAGTCGCTGCGGGTCGTGGCGACGGGGCCGAACGAGCCCGCGGCGCTGGTCGCGCCCGACGTCGTGCTGGGCGAGCACACCGACCTCGACGCCCTGCGCCGCGCGGCCACGGGCGCCGAGGCCGTCACCTTCGACCACGAGCACGTGCCCGGCGAGCACCTGCGCGCCCTGGTCGCCGAGGGGCACAACGTCCACCCCGGCCCGGACGCCCTGCTGCACGCCCAGGACAAGCTCGTCATGCGCACCCGGCTGCGCGACCTCGGCGAGCCCGTGCCCCCGTTCGCGGCGGTGGCGAGCGTCGAGGACGTCACCGCCTTCGCCGCCGAGCACCGCTGGCCGGTGGTCCTCAAGGCGGTCCGCGGCGGCTACGACGGCCGCGGGGTGTGGGTGCTCGACGACGAGGACGCCGCGAAGACGACGGTGACCGAGCTGCTCGCCGCGGGCACGCCGCTCATGGTCGAGCAGAAGGTCACCCTGCGCCGCGAGCTCGCCGCCGTGCTCGCGCGCTCGCCGTTCGGCCAGGCGGCGGTGTGGCCGGTGGTCGAGACCGTCCAGGAGCAGGGCATCTGCACCGAGGTGCTCGCCCCCGCACCCGGGCTCGACGCCGACCGCGCGGAGGAGGCCGGCGAGCTCGCGCTGCGCGTGGCCGCGGCGCTGGGCGTCGTCGGGCTGCTCGCGGTCGAGCTGTTCGAGACCGAGCGGGGTCTGGTGGTCAACGAGCTCGCCATGCGGCCCCACAACTCGGCGCACTGGACGATCGAGGGCTCGGTGACCTCGCAGTTCGAGCAGCACCTGCGCGCCGTGCTCGACTACCCGCTGGGCTCCACGGCGACCACCGCGCCCGTCACCGTCATGGCCAACATCCTGGGCGGCGACCCCGTGCCGGCCACCGGCGTCGACGAGCGCCTGCACCACACCCTGGCCCGCTTCCCCGAGGCCCGGGTGCACCTCTACGGCAAGGCCGAGCGCCCCGGGCGCAAGGTCGGCCACGTCACCGTGCTCGGGGACGACCTCGACGACGTGCGGACCCGCGCCCGGCTGGCCGCCGACCACCTCTCCACCGGCGTGTGGAGCGACGGATGGGACCCGCACCAGTGAGCGTTTCCGAGATGCCCCCGGCCGTCGGCATCGTCATGGGCAGCGACTCCGACTGGCCCACCATGCGCGCGGCCGCCGAGGCGCTGGACGAGTTCGACGTGCCGTGGGAGGCGCGCGTGCTCTCCGCCCACCGCACGCCCCGGGTGATGCTCGACTGGGCCACCGCGGCCGCCGGGCGCGGGCTGCGCGCGGTCATCGCGGGCGCCGGCGGCGCGGCGCACCTGCCGGGCATGGTCGCGTCGGCGACGGTGCTGCCGGTGATCGGCGTCCCGGTGCCGCTGAAGCACCTCGACGGAATGGACTCGCTGCTCTCGATCGTGCAGATGCCCGCGGGGGTGCCCGTCGCGACGGTGTCGATCGGCGGGGCGCGCAACGCCGGGCTGCTCGCCGTGCGGATGCTCGGCGCGTCCGACCCGTCGCTGGCCCGGGCCATGGAGCGGTTCCAGGCGGGGCTCGCCGAGACGGTCGCCGCCAAGGACGAGGCCCTGGCGGCGCGCGCCCACGGCGAGGCTCAGGAGGCCAGCGACCCCGTCAGGTAGCGCTGGATCGTCGGCCCCCAGGCGCCGACGAGCGTCGCGCGGTCGGCGGCCGCGAGCTCGGGCAGCTCGAGGATCTGGCGCGCCATGATGATCCCGACGATCTGCGAGGCGCAGAGGTCGGCGCGCAGGCGGGGGCGGTCGGCTCCCACGGTCTCGCCGACGGCCTCGGCGACCCGGTCGAGGATCGCCTCGCCGAGGAACTCCCGCATCATCCGCGCCGCCTCGGGGTGGCTGACCGCGGACCGCACGAGCCCCAGCATCGGGTTGGCCTCGCCCAGCTCGTCGACCACCTGCAGCAGGAACCCGACCAGCCGCTCGCCCAGCCCGTCGATCCCGGGCGCGAGCAGCCGCGGCACGACCTCGGCGGGGTCGAGCGGGAACTCCATGGCGGCGACGAACAGGCCCTGCTTCGTGCCGAAGTAGTGCATGACCAGCGCGGGGTCGACGCCGGCGTCGCCCGCGATCGCGCGGACCGTCGCCGCGCGGAAGCCCTGGGTGCTGAAGCGCGACCGCGCGGCCTCGAGGATCGCCGCCCGCGTGCCCGAGTCACCCGGGCGCCGCCCCCGCCGTCCGGTCGTCGTCACGGGGCGACCCTACGCCGTCCTTCAACGCCTGTTGATTTCTGCCCGGCGCCGGTCCACACTCGGGATTCAACAGGCGTTGAAACCCTGGAGGTGGGGACCGTGGAACGCACGACGTGCTGTGTGGCCGGGGGCGGCCCGGCGGGGATGGTGCTCGGGCTGCTGCTCGCCCGGGCCGGTGTCGAGGTGACGGTGCTCGAGAAGCACGCCGACTTCCTGCGCGACTTCCGCGGCGACACCGTCCACCCGACGACGCTCGACCTGCTCGACGAGCTGGGCCTGGGGGAGCGCTTCGCGGCGCTGCCGCAGAGCCGGTTCGACCGGGTGGCCTTCCCGGTCGACGACGTCGGCGACCCGCTCGTGCTCGGCGACCTGCGCCGCCTGCGGATCGCGCACCCCTACATCGCGATGGTCCCGCAGTGGGACCTGCTCGACCTCCTCGCCGAGGCCGGCGCGGCCGAGCCCACGTTCACGCTGCGCATGAGCACCGAGGTCACCGACCTGCGCCGCGACCACACCGGCCGCGTCACCGGCGTCGCGTACCGCACCGCGGACGGGGTCGAGGGCGAGATCGCCGCCGACCTCGTCGCCGCCTGCGACGGCCGCGGCTCGACGGCGCGGGCGCAGGCCGGGCTCACCGTCGTCGACCACCCGTGCCCGATGGACGCCTGGTGGTTCCGGCTGCCGCGGCGCGCCGACGACCAGGTCACCGCGCTGATGCCCCGCATGGGCGGCGGGCGCTTCGCCGTCGTCATCCCGCGCGAGGACTACTTCCAGATCGCGTACCTCGGGCCGAAGGGCACCGACGACGCCCTGCGCGCGCGGGGCATCGAGGCCTTCCGCGCCGACGTCGCCGAGCTCGCGCCCGACCTCGCCGACCGCGTCGACACGCTGGCGCGCATGGACGACGTCA
Source organism: Actinomycetospora flava (assembly GCF_037400335.1). Lineage (NCBI taxonomy): Bacteria > Bacillati > Actinomycetota > Actinomycetes > Pseudonocardiales > Pseudonocardiaceae > Actinomycetospora > Actinomycetospora flava. The sequence goes on from NZ_JBBEGM010000011.1 coordinate 21,140, forward strand.
AGCACCTCGACGTCCGCCTCGACCGCCTGCGCCGCTGGCACGTCGACGGCCTGCTCTGCCTCGGCGACGCCGCGCACGCGATGTCGCCGATCGGCGGGGTCGGCATCAACCTCGCCGTGCAGGACGCGGTGGCCGCGGCGACGCTGCTGGCCGGGCCGCTGCGCCGGGGCGAGCCCCTCGACCTCGACGCCGTCCGCCGCCGGCGTCTGCTGCCGACGCTCGCGGTGCAGGCCCTGCAGCGCGCGATGCACCGGGGACTGGTGGTGCCGATCCTGGCGGGGCGCCGCGCCGGCCCGCCGCGGCTGATCCGGCGCCTGCTCGCGGCCTTCCCGCCGGCGACGGCCGTGCCCGCCTACCTCATCGGCGTCGGCCTGCGCCCCGAGCACGCCCCCGGATTCGCACGGCGCGCACCCGAACCGGTCCCGGCGCACCGACCGTAGCGGGGACCACACGCCCTCGGGCGATCGCGAGGTCCCACGACGGTAGGACGTCCGAGTATCGTGGCCTCGCAACGCAGTCGTGTGTGGAGGAACGCCGTGGACCCGGATTTCGACCTGTACAGCCTCGGCGAGGAGCGCGACGCGCTGCGCGAGTCGATCCGCGCGCTGGCCGAGAAGGAGATCGCGCCGCACGCCGCGGAGGTGGACCAGCAGGCGCGGTTCCCCGAGGAGGCGCGCACCGCGCTGACCCAGAACGGCTTCCACGCGATCCACATCCCCGAGCAGTACGGGGGCGAGGGCGCCGACTCGATCGTGGCCTGCATGGTCATCGAGGAGGTCGCGCGGGTGGACGCGTCGGCCTCGCTCATCCCGGCGGTGAACAAGCTGGGCTCGATGCCGATCATCCTGTCGGGCTCCGAGGAGCTCAAGCAGCAGGTGCTGCCGACGATCGCCTCGGGCCGGTCGATGATCAGCTACGCGCTCTCCGAGCGGGAGGCGGGCTCGGACACCGTCTCGATGCGCACGCGCGCGGTGCAGGACGGCGACGACTGGGTGCTCAACGGCACCAAGTGCTGGATCACCAACGGCGGCATCTCCGACTGGTACACGGTCATGGCGAAGACCGACCCGGACAAGGGCGCCAACGGCATCTCGGCGTTCGTGGTGCACAAGGACGACCCCGGGTTCTCGGTCGGGCCGAAGGAGCACAAGCTCGGCATCAAGGGCTCGCCCACCACCGAGATCTACTTCGAGAACTGCCGCATCCCCGGCGACCGGATCATCGGGGCGCCCGGCACCGGGCTCAAGACCGCGTTCGCCACGCTCGACCACACCCGCCCGACCATCGGCGCGCAGGCCGTCGGCATCGCGCAGGGCGCGCTCGACGCGGCCGTCGACTACGCGCGCGAGCGCCAGCAGTTCGGCAAGGCGATCGCCGACTTCCAGGGCCTCCAGTTCATGCTCGCCGACATGGCGATGAACACCGAGGCCGCCCGCCACCTGGTCTACGCGGCGGCGGCGCGGGCCGAGCGCGGCGAGAAGATGGGCCTCATCGCCTCGGCGTCGAAGTGCTTCGCCTCCGACACGGCGATGTCGGTGACCACCGACGCCGTGCAGATCTTCGGCGGTGCCGGCTACACGGTCGACTTCCCGGCCGAGCGCATGATGCGCGACGCCAAGATCACCCAGATCTACGAGGGCACCAACCAGATCCAGCGCATGGTCATGGCGCGGGCGCTCCTCAAGAAGTAGCCCGTTCGGGGTACTCGTCACAGAGCGTATGGGGAGCTAGCCTAGCCGGGCGAAAGAGGCCGCGATGACCGCGATCTCTCCCCACGCTCCGTGAGAGGTCCCCCATGCAGTGGTACCTGAAGGTGCTCAAGCAGTACGCCGACTTCAGCGGGCGTGCGCGTCGCACCGAGTTCTGGATGTTCGTGCTGTTCAACATCCTCGCGGTGATCGTCCTCAGCATCATCGACGTGCTGATCGGCACCGCGACCTTCACCGCGACGAGCACCGGCTTCGCCACCGGCGGCGGCCTGCTCACCTCGCTCTACCAGCTGGCCGTGCTCATCCCGTCCCTCGCGGTCGGCGCGCGGCGCCTGCACGACACCGGCCGTAGCGGCTGGTGGCAGCTGCTGGCGCTGATCCCGCTGGTCGGCGCGATCATCCTCATCGTCTGGTGGGCGACCGAGGGCACGCCGGGCGCGAACGAGTACGGCATGAACCCGAAGCAGGAGATGGCCGGCGGCTACCCGCAGGGCGGCTACCCGCAGCAGCAGTACCCGCAGGCCGGCTACCCGCAGCAGCAGGACCAGGGCGGCTACCCGCAGCAGGGCTACCCGCAGCAGGGCGGCTACCCGCAGCAGCCGGGCTACCCCCAGCAGGGCGGCTACCCGCAGCAGGGCAACCAGACCCCGCAGGCCTGATCCCGGGACCCGCCGAGCCTCGGCGGGTCCGCACACGACGAACGAACGGCGCTCTCGCTGCTCCCGAAGCAGCGAGAGCGCCGTTCGTGTGTGTGGGGGTGGTCAGGCGCCGAGCACCCGGGTGACCTTCTCGGTGCCGGCGCGCCGCTCCTGGTCGCCCGCGGGGTGGCGGACCTGCACCAGCGAGGCGCCCGCGGCGAGCACGGCGAGGAAGCCGTCGACGAGCCCGCCCGCCGTGGCGAGCGGCCAGTCGGCGGTGGACAGCACGCGGTCGTCGGCGCCGAGCCCCAGCTCCGCGGCGCGCGCCCGGGCGGTGGCGACGACGGTCGCGACGTCGGCGCCCGCGAGGGCCGGGGCGTCGTCGGGCACCGGGGCGAGCGGGTCGAAGTGGTCGCCGTGCACGCGGACCTCGGTCGCGTAGTCGACGGCGCCCTTCGGCAGGGTGTCGCCGAGACCCTGCCCGAACGCGTCGAGGGAGAAGCCGACGACGAGCCCGGCGCCCACCGCCGCCTCGAGGGTGCTCGCGTCGGCGAGCGCGACCTCGGCGCCCGCGGGGTCGGCGACCGCCTCCGCGCCGCACGACCAGATCGCGCACAGCGCCGCCGCGGTCTGCCAGTGCGCGGGCAGCAGCACGGCCACCGGCGCGCCCGGTTCGACGTCGCACTCGTCGCGCAGCAGGTTGGCGGTCTTCGCGACCCAGTTGCCGAACGTCGCGCCGGAGAGCTCGATGCGCTCGCCGGTGGCGTCGTCGTAGAACGTGATCAGCGGCTTGGCGGGGTCGCCGGCGAGCAGCGGCGCGAGCAGGGCGTCGGTGACGGTCATCGAGGGTGACTCTCCCACGAGTACCGACCATCGGAGCGCGCATCTCCTCGGCGCGACCACTCAGTCGATGCAGGGGACGCCCTCGGCGGTGATCGCCGGCTGGGGTGCGGGCGCCGGGGCGGCGGCGGCCTGGGACTCGGAGTCGGAGTCGGTGCTCGAGCTGCTGAACGGGGCGGGCGTCGGGGCGGCGGCGCCCGGGCCGCGGTAGTCGGCGCCGAGCAGGACGCGCACGGAGTTCGGCGGCACCGTGGGGTCGAAGCGGGTGGGGAGGTCGCCGAGGCTGCTGGCCACGCGCGCGCCGCCGCCGTCGCCGGCCGGCCCGAACAGCACCTCCGAGCGCGGCGCGGGCGCCTCGGCGTTGCCGGCGACGGTCCGGGCGTAGCCCTGGGCGGAGAGCACGGCGACGACACGCGCGGCGGCGCCCTGGGTGTCCGAGGCGTTGCGGACGTCGACCGGGATCGTCGCCGGCGCCGGGCCCTCGTCGTTGGCGTCCGCGGAGTCCTCGGGCCCGATGGCGTCGTTGACGAAGTCGCGCACCTCGCGGGGGTCGACGTCGAGGACCTCGCCGCGGCCGTCGACGTTGCGGGTGCCGTTGGTGGGGATGGTCAGGAAGGCGACGGCGCCGGCGCTGACGTCCTGCATCTGCCCGCCGAACTGCAGCAGGTCCCAGTTGCCGTCGAGCACCACGGACTGGCGCACGGCGTCGAGCAGCCGGCCGAGGGTGACCGGGTTGCCGAGCGTGCCGCTGGAGAGCACCTTGCGCGACATCGACGCGAGGAACGCCTGCTGGCGGCGGATGCGGTCGAGGTCGCCGTTGGGCAGCCCGTGGCGCTGGCGGACGAAGGCGAGCGCGTCGTGGCCGGCGACGGTGCGCGGGCCGGCCGGGAAGCGGGCGCCCGAGAGGTCGTCGTCGACGGGGTTCTTGAGGCACACGTCGACGCCACCGATGGCGTTGGTGAGCGTGTAGAAGCCCATGAGGTTGACCTCGGCGAAGTGGTCGACGGTCAGTCCCGTGAGGTCGGCGACCGAGGCCACGAGCGCCTGGCGGCCCGCCTCGGAGGAGCGGACGTCGACCTCGCGCGGGTCGCTGACCCCGGACTGCACGAGCCGGTTGGCCTCCTCGGCCTTCGCGCCGGGGTACGCCGAATTGATCTTGTCGCGGCGGAAGCCGCCGGGGATGTTGACGTAGCTGTCGCGGGGGATCGAGAACGCGACCGCGCGGCTGCCGTCGTTGGGGACGCGCACCAGCATCATCGTGTCGGTGTTGACGACGCCGTCCGCGGCGCCGGCGCCGAGCTCGCGCAGGACGTCGTCGGGCAGCGGCTGGCCCTGCGCGTCGGTGCGGCTGTCGACGCCGACGAGCAGGATGTCGGTGGCGCCGTCGGCGGCGTTGCCGACCGGGCCGCCGCCCAGCGCGCTCGACCCGCTGATGCTGCCCGACAGCGCGGCCCACGCCGTGCCGGACAGCGCGAACACCAGCACCGAGAGCACCACGAGACCCAGGCGCACCGTGCGGGCGATCGAGCGGCGCCCCCGGCGATCGTCCGGCGGCTCGGGCTCCCGCGGCGGCCGTGAGGTCCCCGGCGGGCGCGGGGGCGGCGGGGCCGGGCGGCGTTCGCGCTCCCTGTCCCGGGGATCCCGGGGGCGGCCCTTGTCCGGGGCGGGCTTGCGGGGCCGCTCGCGATCGGCGGGTGGCGACGCGGGCCGACGCGGGCGCTCGGGGGGCGGGGCGAGCCCGTCGCCCGCGGGGCCCCGGCGGGTGCCGGCCGGCGTCGTGGAGAGCTCCGCGAGGTCGCGCCGGCGCAGGCGGGCGTCGGGCGCGGCCGACCCGTTGGTGCCGTTGGAGCCGTTCGACCCCCGGCGGGCCGACGGGCGGCGGTCGGGCTCGGTGATCTCGTCGTCGCCCCAGGGGTCGTCCGCCGCCGGTCCGCCCGCGCGCCCGGGGCTGCGGCGGGCCGCGGACGGCCCGAAGCGGCGGGCGGGGTCGCGGCGGGACGGGTCGGGGGCGTCACGGGGGTCGCCGCGATCCATCGCCCGCCTCCCTCCGCGCCCCGGCCCCCGGCGGGACCGTCGCTCGATCGTCGTCCGTCGCTGATCACGACACGCGCCCGCGCTGCGGGTGGGCTCCCCACGTGCCCCCGGGCGCGGCATCGCGCCCACCGGTGGGGAACCCCGCCGTCACGGCAGGGTTCGTCGTGATTCGCAGGCTAGACGGCGGCTGGTTCGATCGGGGGCTCTCACCCGTTGGACGGCTCGTCGGCGCGTCGCGGCGACGCGCGGTGAGCACCGGGCCCGGACCCCGCTCCCGAGCAGGGTGGGCGCGGGCCGCCCGGACCCTGCGTCGTCACCGGACACGCCCACCGTGGGGCCGCCCGGGTTCCGCGCGGCTGCGAGACTCCGTCCGGGTGATCGACGGGAGGGGGGCTCCGGTGCGGTGGATGGTGATCGGCGCGGGGGGAGCGCTGGGTACCGACCTGGTCGCGCGTCTCGGCACGCCCGGCGCCTCGGGCGCTCCGCCGACCGACTCCGTGACGGCTCTGACCCGCAGCGAACTCGACGTCACCGACGCCGAGGCCGTCCGCGCGGCGGTGCGCGCGTGGCGTGCCGCGCCGGGCGAGGGGGCGGCGGTGCTGGTCAACGCGTCGGCGTTCACCGCCGTGGACCTCGCGGAGACCGATCCCGACGCCGCCGCGCGGGCCTGGGCGGTCAACGCGGAGGCGCCCGGTGTGCTCGCCGCCGCGTGCGCGGAGGTCGGCGCACGGCTGGTGCACGTCTCGACCGACTACGTGCTCGGCCCGCTGCCCGGCGGCGAGCGGCGACCGCTCGAGCCGGGCGACCCGACGGCACCGGAGGGCGTCTACGCCCGGAGCAAGCTGGCGGGCGAGGAGCGGGTGCGCGCGGCGCTGCCCGACGCCCACCACATCGTCCGGACGGCGTGGCTCTACGGCGCGACGGGCCCGAACTTCGTCCGCACCATGGCCCGGCTGTCCCGCGAGCGCGACGTCCTCGACGTCGTCGACGACCAGCACGGCTCCCCGACCTGGACCGGTGACCTCGCCGACGGGCTGATCGCCCTGGCCCGCTCGTCGGCGCCGGCCAGCACGCGGCACGCCGCGGGCGGCGGGGCGACCACGTGGTGGGGCCTCGCGCGCGCGGTGTTCGAGGAGCTGGGCGCGGATCCCGAGCGGGTGCGCCCGTGCGACACGGCGTCCTTCCCGCGCCCGGCGCCGCGGCCGGCGTGGTCGGTGCTGTCGGACGCGTCGTGGCGCTCCGCCGGGCTGGAGCCGCTACCACCCTGGCGAGACGCCCTGCGCACCGCGGTACGCCACCATCCGGCGCTACTGCTGGGCTGAATGGGCTAGCTACTTAATCCCATCGTTGTCATTTGCGTGTCCTCGCGGCGTTCTCGCGCGTTGAACGGTCATGGGTGTGGAGACGGTGCTCCTGGGGCTGCTCGGTCTCGTCGCCGTGTGGTTGGTGATCGACGCCGGGCGCGAGCGTCATCGGCTGCGGGCTCGGGTCGCGCGCGACGAGCGCTGGCAGGCCGAGCGGCGCCGCTGCGCGCGCCGGGAACGGCGGGCGCAGGCGGCGACGTCGGCGACGTCCGCCGTGTCCCCCGACGCCTGGCGCTACTGGCCGCTCACGCTGCCGTCGACGGAGGACGGATCCAGCGGACCGCGCCTCTAGGCCCTTCTGGTCACCGCGTCGGCGGCGCACACTGATCCAATGACGGAGCAGGCCACGGCGGGGGCGACCGGGGCTGCCGCACCGCACCCCGACGACGAGCCTCTCTGCGCCGAGGCGCACGAGATCGCCACGGCGACCGACGGCGACACCGTCGAGAGCGTCGAGGAACGCATCGCCCTGCTGCGCCGCGCCCTGGCCAGCGGCGAGCCGTCCGCGCCCGCGCTGCTCGCGCACGCCCACCTCGCCCGCGGCGAGCGCCGCGAGGCCGCCGACCTGCTCATCCCCGCCGTCATGAGCCGCCGGGAGAGCGAGCACGCCGGTCTTCTCGGCGAGACCCTCGCCGCGATCGGCGACCACGACAGCGCCGAGGCGGCGTTCCTCGTCGGCCTCGACGGGGGCGACCCGGCCGCCACCAACGACTACGGTGTCTTCCTGCGCGGGCGCGGCCGCACGCAGGAGGCGCTCTACGTGCTCGACCGGGCGGTCCGGCTCGGCGACGAGCTCGCCCCGCTCAACCTCGTCGCGCTGCACCTCGAGGAGCTCGACGACCCGGTGACGGCCACGGAGCTCGCCGAGGAGTTCCTCGACGACGACCGGCCCGCCACCCTCCTCGCGCTCGCCGACTGCCGGCTGGCCGAGGGCCGGGTCGGCGAGGCCGCGGACCTCTACCGCCGCGCCGCGGAGCAGGGCGCGCCGTGCGGGCACATCTACTACGGCTGGTTCCTGCGCGAGCACCACGGCGACCACGACGGGGCCGAGGAGCACCTGCGCCGCGCCCACGAGACCGGCGAGCCGGGCGCCGCCTTCCACGTCGGGCGGTTCCTCTTCGACCTCGGCCGCGCCGAGGAGGCGCAGCCCTACATCGAGGAGGCCGCCCGCCACGGCGACCCGGACGCGGTCGCGCTGCTGGAGAACCAGTACCGCGGGCTGGTCGACGAGTACGACGACTGACCGGCGACAATGCGGCCGTGCCCGATACCTCGCCCGAGACCTACGGTGACGGACTGGCCGTCGTCTGTGTGACCTACTCCCCGGGCGAGGCGCTCGCCGAGTTCGTGTCGTCCCTGGAGAAGGCCACCACCCGCCCGTACCGCGTCGTGCTCGCCGACAACGGCTCGGTCGACGGCGCCCCGGAGGCCGCGGCGGCCGCCGACGAGCGGGTCGAGCTGCTGCGGATCGGCGAGAACGTCGGCTACGGCGCGGCGGCCAACCGGGGCGTGGCCGGGCTGCCCGCCGAGGTCGGCTGGGTGCTGGTCGCCAACCCCGACATCGTCTTCGGGCCGGGGTGCCTGGACACCCTCGTCGACGCCGGGCAGCGGTGGCCGCGTGCCGGCTCGATCGGGCCGCTGATCCGCACCGGCGGCGAGGTGTACCCGTCGGCGCGCCTGCAGCCCAGCCTCGGGCGCGGGGTGGGGCACGCGCTGTTCGCGGCGGTGTGGCCGGCCAACCCGTGGACACGCTCCTACCGCCAGGAGGGTGCGGTCGCCGAGCGCACCGCGGGCTGGCTCTCGGGCTCGTGCGTGCTCCTGCGCCGCGAGGCGTGGGACTCGGTCGACGGCTTCGACCCCCGCTACTTCATGTACTTCGAGGACGTCGACCTCGGCGACCGCCTCGGCCGCGCCGGGTGGCTCAACGTCTACGTCCCCGACGCCGAGGTGGTGCACAGCGGCGGGCACGCCACCGAGCGCGACGCCCCGACCTCGTCGCGGATGCTCGCCGAGCACCACCGCAGCGCCTACCGCTTCCTCGCCGACCGCTACCGCGGCGCGCGCTGGGCCCCGCTGCGGCTCGCGCTGCGCGCGGGGCTGACGCTGCGGGCCCGCTCGGGGGCCCGCAGCGCGTTCTAGAAGGGCGGCGGGTCGTCGTCCTCCGGCTCGTTCCGCCCGGTCGTGCGGGGTGGTGGTCTGGTCGTCGGCCGGCCGGCCGGTGGTCCGGCGGGGTACGGGTCGTTGGTCCAGAGGGGTGCGTCGCCGGCGAGCTCTGGGGGGTTGGTGCTGGAGCGGTGCCGGTACCGGCCCGGCTCGGGGATGTCGGGGGTGACCGGCCGGGGCGGGCGTGGGTAGCTGTGCCCGGTGGGGCTGGTCCACACGAAGTGCCCTGGCGCGGGTTGCTCGAGGCGCCAGCCGCCCTCGTGTTTGAGCAGGTGGTCGTGCCCGCAGAGCGGGTCGAGGTTGTCCTCGAGGGTCTGCCCACGGTCGGTGACCGCGCGGGTGTGGTCGATGTCGGTGACCAGCGAGGACGCACGGCAGGGCGGGAAGACACACGTGCGGTCGCGGGAGCGGATCCAGCGGGCCAGCGCGGCGGAGGGGAACCGGCGCCGCGCCTCGGCGGGTGAGTCGGGTGGACCGGTCCAGGCCCGGAACTGTGCGCGGAGATCGTCGAGGACCGGTGCCCACATCCCGGGCTCGCGCATGCTGCGAGTGAGCTCCTGCTCGGTGATGTGGAGCTCGAGCACGGGGCGGGCGGCGGGTCGTCGCCGCTCGGGGGTGGTGCGGTAGCCGGTGGGTCGGCGTCGGGTGACCAGGGCGGCGAGCAGGTGTCCGTGGTCGTCGGTGACCGCGACCCGCCACTCGGCGTGGCAGAGCTGGCGGGCGAAGCCGCGGGCGAACACGGAGTGGATGACGCCGTAGCCGGGCATGATGCCGGGTTTCTCGTCGTACCCGAGCAGGGTGAGCAGCCCGATCCGCATCTCGATCCGCGCCCGCCGCGACATCGTCGGTCGCGGGCCCGCGACGGCCGGCTCGCCGGCCTCGGGCTCGCCGGCCTCGGGCTCGCCGGCCTCGGGCTCGTCGGGTTCGGGCTGGCCGGCCTCGGGCTCGTCGGGTTCGGGCTGGCCGGCCTCGGGCTGGCCGGCCTCGGGCTCGCCGGCCTCGGGCTCGCCGGCCTCGGGCTCGTCGGGTTCGGGCTGGCCGGGGCCGGGGCCGGGGCCGGGGTCGCGGTCGGTGGGGCGGGTGTCGCCGCCGGGGCGGGGGCCGTGGGCGCCGACGTGCTGCGGGGCGCGGCGTCCGCGTGGATCGGTGGGGTCGGCGTGGGCGACGACGTGAGCGACCAGGGCGTCGTCGTCCCACCCGGCCGGGCGGGGACTCAGGAGCGCGAGGTAGATGTCGGCGCGCACGGTGTCGATCAGCCCGGGGTGCCCGGCCGCTTTCGCCCGCAGCGCCAGGGTCTCCACATGGGCGGTCGACAGCGCCCCGGCATCCAACGGCAGGTCGAGCCCCGAGAGGTTCACCGTGCCGGTCTCGGTGCGCCGGGCCCGCACGCGGCGCTGCCGGCGGGCGTTGTCGTAGAGCTTGGCCGCCCACCCGGGGTCCAGCCCGGTCGCGACCTGCTGGAGCCGTTCGACCAACCCCGACAGCGTGAGCCGCGGCGCCTCGGGCAGCACCGCGAGCACCACGGCGCGGGCGTGCTCGGCCGAGAGCGACGAGGTCCAGGTGACACACAACCGCACCCGGTCGGTGTCGATCCGCCCGGCGTCCCAGGCCGCCCACAGCTCCGGGATCGCCGCGATCGCGGTGTCGGCCTGCCCGAGCAGCTTCGACACCCGGGTGCGGGACTCGGACAGCACGACCCGCAGCTCGTCGGTGCTGAACTCGGTGTAACCCTCGCGTCGGCCGCCCGGCCGGTCGGGGTCGGCCAGCGCCACCTCGCGCGCGACCAGGGCGAAGCGGGCTTCGTGGTGGGAGAGCTGGCGGCGCCAGGCGCCGGCCAGGATCACCGCGTCGTGCGGGGACACGGCGCGGGGGTCGACCTGCTCGAGCAGGGCGCCCAGCGCCGCGCCGGGAGGTGTCGTGGCGACACCCTCCGGCAACGATGCGAACACCTGTTCGAACACGTCATCAGACTATCGCCCACCCCCGACAACGGAGGGTGTCAGCCGGCGAGCGCCCGCCCGAGATACCCCAGGACCAGAGCGGTGACCTCGTCGGCGAACGCCTCGCGGTCGATCGCCGGCTCCTCCAGGACGTAGGCGACGGCCAGGCTCTCGACGGTGCGCACGAGCAGCCAGGCGACCGTGCCCGCCGGGTGGCGCAGCTCGCCGCCGTGGCGGGCGAGCAGGGTGCTCGTCAGCAGCGCGTCGACGCGGCGGGCGAACGCGGCGCGCCGGTCGTCGCCGGCGCGCGGCAGCCGCTCGGCCACCGCCCGGAGCAGCGACGGGTGCTCGGCGAGGGCGTCGGCCAGCGCGAGCACGACCCGCCGCACCGCGAGCGCCGGGTCGCGCTCGGCCGCCGTGTCGACGAAGGCCCGGGTGACGCGCTCCTCGAGGTCGTCGGCGTAGCGGGCGACGACCTCGTCGACGATGGCGTCCTTGTCCGGGAAGTACTGGTAGAGCGAGCCCGGGCTGATGCCGGCCGCGGCGGCGACGTGGTTCGTGGTCAGGCCCTCGACGCCGCGCTCGAGCAGCACGGTCCGGCCGGCGGCCACGATCCGTTCGACCATCTCGCGCGAGCGTTCCTGGCGCGGCTGCCGCCGGCGGCGCGGTGCCGTCACGGTGCGACGGGAAACGACGCGACTTGAACGCGAGCAGGAACTCGTCTCAGCATGGACGTCATGGTGGCAGGCGAGCAGGTGGACACACCGCGCTATCCCGGACGGTTCCGCGCGGCGCCGGAGCGGTCGCGGCGGATCGCGCGGCCGCTGGGCGTGGTGGCGCGGGTCCGGGGCGTCGACGAGGAGCTGCTCGACCGGATCGGCACGCGGATGTTCGCGCGCGACGAGGTCGGCGCCGCCCTCGCCGCGGCGATGAGCAGGCCGCGCGGCGACGGCGAGCGCGTGACGATGGCGGCGTTCCACCGGGCGCTGGGCGGGGAGACCCGTGAGAGATCGGCGCTGGCCGACTTCTTCGCCGAGGTCGAGGACACGCCGTCGTGGGTGGACCTCGACGAGGTCGAGCGGGGCGGGCGGGCGCTGCGGCGGATGGGGCGCACGCTCGACGACGTCCTGCTCACGCTGTCGCTGATCGGCGGCTACCGCTTCGGCGGCCCCGCCGACCTGCTCGTGGCCACCGGCGGGCTGACCGGGTCGACGGCCACGCGCCGGCTCGGCGAGACCACGGAATGGGCGCGGGCGGTGATCTCCCCGGGCGGGATGCGCCGCGACGGCGAGGGCTGGCGCCTGACCGTGCACGTGCGGGCCATGCACGCGCTGGTGAACCGGCGCTTCGAGACCAACGGGCGCTGGGACGTCGGGCACTGGGGCCTGCCGGTCAACCAGTCCGACCAGGCCGCGACCCTCGGGCTGTTCAGCAGCACCGGCCTGCTCGGGGCGCGGGCGCTGGGCTGGGTGGTGACGCCCGCCGAGTCCCGCGCGGTGATGCACCTGTGGCGCTACGTCGGCTGGCTCATGGGCGTCGACCACGACTGGCTGTTCACGACCGAACGCGAGCAGAACCATTTCCTGCACCACGTGCTGCTCGTCCAGGACGACGTGACGCCCGCCGGACCGGCGCTCGCGGGCGCGCTCGTCGACGGCCAGCGGACCCTCGCGGGCGGGTGGCGCGGGGAGCTGCGCCGCCGCCACGTGCTCGGGCTGCTGCGCTGGTTCCTCGGCCGCGAGGCGCTCCGCGACCTGGGGCTGCCCGACGCCCTCCCGTGGACGGTGCCGCCGGTGGTGCTGCGCAACCTCGTCCTCTCCGGGCTCGTGGCCCGCACCCGCGCCGGCCGCCGGGCCCTCGAACGCCGCGGCGACGCCTGGACGCGCGAGGAGATCGGCCGCCGCTTCGCCGGCGCCCGCCCCGAGGTCGCCGCGCTCCCGGGGTAGGTGTCAGCGGCGTGGCGTCGCTGTCACCCAGTGTCCGTATCGCCACGCGCTCGCCCGCCGTCCGCGAGCCGGAGCAGGTGCGTGTTGCCCGCGCCGTCGCCGACGGCGAGGTGGTCGCCGTCGACGGCGACCGCGCTGAGCCTGCTGTCGAGCGGCGCCGCGCACACCGTCCACGCGGCGGTGAGGTCCCAGACGGTCACCACGCCGTCCCGTTCCCCGACCGACACCGCCCGGTGCCCGGCGAGGCCGGCGACGGCCGGCACGCGCGTCCGGTCCGCGGACAGGACCGTGACCCGCCCGCTCGCGACGTCCCAGCAGTGCACGAGCCCCTCGTCGCCGGCCGCGAGCACGTGGCAGCCCTCGTCGTCGACCGCGAGGTCGCGGACGACGACCTCGGGGCCGTCGGCCACCGCCGTGCTGGTCGCGTGGAGCCGGAGCTCGACCGTGGCGCCGCGCCCGGAGCGCGGGTCCCACACCGCGAGGTGGCCCCCGCCGGCGACGGCGACGACTTCCAGCCCGCGCGCCGCGGCGACCCGCGTAGGGACACCGAGCGGTGCCGGGAGCTCCGCCGTCGCCCCGACCGCGCCCGTCGCGGCGTCGACGACGGTGAGGCGGCGCCCCGCGACCGTCACGGCGTGGTCGCCGCGCCCCACCGCCACGGTCCCGGGCATCTCCACGGTGTGCTCGACGGCGCCGGTGCGCAGCGAGCGGAGCTCCACCGTGCGCCCCAGGGCGGTGTAGAGCCCGGACGGCGAGGACCACATCAGGTCGGGTCCCGGGTCCGGCTCCTCCTCCGAGTCCTCCTCCGACCGGACGGTCCAGAGCTCCTCACCGGTGCCGACGTCCCGGGCCACGAGGGGCAGCTCCCGAGAACCGGCCACGACCACCCCCGCGCGGTGCGAGACCGCGACCGACGCGACCCCGAGCGGCAGACCCGGCAGCGCGTCGGGCACGTCGTCCGCCGCGTCGGTGTCCCACAGCAGCAGCGTCCCGGCCTCGTCGCCGGTGACCGCCCGGCGCCCGTCCGCGCTCACGGCGGCGACGGTGACGGGCCCGCGGTGCCCGGTCAGGGACGACACCCGAGCCCGCGGCCCCCAGACGTCGAGCACGGTGTCGTCGTTGGCCACCAGTGCCCGCCCGCCGGGCAGCACGGCGACGTCGCGGGCCCAGCCGCGCCCGTACCGCCCGACGCGGGGGGTGTCGAGGCGCACGCGGTCGCCGAGCGCGCCGCCCCGGACGTCGAAGCGCAGGACCGCGCCGCGGCGTGTGGTCGCGTGCAGCGTGCCGCCGTCGGCGCCGAAGGCGAGGGCGAAGACGTCGTCGTCCTCCTCCACCACCTGGCGGCACACCCCGGTGTCGACGTCCCAGACCCGCAGGGTGGCGTCGCCGGCACCGGACACCACGGTCCGGCCGTCGGGGGAGACCGCGAACGCGGTGACGTCACCGGCGTGTCCGGACAGGACGTGGAGGGCGCGGCGCGCGGCGACGTCCCAGATCGCGACCGTCCGGTCCTCGGACACCGAGGCCAGGCGCGGGCGCGGACCGGGGACGAAGCGCAGCCGGTGGATCCAGCCGTCGTGGTGCCCGACGGCGGTCGCGGTGCCGTCGCCGAGGCCGAGCACGTGGATCGCCCGGTCCAGGAACGCCACGGCCAGCAGGGCGCCGTCGCCGGAGACGGCGAGCCGGATCGGGCGCGCGGACGGCGACGGCCGGGCGAGGACGACGGGCCGCGAGAGACCGGTCCTCACGTCCCAGACCCGCAGGTCGCCGTCCTCGGCCATCGAGAACAGCCGCCCGTCCGGGGCGAACGCGGCGTCGGCGACACCGGCCCGGTGCCCGGCCAGGGTGCGCAGCAGCGCCGGCGGGAACGGCCGGGTCCGCCAGCGCTCCTCGAGCACCGTCCGGCCCTCGGCGTCGATCCGCTCGCGCGCGCCCCGGGCGGTCTCGGAGAACCCGAGCGCGCGGGCCCGGGTGAGCACCTGCTGGGCGACGAACGACCCGGTCTCCCCGCCGCGCAGGTGGTGCGCCTCCAGGTCCAGCACACGGCGCAGCGGTTCGGGGCCGTCCCACCGCGCCAGGACGGCGTCGACACCCTCGGCCGCGACGGCCGACTCCAGCGCGGACCAGGACCCGTCGGGCACATCGATCACGTCGGAGGCCCCGTCGGACTCGTTACCGGTGGCCCTTCGGCCCCGAGCGATGGCCGGAAGACCGTGGCGCGGCGCGCCCCGCCCACGATCTCCTCGACCCATGGGCAGCACGACGGTCGGGGCCTTCGTCGACGAGCGGGCCCGCGCGCGCTACGCGGCGGCCCTGCACGCGGCCATGGCGGCGCTGCCGGCGCACGTGTCGCGCACGGTCGACACGCGCTTCGGCACCGTGCGGGTGCACCGGTTCGGCACCGGGGCCGGCACCCCGCTCCTGCTGGTGCCCGGCCGCATCGGCACCACCGCGATGTGGGCGCCGAACCTGCCCGCGCTCGCGGCGCGGCGCACCGTGTGGGCCCTCGACCTGCTCGGCGAGCCGGGCGCCAGCGTGCAGACCGCGCCCATCGCGGGCGACGCCGACCAGGCGGCCTGGCTCGCGGAGGTGGTCGACGCCGTCGGGGGGCCGGTGCACCTCGTCGGCGCGTCGCTCGGTGGGCGGTGGGGCACCGAGCTCGCGGTGTGCCACTCCGGGGCCGTGCGCTCGCTCGCCCTGCTCGACCCCGCGCACACCCTCGCCCGCCTGCGGCCGGGGTTCGTGCTCGCCTCGCTGGCCTCCCTGGTCGCCCCGGACCGCGGCCGCGCGCTCCTCCTGCGCTACGCCGGCGGCGCCGAGCCACCCCCCGACGACCCGATCACCCCGGTCATGGAGCTCGGCGCGCGGGCGTACCGGATGCGGCTCGGCCCGCCCGGCTTCCCGTCGGACGCCGCGTTGCGCTCGCTCGCGATGCCGGTGCTGGCCCTGCTCGGCGGCCGGAGCACCGTCCTGCGCGCCGGGCGTGCCGCCGCCCGCGCGCGGGCGCTGATCCCGGACGTCGAGGTCGAGGTGTGGCCGGACGCCACGCACGCCCTGCCGAGCTCGCACGCCGACGCCGTCGACGCGCGGCTGGAGGCGTTCCACGCGCGGGTGGAGTAGGTCTAACCGCCGAACAGCCGCTTCCACCACGGGCGCCGGGGCTCCTCGGCCGGGGTCTCGTCCCGATCGTCGACCGGCGCCGGGCCGGGGCCGCCGGGGAACGGGTTGGCTGGGAAGGGCGAGGTGCCCGGGTGGGTGCTCGACCGCGTGTCGAAGCGCACGGTGGTCGCGTCGCCGTCGTCGTCGGAGGGGCCCGACTGGGCGGAGTAGCCGGACGGGTCGGCCGGGCGCCGGGGGTCCGGCGCGCGGTGGTGCCCGTTGGCGTGGCCGTTGGTGCGCAGACGCTGCGTCAGATCCGGGTCGTGGCCCGGTCCGCGCCGCGAGGCCATCGTGTGCGGCAGCACCGTGGTGCTCGACGCGTCGAACGGGGAGACGGCCGTGTCCGGCGTGACGATGTCCTCGTCACGTTCCGTGGCCCGTTGGGAGGCGTGCGCGATGGCGTCCTGGGCGCGCTCCCACGCATTCGAGGCCACCGCACCCCTCCTGCTCGTTCCCCCACCGGCGGGACACCGGCGGGGTCGTGCCGCCGGACGCCCCGGGGAGGGTCCACACTATCGCCCGCGGTCACGATTCGTCATCGACGAGGGGGGTCTACGGGTGATGCAGGCGGGGGAGACGGCGGTGATCGACCCGGCGCGGACCGCCGCGGTCGTGCTCGTCGGGGGGCAGGGCAGCCGGTTGCGGCCGCTCACCCTCACCACACCGAAGCCCATGCTGCCCACCGCGGGGGTGCCGTTCCTGGCGCACCTGCTGTCCCGGATCGCGTCCGCGGGCATCCGCACGGTCGTGCTCGGCACCGCCTACCGGGCGGAGGTGTTCGAGGGCTTCCTCGGCGACGGCTCCACGCTGGGCCTCGACCTGACCTGCCGCGAGGAGCCCGAGCCCCTCGGCACCGGCGGCGGCATCCGCTACGCCGCGGACGCGCTCGCCCCGGAGTTCGACGAGGTCGTCGTGTTCAACGGCGACATCCTCTCCGGCGTCGACGTCCGCGCGGTGGTCGGCGAGCACCGCACCGCCGGGGCCGAGGCGACCCTGCACCTCGTGCGGGTCCCCGACCCCACCGCGTTCGGCTGCGTGCCCACCGACGGCACCGGCCGCGTCACCGCGTTCCTGGAGAAGACGCTCACGCCGCCGACCGACCAGGTCAACGCCGGCTGCTACGTGTTCCGGCGCGAGGTGCTCGACACCATCCCCGCCGGACGGCCCGTCTCGGTCGAGCGCGAGACCTTCCCGGGCCTGCTCGCGGCCGGCTCGCGGCTGCAGGGCCACGTCGAGTCGTCGTACTGGCTCGACCTCGGCACGCCCGCCTCCTTCGTGCGCGGCAGCGCGGACCTCGTCCAGGGCGCCGCGCCGACCGCCGCGCTGCCCGGCCCCGTCGGCACGGCGCTGCTGCTGCCCGGCGCGAAGGTCGCGTCGTCGGCGTCGCTCACCGACGGGACGACCGTCGGCGCCGACGTGCAGATCGGCGAGGGCAGCCGCGTCTCCGGCTCGGTGCTCATGGACGGCGCGCGGGTCGGCGACGGCGTGCTCGTCGAGCGGTCGGTGATCGGGCCGGCCGCGACGATCGGCGACGACACCGTGGTCACCGACGCCGTCGTCGGCGACGGCGCCTCGATCGGCGCGTCGTGCGAGCTGCTCGCCGGCGTGCGCATCTGGCCCGGTCTCGTGATCCCCGACGGCGGTCTGCGATTCTCGGGTGGTGCCTGAGGTCGTCCGCGAAGTCGCCGCCGCGCCGGAGGCGGAACGGACCTGGCGCCCGGACTTCGTCCTCGACGTGCGGGCGCTCGTCGCCCCGCTGCGCCGCGGCAAGGGCGACCCGACCTTCCACACCGAGCTCGACGGCCCCGACGGGGGGCAGCTCTGGCGCGCCACGCCGACGCCGGAGGGCCCCGCGACGCTGGCCCTGACCCGCCGCGACGGCGTGGTCCACGCGCGGGCGTGGGGCCCGGGGGCCGGGTGGATCGTCGACGGGGTGCCGGCGCTGCTCGGCGCCGAGGACGACGACGCCGGCTTCGTCGGCCACCACCCGCTGGTCGCCGACACCCGGCGGCGCATGCCGGGTCTGCGCCTCGGCGCCACGCGCACGGTGTGGGATCAGCTGCTGCCCGCGATCCTGGAGCAGAAGGTCACCGGCACCGAGGCGCGCCGCTCGTTCCGCGAGCTGTGCTGGCGCTTCGGCGAGGACGCGCCGGGCCCCACCCCGCGGCGCATGAAGCTGCCGCCGACGCCGCGGCGCATCCGCGAGGTGCCCGACTGGGAGTGGCACAAGGCGGGCGTCGACCAGAGCCGCCGCCGCGCGATCCTCGCCTGCGCCACCGTCGCGCACCGCCTCGAGAAGGCCGCCGAGCTGCGCGGCGAGGCCGGCCGGGCGCTGCTGCAGAAGGTCCCCGGCATCGGCGTCTGGACGGCCGCCGAGGTCGCGCAGCGCTCCTGGGGCGACCCGGACGCGGTCAGCGTCGGCGACTTCCACATCCCGACGACCGTCGGCTGGGCGCTCGTCGGTCACAAGCTCGACGACGCCGGGATGCTCGAGGTGCTCGCCTGCTACGCGCCGCAGCGCCAGCGGGCGGTGCGCTACATCGAGGCGTCGGGGTTCCGGCGCCCGCGCTTCGGGCCGCGGTTCTCGCCGAAGGACTACCGGACGTACTGACCCAGGAGCGCGCGCCCGAACGCGACCTCGTCGGGCAGCTCGGCGAGCGGCCACCAGCGCAGGTCCAGCGACTCTTCGCTGATCGCCTCGACGGCCCCGGCGGGCGCGTGCGCCACGAAGCGGACGTCGAGGTGGCGGGTCGGCACGCCCAGCGAGCAGGTCAGCGCGTGGACCTCGGCGTGCACCGGCTCCGGGTCGAGGACGAGGCCCTCGATGCCGGACTCCTCGGTCGCCTCGCGCAGCGCCGCGCCGGCGAGCGTCGCGTCGCCGGGCTCGATGTGGCCGCCGAGCTGGATCCACGCGTGGACACGCGGGTGGAGGGTCAGCAGCGCCCGCTCGCCCGCGGCGTCGAGCACCAGGGTCGACGCGGTGAGGTGGCCCGGCGCGCAGGAGCGTGAGCACGCGTCGGGACGGGCGTCGAGGTAGGACAGCAGCGCCAGGCGCACGGAATCCAGCTCGCGGGCCCCCGGACGCCAGCGGTCGAGCACCGCGCGGGCGTCGGCGTGCGCGGCGGCCGTGGTGACGGCGGCCCGGGTGGTGGCGGCGAGGGTCAGGTCGTCACTCACAGATCAGATCTCCACCCATCGGTCGTCGACGGTCAGCTCGCCGCGCGGGGGCGGCTCGGCGGCCGGGTGCCCGATCGCGACGGCCCCCAGCGGCTCCCAGTCGGCGGGCAGCGCGAGCTCGGCCCGCACGACGTCCGCCGCGAAGATCGTCGACGACACCCAGCACGACCCGAGCCCCTCGGCGGCCAGCGCCACGAGGAACCCCTGCACCGCGGCGCCGCCGGCCACGGTGAACATCGTGTGCTCGGCCGCGGCGCGCCGGTCGTCGGGGTAGGGGTGGGCGCCCTCGAGCACGAGGAACGGCAGCACCACCTCCGGCGCGGTGCGCAGCAGGTCTCCGCGCGCCACCCGCCGGGCGACCGCGTCCTCGGCGAACCCGTCGCCGCGCAGGTCGGCGCGCCACGCCTCGGCCATCGCGTCGAGCAGGCGCTTCCGGACCTCCGGCGACCCGAGGCGGACGAAGCGCACGGGGCGGGTGTGGTGCGGGGCGGGCGCGGTGAGCCCGGCGGCCCCGGCCCGGCGCAGCGCGTCGGCGTCGACGGGGTCCGCGGAGAACGCCCGCACCGAGCGCCGCGCCGGCACGGCCTCGCGCCGGCCCCGCCGCAGCGCCTCGTCGGTGCCCAACCAGAACAGGTCCTCCTCGACCGGGCGGACGAGGTCGGCCCCCCGGGAGGTCTCCGAGCGCAGCGCCGCCGGCAGCCCGCGCACGACGGCGACCGGCACCCCGCCGAGCTTGCCCTTGACCAGGTCGGCGGCCGCGGCGACCTCGTCGGCCACCGCGACCTCGGTGACCACCAGCTCGTTGCCCTGCGCGTCGACCGCCCCGCCGTAGGCGTGCACCACCTCGAGGCCCGCGGCGCCGATGGCGGCGTCGGTCTGGCCGGTGCGCCAGGTGCGGCCCATGGTGTCGGTGACGACGACGGCGACGTCGACCCCGAGGCGCTCGCGCAGCGCGGCGCGCAGGGCGGCGGCCGAGGCGTCGGGGTCCTCGGGGAGCAGGGCGACCTCGTCGCCGGCGACGTTCGACGCGTCGATGCCCGCCGCGGCCTGCACGATGCCCAGCGGGTTGGCGACGATCTTGGTGCGGCCCTTGGTGGCGAGCAGGCGGACCGTCTCGCGGTCGACCAGCCGGCGCCGGGCCGCGTCGCGCTCGTCGGGGTCGGACGGCACGGTGACCAGCCGGCCCTCGACCTTGGAGAGCACCTTGGAGGTCACGACCAGCACGTCGCCGTCGGCGAGCGATCCCTCGAGCGCGCCGGCCAGCGCCGCGGCGAGATCGTCGCCGGGCCGGAACTCGGGCAGCCCGCTGACGCCCCAGAGCGTCAGGCCCGCCGAGGCGTGATCGGCGTGGTCAGACACCCGCGACCTCGTAGGCGGCCCGCACCATGGCCGCGGTGGTGTCCGGGTCGGTCATCATCAGCGGCACCTCGCGGACCTCGACGCCCGGCACCTCCGCCCCGTCGCCCGGCGCGACGAGCCAGCCGTCGAGGAGGCCGCCGGTGGACCGCGAGCCGTACCAGCGCCCGACGCCCTCGGCGCTGACCGGCACGTCGACGGCCGCGAGGCACGCCTCGGCCATGCCGCGCACCGCGTGCCCGTCGACGATCGGCGACACGCCGATCACCTTGCCGGGCGCCGCCGTCAGCGCCGGCCGCATGCCGGGGACGTCGACGATGGTGTTCACGCTGACCACGGGGTTGGACGGCGCGACGAGCACGACGTCGGCGTCGGCCACGGCGGCGAGCGCGTCCGGGCTCGCGGTGGCCTGGTCGCGCCCGACCGAGGCGAACGAGTGCGCGGTGAGCGCCGCGCGGTGGCGCACCCACCACTCCTGGAAGTGGATGGCCTTCCGCTGGCCGTCCGCCGGGTCGTCGACGACGACGTGGGTCTCGATGCGGTCGTCGCTCGCCGGGATCAGCTCGACCCCGGGCTGCCACCGGGCGCACAGCGCCGCCGTGACCTGCGAGAGCGGGTAGCCGGCCCGCAGCATCCGGGTGCGCACGAGGTGCGTCGCGACGTCACGGTCGCCGAGCCCGAACCACGTCGGGTCGGCGCCGTAGGCCTCGAGCTCCTCGCGCACCGACCACGTCTCCTTGGCGCGGCCCCAGCCCTTCTCGGTGTCGATGCCCGCGCCGAGCGTGTACATGCAGGTGTCGAGGTCGGGGCACACGCGCAGCCCGTGCAGCCAGATGTCGTCCCCGACGTTGACCACCGCGCGGATGGTGTCGCCGGGACCCGCGGCGGCCTTGACGCCCTGCAGGAAGCGGGCGCCCCCGACGCCCCCGACCAGAACGGTGACCTGCACCGGAGCTCCTCTCGTGGCTTGCTCCCGCGATCGTCCTCCTCCACCCCGACAGCGGGGTGCGGAGGGTCAGCGCAAGAGCGAGATGAACTGGTCCTGCCCGACCGCGGCGAGCGTCGAGTCGCCGCCGACGAGCGAGGACAGCGCGTCGGACACCGCGAACAGGACCGCCGAGGCGCCCGGCAGCAGGAAGAGCAGCAGGATGATCGCGAGCGGCGCGTACGGCGCGATCCGCGCCGCGCCCTGCCGCGTGCGCCAGGGCAGGTAGGGGTCGATGACGCCCCAGCCGTCGAGGCCCGGCACCGGCAGCAGGTTCAGCACGAACGTCAGGATCTGGATCAGCCCGAGGAACGCGAGCGCGGCGGCGAGCGGCAGCGGCGGCGCGGTGAGCGCCAGGGCGAGCGAGATCAGGGCGGCGAGCACGAGGTTGGCGACCGGCCCGGCGAGCGACACGGCGCTGATGGCCGGGCGGGAGCGCAGCGCCGCGCGCTGGATCCACACGGCGCCGCCGGGCAGCGGGATGCCGCCGAGGATCAGGAACAGCAGCGGCAGCACGAGCGTGAGGCCGACGTTCGCGTAGCGGCGGATGTCGAGGGTGAGGTAGCCGAGCGCCCGCACCGAGTGGTCGCCGCAGCGGTCGGCGGTCAGGGCGTGCGAGAACTCGTGCAGGCACAGCGACACGGCCCACCCGGCGAGGACCAGCAGGACGGTGCCGCCGATGATCGCGCCCTCGGAGGGCAGCAGCGTCAGCGCACCCCCGGCGGCGGTGAGCGCCACGAGGACCAGGAAGATGGGGCTGACCGGCGATCGCAGCCGGGACACGCGGGGGGCCACGGGTCCAGTGTCCCCGACCCGTCGGGGCCGGTTGGAGCAGCCGGGGAGCGAAGAAGCTGTGCATTGCTACGGATAGCGCATGACGTTCACCGCACGTGACGACCGGTCGTCGCGACATGCGGCCACACGGGGCCCCCGGCTTGACCCGGATGGAACGACACCGGTGTAATTCCTACGCGATGACACGTCGGTGCGGGGCCGACGCCTCGTCCGCTCAGCGGGGGGCCGGGGGAGTCGAGGCGAGGGAGGCGTCGTGAACGGTGCGGAGAGCGGGTCGGTGGTGCTGGGTAGCGGAGGAAGTGAAGCGCGGAGCTGGGCCATGGAGTCCGGCCACGGGCCCAAGGCCGGGCTGAGGGACGTCCTGTCCGAGCTCGCCATGGTGACCGAGGACGAGCAGGAGTGGCAGGAGCGCGCCCTGTGCGCGCAGACCGACCCGGAGGCGTTCTTCCCCGAGAAGGGCGGCAGCACCCGGGAGGCCAAGCAGATCTGCAACAGCTGCGAGGTCCGCAGCGAGTGCCTGGAGTACGCCCTCGGCCACGACGAGCGCTTCGGGATCTGGGGCGGGCTGTCGGAGCGCGAGCGCCGGCGTCTCAAGCGGCGCGCGGTCTAGACCCCCGCCGTCCCATCCCACGGGCGGGTCCTTAGTCTCGGACGCCGACCGCAGCGTGGGCGCCCTCGGAGGTCCGCCCCGAGGGGAAGGACGGCGCCGTGGCTCGATCGTCCCCGGTGGGCGCGGCGGCGCCGGTGCTCGCCGTCCTGGTCTGCCACGACGGTGAGGCCTGGCTGCCGGGCACGCTCGACGCGCTCGCGCGCCTGACCCGCCGTCCGCGCTGGGTGATCGCGGTCGACACCGGCTCGGCCGACGCCACCGCGGGCATCCTCGCCGCGAGCAACCAGGTCGACGTCGTGCTGCGGATGCCCCGCGACACCGGATTCGCCGAGGCCGTCCACACCGCCGTCGACGACGCGGACCGGCGCTGGGGACGTGGCGCCCAGGTGGGGCGTCCACGGGAGCACGCCGACAGGGGCTCGGGTGACTGGCTCTGGGTCCTGCACGACGACGCCGCCCCCGATCCGGACTGCCTCGACGTCCTGCTCTCGGTCGCCGCGACGTCCCCGTCCGCCGCGGTCCTCGGGCCGCTGTGCCTCGACTGGGACGACCCCCGTCTCGTCGTGGAGGCCGGCGTCTCGATCGACGCGTCCGGCTCGCGGCAGACCGGCATCGGGGCCGACGAGCTCGACCTCGGCCAGTTCGCCACCAACTCCGAGGTGCTCGCCGTCGGGTCGGCGGGGTCGCTGGTGCGCCGCCGCGAGTGGGACTCCCTCGGCGGCTACGACACCGCGCTCGGCCTGCTGCGCGAGGACGTCGACTACGGCTGGCGCGTCAACCGCGCCAGCGGCCTCGTCCTCTGCGCGCCCTCGGCCCGCCTGCGCCACGCCCGCGGGCTGACGACCCGCGCGCGCACCCTCGACACCGCGGGCGTCGACCCGCGCTACCGCGCCACCGACCGCGCCCACGGCGTGCGGACGTTCCTCGCGAACTGCTCGAGCCCGGCGTTCGTGCTCGGTCTCCTGCGCCTGCCCGTGCTCGCGGTGCTCCGGGCGCTCGGCCTGCTGCTGGTCCGCCGGGGCCGGGCGGCCGGCGCGGAGCTGGCGGGCCTGTCCCGCGTGCTCGGCTCCGGTCCGGGGCTCGCGGACCTCGCCGACGCGCGCCGCCGGCGCAGCACCGGCGCGACGGCCCTGCCCCGCGAGCTGCGCGGCCTGCTCACCAGCCGCACCACGCGGCTGCGCAACGCCGTGCGCGGCGGGCTGACCTCGCTCGTGCGCGGGCGCCTGCGCGAGGAGCTCGACCTCGGCCGCCTGCCCGAGTGGGCCGAGCGCGACGTCCGGCCCGAGCGGGGAGCGTCCGACGACGCCGAGCGCCGCCCGGCCGTCGGACCCGCCGCCCTGCCCGCCGGGGCGGGGCTGCGCCGCCGGCGCACCGCGGGGCTGCGGCGGCCCGGCGAGTCCCTCGCGGTCGCGCTGCCCGGGCCCCGCTCCCCGGCCGACCCGGAGCCGCCGACCGAGGCGGTCGCGCCCATCCGGCCGAGCGACCCCGGCCCCGCGCCCGACGGCGAGCGCGTCGTCTACGTCCCGATCACCCCGGGGCGCGTGGCGCGCGAGCTGCTGCTCGCCCCGCCGCTGCTGCTCGTCGTCGGGCTGACGCTCGTCTCGCTGGTGACGCAGCGCGCCCGCCTCGGGCTCGGACTGGCCGGCGGCCGGATCGCCGAGGTCCCGGGCCTGCGCGAGCTCTGGTCGTCCTACCTCGCGGCGTGGCACCCGGTCGCGGGCGGCACGGGCGCGCCCGCCCCGGCCGCGCTCGCGGTCGTCGGGACGCTCGGCGGCCCCGTGGCGCCGTTCGGGGGGCCGTCCGCCGCGGTGTCGCTCCTGCTGCTCGCGGCGCTGCCGCTGGCGGGCCTGTCCGCCTATCTCGCGACCCGCGAGCTGCGGGTGGGTCGGGTGCTGCGCGCGCTGGCCGCCGCGGTCTACGCGCTGCTCGGGATCACCGCCGGCGCCGTGGCCCAGGGCCGGCTCGACGGCGTGGTGGCCGTGATCCTGCTGCCGCTGGTGCTCGCCGGCGTCGTCGCCGTGCTGCGCGGGGTGCGGGTCGCGGGCCGGCGCGGGTCGTGGTGGAGCACGGCGGCGGGCACCGCGCTCGCGCTCGGCGTCGTCAGCGCCTTCGCCCCGCTGGTGCACGCGCTCGTGCTGGTCGTCGTGGTCATCGGCTTCGTGCTGGTGCCGGCGCCCCCGAAGGCCGCCGGGCGCCGGGCGATGTCGCTGGCCGTGATCGTCCTGCTGCCGGTGCTGCTGCTCCTGCCCTGGCCGACCGTGCTGCTCGCCGCGCCGGAGGTCCTGCTGCACGGCACCGGGTCGCCGGTGGCCGAGCGGTTCGTCTCCGCGTTCGACGTCCTCTCGCTCGACCCCGGCGGCGACGCGACGGTGCCCTGGGCGGGGCTGCTGCTCGTGGTGCTCGCCGTCGGCGGGGCGCTCGTCGCGCCGCGGCGCGCCGCCGTCCCGGGGCTGGCCCTGCTGCTGCTCGGCGTCGCCGCCGCGGGCGTGGTCGGCTCGTTCGCGCTGCCCCCGCTCGCGGGTGGGGACGCCCGGCCCGGCTGGACCGGCCCGGCGCTCGCCGTCGCGGCGTGCGGGGCGCTGTGGAGCCTGCTCGCGCAGGTCGCCGCGGCCCGCACCGAGCCGATCGGGCGCCTGCTGGGGCGCCGCGACCCGGTCGATCGCGGTCCGGCCCGCCGCGGCGACTCCGAGCTGGACCTCGGTGGCGCCGGCTTCGGCGGGCGGGTCGCGGGCGCGATGGAGGGCCTGGCCGGCCGCCTGCGCCCGCGCGGTGCCGGCGCCGACCGCAGCGCCCGCGCGCGCAGCGTCGCCGTGCCGGTGGTGGCGGTGGCGGTCGCCGGGCTGGCCGTCGTCACCGTGCTGCGCGGGGGAGCGGGCGCGCTCGTCGACACCGAGGCCCCGGCCCTGGCGCCGCAGGCCGCCGGGGAGCTCGCGGCCGCGGGCGCCCGGGTCGTCGTCGTCACCCGCGACCCCGACACCACCCGGCGCGCCGGCCCGGAGCTGCCGCGCTTCGGCGACGACGACCTCGCCCCGGTCGGCGCGGCCCCCGCCCGCCTGGTGCGCGACGTGCGCGCGCTGCTCTCCGGCGACCCCGCCACCGCGCAGGCGGGCGTCGCCGAGCTCGCCACCGGCGGCACCGGGCTGATCGTGCTGCCCGACCAGGAGACCGCGCGCTCGGTGCGCACCGCGGCCGGGCCGCTGCTCACCGACGCCCCGCCGGTGTCCGACGGGCGCCCGACCGCCCGGGTGGCCCTGCCCGTGGCCGGCGCGGTCCTGCTCGAGCCGCCGATCTCGGACGACGCGACCGAGGCCCGCGCCGCCCCGCGCCGGCCCGCCGGCGTGACGACGGTGCCGTCGGACCTGCCCACCGTCGGCGTGCGCGTCTCCCCGGGCGCCGACCGCCGGCTGCTCGTGGTGGCCGCGGAGCTGGAGTCCGGGTGGACCGCGACCGTCGGCGGCGCGCCCGCCGAGGTCGTGCCCGCCTGGGGCCACCTCGTCGGCGTCGCCGTCCCGCCCGGCGGCGGGGCCGTCGTCGTCGACCGCGACGAGACCGTGCGCCTGCTGCTCCTCCTGCTCCAGCTCGCGCTGGTCCTGTTCACCGCGCTCTCGGCGCTGCCGTCGCGGAAGCGCCTGGACTAGGGCGGGAGCGCTGTCGGGGGTGCGCCCTACGCTCCGGCGCATGTTCGACCACGTCGGATTCCCCGCAGGCGACGTCGAGACCTCCGTCGCCTTCTACACCGCGGTGTTCGCGCCGATCGGCCTGGCCGTCGGCGTGCGCATCCCCACCGGTCCGCCCGGTGCGCCCGAGGTCGTGGGCCTCGGCGCCGGCGGGCACCCGGCCTTCTGGCTCGCCCCCGGGCAGGGCGTCGAGCAGGAGCTGCACGTCGCGTTCTCCGCGCCCGACCGGGCGGCCGTCGACGCGGTGCACGAGGCGGCCCTCGCCCACGGGGCGGAGGTGCTGCACGCGCCCCGGATCTTCACGGAGTACCACCCGGGCTACTACGCGGTGTTCCTCCGCGACCCCGACGGCCACAACGTCGAGGCCGTGCACCACAGCTGGGAGTAGTCGCCTACTCCTCGCCGGCGATGGTGTCCGGTTCGACGCCCAGGTAGCCCGCCACCTGCTCGACGAGCACGTCGTGGAGCAGGTCGGCGAGGTCCTCGCCGTCGAGCGCGCGGGCCTCCAGCGGGCGGCGATAGAGCACGATGCGCGCGCGGGTCACGGCGCCGCGGCGGTCCATGCCCGCGGGCACGAGGCGGGCGAGCGGCACCTCGCCGTCACCGAGCACGGCGTCGTCGTCGGCGGTCGAGCGCGTCCCCGCGGGCACCTCGGGCACGTCGTCGACGGCCACGTCGAGGTCGGCGAGCTCGGCGCTCCAGCGCTCCTCGATCGGCTCGAGGGCCTCGAGCACCAGGGCGTCGAAGCGCTCGGCGCGCGTGCGGGAGGCGGGGGAGCCCGACGGGTAGAGCGGCATGCGCAGGCCGCGTCCGCGCCGGTCGCGGCGCCGCCGACGCGGCCCGGGTGCCGGCGTGCTGCCCCGGCGACTCGCGCTCCTGGTCACGCCCGCGGAGCCTACGCGGCGACGCCCGGTGGAGGCGCGACGCGCCCCGCGCGCCTGCACGATCACGGCCGTTCGGCGGACTACTGTGCTGCTTCGTGCGAGGAGTGCGGAAGTGCTCACGGACCGGGTGTGGTCACGCGGCCGTGGCCACCCTGACCTATGTCTACTCGGACTCGACCGCCGTGGTCGGTCCGCTGGCGACGAGTGCCGAGCCGCATTCCTACGACCTCTGCGAACGCCACGCCGTCCGCCTCACCGCCCCGCGCGGGTGGGAGGTCGTCCGCTACGAGGGCGAGTTCCCGGCGGAGCCCTCCGCCGACGACCTCACCGCCCTCGCCGAGGCCGTGCGCGAGGCCGGCCGGGCCGACCGCCCGCTCGACGGCTCCGACGGGCGCCCGCGGATCACGGCCGGCTCGGGTCTCGGGCAGGCCGCGCCGCCGCCCCCGAGCATGGCGAGCGGCGTCGGCGGTGGTGTGGCGAGCACGCCGACGGGCCGTCGCGGCCACCTCCGGGTGCTGCCCGACCCCGCGTCGTCCTGACCGGGCGACCGACCGGGAACTGATCGTCCGGAACGGTCGCGGACGACCGTTCACCCATCGGCGGACGTGCCCTCCCGGCAGGCGCGACGCGGCGGTCGCGCCGATAGGCTGGCGACGTGGCCAGTGCGCAGCAGGGGACACGGGAAGCGGCACCGGACCGGGCCCAGGTGATCGACCAGGTCGTCAAGGCCTACGACATCCGCGGCCTGGTCGGCACGCAGCTCGACGCGACCTTCGTCCGGGACGTGGGGGCGGCCTTCGCGCGCATCCTGCTCGACGAGGAGTCCGGGCTCGGCAGCGGCCGCGGCGTCGTCGTCGCCCACGACATGCGCGAGTCGTCGCCCGAGCTCTCCGAGGCGTTCGCCGAGGGCGTCACCTCGCTCGGCGTCGACGTCGTCGCCATCGGCCTGGCCAGCACCGACGAGCTGTACTACGCCTCGGGCTCGCTCGACATGCCCGGCGCGATGTTCACCGCGAGCCACAACCCGGCGGCCTACAACGGCATCAAGCTGTGCCGCGCGGGCGCCGCGCCGGTCGGCCAGGACTCCGGGCTCGACGAGATCGCCGCGCTGCTCGACCGCGGGCCGGGCGAGGCCGCCGGGGACGAGGTGCGCGGCACGATCACCCGCCGCGACCTGCTCGAGGACTACGCGGCCTTCCTGCGCTCGCTGGTGGACCTCTCGGACATCCGCCGGCTCTCGGTCGTCGTCGACGCCGGCAACGGCATGGCCGGGCACACCGTGCCCGCCGTGCTGGACCCGCTGCCGATCGAGGTCGAGCCGCTGTTCTTCGAGCTCGACGGCTCGTTCCCCAACCACGAGGCCAACCCGCTCGACCCCGACAACCTGCGCGACCTGCAGCGCAAGGTCATGACGATCGGGCGCGTCGACGCCGGTCTGGCCTTCGACGGCGACGCCGACCGCGTGTTCCTCGTCGACGAGAAGGGCGACGCCGTCAGCCCGAGCGCGATCACCGCGCTGGTCGCGAGCCGCGAGCTGGCCAAGCACCCGGGCTCGACGGTGATCCACAACCTGATCACCTCGCGGGCCGTCCCCGAGATCGTCACCGAGGCGGGCGGCAAGCCCGTGCGCTCGCGCGTCGGGCACTCGTTCATCAAGGGCACGATGGCCGAGACGGGCGCGGTGTTCGGCGGGGAGCACTCCGCGCACTACTACTTCCGCGACTTCTGGCGCGCCGACTCCGGCATGCTGGCGGCCCTGCACGTGCTCGCCGCGCTCGGCGAGCAGGACCGGCCGCTCTCGGAGCTCATGGCGCAGTACTCCCGCTACGCCGCGTCGGGGGAGATCAACTCGACGGTGGACGACCCGCGCGCTGTGATGGCCGAGGTGGAACAGACCTTCGGCGGGCGTGACGGCGTCACCACCGACGACCTCGACGGGCTCACCGTCACCCTGTCCGACGGTTCCTGGTTCAACCTGCGCCCGTCCAACACCGAGCCGCTGCTGCGGCTCAACGTCGAGGCCGCCGACGACGACGCCGTGGCCGCGCTGCGCGACGAGGTCCTCGGCCTCGTCCGCGGCTGAACCGACCGAGGAGGAGACCCGATGCCGCTCGGTCTGGACACCGACCTGCTGGAGATCCTGGCCTGCCCCGCGCCCGACCACGGCGCGCTGCGCCCGGGCACGCCCGAGGACACGGAGGGCACGGTCAGCCCGGTGCTGACCTGCACCGTCTGCGACCGGCGCTACCCGGTCACCGACGGCATCCCCGTGCTCCTGCTGTCCGAGGCGACCGGGGGCCCCGAGCAGAACACGCAGGGGTGAGTCGCGGTGCTCGACGACGCCCTGCTCTCCGACGAGACCCGCCTGCTCGCCGCCGACCACGACGGCATCCTGCGCGCGGTGGCGACCGCGGGCGCCCAGGTGCGGGCGACCGCCGAGGCCGCCCGCGAGGCCGGCGTCCGGCGCGAGCTCGCGGGCCTGCGGCCCCGCGCGCTGGTGCTGCTCACCCGCCCCGGCACCACCGAGTCCGCCTGCCGGCTCATGGCCGCGCTGCTCACGCCCACCGCGCCGCTCCCGGTGATCGTCAGCGGCGTGGCGCCCCCGTGGCTGGGCCCGCTCGACGTCGTCGTCGCCACCCATCGGGGCCGTGAGGGCGACCCCGTCGAGGCCGACGTCGCCGAGTCCGTGCACCGCGCGGTGCGCCGCGGCGCCCACGTCGTGCTCACCGGCCCCGGCGAGGGGCCCGCGGCCGCCGCCGGCGCCGGGCGCGTCCTCGCGGTGACGCCCCGGATGACGCTCGCGGTCCCCGGCGAGGACGCCGACGGCCTCGACACCGCCACCGTCCTCGCGACCGGGCTGGCCGTCGCCGGGGCGCTCGAGCTCCTCGACCTCGATCTCGACGACCTCGCCGACCGCCTCGACGCCGAGGCCGAGCGCGACGGCCCGCGCGGGGAGGCGTTCGTCAACCCCGCCAAGAGCCTCGCGCTGCGCCTCGCCGAGCGGACCCCGCTGCTGTGGGGCGCCGACCCCGTCGCCGGCCTGCTCGCGGGCTACGGCGCCACCGTGCTGGCCACGCACGCGGGGGTCGTCGCGCAGGCGACCACCGCGGCCGCGGCCGGCGCCCAGCCGGCCCTGCAGGCCCGGCTGGTCGAGAGCTCGGGGGAGGCGTCGATCTTCGCCGACCCCTTCGACGACCCGGCCCCGGCGGCCCCGCCGCCACGGCTGGTCCTGCTGGCCGTGCGTGAGGACCTCACGACACGGCGGCTCGTCGCCGACGTCGGCGCCCGCCACCCGGGCGCGGACGTGCTGGAGATCGACGACGTCGAGCTGGCCGGGGAGGGCCCGTCGCCGGACGCGCTGCGCGCGGCCGTGCTGGCCACCCGCCTCGACTTCACCGCGGTCTACCTCGGCCTGGCCCTCGGGGCGCGGGCGACCGGGGTCCGGACCGGCTGAACCCACTCTGCTAGTTCTCAGACGGAGGCACGAACACGTGGAGGTCCTCAGGGGCAGCGTGCGCACGTACGCGTGGGGGTCCCGGACGCACCTCGCCGAGCTCCTCGGCGGTGAGGTCCCGTCGCCGCACCCGCAGGCCGAGCTCTGGCTCGGCGCGCACCGCGACGAGCCCTCGCAGCTGACGGGCAGGCCGGGCGACGGCAGCTCGCTGGCCGACGTGCTGCGCGACGACCCGGCGGGCACGCTCGGGCCGTCGCGCCGGGAGCGCTGGTCGGACCGCCTGCCCTACCTGCTCAAGGTGCTGGCGGCCGAGGAGCCGCTGAGCCTGCAGGCGCACCCGTCGGCCGAGCAGGCCGCGGCGGGCTACGCGCGCGAGGAGGCGGCCGGCGTCCCGCGCACGGCGTCCGACCGGAACTACCCGGACCCGCTGCCGAAGCCGGAGCTGCTCTGCGCGCTCACCGAGTTCCACGCGCTCGCGGGGTTCCGCGACCCGGCGGGGACGGTGCGCCTGCTGCGGGCCCTCGACGTGCGCGCGCTCGACCACCACACCGAGCTGCTCGCCGCCCAGCCCGACGCCGACGGCCTGCGGGCGCTGTTCACCACGTGGATCACGCTGCCGCAGCGCGCGGTCGACGACCTGGTGCCGGCCCTGCTCGACGGCTGCGTCGCCCACGCCCGGTCCCGCGGCGAGTTCACCACCGAGGCGCGCACGCTGCTCGACCTCGGGGAGCGCTACCCCGGCGACGCCGGCGTCCTCGCGGCGCTGCTGCTCAACCGGGTCGTCCTGCAGCCCGGCCAGTGCCTCTACCAGCCGGCCGGGTCGCCGCACTCCTACCTGGCCGGGGCCGGGGTGGAGCTCATGGCCAACTCCGACAACGTCCTGCGCTGCGGGCTCACCCCGAAGCACGTCGACGTGCCCGAGCTGCTGCGGGTGCTCGACTTCGTGCCGGGGCCGCCGACGCTGCTGCCCGGCGAGGGCGCGGGACCGGTCACGCGGTTCACGCCGAGCGAGTACTTCAGCCTGGCCCGCTGCGCGTTCGACGGCACCGAGGAGAAGGACGCCGACCTCGGCATCGAGGGCCCCCGCATCGTCATCACGGTCCAGGGCACGGTGCGCCTGACGTCGTCGCGGGGGCAGAGCCAGGAGGTCCCGCGCGGGACGGCCGCGTGGGTGCCCGCGTGCGACGGTCCGGTGACGGTCGCCGCCGTCGACGGCCCCGCCCTGGCGTTCGCCGCCGCGGACGGTCTGGACGGGTAGGAGAGCGCACCCCGGGTCGGGCGTTAGATTTCACCCAGTACTCACATCCCGCCCCGATCAGACTCCGGCCCCGTCCATCCCCTGGAGGCACTCCGTGTCCGCATCCGGAGGCGGCAAGGCGATCATCGCCGCGCTGGCCGCCAACGCCGGCATCGCCGTGGCCAAGTTCGTCGGCTTCGCGATCACGGGTTCGTCGTCGATGCTCGCCGAGAGCGTCCACTCGGTCGCCGACACCGGCAACCAGGGGCTGCTCCTGCTCGGGCGCAAGCGCGCCAAGCGCGCCGCGACGCCCGAGCACCCGTTCGGCTTCGGCCGCGACCGGTTCTTCTACTCGTTCGTCGTCGCGCTGCTGCTGTTCAGCCTCGGCTCGGTCTTCGCGATCTACGAGGGCATCCACAAGCTCTCGGCGCACGAGGAGCTGACCTCCCCGATCGTCGCGGTGGTCATCCTCGTCGTCGCGATCGTGCTGGAGGGGTTCAGCTTCCGCACCGCGGTGCACGAGTCCCGTGAGCTCAAGGGCGACGCCACCTGGTGGGGGTTCATCCGCCAGTCGGTCAACCCGGAGCTGCCGGTCGTGCTGCTCGAGGACACCGGGGCGCTGGTCGGCCTCGTGCTCGCCCTCGGCGGCGTCGGGCTCTCGACGCTGACCGGCGACCCGATCTGGGACGCGATCGGCACGATCTGCATCGGCATCCTGCTCGGCGTCATCGCGGTCATCCTCATCGTCGAGACGAAGAGCCTGCTCATCGGCGAGGGCGCGAGCCCGCCGCTCGTCCGCACGATCACCTCGTCGCTGGTCGGCGGTCCGGTCGAGCGCGTCATCCACCTGCGCACCCAGTACCTCGGGCCCGAGGAGCTGCTGGTCGCCGCCAAGATCGCGGTGTCCTCGGCGCTGCCGACCGAGGTCGTCGCCGAGGCGATCGACAACGCGGAGGCCCGCCTGCGCGAGGCCGTGCCCGAGGCCCGGCTGGTGTACCTCGAGCCGGACCTCGACCGCAGCGACGCCGGGCCCGTCGACGAGGCGCTGGACCCCTCGCCGCACTGAGTCGTCGCGACCGGACGCCGCGGCGCGTCCGGCCGCAGCAGCGGCGTGAACACGCCGTCACGGATCTGGTCGTCTCCGTACTCGTCCGGGGGCTCTGCGGGCGTAAGGTGCCGCGCGACCACGGACGGTTTCGGTCGGACCTTCAGGAGTGCCCATGACGTCGACCCAGCCGCAAGGCGGGCTCTTCCGGACCAAGTCGGTGGAACAGTCCATCGCCGATACCGACGAGCCGGGCAGCAAGCTCCGGCGCGAGCTCGGTGCCTTCGACCTCACCGTCTTCGGTGTCGCGGTCCTCATCGGCGCCGGCGTCTTCACCATCACCGCGCGGGTCGCCGGCGACATCACCGGCCCGGCCATCGCGATCTCGTTCGTCATCGCCGCGATCGCCTGCGGGTTCGCCGGCCTGTGCTACGCCGAGTTCGCCTCGACGGTCCCGGTGGCCGGCAGCGCCTACACGTTCTCCTACGCGACCTTCGGCGAGTTCATCGCCTGGATCATCGGCTGGGACCTCGTCCTCGAGTACGCCCTCGGCGCCGCCGTGGTCTCGAAGAGCTGGGCGCAGTACCTGGGTGAGCTGTTCGGCGGCAGCAGCACCGCCGCCTCCTTCGAGCTCGGTCCGGTGACCTTCGACTGGGGCGCGGTCCTCGTGATCGCCGCCCTGACGGTGGTCCTCGTCATGGGCATCAAGCTCTCGAGCCGGGTCAGCACGATCATCACCTCGGTCAAGGTGCTCGTGGTGCTGCTCGTCATCGTGGTCGGCCTGTTCTACGTCAAGGCCCAGAACTACACGCCGTTCATCCCGCCGCCCGGGGGCGAGCGCGAGAGCGGCGGCGGCGGCGACGCATCGCTGCTGTCGCTGATCGCGGGCAGCGACGGGTCGAACTTCGGCATCTACGGCCTGCTCGCCGGCGCCTCGCTGGTGTTCTTCGCGTTCATCGGCTTCGACGCGGTGTCCACCACCGCCGAGGAGACCAGGAACCCGCAGAAGGACCTGCCCCGCGGGATCCTCGGCTCGCTCGGCGTCGTCACGGTCCTCTACGTCGCCGTCTCGCTCGTGCTGGTCGGCATGGTCAACTACACCCAGCTCTCCACCCCGCCCGGCAGCGAGGAGAGCGCGACCCTGGCGACGGCGTTCTCGCTGGTCGGCGCGAACTGGGCCTCGACGGTCATCTCGATCGGTGCCCTCGCCGGCCTGACCACCGTGGTCATGGTGCTCATGCTCGGCCAGAGCCGCGTCTTCTACGCGATGAGCCGCGACGGGCTGCTCCCGCGCAACCTCGCCCAGACGGGCTCCCGGGGCACCCCGGTGAAGATCACGATCATCATCGGCACGCTCTGCGCCGTGCTGGCCGGCTTCTTCCCGATCGACGAGCTCGAGTCGATGGTCAACATCGGCACGCTGTTCGCGTTCGTGCTGGTCGCGGTGGGGACGGTCTACCTGCGTCGCCGGCGCCCGGACCTGCCGCGCGGCTTCACCGTCAAGGCCCTGCCCCTGGTGGCCACGCTCGCGGTGATCTGCTGCCTCTGGCTGATGATCAACCTGACCGTCGAGACCTGGATCCGGTTCATCGTGTGGATGGTGCTCGGCGTGGTCATCTACTTCGCCTACTCACGCCGCAACTCCGTGCTCGGCAAGCGCGAGCGCGGCGAGGAGTCGTCGGTGACCAACCCGGGTGCGGGCCCGAGCGCCCCGCCCACGCAGCCGCAGTAGCCGGCTCGTCGGAGAGCACACGACGGCCCCCGGAGCGACGCTCCGGGGGCCGTCGTGACGTTTCAGGCCTTCGCGGGCGCCTGGTGTCCCGCGAACTTCTCGCGCAGCGTCTTCTTCGAGAACTTGCCCGTGGAGGTCTTGGGCACCTCGTCGATGAAGACGACGTCGTCGGGCACCTGCCACTTCGCGACGCGGGTGGCGATGTGCTCGAGCACGGCCTCGCGGGTCAGCTCGACGCCCTGCTTCGGGACGACGCACGCGAGCGGGCGCTCCGACCACTTCTCGTCGGGGATCGCGATGACCGCGGCCTCGGCGACGCCCTCCATCGACATGATCTCGTTCTCGAGGTCGACCGACGAGATCCACTCGCCGCCGGACTTCACGAGGTCCTTGGTGCGGTCGACGAGCTTGACGTAGCCGTACCGGTCGATCACCGCCACGTCACCGGTCTTGAGCCAGCCGTCCTCGGTGAACTGCTTGCCGCCGTCCTCGTTGCCGTAGTAGGACGCGGCGATCCACGGCCCGGCGGCCTGGAGCTCGCCGGAGGTCTCGCCGTCCCAGGGCAGGACCTCGCCGGAGTCCGGGTCGCAGATGCGCAGGTCGACCAGCGGCGCCGGGGTGCCCGCGGTGGCGCGGACGTCGGCGAGCTCGTCGTCGGAGAGCCCGTCGTGGACGCTCTTGAGCACGCCGGTGGTGGCGATGGGGCTGGTCTCGGTCATGCCCCAGGCCTGGGTGATCGGCAGGCCGATCTTCTTGCGCCACGCCTCGGACAGCGACTTGGGCACCGCCGACCCGCCGCAGAGCAGCAGGCGCAGGTGGGGCAGGTCGCCCTCGGAGAGCTCGGGCAGCACGCCCATCCAGATCGTCGGGACGCCCGCGGTGACGGTGACGTCGTGGTCGCGCAGGATGCCCGCGATCGCCTTCGGGGTCATGTTCGGCCCGGGGAAGACGATCGAGGAGCCGGCGAACACCGCCGCGTACGGCGTGCCCCAGGCGTTCGCGTGGAACATCGGCACGACCGGCAGCAGCACGTCGCGCTCGACGAGCCCGGCGACGTCGGCCATGAGCACGGCGATCGAGTGCAGCACCGAGGAGCGGTGCGAGTAGACGACGCCCTTCGGGTTGCCGGTGGTGCCCGACGTGTAGCACATCGCGGCGGCCTGGTTCTCGTCCGCGATGTGGAACTGGCCCTGCACCGGCTCCACCGAGGCGAGCAGCTCGTCGTAGTCGAGGACGCGGTCGTCGTCGGGGATCTCGACGTCGGCGCCGTCGTCGATGACGATCACCTTGCGGACCGTCGTCATCTCGTCGACGTGCGGCCAGAACTGCGGCAGCAGCGAGCGGTCGACGAAGACGACCTCGTCCTCGGCGTGGTTCGCGATGTAGATCAGCTGCTCGGTGAACAGCCGGATGTTGAGCGTGTGCAGCACGCGCCCGCTGCACGGCACGGCGAAGTACAGCTCGAGGTGGGCCGGGCTGTTCCAGCTGAACGTGCCGACCCGGCCCTCGGCCGAGACGCCGAGCTCGTCGAGCGCGGCCGCGGCCCGCCGCACGCGCTGGGCCCAGCTCGCGTAGTCGGTCCGGTGCACCGTGCCGCTCGCCCCGACACCGACGATCGGTTTGTGGGCGAAGAGCTGCTCGGCGCGGTGGAACACGTGCGGCAGGGCGAGTGGGTAGTCCTGCATCTGTCCGAGCACGTCCGTGGCCTCCCAAGTGACCGGGGATCTCTGTGGTTCCGGTCACGCATCCTACGGTCCTGCGTCCGGAATCACCCCCTCGCCGGAATCCGGGCCGGGGTCGTCACGGGCGGTGGCCCCCGGGCCGTGGTCGCGGTGTGACCCGCCTGACGCACTCCGTGCCGATCCGGACGAGACCTGCGCGGACGGCTCACCGGATGCGTGCGTGCGGCCCCGTACGCGGCGCGTTCCGGTTGACCGGCTATGGGGCCTGTGCTGGACTTCTGTCACGGCATCGATCGCACACCTCGTGCGAACGGAAGCTGTCGAGTGGCGCTGCAACGGACGGTCCGTGACCGTCCGCCACGCTCGGCAGTGGTCCGCACCATCGCAAGGGCGCCTGTGGATGGTGGTGAACCGTGCCCCGAGTTCCGTGACGTCCCGGTGTGTCCCGTCCACCGGTCGAGACGCACCCCCGTCACGGGCCCGGCACCGCGGTCCACCATCGGCCCCAACCCGAGAAGACGAGGAGTCATGGCGAACGCAGTAGGCACCGTCAACGACAAGCACGACACGCGCAACGGCATCGACTTCGCCGTGGCCGACCTCAAGGAGGCCGACTTCGGCCGCCGCGAGATCCGCCTGGCCGAGCACGAGATGCCCGGTCTGATGGCCCTGCGC
Organism: Actinomycetospora flava; assembly: GCF_037400335.1. NCBI lineage: Bacteria > Bacillati > Actinomycetota > Actinomycetes > Pseudonocardiales > Pseudonocardiaceae > Actinomycetospora > Actinomycetospora flava. The sequence continues at coordinate 58,242 of NZ_JBBEGM010000011.1, forward strand.
CGCGAGTACTCCGAGGCCAAGCCGCTGCACGGCGCCCGGATCTCCGGCTCGCTGCACATGACGGTGCAGACCGCCGTGCTCATCGAGACCCTGGTGGAGCTGGGCGCCGAGGTCCGCTGGGCCTCCTGCAACATCTTCTCCACCCAGGACCACGCGGCTGCCGCGGTCGTCGTCGGCCCGCACGGCACCCCGGACGAGCCCAAGGGCATCTCCTGCTTCGCCTGGAAGGGCGAGACGCTGGAGGAGTACTGGTGGTGCGCCGAGCAGATGCTCGCGTGGAAGGACTCCGAGACCCGCGGTCCGAACATGATCCTGGACGACGGTGGCGACGCCACCATGCTCGTCCACAAGGGTGTCGAGTTCGAGAAGGCCGGCGTCGTCCCGAGCGTCACCGCCGAGGACCCCGCCGAGTACCAGGTCGTGCTCGCGACGCTGCGCCGCAGCCTCGAGGACGACCCGCAGCACTGGACCAAGGTCGCGTCGGGCATCAAGGGCGTCACCGAGGAGACCACGACGGGCGTCCACCGCCTGTACGAGTTCTTCAACGAGGGCAAGCTGCTCTTCCCGGCGATCAACGTCAACGACTCGGTCACCAAGTCGAAGTTCGACAACAAGTACGGCTGCCGCCACTCGCTCATCGACGGCATCAACCGCGCCGTCGACGTGCTGATCTCGGGCAAGAAGGCCGTCGTCGCCGGCTTCGGTGACGTGGGCAAGGGCTCGGCCGAGTCGCTGCGCGGCCAGGGCGCCCGCGTGACGGTCACCGAGACCGACCCGATCTGCGCGCTCCAGGCGCTCATGGAGGGCTACGACGTCAACACCCTCGAGAACGTCATCGAGGACGCCGACATCGTCATCACGACGACCGGCAACAAGGACATCGTCACCCTCGACCACATGAAGCGGATGAAGCACCAGGCGATCCTGGGCAACATCGGCCACTTCGACAACGAGATCCAGGTCGAGAAGCTCGAGAAGTCCGGCGCCAACCGGATCAACATCAAGCCGCAGGTCGACGAGTGGAAGTTCGAGGACGGCCACTCGATCATCCTGCTGAGCGAGGGCCGGCTGCTGAACCTCGGCAACGCCACCGGGCACCCGAGCTTCGTCATGTCGAACTCGTTCGCCAACCAGACGATCGCGCAGATCGAGATCTGGACCAAGCCGGACGAGTACCCGATCGGCGTGTACCGCCTGCCCAAGCACCTGGACGAGAAGGTCGCGAAGGTCCACGTCGAGGCGCTCGGCGCGGAGCTGACCAAGCTCACCAAGGAGCAGGCCGAGTACATCGGCGTCGACGTCGAGGGCCCGTACAAGCCGGAGCACTACCGCTACTGAGTCTTCGCGGCAAGCAGATGCGGTCGTGAGCGCTCCTCCGTCGCGCTACCGACCGATCTGCGCCGCGCTCCGGTGGTGGGCGTGTGATCACCGGTACCGGCTGATCTGACCGAAGGGCCCCCTCGCTCGATCTACTCGAGCGAGGGGGCCCTTCGGTCGTTCCCCGGTGCGCCCCGTCGTTCCGGCGAGGGGTGCCCCTCGCCGCTCGATCCGACCGAAGGGGCCCTTCGCTCGGAACCCACGGGCCCGCCCGCATAAGGTTCCGCCGTGGGCGTGATGGTGGCCGTCGAGGGCCTCGACGGGGCGGGCAAGGCGACGCTGGTCGCGGCGCTCGCCGACGCCGCCGCCCGCCGCGGCGCCAGCGTCAGCACGCACGCGTTCCCCCGCTACGACGCCGACGTCCACGCCGGTCTGGCGGGCGAGGCGCTGCACGGCGCGCACGGCGACCTGCGGTCGTCGGTGCACGCGATGGCCGTGCTGTTCGCGCTCGACCGGGCCGGGGCCGCCGCGGAGATCCGGGAGGCGAGGAACACCCACGACCTCGTCCTCGTCGACCGCTACGTCGCCTCCAACGCCGCGTACGGGGCGGCGCGGGAGGAGCAGGACGCCGACGGGGAGTTCGTCGCCTGGGTGCACGCGCTCGAGATCGACCGGCTCGGGGTGCCCACGCCCGACGTCCAGGTGCTCGTCCGCGTCCCGGGCGAGCTGGCCGCGCGGCGGGTGCGCGAGCGCGCCGCCTCCGACCCGTCGCGGACCCCGGACGGCTACGAGTCCGACGCGGCCCTGCAGGCCCGGTGCGCGCAGGTGTACGACGAGCTCGTCGCGCGGACATGGCTCGCGCCCTGGTCGGTGGTCGGGGCGGACGAGGGCCCCGCGGCACTCACCCGAACGGCTGAGTCGCTGGTCGCAGAACGACTCGGAACCGGATCGCCGGGCGATATCTCGTCCGGATCGTCGGTGAGAAGTGACACCATTGAGACATGAGCTCGCGGATCCTCGTGGTGGACGACGACGCCTCGCTGGCGGAGATGCTGACGATCGTCCTCGAGGGCGAGGGCTTCGAGACCACGGTGGTGAACGACGGCCCCGCGGCGCTGCCGGCCCTGCGCGAGAGCGCGCCCGATCTCGTCCTGCTCGACCTCATGCTCCCGGGGATGAACGGCATCGACGTGTGCCGGGCGATCCGCGCGGAGTCCGGGGTCCCCGTCGTGATGCTGACGGCGAAGACCGACACGGTGGACGTGGTGCTCGGGCTGGAGTCCGGCGCGGACGACTACGTGGTCAAGCCGTTCAAGCCCAAGGAGCTCGTCGCGCGCATCCGGGCGCGCCTGCGCCAGTTTCCGTCCGAGCCCGCGGAGCAGATGCAGATCGGCGACGTCACCATCGACGTCCCGGCCCACCAGGTGCGCCGCGACGGGCGCACCATCCCGCTGACGCCCCTGGAGTTCGACCTGCTGGTGGCGCTGGCCCGCAAGCCGCGCCAGGTGTTCACCCGCGAGGTGCTGCTCGAGCAGGTCTGGGGCTACCGGCACGCCGCCGACACGCGGCTGGTCAACGTGCACGTCCAACGGCTGCGCTCGAAGGTCGAGGTCGACCCGGAGCACCCCGAGGTCGTGCTGACCGTCCGCGGGGTGGGGTACAAGGCCGGTCCGCCCTGATCGGGGTGGCCTTCCCGTGACGTCCCTGCTCACCGGGCTGCGCCGCCGCCTCGACCGCTTCGTGGCCGAGCGCGTCGGCCAGGTCCGTGTGCTCTGGCGCCGCTCGATGCAGCTGCGGGTGGTGCTCTCGACGCTCGCCATGTCGATCGTCGTGGTGGCGGTGCTCGGACTGGTGCTCCAGACCCAGATCGCCGACCGGCTGGTCCAGGGCAAGGAGCAGGCCGCGCTGATCCAGGCCGACATCTCGCGCCAGGCCCTCGAGCGCGACCTCGCCCGCATCGACCCGGACCGCGACGGCGCGCAGGCCGTGCTCGACGACGTCCTCGACCGGCTCTCCACCAGCGGGCGGGACGCCGGCTCGAACGGCGTGACGCGCGGCAACGACCCGGCCAGCGACGCCGGCGCGTTCGACGCGGTGCTGATCGCGGGCTCGGACACGCTCGGGGCGGTGCCCGGCGCGCTGCCGACGGTGCCGGGCGGCACGACCGGCGAGGTCAGCGCCGGGCCCGCCGAGGTGATCCCGCCGCAGCTGCGGGCGCCCGTGCTGCAGGGCTTCCTCGCCACCAAGTACCTCACGGTCGCCTCGGCGGGTCAGGCGGCGCCGGTGCCGACGCTGGTCGTCGGCCAGCCCGTGCGCACCGCCGGACGGAACCTGCAGCTCTACCTGCTGTTCCCGCTCTCGGCGGAGCAGCGCACGCTCGCGCTCGTCCAGAGCACGCTCGCGCTGGCCGCCGGGGTGCTGCTCGTCCTGCTCGCGGGCATCTCGTCGGTGGTGACGCGGCAGGTCGTGCGCCCGGTCCGCCAGGCCGCCGACGTCGCCGAACGCTTCGCCGACGGCCACCTCGACGAACGCATGCCCGTGCACGGCGACGACGAGGTCGCCCGGCTCGCCGAGTCGTACAACGAGATGGCGGCGAGCATCCAGTCGCAGATCCGCCAGCTCGAGGAGTTCGGGGCGCTGCAGCGCCGGTTCACCTCCGACGTCAGCCACGAGCTGCGCACGCCGCTGACCACCGTGCGGATGGCCGCCGAGGTGCTGCACGCGCAGGTCGACCCCTCCGACGTCACCGCCGCGCGGTCGGCGCAGCTGCTCGTCGACGAGCTCGACCGCTTCGAGACCCTGCTCTCCGACCTGCTGGAGATCAGCCGCCTCGACGCGGGCATGGCCGAGCTGGGCCTCGAGACCGTCGACGTCGCCGCGGTGGTCCGCCGCGCCGCGGAGACCGTCCGGCACCTCGTGGAGGACACCCACACGCCGCTGCTGCTCGACCTGGGCGACCAGGGCGACACGGGGGGGCCCGTCCTCGCCGAGGTCGACCCCCGGCGCGTCGAGCGCATCCTGCGCAACCTGCTCGCCAACGCCATCGACCACGGCGAGAGTCGCCCGATCGAGGTGCGCCTGGCCGCCGACGAGGGCGCGCTGGCGGTGGTGGTGCGCGACCACGGGATCGGCCTCAAGCCGGGCGAGGCGGGGCTGGTCTTCAACCGGTTCTGGCGCGCCGACCCGTCGCGGCAGCGCCGCAGCGGCGGCACAGGCCTCGGGCTCGCGATCAGCCTCGAGGACGCCCGCCTGCACGGCGGCTGGCTGCAGGCCTGGGGCGAGGTCGACCGGGGCGCGGTGTTCCGGCTGACCCTGCCGCTGCACCACGGCGAGCGCCTGCGCACGAGCCCGCTGCCCCTGCTGCCCGTCGCCGCCGCGCCGGCCGCCGCGGAGCCGGGGATCCACGACGCCGCGCCCACCACGGGCACGGCGCTGCCGCCGATGGAGGAGGAGGACACCGCGCCGGAGATCCGCGACGACCTCGACGACGTGTCCTTCCCGGAGCCCTCGCCCCCGCCCGACCCCGGCACGTCGGTGGCGCGGTGAGGCGGCGGCCCGTCCTCCTCGCCCTGGCCCTGCTGCTGGCCCTCGCCGCCGGCTGCGCATCGGTGCCCGGGTCGTCGGACGTCACCGTCCTGCGCCGGGTGGGCGACGCCGCCGAGCCGACCGCCCCGCCGGGCCCCGCCCGCGACGCCGGGCCGCTGGAGACCGTGCGGGGGTGGGTGCTCGCGTCGGGAGCGACCGCCGAGCGCCACCGGGCCGCGCGGGGGTTCCTCACCGCCGGCGCGGCGGGGACGTGGGACGACGGCGCGGCGCCGGTCGTCGTCAACGACCAGGTGGACACGGTGTTCGCCGACCGCCCGGCGCCGGTGGGCGAGGCCGCGGTGCGCATCCGGGCCACCGCGCTGGGCGTCCTCACCCCCGAGGGCGTGTTCGTGGCCGGCGTGCGCCCGGTGGAGGTCGACGTGCGCCTCACCGAGCAGAACGGCCAGTGGCGCATCTCCTCGCTGCCGACGGGCACGATCGTGCGGCGCTCCGACCTGCGCGCCAACACCCGCCCGGTGCGCACCTGGTTCCTCGACCCCCAGCGCGCGGGCCCCGTCTCCGACCCCCGCTACCTGGCGACGAGCCCGGCGCGGTCGGTGCCGACGCGCACCCTGCAGTACCTGCTCGCCGGGCCGTCGGAGTCGCTGGCGGGCGCCGCGGTCAGCTCCCTGCCGGCCGGCACCACGCTGCGCTCCGACGTCACGCTCACACCCGAGGGCACGGCCGTGGTCGACCTGTCGCGCACCGGCCCGCTCGACGACCCGCGCCGGCGCGAGATCGCCCAGCAGGTGACGCTGACGCTCGCGGGCATCGGGGTCTCCCAGGTCCGCCTGCTGGTCGACGGCGAGCCCCTGCTGCCCGGCCGGCCGGAGGTCGCGGTCGGCGACACCCTCGCGGGCCTGCCCCCCGAGGTGGCGCGGCGCCCCGACCTGCCGGTGGACCCGGTGGTCGGCGGCCCCGGCGACACCGAGGTCCCGGTGCTCGTGGCCGACAGCGGGCGCCTGCGCCTGCTCACCGGCGAGCCCGAGGGCGGACCCGCCGGCCGCGGCGCGTACCGGGCGGTGTCGGCGTCGGCGAGCTACGAGGGCGACGTGGCGGTGGTGGCCGAGGAGACCCCGGGCGCCGACCCGGCGGCCACGCGGGCGCGCCTGCTCACCGGCGCCGGGGGCGCCGAGCTCGCCGCCAGCGGGATCGAGGGCCGCTCGCTGGCCCGGCCCACCTGGACGCCCGACGGCACCGAGGTCTGGTCGGTGCAGGACGGCACGACGGTCGTGCGCGCCGTGCGCCAGGGACCGGGCGGGGCGGTGCGACCGGTCGCGGTCGACACCTCCGCCCTGGCGGGCGCCGGCGTCACCGCCCCGCCGGGTGCCGTGGGGCCGGTGTCCGCGGTGCGCATCTCGCCGGACGGGTCCCGGATCGCGCTGGTGACCGGGGGACACGTGCTGGTCGCGGCGATCGCGCGCGACGGCGCGGGCGGCGCCCGGCTCGGGTCGGTCACGGAGCTGCGGCCCGAGGCGCTCGACCAGGTCCTCGACGTGGGCTGGACGCGCACCGACCAGCTCGTCGCCGTCGGCAACCGCGCCGACCGCCCGGTCACCCTCGCCTCGGTGGACGGCCTGGACGTCGAGTCCCTGTCGACGACGAACCTGACACCGCCCGTCACCGCCGTCGCCGCCCGGCCGGGCCGTCCGCTGGTCGTCGCCGACCAGGGCGGCACCTGGACCCTGCCGCTCGACGGCGGGAGCGGCGCCGGCGGCGACGTCTGGCAGTCGGTGCCGGGCTTCGGCGCGGGGACGGTGCCGGCCTACCCGGGCTGACCACGGGCCGACTGCTCCGTCCGCCGTCCCCATCGTCCGGTCGCGTCCCCAGGGCGCGGGGCCGGTGCTGGCCCGGGGCGACGGTCCGGCCCGACGCTGGGCGGCGTGCTGCAGGACGCATGGCTCGCGCTCGCCGACCTCGTGCTGCCCTCGCCGTGCGCCGGGTGCGGGCTCGACGGCGAGCGGTGGTGCGCGGCGTGCCGCGACCGGTGGCGGAGCCCCGCCCTGCTCGACCTGCCGGGGTTGCCGCCGGTGCTCGCGCTCGCGCCCTACGCGGGCAGCGCGCGGGAGGTGCTGCTGTCCTACAAGGAGCGGGGACGCCGCGAGCTCGCGCGCCCGCTCGCCGGGCTGGTCACCGAGGCGCTGCGGGCCGGGCGGGTCCCGCCGGCGGCGCTCGTGCCCGCCCCCTCGCGCCCGTCCGCGGCGCGCGCCCGCGGCGGCGATCACATGCTGCGCCTGGCGCGGGCGGTGGTGGGAGCGAGCAGAACGACCGGGCCCGTGGCCGTCGGCGGGTCGAGCTCCGCCGCGCTGCGTCTCCCGTGCGTCTCCCGCGCCCTGACGATGGGCCGGGGCGCCGCCGACGCCGTCGGGCTCGACGCCGCCGGACGCGCGGACAACCTCGCGCGCCACCTGCGGCTGCGCCCGCGCGGGCTGCCGCCGCCGGGCTGCGCGGTGGCGCTGCTCGACGACGTGCTCACCACCGGGGCGACGGCGCGGGCCGCGACCGGCCTGCTCGCGGCGGCGGGCCGGCCGGTCGACGTGGTCGTGGTGCTCACCGTGGCCGACTCCCGCGCCCGGCGGTCGTCCACCCGGGTGAGTGGGGAGGCCCGGTCGCCGGGTCACCCGTTCGGCCGCCGACACGCAGGGTGAACCACCCGCGCGGGTGTCGTCCGAGAGGTCGTCTTCGGGCGGATCGGACCTTCCATGGGAACGGGAGTTGTCACTACGGTGACGCCTCACATCCTGAGTCGGTGAACGACAGGAGGCGCGAACGCAGTTTCGACGCGGTCCCGGTCCCGGCGAGGCATGCCGATCCGATCCCTCCCCGACGAGCGGGCCGCGCACCGTATCCCCAGACCGGGAGGTCGTCTTGGAGATCGTTGTCTGCGGACGAAACGTCGAGGTCCCTTCTCACTTCCGCGAGCACACGGCAGACAAACTGGGCCGTCTCGAGCGCTACGACCACAAGATCGTCCGGATGGAGGTCCAGCTCTCTCACGAGCCGAACCCCCGTCGATCCAAGAACTGCCAGCGCGTGGAGATCACCGGTCGCGGACGCGGCCCCGTGGTGCGCGGTGAAGGCTGCTCGGCCGACTTCTACTGCGCGATGGACCAGGCCGTCGCGCGCCTCGAGGCCCGGATGCGCCGTGCGCACGACCGCCGCCGCGTGAGCCACGGACGTCGCGTGCCGACGTCGGTCGCGCAGGCCACCGGCGGGCTCTCCCTCTCGGACATCGCCGCGGCCGCGTCCACGACGACGGAGGTGCTGGAGCGCGAGGAGCCGGTGGCGCAGGAGGGGTGGGAGATCGACGTCCCGGCCGCGCGCGTACCGGCCGACGACACCTCCGCCCTGGAGGACATCGACCCGTACCTGCCCGGACAGGTGGTGCGCCACAAGGAGCACCACGCGATCCCCATGACGATCGACGACGCGCTCTCCCAGATGGAGCTCGTCGGGCACGACTTCTTCCTCTTCGCCGACAAGGACTCGGGCCGGCCGAGCGTGGTGTACCGACGCCACGGCTACGCCTACGGCGTCATCGCCCTCGTCTGACCCGCACTCCCACACCGGAGACCCGCACCGGCCGGGCCCGTTCCCCGAGCGCCTACGATGGGGAACGGGCCCGTGCCGCTGTGTGCGCCGGGTCTTCCGGAACCGTGGCGCCGACGAGGACGAGCGAGGTCACCACCGTGGTCCTGAACCGACTGCTGCGGGCGGGCGAAGCGCGCACGGTCAAGCGCCTCGGCAAGATCGCGGACTATGTCGACACGTTCGCCGACGAGATCGCCGAGCTGACCGACGACGAGCTGCGGGCGAAGACCGACGAGTTCCGCGAGCGCTACGCCGACGGCGAGTCGCTGGACGACCTGCTGCCCGAGGCGTTCGCGGTGGTCCGTGAGGCCGCGTCCCGCACGCTCGGCCAGTTCCACTACCCCGTGCAGCTCATGGGCGGGGCGGCGCTGCACGAGGGCAACGTCGCGGAGATGCGCACCGGTGAGGGCAAGACGCTGGTCTCGACGCTCCCGGCGTACCTGAACGCGATCTCGGGCGAGCCCGTCCACGTCATCACGGTCAACGACTACCTGGCGCAGCGCGACTCGCAGTGGATGGGCCGCGTGCACCGTTTCCTCGGTCTCGAGGTCGGCGCGATCTATTCCGGCATGCCCGGTGACGAGCGGCGGCGCGCTTATCGGGCCGACATCACCTACGGCACGAACAACGAGTTCGGCTTCGACTTCCTGCGCGACAACATGGCCTGGTCGAAGGCCGAGTGCGTGCAGCGCGGCCACGCGTTCGCGGTGGTCGACGAGGTCGACTCGATCCTCATCGACGAGGCCCGCACGCCGCTGATCATCTCGGGTCCGGCGGAGCAGAGCGCCCGCTGGTACACGGAGTTCGCCCGCCTGGCGCCGAAGATGACGCGCGACGTCCACTACGAGGTCGACGAGCGCAAGAAGACCATCGGTGTCACCGAGGAGGGCGTGTCCTTCATCGAGGACCAGCTCGGCATCGACAACCTCTACGAGGCGGCGAACACCCCGCTCGTCGGGTACCTGAACAACGCGATCAAGGTCAAGGAGCTCTTCCTCCGCGACAAGGACTACATCGTCCGCGACGGCGAGGTCCTGATCGTCGACGAGTTCACCGGCCGCGTGCTGGTGGGCCGCCGCTACAACGAGGGTCTCCACCAGGCGATCGAGGCGAAGGAAGGCGTCGAGATCAAGCCGGAGAACCAGACGCTGGCGACGATCACGCTGCAGAACTACTTCCGCCTGTACTCCAAGCTCAGCGGCATGACCGGTACCGCCCAGACCGAGGCGGCGGAGCTCTCGAAGACCTACAAGCTCGGCGTGGTCACCATCCCGACCAACCGCCCGCCGCAGCGCGTCGACCAGGCCGACCTGGTCTACAAGACCGAGCCGGCCAAGTTCGAGGCCGTGGCCGACGACGTGGCCGAGCACTACGAGCGCGGGCAGCCGGTGCTGATCGGCACCACGAGCGTCGAGCGTTCGGAGTACCTGGCGAAGCTGCTCAAGGAGCGGGGCGTGCCGCATTCGGTGCTCAACGCCAAGTTCCATGAGCAGGAGGCCCAGATCATCGCCGAGGCCGGGCGCAGCGGCGCGGTCACGGTGGCCACCAACATGGCCGGCCGCGGCACCGACATCGTGCTCGGCGGCAACCCCGACTTCATCGCCGACCAGCGCCTGCGCGCCCAGGGTCTCGACCCGGTCGACACGCGCGAGGAGTACGAGGCGGCGTGGGACACCACGCTCGCCGAGGTGAAGGAGGAGGTCGAGCGCGAGTCCGAGAGCGTCAAGGACTCCGGCGGGCTCTACGTGCTGGGGACCGAGCGCCACGAGTCGCGGCGCATCGACAACCAGCTGCGCGGCCGCTCCGGACGTCAGGGCGACCCGGGCGAGTCGCGGTTCTACCTGTCGCTGGGCGACGAGCTCATGCGGCGGTTCAACGGCGCCATGGTCGAGTCGATCATGACGCGGTTCAACCTGCCCGAGGACATGCCCATCGAGGCCAAGATGGTCTCGCGGGCGATCCGCAGCGCGCAGACGCAGGTCGAGCAGCAGAACTTCGAGGCCCGCAAGGACGTCCTCGAGTACGACGAGGTGATGAACCAGCAGCGCACGGTGATCTACGCCGAGCGTCACCGCGTCCTCGAGGGCGAGAACCTCTCCGACCAGGTCCAGAACATGATCGTCGACGTGGTCACCGCCTACGTCGACGGCGCGACCTCCGAGGGCTACAGCGAGGACTGGGACCTCGCGAAGCTCTGGACGGGCCTCGGCCAGCTCTACCCGGTCGGGGTCGCGTGGGAGGACCTCGTCGAGGAGCACGACGACATCGACCGCGACCTGCTGGTCGAGGTGCTCACCGAGGACGCGCTCGAGGCCTACGCGCGCCGCGAGGGCGAGATCGACCAGATCGCCCCCGAGGGCGGGATGCGCGAGCTGGAGCGGCAGGTCGTCCTGTCGGTGCTCGACCGCAAGTGGCGCGAGCACCTCTACGAGATGGACTACCTCAAGCAGGGCATCGGCCTGCGGGCGCTGGCGCAGCGCGATCCCAAGATCGAGTACAAGCGCGAGGGCTTCGAGATGTTCACCTCCATGATGGAGGGCATCCGCGAGGAGTCCGTCGCGTTCCTGTTCAACCTGACCATCCAGGTCGAGGAGCAGGCGCCCGTCGACGCGGTGCCCGGGGCGAACCCGTCCACGGACACCAACGTCCAGGCGGCGATCACCCCGGACACGCCCGACCCGCGGACGACCCAGACCCGGACCACCGCGGGCGCGGCGCCGCTGCCGGTCGACCCGCGTCTCGCCGGCGCCCCGACCAGCGCGATCCCGGTGCCGAAGCGCGGCCCGGGAGGCCCGGTGCCGCCCGGCGCGATGCCGCCCGCGGGCGCGCCGCCGCAGGCCCCCGCCGCCCCCGCTGCCCAGGTCCCCACGGGCCGGGGCGGGCGCAACCGGCCCGGTCGCGGTCCCGCGCCGGAGACCCAGCGGCCCGGCAACGGCCAGGGCGGGCAGCCGAACCGGCGCGCCCAGCAGCCCGCCGCCGCGCAGGACGGCGGCCCGGCGACGGCCGCGGGGCCGGCGCTGTCGCAGCTCGACCAGAGCGCGATGCCCGAGGCGTTCCGCGGGGCGGGGCTCGGCGGGCGCCGCCCGCAGGAGCTGAACTACAGCGGCCCCGACGAGGACGGCCAGGCCGCCCGGCACGCGGCGGGTGACGGCAACGGCGGTGGCCGTGCCGCCCGCTCCAACCCGCAGCAGGCCCGGCGCGCCGACACCCCGTCGCGCAACGCGCCCTGCCCGTGCGGCTCGGGGCGCAAGTACAAGCAGTGCCACGGGGCGCCGCCCCGGACGCCGGGCTGAGTTCCCCTCACCCCGGCCACAGCGCCACCAGGTGCCACCGGCCGGGGTCTGCGGGCCCGTCGTCGGCGCGCTCGAGACGGGCCGCGAGCGCGCGGACCCGGTCCTGACCGGGGATCACGGCCGCCACCTCGACGGCTCGCGGCCCGACCGCGCACACCCGCAGGCCGCGCAGCGCGCCGCCTCCGGGCGGCGGCCTCCGGGACGCGGCCGACGCGGGGCCCGGCGCGGCACGCGCGAGCGTCGCCAGCGCGTCGGGTGTGAGCAGGGCGTCGAGGTGCCGCGGCGGGCGGCGCCCGGCCAGGACGTCGCCGACGGCCGTGAGCATCCGCGCCGCGAGCGGGCGCAGGGCGGCGGCGAGGCGGTCGAGGTCGTGCTGGGCGCGCCGGACCTCGTGCGCCGGCGCAGGCGTCGCGGGGCGGCGCGCCCGGGGCCCGGCGAGCACCTCGTCGAGCGGGCGCACGCGCGGGGCGGGCACGGCGCCGACCCGGCGGGCGCGGGCGGGAACGGGGGCGGGGACGGGGGCGGGAACGGTGGAGAGCATGCGGGTCCTCCCGGGCGCGACGAGACAGGGACGGCGCCGGGGGAGGACCGGGGCACGCGGCGAGCCTAGGCAGGCCCGGGGCGCGCGCAGGGGCGGTTCGCGGAAAGTCAGCCCCGCCGGCGGGCCAGCTCGAAACAGGCGATCGAGGCGGCCACGGCGGCGTTGAGCGACTCGACGCCCTCGGCCAGCGGGATGGTCAGGGTCCCGTGCAGCTCGGCGCGGACGTCGTCGGTGAGCCCGTCGGTCTCCCCGCCCACGACCAGCGCCACGCGGTCCGGGAGCTCGGCGTCGAACAACGAGGTGGGCCCGGGCCCGTCCAGCCCGAACAGCACGAACCCCGCCTCCGCGAGCGCGCCGAGGCCGTCGGCGGCGGTCCGCGCGCGCAGGACGGGGGCGTGGAAGGCGACGCCGGCCGAGGCCTTGATCACCAGCGGGTCGATGGACGGCGCCCCGCGCCGCGGCAGCAGGACGCCCTCGAGCCCGGCGCCGGTGGCCGAGCGCAGCATCATCCCGACGTTCGCGGGGTTGGTCAGGCCGTCGAGCACGAGGACCCGGGCGGGGCCGGTGAGGTCCTCCAGGAAGTGCTCCAGCGGGCGCATCCGCGGCGCGACGACGTCGGCGAGCACGCCCTGGTCCTGGCGCCCGTTGCCCGCCAGCACCTTCACCCGCTGCGCCGACGCCCGCTGGAGCACCAGGCCACGGGCCCGCGCGGCCTCGGTGAAGGTGCGCACGGCGTCGCGGTCGGCGCCCTCGGCGAGCACGACCTTGTCGACCTCCAGCGCGGGGTCGCCGAGCGCCTCCAGCACCGGCTTGCGCCCGTAGACCGTCACGAAGGCGTCCTTCGGCGACACCGGCCGATCCGACCGTGAGCTGGGTGAGGGCGACATCACGACCAGCCTGGCAGACCGCCCGACCCCCGGCCGCGGCTCGGTCCCTGTGCGACGATCGCGCCCATGCCGGACCGCCTGTCGGCGCTGGACGCCTCCTTCCTCTACATGGATCAACCGACGACTCCGATGCACGTCGGGAGCGTGTCCGTCTTCCGCAAGCCGCGGTCCGGGTTCGACTACGACGGGCTCGTCGAGCTGATCTCCAGCCGGATCGGGCTGGTCCCGCGCTACCGCCAGAAGATTCGCGAGGTCCCGGGCCGCATGGCGCGTCCGGTGTGGATCGACGACGTCGACTTCGACGTCACCTACCACGTGCGGCGCTCCGCGCTGCCGCCTCCGGGCACCGAGCGGGCGCTGTGCGACCTGGTCGCCCGCCTCATGTCGCGCCCGCTGGACCACACCCGCCCGCTGTGGGAGATGTACCTGGTCGACGGGCTGTCGGGCGGGCGCGTGGCGCTGGTCACGAAGACCCACCAGGCGATGGTCGACGGGGTCGCGTCGATCGACATCGGCCAGGTCGTGCTGGACGACACGGCGTCGGGCCGCCCGACCCCGGAGGACGAGTGGACCGCGCGGCGCGAGCCGTCGTCGTGGCGGCTCATCTACGACGCCATGAGCGAGAACGTCTCCCGCCCCGGCAACGCCGTCGAGGCCGCGCGCGACGCGGTCCGGGACGCCGCGGACACCGTCACCAAGGTCGCGGGCGTCGCCGGGGGACTGTTCTCGGCGGTGCGCACCGCGGTGCGCCCCGCGCCGGTGAGCCCCCTGAACGTGCCGATCTCGACCCAGCGCCGGTTCGCGATGACCCGCACCGACCTCGAGGATTACCGCGCCGTCCGCCGCGCCCACGGCGGGACGATCAACGACGTCGTGCTGGCCGTGATCTCCGGCGCGCTGCGCAACTGGCTGCTCTCGCGGGGCGCGACAGTGTCGCCGACGACCACGATGCGGGCGATGGTGCCGCTGTCGGTGCGCGGGGACGCGGAGACCACGGGGTCGATCGCGGGGGCCGGGCTGCTCGGCAACCAGATCGCGTCGTTCCTGGTCGACCTGCCCGTCGGCGAGCCCAACCCGGTCCTGCGGATGCACCACGTCGCGCACGCGATGCGGGAGCACAAGGAGTCCGGCCAGTCGGTCGGGGCGAACGCGCTGGTGCGGGTGGGCGGGTTCGCGCCGCCGACGCTGCACGCGCTGGGGGCCCGGGCCGCCAACGGGTTCGCGCGCCGGCTGTTCAACCTGGTCGTCTCCAACGTGCCGGGCCCGCAGCACGCCCTCTACGCGGCGGGGGCGCGGATGCTCGAGATGTACCCGGTGGTGCCGCTGGCGAAGGGGCAGTCGCTGGCGGTGGGGCTGACGTCCTACGACGGCGGGGTCTTCTACGGCTTCAACGCCGACCGGGACTCGATGGCCGACGTGGACGAGCTGGGCGAGCTGGTGACCGAGTCCCTCGCCGAGCTGCGGGCGACGGTGCCCAAGTGAGCTTCGGCCTGGTGCTGGGGACCGGGGGTCAGCTGGGCTACGCGTGGACCGTCGCCGCGCTGACGACCTGGGAGCTCGAGACCGGGCGCGACGCGCGCGAGGCGGACGTGCTGGTCGGGACCTCGGCGGGGTCGGTGATCGCCGCCGCGCTGGCCAGCGGGGTGCCGGTGTCGGACATGCTCGCCCAGCTGCTCGACCCGCCGCCGGCGCCGGTCCGCCCCAAGGGCGCCCCGCAGTCGACGGCGCGGCGGGGCCTGCCGCCGGTACCGCGGGTCGGGCCCGGGTCGTTGCGGCTGCTGGGCGAGATCGCCCGCAGGCCGCGCCGCTTCCCGCCGCTGGCGTTCGGGGCGGCGCTGCTGCCGACCGGCCGGGGCGACACCACCGGCCTGCACCGCTGGGCGGCGAAGTGGGCGCGCGAGCAGTGGCCGGAGCACCCGCAGGTGCGGATCGTCGCGATGGACTACGACAGCGGGGCGCGGGTGCCGTTCGGGCGGACCGGGGCGCCGCCGGCGTCGATGGCGGAGGCGGCGACGGCGTCGTGCGCGGTGCCGGGCTGGTTCTCGCCGGTGCGGATCGCGGGGCGTCGCTACGTCGACGGCGGGGTCTGCTCGGCGACGTCGGCCGACCTCCTGCTCGACGACGACCTGCCCCGCGTCGACGAGGCCCTCGTGCTCGTCCCCCTGGCCCGGTCGGGGGCGTCGCCGGCGGTGTGGTCGAATCCCGTCGGGGCCACCGACGGCTGGCTGCGCGGGCTGATCGGCGGGCGCTCCGACCACGAGATCGCGCGGCTGCGGGCCGCCGGGGTCTCCGTGACCGAGCACGCGCCCGACGCGGAGGACCGGGCCGTGACCGGCTGGAACGTCATGGACCCGCGCAAGCAGGCCGAGGTCGCGCAGGTCGCGCTGCGGACCACCGCGGCGCGCTGGGAGCGCGAGAGGACAGGGGAACGGTGAGGATCTACGTCCCGGCCACGGTGGCCGGCCTGCGACGACTGCTCGACACCGAGCAGCTGCAGCCGCTGTCGGGCACGGCGTTCGCGCTGACCCCACGGCTACGGGAGGCGTACGCGGCGGGGGACGACGAGGAGCTCGAGTACGTCGCCATGAGCGAGGCGGCCCGGGCGTCGCTGCGCCTGCTGGCGACCGAGCTGGCGGAGGATTCCTCCGCTCCGCCCCGTCGGGCGGTCGTCAGCGCCGACGTCGACGACGTGACCCTGCGCCCGGACCTCGACGACGCCGTGGTCCGGGTCGCCGGCCCCATCCCCATGTCGCGGCTGGCGGCGGTGCACCTCGACCTCGAGGAGGCCGGCGGCGCCGTGCGCGCCGCGGCGGCCGTCGTCGACGCCGCCGACCTGGGCGACCCGGACGCCGAGTTCACCCTCGGCGAGGCCGAGGACCACGAGCTCGCCTGGTACGGCGTCCAGGAGCTCCCGTTCGTGCTCGAGCTGCTGTAGGACTTCGGTCGTACCTCCGGCCGTACTTCCGGCCGGGCCTCATCCTTCCGATGGAGGCGGATCCGGTCCCTCGGGGTGATTCGCGGTGTCGGGGTGCGGCCCTACCGTCCCGGGGCATGAGCCACGCCGCGACGACGCCGGTCCCCAGCGCTCGTGCGATGCCGCGTGCTCAGGAGGCGGTCGGTTCGCGTCGGCGCGCGGCCGGGCGGCGCCTGGCCTACGGCCTCGGCCTGCTCCCGGCCTCCGCGGGCGTGATGATGGCGGTCGCCGTCAGCGGTCCGGCCGGCGGTGTGGACGCCGCGCGGCGGCACCTCGCCTGCGGTGGCTTCCCGACCGCGCTCCGGGAGGACCGGGTGCGGGGCGCGCGGGTGATGGTCCACGGGCTGCTCGGCGTGGTGTTCGGCCTGCTGTTCTGGTGGCTGACGTGGATGGCCCTGCTGGCCACCGCCCGCGGCCCGTTCTACGGCTTCGTCGTGCCCGGGCCGTACGACGGCGCGTGGGGCGGGCCGAACCTCGTCGGGGCGTGGGCGGCGCACGGGTGGGCGTGGGTCGGGGTGCTGGTGGTCGTCGCCCTGGTCTGGTGGGGGCTCGCGGCGCTGCACGTCCTGCTGACGGAGGCCGTGCTCACCGACTCCGGGCTCGGCGTCCGTCGGCGGTGGTGGGTGGTGCCCGCCTCGGGCGTGGTCGTGCTCGGTGCGGTGCTGCTGGTCGTCGGGTGGGCCCAGCAGATCTGAGCGAAGGCCCTCGGGCTGTCGGGGGTGGGCGCTAGACTCGAACACGTGTTCGACGACGGCTTCCAGGAGGTGCCGGCGGGGCTTGAGGAGCTCCCCGCCGGCGCCGGGCTGGCCGTCGCGCTGGAGCGGATCGATCCGCGGCGGGTGTCGCCGTACGACACGGTCCGGCTGGTGGCCGCCCAGCGCCGCCAGCTCGCCCACCAGCAGGCGTGCTTCCACCTGGCGGCCCGGGAGGCGTCGCTGGCCGACCCCGGGGCGCCGGGCGGGCGGGCGGAGATCGACGTGCCCGCGGCGGGGGACGAGCTGCGGGTGGTGCCCGCGGCGTCGCGCACGGCGGTGGCGGGGGTGCTGAACCTCGCCGAGGCGGCCGAGCGCCACCCCGGGCTCGGGGCGGCGTGGCGGGCCGGGCTGATCGACGAGCAGCGGGTGGCGATCCTGGTGCGCTGGATTGCCGCGCTGTCCGGCGAGCATGCCGCCGAGGTGATCGGCACGGTGCTGGGCGAGGCGGGCACGCTGACGCCGGCGCGGTTGATCGACCGGGTCCAGGCGATGGCCAAGGCCCTCGATCCGCAGTGGGCGGAGACGCTCTACCGCCGGCACCGTCGCCAGCGCCGTGTCCGGGCGCGCTGCACCGAGGCGGGCACCGTCAACATCTCGGCGATGGACCTGCCGCTGCCCGGCGGGGTGAGCGTCACGCGCCGGGTCAACGCGCTCGCCGCGCGGGCCCAGGCGGCGGGGCGGACCGGGCTGATCGAGACCATCCGCGCCGACGTCTTCCTCGCCATGTGGCATCCCGACAACGCCGGCGCCACCGACGAGGAGCTCGTCGCCGCGGTGCTCGCCGCCGCGCTGCCCGACGACCCGCAGCCGCGGCGCACGGCGAACCCTGCCGACGCCCCGCCCGGCACCCCACCGGACGACTCCGGCGGCCCTCCCGACTCGCCGTCCGGGCGGCGGGCGACGCGTCAGTCGCGGTTCGAGCTGCGGGTCGGGCTGCGGACCCTGCTGCTGCTCGACGACCGTCCGGCCCGCCTGCCCGGGTGGGGCGTCGTCCCCGCCGGCACGGCCCGCGAGCTCGCCGCGGCGTACTGCGACGCCGAGTGGCGGGTGGCGGTCACCGACGACACCGGGGCCCTGGTCGCCGTCCTCGTCACCCGCCACCGCCCGGCGCACGCCACGACCACGCCGCAGGAGCCGCCGATCGAGGGTGCGCCGCGGCCGGTGGTCGAGCTGCACGTCAGCGAGGCCGTGCTCGACCGCCTGCGCCCGGGCGACCATCCGGGCTGGGAGCGCCTGCTCGCCGACCTGCAGCACCAGCTCGCGATGTGGCGTGCCGCCCGGGCCGAGGACCGGGCCGCCCGGGAGGCCGAGGAGCGTGCGGCCGAGGAACGTGCAGCCAACGCTCCGGACGGCACCGCCGGCGGGCTCTCACCCTTCGGTCGCGGCGCCGGGCCGGATGCGGCCGCCCGGGCGCGGGTGGCGGCGCGGCGCCGCCGGCACGCCCGGGAGGCCCTGGCGCGGTTCCCGTCGGCGGCGCTGCGGCGCTGGATCACGATGCGCGACCGCGCGTGCGTCTTCCCGCCGTGCGGGGCGTCGGCGATCGAGGCCGAGATCGACCACACCCGCTCGGTGCTCGAACACGGGCTCACCGTCGGCGCGAACCTCGGCCCGCTCTGCGGGCACGATCACGACCTCAAGGACCACGGCTGGACGCTCACGCAGCCCCGGCCCGGCTGGTTCACCTGGACCAGCCCCACCGGACACACCTACGAGCGCCCGCCGCGCCCGGTGGTCGACGACCTCCCGGCGCCCCGTCCGCCCTCGGTCCCGTCGAACCCGGAGCCGGACCGCTGCGCCGACGACGGGCCCCTCTGGGAGAACGATCCCTACCCGCCCCCGGCGCCGGGACCGGCATCAGCACCGCCTCCACCGACCGGCCGCCCGCCGCCGGCCGACGACCCCGGCCCACCGCCCTTCTGAGGCAGGGCTCAGAGCTCGCGCGTCCACGTGCCCAGCCGCCGCGCGACGGCGTAGAGCTCGTCGATCTCGTCGTCGGCGAGCACCGCGGGCAGGGCCGTGACCAGCCGCGGGAGGCCGGTCGGCGTCGCGACGAGCACGCCCCCGGGTGACGACGTGACACGCACCGACGCCGCGACCACGGCCAGCGCGGCCGTGGCCGGCGGCGCCGCCCCGGGGTCGTCGCGGCGGGCGGCCGCGAGCAGCCGCCCGGCCCGCTCGGCCTCGGCCCGGGCGCGGGGGACGTGGTCGACGGGCTCCCGGTCGACGGTCATGCGGTCGCCGTCGACGCGCACGGACCGGCCGTGGTGGTGCGCGGTGTCGACGGTGACCAGGCCCGGCGGCCCGAGCAGCACGTGGTCGATGTCGCCGCGGCCCGGGCCCATCGGCACCGCGTGCAGCACCCGCCACGGCGGACGGCGCTGGGCGAGTGGCCCGGCCTCGGTCAGCTCGCGCAGCGCCTCCGCGAGCCGGACCTCGCCCTCGGCGCCCGCCGGCCAGGCCCGCCCGGCCCCGACGAGCTCGGGCGCCGCCTCGGGAGAGGGCGCCCGGTCGGCCAGGTCCTCGTCGGGCGAGGGCGAGGGCGATGGCGACGACGAGGACGAGTGGTCCGGCAGCCACCGCGCCAGCTCGGGCATCCCCGGGCGGGGTGCGTACCAGCGCCTGGCCCGCCAGTCCCACTGCGCGCCGGCGGCCTTGGCCTCGTCCTTCTCCCCGAACGGCACGTCGAGCCAGGGCTGCTGCTCCCGCACCGGCCCAGCCTGGCACGCCGACCCGACACGCCGACCCGACACGCGGACCGTCACCGGTCCGGCTGCGCCGGCATCCCCTTGCGCCAGGCCGTGAACGACTGCATCCGCCCGGACCGTGGGCGGAACAGCCACGGCCACGGGTGCACGACGGCGGGCTCGAGCTCGGCCGCGCGCCGCCGGAAGCCGGGCACCGGCGCGAAGGTCACCGCGAGGCGACGCCCGGCGAGCTCGTCGGCCACCCGCCCACGACGGATCTCCACCGGGCGCCGGGTCGCGAGGTCGGCCAGGGTCTCGGCGAGGAACACCAGCCGCTTGCCCGAAAGCATCAGCCGCCGCAGCAGCGGCTCGTCGAAGCAGAACACCGCCGGGGCGTCCGGGTGCGCGGCCAGGGCGGGGTCGGCGTCGCCCAGCGACTCCGCGGTCAGCCAGACCGCGTCGACGTCACCGTCCGCCGAGGGCAGCACCGGCCCCGCCGTCACCGCCGGATCCGGGTCGCCCCGCAGCAGCTCCGAGGACGGCGCGCGGGTCGTGCGCTCGTCCTGGGGCCACGACGCGACCGGGCAGGCGTCGCGCAGGACGCACCCCCGGCACAGCGCGGGCGCCCGCTTCTGGACCTGCCACCGCGAGAACGCGTAGGCCTTCCCGTTGCCGGCGCCGGTGGTCCACTGCCAGTTGAGCCGGTTCGCCGCGCGGGAGCCGTCGAGCAGGTGGGTGAAGAACGCCTCCTCGCCGTCACGCCACCGGGCGCCGGCGCGCACGGTCCACTGGCTCGCCAGCCACATCCGCGTCTGGTTCACCAGCCACCCGTGGGTGTGCAGCTCGTCGAGCGTCGCGTCCACGCAGGCCATGTCCCGCGGCCACGGCTCGTCCCACGGCTCGGGCGGCGACGGCGGGTACGCCCGCAGCTCGGCGTGCAGGGCGGGCTCGCCGTGGCGCCCGAAGCGCGCGTAGAGGTGCCGCGTGTACTCCTGCCAGGTCAGCTCGTCGCGGTACTTGCGCCGGTCGTTGGACGGGGCGTCGGCGACGTGGTCCCACAGCGCGGTGAGGTCGACGAGCTGGTGGCGGATGTACGGCGACATCCGCGAGGCCCCGCGCCGCTCGGTCGGCAGGACCTGGTTGCGGCGCCCCGCGTATCCGGTGACGTCGAGCGCGGCCAGGGCTGCGTCGGCGGCGCTCTGCCCGCCCCGGATCGACGGCGACGCCGTGGGCCGGTCGCACGCGAGATCGGCGAGGTGCTCCCGGACGAAGGCCACCGCGGCGTCGGGCCCCGGCGCGGGGACGGGCAGCTGCATCCACCAGCGGTACCCGGTCGTGGGCAATCATGCGCGGGTGACTCCTGACGTCTCCCACCTCCTCGCCGCCGCCCGCGCCGACGGGCGCCGCCGCCTGCTCGGGATCGTCGGTGGCCCGGGGGCGGGCAAGTCGACGCTCGCGGCGTCGCTCGCCGGCCCCCAGGTCGCGGTGGTGGGGATGGACGGGTGGCACCTCGCGAACTCGGTCCTCGACCGCCTGGGCCGCCGCGAGCGCAAGGGCGCCCCCGACACCTTCGACGCCGCGGGCTACGTCGCCTTCCTCGACCGGGTCCGGTCCCGGGCGGCGACGGTCTGGGCGCCGGAGTTCCGTCGCGAGATCGAGGAGCCGGTCGCCGGCGCGCTCGAGGTCCCGCCCGACGTGCTGGTCCTCGTCACCGAGGGCAACTACCTCCTGCTCGACGAGCCGCCCTGGGACGGCGTCCGCGGGCTGCTCGACGAGGCGTGGTTCGTCGACCCCGACGAGGACCTGCGCCGCACCCGGCTCATCGCCCGCCACGAGCACCACGGCCGTAGCCACGCCGAGGCCGTCGCCCGGGCGGACGGCAGCGACGCCGCGAACGCCGCGCTGATCGCGGCCACGGCACATCGGGCCGACGTGGTCGTCCGGAGCACCGCGCCCGCCTAACCTCCGTCCCGGGCGTCGTGCTCGCGCCGCCAGGTGGCGAGCAGGGTGCCGTCGCGGTCGAGCACCGCGGCGCGCATGTCCGGGTCGGTGCGGGGGACCGGTTCGATGAAGACCTGGTCGAGGTCCGGGAACCGCTCGTGCAGCTCGTCGTCGAGCCGCACGCAGGCCCGGCAGGACGCCGATCATCACCGAGGCGATCCCGTCCCGGAGCGACCAACACGTTCGCCGCCAGCGCCAGCAGGACGGTCAGGGTGGACTCCCCGCCGGTGGAGCCCTCGCCCTCGCTCACGTCTCCCACGCCGGCGTCCGCAGCGCCTCCAGCACCCGCCGCAGCGCCTCCAGGCGCGCGGGGGACAGGCGCCCGGCCGCGACCTCCGCGTCGAGCGCGCACTCCGGGTCCGCCGGCGGCCCGAGGTGCCCGCAGCCGCGTGGGCACTCCTCGATCGCGGCGGCCAGGTCGCCGAACGCCGCGACGACGTCGTCCGGCGCGATGTGGGCGAGACCGAACGACCGGATGCCCGGGGTGTCGATCACCCAGCCGTCGAGATCGGGGAGCGCCAGGGCGACCGCCGACGTCGACGTGTGCCGCCCCTTGCCCACCCCGGACACCTCGCCGACGGCGCGGTCGGCGTCGGGCACCAGCGCGTTGACCAGCGTCGACTTGCCCACCCCGGAGTGCCCGATCAGCGCCGACACCCGTCCCGCGACGACCTCCCGGAGCGCCTCGGGATCCCGGTCGGCCCGGGTGACGACGACGGCGAGGTCGAGGGCCGCGTAGTTCGCGGCGAACGCGTCGGGGTCGGCGAGGTCCGCCTTCGTGAGGCACAGCACCGGCTCCAGCCCGCCCGCGTAGGCGGCGACCAGCGCGCGGTCGACGAACCCGGTGCGCGGGACCGGGTCGGCCAGCGCCGTGACGATCACCAGGTGCGAGGCGTTGGCGACGACCACCCGCTCGTAGGGGTCGGTGTCGTCGGCGGTGCGGCGCAGGACGCTCGAGCGCTCGGCCACGCGCACGATCCGCGCCAGCGCGTCCTCGCCCCCGGACACGTCGCCGACCAGCCCCACCCGGTCGCCGACGACGACGGGCGTGCGGCCCAGCTCGCGGGCCCGCATGGCGACGACGCGGCGGGTCGGGTCCTCGTCGGGGGCGCACGTCCACCGCCCGCGGTCGACGCCGACGACCATCGCCGGGGCGGCGTCCGCGTGCTCGGGGCGGCGCTTGCTGCGCGGCCGCGTGCCCCGGCCGGGCCGCACCCGCACGTCGGACTCGTCCAGCCGCGAGGTCGATCCCCGCCCGCCGCCGCGTGTCACCGCCCCGGACCCTCAGACCCCGACCCCGGCGCCGACGAGCTCGGGCCAGTCGGTGGCGAAGTCGGGGAGGGTCTTCGTGGTGGCGGCGACGTCGTCGATCGTCACGCCGGGCACGACGAGCCCGACGATCGCGCCGGCCGTGGCCATGCGGTGGTCGGCGTAGGCCCGCCACGGCCGCGTCGGCGCGCCGAGGGGCGCCGGGGCGATCTCCAGTCCGTCCTCGGTCTCGGCCACCCGGGCGCCCACGGTGCCGAGCTCGGCGACGAGGGCGGCGAGGCGGTCGGTCTCGTGGCCGCGGATGTGCGCGACGCCGCGCAGGCGCGACGACGCCCCGTCGCGGGCGGCCAGGGCGGCGAGGGCGGCGACGGTGGGCGTCAGCTCGCTGACCTCGTGCAGGTCGACGTCGACGCCGTCGAGACGGCCGGGTCCGCGCACCGTGAGGCCCTCCGCCGACAGCGTGACCTGCGCACCGAACGCCTCCAGGACGCGCCGGACCACGCCGCCGGGCTGCAGGTCGCCCTCCGGCCAGCCCGCGATCGTCACCTCGCCCGCCGTGGCCACCGCGGCGGCCAGGTACACGGCGGCTCCCGACAGGTCCGGCTCGACGTCGAGGACCTCCGGCGCGGCGACCGGGCCCGGGGCGACCTGCCAGCTCTGGGCCTCCTCGGCGACGGTCACGCCGGCACCCCGCAGCATCGCCACCGTCATCGCGACGTGCGGCAGCGACGGGACGCCGCGCTCGCCGGCGTGGGTGACGGTGACGCCGCGGGTGTACCGGGCGCCCGAGAGCAGCAGGCCCGAGACGAACTGGCTCGAGGCGGACGCGTCGACGGTGACCTCGCCGCCCGCCGGGTGCGGGCCGCCCGACACGGTGAGCGGCAGGGCCTCGCCGGCGACCTCGACGCCCAGCCCGCGCAGGCCCTCGACGATCCCGCCCATGGGCCGCTCGCGGGCCCGCGGGTCGCCGTCGAGCACCACGGGGCCGTCGGCGAGCGCGGCCAGCGGCGGGACGAAGCGCATCACGGTGCCCGCGAGGCCGCAGTCGACGTGGGCGGCGTGGAAGGTCCGCGGGGCGGTGATCGCCAGGTCGAGGGTGCCGGCGCGGCCGTCGGTGCTGGTCACGGCCGCTCCGAGCGCCTCCAGCGCCCCGGCCATCAGCGTTGTGTCGCGCGAGCGCGCCGCCCCCCGGACGTGTCGGGTGACGCCGTCGGTGCCGAGCGCGGCGAGCACCAGGGCGCGGTTGGTCACCGACTTCGACCCCGGCACCGACACCGTGCCCCGCACCGGTCCGTCGGCGGTCGGGGCGGCCCAGGGCCGGTCGGCCTGATCGCTCATGGGCCCATCCTCTCGCGAGTCCTCGCGCAAGCGGTGTCCTGTCGGTGTCCGGTGCCAGGATGGAGGCATGTGCGGCCGCTACAGCCAGGCCAAGGACCCGGCCACCCTCGCCGAGGAGTTCGACGCCGTCGACGCCACCGACGGCGCGTGGCCCGGTCCCGACCACAACGTCGCGCCGACCACCACGGTGATCGGCGTGGTCGACCGGCACCCCCGCGACGCGAGCGGCAAGGCCGACCCGCAGACGCTCGAGCGCAGCCTGCGGGCCATGCGCTGGGGGCTGGTGCCGGGCTGGGCCGACGACCCGAAGGTCGGCAACCGCATGATCAACGCGCGGTCCGACTCGCTGACCAGCAAGCCCGCGTTCCGCCGGGCGGTCAAGGGGCGCCGCTGCCTGCTGCCGGCCGACGGCTGGTTCGAGTGGCAGAAGGACGGCCCCGGCGGGCGGAAGGTGCCGTACTTCATCACGCTGCCGAACGGGAGGTCGCTCGCCTTCGCCGGCCTGTGGGAGACCTGGCGGCCCAAGGACGCGCCGAAGGGCACCTCGCCGCTGATCAGCACCACGGTCGTCACCATCGACGCCGCCGGCCCGCTCACCGAGATCCACCACCGGATGCCGCTCGTGCTGCCGGCCGAGCGCTGGAAGGCGTGGCTCGACCCGGACAACGACGACCCGACCGACCTCCTCGAGCCCCCGCCGCCCGAGCTCCTGACGTCGTTCGAGCTGCGCCAGGTGTCCACCAAGGTCAACAACGTGAAGAACCACGGGGCGGAGCTGGTCGAGGAGAGCCACGAGGAGCCCGAGCAGCAGGGGCTGGAGCTGGATCTCGACGTGCCGGCCACGCAGTGACCGACCCGGCGACCACGGTCGACACCCCGCACGGCCCGGCCGCGGTCCACCTCGACGAGCCCGGCGGCGCGCCGCGCGGGCTGCTCGTCCTCGGCCACGGCGCGGGCGGCGGCGTCGAGGCGCCCGACCTCCTCGGCGCGCGCTCCGCGGCCCGGGAGGCGGGGCTCGCGGTCGCCCGGGTGCTCCAGCCCTACCGGGTCGCGAACCGCAAGGCCCCGCCGCCCGCGGCGCACCTCGACGTGGCGTGGGCCGCGGTCGTCGAGCACCTCACCGCCGCCCTCCCCGGCGTCCCGCAGGTGCACGGCGGGCGGTCCTCGGGCGCGCGGGTGGCCTGTCGCGGGGCCGCGGCGCTCGGACCCGTCGCCGTCCTCGCCCTCGCCTTCCCGCTGCTGGCGCCGGCGCGCCGGGACGGCACCCGCCCCGACCGCGGGCCGGAGATCGACGCGGTCACGGTGCCGGTGCTGGCGGTCTCCGGCGAGCGCGATCGCTTCGGCATCCCGGAGCCGACGCCCACGCGCGAGGTCGTGGTCCTCGCCGGCGACCACTCGCTCAAGGCCCGCGGGCCGGTCGCCGCGGCCGTCGGCCCGTGGCTGGAACGTGTCCTGGCGCCCGTGGCGAGCGTCAGCCCGGACTGAAGGCCCGCGTCGCGACGGCGTGCAGGGCGGCGCGGCGCCGCTCGTGGTCGGCGGCCGGGTCGTCCGGCGAGGCGGTGAACACCGTGGCCGCGGGCGACCAGGACATCGACAGCGCGATCACCATCGAGTAGACGTCGCGCGGCGCGAGGGCGGGGTCGACGAGCCCGTCGGCCTGGGCGGAGCGGATGGCGGCGAGCTTGGTGTCGACGTCCGGCGCGACGCTGGTCAGCAGGTCGCCGGTCGGGACCCGCTCCAGGCGCGCCCACGTCGCGAGCAGGACCACCGACGGCCGTTCGAGGTAGGCGTCGTAGAGCCGTACCGCGTAGCCCGGGAGGTCGGTCGCGTCGATCGGCACGAGGTCGACGATCAGCGCGAGGTGCTCGGCGAACACCGCGTCGAACAGGCCGTCCTTCGAGGAGAACCAGGCGTAGATCTGCGCCTTGTTGGCCTCGGCGGCCTCGGCGATGCGGTCGACGCGCGCGCCGGCGATGCCGTACCGCGAGAACTCCGCGGTCGCGGCGTCGAGCAGGCGGCGACGGGTCGCCGCGCCGTCCTTGGGCACGCCACGAGCATAACCAACCGTTCAGTTGCGATCCCCGCTCGACGCGCCTACCGTCGCAGAAGTAACCAACCAGTTGTTTTCACAGGAGGTCGCTCATGCGCCAGGTCACCGGATGGGCCGCCGACGTCCCGGGCGCCGCCCCGCGGCCGTGGAGCTTCACCCGGCGCGACCCGCGCCCCCGTGACGTCGTCGTCCGCGTCACCCACTGCGGCGTCTGCGCCACCGACCGGCACGCCCTCGCGGCCGGCGACCCCGCGGCGTTCCCGCTGGTCGCCGGACACGAGATGACCGGGGTCGTCGAGGCCGTCGGCGACGACGTCGACGACCTCGCCGTCGGCGACCGCGTGGCCGTCGGCAACATCGTCGACTCGTGCCGGACCTGCTCGGCGTGCCGCGCCGGCCGCGAGAACGACTGCGAGGCGTTCCCGACCCTGACCTACGGCGGCGAGGACCGGGTCTCCGGCGGCATCACGCAGGGCGGGTTCTCCAGCGAGATCGTCGTCGACCGCCACTTCACCTACGCCCTGCCGGCCGGGCTGGACCCGGCGGGCGCGGCGCCCCTGCTGTGCGCCGGGATCACCACGTGGTGCCCGCTGCGCCGCTTCGGCGCGGGCCCGGGGACGACGGTGGGCGTCGTCGGGGTCGGCGGGCTCGGGCACCTCGCGATCAAGTTCGCCCACGCGCTCGGCGCCGAGACGGTCGCCCTGACCACCAGCGAGGCCAAGGCGGACGCGGCGAAGGCGCTGGGTGCCGACGACGTCGTCCTCACCCGCGACCCCGACGCGCTCGCCCGCCAGGCCCGGCGCTTCGACCTGCTCCTGGACACCACGGGCCACCCGCTCGACCTCGCGCCCTACCTCGCCGCCCTCGCGGTCGACGGCACCTACGTCCTCGCCGGCATCCCGCCGCGGACGCTCGAGATCGACCCGATGAGCCTGGTCGTCGGCGAGAAGCGGATCGCCGGCACCGGCAGCGGCGGCGTCCCGGCCACCCGCGAGATGCTCGACGTCGCGGCGGAGCACGGCATCGTCGCCGACGTGGAGATCCTCTCGCCGGAGCGGCTCGGCGAGGCCATGGACCGGCTCGGTCAGGGCGATGTCCGGTTCCGGTTCGTCGTCGAGATGGACCGGAGGTAGCGCTCACCCGTGACGCGCAGCTGCTCGACGAGCTCGGGCGGGCCCTCGACGCGGAAGTCCATGTCGAGCATGCCGACGTAGGCCGCGATCGTCGCCACGCTGTCGGCGCCGGTGACCAGCACGCAGCTGTGGTCGTCGCGCGGCTCGACCACGCCGACCGCGGGGTTGATCCGCGCCAGCACCTCCGCGGCCGGCGCGGCCACCACGATCCGCCCGTGCACCGACCATCCCGCCGCGGCGACCTCGCGCAGCACCAGGTCGGTGAGGTCCTCGGGCGGGTCGGCGGGCGTGAACCGCGGCCCGCCCGGGGTGCGCAGCGCGAGGCCGTCGGCCCGCAGGACGGTCCAGGAACCGGTCCGGGGGTCGCGCACCACCACGTACCAGCGGCGCTCCCAGCTCACGAGCCGGTAGGGCTCGAGCAGGCGGGTGGGGCCGTCGGCGTCGGCGACCCGGAGTGACGACGAGTCCCGGATCGCCTCGGCCACCGCGCGCAGCAGCGCGGGGTCGACCTCGGGGTCGGGGGCGTCGGTGCCGGTGTTCCCCGGGCCCGCGGCGGTGGCCTCGACCAGCGCGGACACGGTGCGCCGCAGCCGCGACGGCAGCACCCGCTCGAGCTTGGCGAGGGCCCGCGCGCTGGTCTCCTGCACCCCGGCCAACCCGGTGCCCGCGCGCAGCCCGATCGCCACGGCCACCGCCTCCTCGTCGTCGAGCAGCAGCGGCGGCAGCGACGCCCCCACCCCGAGGCGGTAGCGGCCCGCGCGCCCGGTCTCCGCGTCGACGGGGTAGCCGAGCTCGCGCAGGCGGGCGATGTCGTTGCGGATCGTCCGGTCACTCACGCCCAGGCGTGCCGCGAGCTCCGGTCCCGGCCAGTCGGGGCGGGACTGCAGCAGCGAGAGGAGGGCCAGCATCCGGGCGGAGGTGTCGCGCACGGGACGAATCCTGCCGGAAACGCGGAACGAAACGTGCCTGGTTGGTTCCTATCGTTCTCCTCATGAGCAGCACGGACATCCGGCCCTTCACCATCGACGTCCCGCAGGCCGACCTCGACGACCTCGCCGACCGGCTCGCCCGCACCCGCCTGCCGCGGCCCGCCCCCGGCGACGACTGGGACTACGGCACCCCGAACCACTACCTCGCCGCGATGGTCGAGCAGTGGCGGTCGTTCGACTGGCGCGCCCAGGAGAAGCGGATGAACGCCGTCCCCAACTACCTGACCGAGATCGACGGCCAGACGATCCACTTCGTGCACGTCCCCTCGGCCGAGCCGGGCGCCACCCCGCTGCTCCTGCTGCACACCTACCCCGGCTCGTTCGCCGAGTTCCTCGACATGATCGGGCCCCTCACCGACCCGGTGGCCCACGGCGGGCGGGCGCAGGATGCGTTCTCGGTGGTCGTGCCGTCGATGCCGGGCTTCGGTTTCTCGACGCCGGTGGCCGACCGGGGCTGGACGATGGCCCGGGTCGCGCGCACCTACGACGCCCTGATGCGCCGGCTCGGCTACGACACCTACGGCGCGCACGGCAGCGACGGCGGTGCGCTCGTCGCCCGGGAGCTCGGGCTGCTCGACCCGCCCGGGTTCCTCGGCCTGCACGTCCTGCACCTGTTCAGCTTCCCGTCGGGCGACCCGAGCGAGTTCGAGCGCCTCGAGCCGTCCGACCACGCGGGGCTCGAGCACATGCAGTGGTTCCGGTCGGTCGGCGGCTACAACCAGATGAACGGCTCGCGCCCGCAGACCGTGGCGGTGGGCCTCGCCGACTCCCCGGTCGGCCAGCTCGCCTACAACGAGCTGTTCAACAGCTTCGGCAACGGCACGAGCCTGGTCACCGAGGAGCAGATCCTCACCCAGGTCTCGCTGTACTGGCTGACCAACACCGCCGCCACCGCCGTGCGCTACCACTTCGAGGAGGCGCACTCGGGGGTCGAGCCGCGCGTGAGCGCCGCCCGCACCGGCGTCCAGGTGTTCGCCGACGACTTCCAGACGATCAAGGTGTTCGCCGAGCGCGACAACAGCAACGTCGTGCACTGGAGCCGGCACCCTCGGGGCGGGCACTTCGCGGCGCTCGAGCTGCCGGAGGTCATCGCCGGCGACCTGCGGGTGTTCTTCGGTCAGCCGGCGCCGATCTCGGCCAGCTGACCGCCGGTCGCGGCGACGAGGTCGTCGGGGGCCAGCTCCATCTGCAGCCCCCGGCGGCCCGCCGAGCAGTAGACGGTCGTGTGCTCGGCCACCGACAGGTCGACGACGACGTCGAGCGGCTGGCGCGTGCCGAGCGGCGCGATGCCGCCGACGACGTAGCCGGTGAGCCGCTGGGCGGCGGTGGCGTCGGCCATCACCGCCCGTTTGCCGCCCCGCGCGGCCGCGAGCGCCTTGAGGTCCAGGGTCCCGGCCACCGGCACCATCGCGAGCACCGGCGTCCCGTCGACCTCGGCGACGAGCGTCTTGAGCACCCGGCCCGGGTCGAGGCCCAACGCCTCGGCGGCTTCCGTCCCGTAGGCGGTCTTGCCGGGCGCCGTGTAGGGGTGCGTGCGGTACGCGATCCCGGCGTCGTCGAGCGCCGCCAGGGCCGGGGTCGAAGCCGCCACTCGTCGCGCCACGAGCGGCGAGGGTAGGGGAATCCCGCACCCGGTCACCGCGTTGAGCCGGACATGCCAGCACTGATGACGATGGCGGAGGCCCCGACGGCCGCCGCGACGCCGTTCGACGGCGTGACGTCGTCCGCGGGACCGGGTGTCCTGCGCCCGACGCGGGTAGTCTCCCCGGGATTCATCGACGTCCCGACCGCGCCCGAGGCGCGGCCCGAAGGGAGCCCCGTGGCCGACGCGGCGAGGGCTGTGACTCCTGAGACCCCCCACGACACCGACGAGGGGCCCGGTGAGGTCGTCGACGTGGCGACCGAGACGCCCGAGGAGCGGGCGGCGCGCTTCGAGCGCGACGCGATGCCGATGGTCGACCAGCTCTACGGCGCGGCGCTGCGGATGACCCGCAACCCGGCCGACGCCGAGGACCTGGTGCAGGAGACGGTGCTGAAGGCGTACTCGTCGTTCGCCTCGTTCCGCCCCGGCACGAACCTCAAGGCGTGGCTGTACCGGATCCTCACCAACTCCTACATCAACACCTACCGCAAGCGGCAGCGCCAGCCCCAGCAGTCGCCCACGGAGGAGATCACCGACTGGCAGCTCGCCCAGGCCGGGGAGCACTCGAGCTCCGGGCTCCCCTCTGCGGAGGCCGAGGCCCTGGAGAACCTCCCCGACACCGACATCCGTGACGCGCTGCAGAACCTGCCGGACGACTTCCGGATGGCGGTCTACCTCGCCGACGTCGAGGGCTTCGCCTACAAGGAGATCGCCGAGATCATGGGCACCCCGATCGGCACCGTGATGTCGCGGCTGCACCGGGGCCGGCGCCAGCTGCGCGAGGCGCTCACCGACACCGCCCGCGACCGCGGGTTCATCCGTGACGGGGCCGACCGGGTCTCCACCGGAGAGGGGGTCCAGCGATGAGCTGCGGAGAGCCGCACGAGACCGACTGCTCCGAGGTCCTCGCCGAGGTCTGGCTCCTGCTCGACCACGAGTGCGACGAGGCCCGGGACGCCCAGCTGCGCCGCCACCTCGACGAGTGCGGGCCGTGCCTGGCCCGCTACGGGCTCGAGGAGAAGGTGAAGACGCTGCTCACCCGCAGCTGCCGCGGCGAGCACGCCCCCGCGACCCTGCACCAGCGGCTGCGCGAGCAGATCCGCGCCACGGTGCTCGAGCAGGCCGAGGTCACCGTCGAGCGCGGCCCGGCCGGCACGGTCGTCGAGGTCAACCAGACCCGCGTGGAGTCCTGGAAGAGCTGAGCCCCACGACGACGAAGGGCCCGTCTGCGATCACTCGCGGACGGGCCCTTTCGTGTGCTGCACGGCTAAGCGTGGGGACGCTTGCCGTGGTTGCTGCCCTTCTTCTTGCGGTCCCGCTTCTGGCGCGCGCGCTTCGACATGCGGCCATCATCCCATGTCGCGGGCACCCGACCTGCGCGGTGGTTGGATGATCGCCGTGGGGAACAGGGGCCGGCCGGTGTCGACGCTGTCGAACCTGCTCGCCGCGCACACCGACCTCTCGGGGGCGGCGGCGGCCCACCTGCAGCGCGTGGTCGCCGAGTGGCAGCTGCTCGCCGACCTGTCGTTCGCCGACTTCCTGCTGTGGGTGCGCACGACCGACGGTGACCTCCTGTGCGTCGCACAGAGCCGCCCGACGACGACGGCGACCGCTCATCCCGAGGATATGGTGGGCGCGCGGGCCTCCGCGAGCCAGCACCCGCAGCTCGACCGCGCCTTCACCGACACCACCATGCGCCGCGAGGACCAGCCCCGCTGGCACCGGGGCCGCTCGGTGCGCCGGGAGGTGGTGCCGGTCCGCAGCCCGGACGCGCCGCACGTCGTCGCGGTCCTGGGCCGGGACACCAACCTCGCGGCGCCGCGGGTGCCCAGCACGCTCGAGATCTCGTACCTCGCCGTCGCCGCGGACCTGTGCCAGATGGTCGCCGACGGCACCTTCCCGACCGCCGAGGGGCGCGACGAGGGCCGTTCGTCGCCGCGGGTGGGCGACGGGCTGGTGCGCAGCAGCTCGACGGGGCGCGTGCTCTACGCGAGCCCGAACGCCGCGTCCGCGTTCCACCGCCTCGGGTGGAGCGAGGAGCTCGTCGGCGCCGACCTCGCCGCCGTGGTCAAGGAGGTCTCCGACGACGCTTTCGAGGGCGCCGAGGCCGCCGAGCACGTGCACGGCGCGCTGGCCGGCACCCCGTCGCAGCGCGCCGAGCTCGAGGGTCACGGCGCGACGGCCGTGCTGCGGGCGCTGCCGCTGCACCCGCGGGGCGTGCCGAGCGGGGCCCTGGTGCTGGTCCGCGACGTCACCGACGTCCGCCGGCGCGACCGGGCCCTGCTGAGCAAGGACGCGACGATCCGCGAGATCCACCACCGCGTGAAGAACAACCTCCAGACCGTCGCGGCGCTCCTGCGCCTGCAGGCCCGCCGCACCCAGCACGCCGAGGCCCAGGAGGCGCTCACCGAGTCGGTGCGCCGCGTCGCGTCGATCGCCCTGGTGCACGAGGCGCTGGCCGCGTCGGTGGACGAGAAGGTCGACATCGACGAGGTGCTCGACCGCGTGCTGCCGATGATGAACGACCTCGCCCGCCCCGGCGCCCGGGTCGCGATGCGCCGCGAGGGCGAGGTGGGCGTGCTGTCGGCGGTCATGGCGACGCCGCTGGTCATGGTGCTCACCGAGCTGGTCGCCAACGCCCTCGAGCACGGGTTCGCCGAGGGGGCCTCGGGCACCGTGGTCATCGCGGCGTCGCGGTCGGCCGCCCAGCTCGAGGTGGAGGTCCGCGACGACGGCCGCGGGCTGCCCGAGACCTTCTCGCTGGAGCGGGCCACGGGCCTCGGCCTGCAGATCGTGCGCACGCTCGTCGACTCCGAGCTCGCGGGCGCCCTGCGCATCCTGCCGGGCGAGGAGGCGGGCACGCGGGCCGTCCTGCGGGTGCCCCTGCAGCACCGGGGACGCTAGCCGGGGCCATCGGACACACGAAGGCCCCGGCACCGTCTTCGGGGGACGGTCCGGGGCCTGCGTGACCTGCTCTCTCGGGGCCGGACGCGTGGGGAGCGAGCGTCCGGGCCCCGATCCGGCGCGGGGTGGGGGAGCGTGCGCCGGGGGGTCGGTCCGGGGCGGACGCCGGGGAGCTGGCGTCCGCGATCCGGATCAGAAGCCGGTGTGCACCTCGGGCCGCACGCCGTGGCGCTTGAGGGCACGGCGCTCGTCCTCGCTCGCGCCGCCCCACACGCCGGCGTCCTGACCCGACTCGAGCGCCCACTTCAGGCACTCGGTCATCGCCGGGCAACGCCGGCAGACGCTCTTCGCACGCGCGATCTGGGAGAGCGCGGGGCCACTCGTGCCGACGGGGAAGAACAGTTCCGGGTCCTCGTCGCGGCAAGCAGCGTCGTTCCGCCAGTCCATCGTTCTGAGCTCCTCGGTGGGTGCGTCTCGGGGAACGCACCAGTCGTGGTCGTCGTGTTCTCGACCTCGTCACAGCTCCGGTGTGGCGCCGTGACCAGCCAACGGAGATCAGGGACACTCACTGTCGCCCGATCTCCCGCCCGACGCTCGCTTTTCGAACGACGGACCCGACCGGTCCGGATCGCCCGGCCCGTGGTGGGTCGTGCGTCCTTCCCGGCATTCGCGGGGGATGCGATTCAATCTGCAGGACGTGACCTGCGAGATCGAGTGCCAAGCGGTTCGGCGGGCGAACTCGGTCGGTGAGTGGAATTGCGCAGACGGTCATGACCGTTCGGCTGCGACGAGCGACGACAACAGCACGACGAGCCGTCCACCCGTCCGGGGGTGCACGACGAACGGCAGCAGGTGGACTCGATTCAGAACGCCACCGACCGCCCGTCGTGGCTTCACGCGGGCTTCACATCACCCGGAATCGGGCGTCAGACGACCACGCGGAGGGCGTCCGGCACCGCCACGAACTCGACATCGCTGCGCTGTCCGAGGTGGTCGCCGTCGACCTGGAGGTTGACCGGCTCGTCGCTGGTGATCCGCAGGGCGGGCACGTCGTCGCGGCGCACCACGGACTTCAGCCCGGTCGCCCCGTCGCGGCTGAGGATCTGCTGGATGAGGCGCAGCACCGTCGGCAGGCCGACCGACTTGAGGGCGAAGAGGCCCAGGCCGCTGTCGAACGAGCAGCCGGGGTTGGTGCGCACCGGGCGGGATCCGAGGTAGGTCCACGGGTCGGTGTTCGACACGATCGCCAGCCGCACGCCGCTGACCGGCTCCTCGCCCGCGATCTCGACGGTGAGGTCGGGCGGGTCCAGGCGGGTCCGCGTCCAGCGGCGGATGGAGGTGGCGACGTAGCGGGTCGGGGTGGCGTCGTGGCCGCGGCCGCGGGCGCGCTCCATGGAGGCGATGACGTCCGCGTCCCACCCGAGGCCGGCGTTGAAGCTGAACCACCGCTCGTCGGCGCGCCCGAGCCCGACCGTGCGCGAGCGCCCCTCGTGGAGCGCGCCGAGCAGCCGGTGGGTGGCCTCGAGCGGCTCGCGCGGGACGCCGAGGGCGCGCGCGAAGACGTTGGCCGACCCGCCGGGCACCACCCCGAGCGCGGGGACGTGCTCCCCGGGCCCGTCGGCCAGCAGGCCGTTGAGCGCCTCGTTCACGGTGCCGTCGCCGCCGAGGACGATGACGAGGTCGATGGCCTCCGACCGGGCGCGGGCGGCGAGCTCGGCCGCGTGACCCCGGTAGCGCGTGGCGACGACGTCCAGCTTGATCTCGCTGGCGAGCGCGTGCGCGATGACGTCCTGACCGGCCGCCGTCGTCGTGGTGGCCGAGGGATTGGCCACGAGCAGCGCACGCACGGCCCTCACCGTAGACGGGGTGCCCCCTCCGGTCGGGGGGTGCGGTCCCGTGATGTCGCCGATCTCTCGGCCACCGGGGGGACAGCACGACCCGCCACCTACCCTGATCGGTGTGTCCGCCCCGCCCCGTTCCGTGCGCCTCGCGGCCGTCGGGGTGCTCGCCGAGGCCGCCGTCGGCGTCGTGGTGGCGGTCCTGATGGCCAGCGCCGGCGTGGCGTTCTCCGTCTGGGGCTTCGTCGTGCTGCTCGCCCTGGGCCTCGCCGTCGCGGCCGTGGCGCTGCTGCGCGGTCAGCGGGGCGCGCGCGGGCCGGCGCTGGTCGCCCAGCTCCTCACCATCGGGTGCGCGTTCTACGCCGCCGTGCCCTCGCAGCGCCCGGAGTGGGGCGTGCCGGTCATCGCTGCCGCCGCGGCGGTGCTCTACGGGCTGCTGTGCGCGCCCGCGCGCGCGTGGGCGGAGCAGTGAGGGGAACTCGGTCGTCGTGGCGATGAACGCGATGCACCGCCGGCTGTGCCGCTCCGACCGCTGGGCCGAGCGCATGCACGGCCAGGTGATGCCGTGGGCGCTCGAGGGCCTCGACCTCGGTGGCGACGTCCTCGAGATCGGGCCGGGCTACGGCGTGACGACGCGGTGGCTCGTCGAGCGCGCCGGCGCCCTGACCGCCGTGGAGGTCGACCCGAAGCTGGCGACCGACCTGGACCGCGCGATGGAGGGCCGCGTCGACGTGCACACCGCGGACGGCGCGCGCCTGCCGTTCCGCGACGCGAGCTTCGACGTCGTCGTCTGCTTCACCGTGCTCCACCACGTGCCCTCGCCCGCCCAGCAGGACCGGGTGTTCGCCGAGGCGGCGCGCGTCCTGCGGCCCGGCGGCGTCTTCGCCGGCTCGGACAGCGTCCGCAGCCTGCGCTTCCGGCTGCTGCACGTCGGCGACACGATGGTGGTCGTCGACCCCGCGACGATGCCCGACCGGCTGCACGACGCCGGCTTCCTCGACGCCTCCGCGGACGCCGGCGAGCGGTCGTTCCGGTTCCGGGCAGGGCGGTAGAGCACGCCTCCGCGACCGGAGCGTTCCGGTGATCAGGTGGGGATGCGGGCTCGTCCTCCGAGCCGGGGTTGTCGTTCGGTGTCGATGTACCAGGGTGGGGTGAACCACGCCCGGCCGTTGATCATCTCGATGGTCCAGTGGCCGTGGTGGACGAGCTGGTGGTGGTAGCGGCAGAGCAGGCACATGTTGTCCAGGGCCGTGTCGCCGTCGGGGTACCAGTGGCGCACGTGGTGGGCCTGGCAGCGGCGGGGTCGGCGGTCGCAGCCGGGGAACGCGCAGCCGCCGTCGCGGTGGTTGAGGGCGCGGCGGATGGCGTCGGGGGCGGTGCGTTGCCGTCGTCCGACGTCGAGGGGTTCGGATTTCGAGCCGAGGATCATGGGGATGATCTCGGCGTCGCAGGCCCAGCGGCGGATGGTGGCGGCGTCGACGTGGTGCCCGGAGTCCAGCGTCCCGTAGCCACCGTTCTGCTGGAGGGCTTGGCAGAGCCAGCGGTGGTCGATGGTGACGGTGAGCAGGACCCGCCCGGGCCGCTCGGTCCAGCCCCGGCTCGCCGGTGAGGGCGCGTCGGCCTCGAGGCGGCGTGGTTCGGGGATCAACGCCAGCGGCGCCTGGCCCTCGGCGTCGTCCGAAGCGTCGTCCGGCTCGTCGTCCGGCTCGTCGTCCGCGGCGAGGCCCGGCTCGCCGCCGCCGACGTGCTCGTCGTCCGGGTCGGGCTCGGCGTCGGCGCCTGGTTCGTGGGCGGCCGGTTCGTCGGTGTCGGTGTCGGTGCGCGCGGGGTCGGTGGTGTCGTTCTCCCCGCGGCGGGTGTCGGTGGCGATGCCGTGGGGGCCGCGGGCGTCGTCGATGAGGTCTTTGAGCGCGTCGGCCTGGCGTCGGGCCAGGGATCGTTGGTCCTCGCTGCCCGCGCGGGCGGAGAGCACCCCGACCACCTCGACCATCTTCTCGGCCTCGAGCGGATCCCCGAGCCGGCCTTTGAACACCAGCGACCCGTCGCGGCGGCGCAGCATGTGCATCTCGTCGCCGGCGTCCTCCCCGTCAGAAGGTGCTGCCCCGTCGGGGTCGTAGAAGTCCACGAACGCTTTCGCGAGCCGGCGCAGCATCTTCGGCGGCAGCAGCTGCGCCTTGTCCACCAGCGTCTGCTCGACCCCGGCGAGCTCGTCGGGCGGTGGCGGGGTCAGCAGCCCGGCCAGGTGGCGCACCGTGTCCCGGATGATCCGCACGTGCGCCGGGTCCACCAACCCCTCGGCCAGCGCGTCCGCGGTGGCCGGCAGCCGGGCGGGCAGCACCTCGCCCGACAGCGAGGTCCGCGCGCACAGGTCGCCGGCCTCGTCCACCAGCCGCTTCGCCTCGGGATGATCCACGTTGTCGAGATCGGCGACCAGGTTCGGCAGACTGCGATACCCCGTGGAACTGACCGCGCCGAGCTCGTCGAGCGCGGCGATGTCCTGCAACCGCTGGTAGTAGCCGCGTCGCTGAGCGATCACGTGGGCGCGGGCACGGTCGAACACCTCCCGCTCCGCACCACCCAACGGTTCGCTCATGTGTTCGATCCTACCGCACATCGGCGACACTGACGACACCGGCGATACCGACGACGCCGATTCGCGACCAGCGCCTTCCGCAGCTCAGCAGCGTCTTGATCATGTGAGACGCGCCGATCGCGGCGGACGCCGCTCCCAGGGGCAGGACGACCGGCGCCTCTCGCAGCCCGCACGCCGTCTTGATCGTGCGCGCCGTGCCTCTCGCGCGGCCTCACCCGTCCGTCGAGCCGTGGCGCCCGGCGCCGGGTTCGAGTGCCTCACCCAGCAGCGCGAGGTAGGAGGGGTGGGCCAGGTCGAGGGTCCGCAGTTCCTCGGCGGTGAACCGACCCAGTCGCTCGTGCTCGTGGCCGGCGGCGTTGCGGATCTCCCCGTCCCAGTGGCGGACCAGCCAGAGCGAGAGCTCGACCTCGTCGTCGACGAGCCGCCGCCAGGGCGCCTCGAGCTCCGCGTCGATCCCGAGCTCCTCGCGCAGCTCGCGACGCGCGGTGGCGCGGGGTGCCTCGCCGGGCTCGACGTGTCCGCCCGGCAGGTCCCACACCCCGGGGTACGACGCACGGTCCGCGCGTCGCAGACCCAGCAGGACGCGCCCGTCGCGGACGAGGACCCCGGCCGCCATCGGGAGACGGGATGGAGGCCCCGCCAGCGGGAACCTGGCCAGGACCTCGCGGTGGGACGTGTCGGTGACCGTCCACAGCACCTCGTGCACAGAACACGCGACGTCCAGGCGGCCGCCGCGCACGTGCGACCAGCACGCCGCCGGCGACCCCGACGTGCGGGGGTGGGCGATCGTCGCGTGGAAGGGGTGCCCCGCGAACCCCTGCGGCGGGAGGAGCAGCCGGTCGCGGAGGGCCTCGAGTGCCGGGACGCCGTCCTCCACCATCGCGAACACCCCGCCGCGCCCCTCGTCGTCGGCCGCGAGGGCGCCCAGCCGGACCGTGAAGGGCGCAGTCTCCCGGGCCGCCTCCGCGAGCCGGTCCAGCAGCAGTGCGACGTCGACGGTCTCCTCGGGGTAGACGACGCTGATGTGGGCGGGGCAGATGCGCCGCATCGCCGGGTCCCAGTCGGCCCGCAGCGCGTCGACGGCACGCGCGGCGTCGCCGTCGAGGTGCACGGTGACGTGACGGCGAGCCATCGTCGTCCCGCCCTGGTCGTCAGTGCCGGTCGGCCGGCGGGGGCGGGGGTTCGACGAGGCCGCCGGGGGCGTTGAGGAGGTCGATGCGCGGGACCCCGCGCTCGTGGCCCAGCACGGTCACCGACGCCGCGTCGAACGCGAACCCGACCCCAGCGGACGGTGCGAGGCCCAGGTAGCGGGCGATGAGCACGCGCCCGGCGTGGCCGTGGCCGACGAGGACGACGTCGCGCGCCGCGAGCTCCTGGGCGGCGTCGGCGAGCACGTGGTCGAGCCGGGCGGCCACCTCGGCGCCGGTCTCCCCGCCGGGGCACGGGTGCGTCCACACCGTCCAGCCGGGGACCTCCTCGCGGATCTCCGGGGTCGTGCGGCCCTCGTACGCGCCGTAGTCCCACTCGACGAGGTCGTCGCGGACGGCCGAGGGCTCCAGGCCCGCCAGCCGCGCGGTGTCGGCGGCCCGGCGCCGGGGGCTGGTCCACACCGCCGGGGGCGGGACGTCGGTGCCGCGCAGCGTGACGAGCAGGTGCCCGGCGGTCCGGGCGGCCTCCTCGCCCGTGTCGGTCAGCGGGAGGTCGGTGCGGCTGGTGTGCCGTCCGTCGCGGGACCACTCGGTCTCGCCGTGCCGCAGGACGTAGATGCGTCCGACGGGGGTCGCGCTCGCAGCTGCGTTCACAGCGGCGTTCCTACCCGCTCGCGGGCCCGCACACGACGACGCGCCCGCCCCCGGATGTCGGGGACGGGCGCGTCGGAGATCCGTGAGGGACCACCGAAGGGGATCAGCCCTTCTTGGTCTCCCAGAAGATGTCCGAGATCTCGGCGATGTAGTCGAGGACCTGCTGACCGGTCTGCGGGTCCATCGACGACTTGGCGCCGTCGGCGCCGCCGCCCGCGGCCTTGGTGGCCTTGTTGAACAGCTCGTGGAGCTGCGGGTACTTCTCGAAGTGCGGCGGCTTGAAGTAGTCCGTCCACAGCACCCAGAGGTGGTGCTTGACGAGGTCCGCGCGCTCCTCCTTGATCTGGATGGCGCGGGTCCGGAAGGCCGGGTCCTCGTTCGACTGGTACTTCTCCTGGATCGCCTTGACCGACTCGGCCTCGATCCGGGCCTGGGCCGGGTCGTAGACGCCGCAGGGGAGGTCGCAGTGTGCGGTGGCCTCCAGACGCGGGCGCAGGACGCTGGAGAGCAGTCCCATCTCGCCTCCCTCTTCCTGTTGAGGAATGGTGATCGTTCCGACGACAGTCAACGTACCCCTGTGACGGGGCCCCGACACGTGGAGCGCGGCCGGTGCGGACCACCCGTGAGCTGCTGATCACGCTGGTGGCACGGCTCCCGCGACGTGTGCTCGTGCGCGGGGGATCGATGGCCCCGACGCTGCGTGACGGGGACGTCGTGGTGGCCCTGCCGGGCGCGACGGTGCGGCCCGGCGAGCTGGCCCTCGTGCGCTGGGCCTCCCGTCCCGGGCAGCTCTCGGTGAAGCGCGCGGCGCTGCCCTTCGACGACGGCTGGTTCGCCGTCGGAGACGCCCCGGAGGCCTCCACCGACTCCCGCACCCTGGGCGCCGCCGAGGCGCTCGGGCCCGTCCGCTGGCGCCTCTGGCCCCGCCCGGGACGCCTGCACGCTCGGTAGCGGCGCGCCGGGGTGACCCCGGACGCAGACACGACCCCCACCGACGCGGGAGGATTCCGCGCGACCGGGTGAGCGAACTGCATGGCCCGGGCCGCGCGCCCACCCGCGCCGACGGCCCGCCCGGCATCCGCCGACCGCGGGTGCCGCCACCACCTCCCGCCCGGGTACCCCCACCTCGGCAGGCCTGCCTGCGCGACCCCCACCGCCCGCTTGGAGCCCCCGTGAGCGACCCCGGCAACGACGCCACCACGAACCAGCCGTCCCTCGACGGCCGCGACATCACCGACGAGGAGGTGTTCGCGTCCCACGAGGGCGGCAAGCTCTCGATCGCCCCGACGGTCGGGCTGTCCGGCCGGCGCGACCTCTCCATCGCCTACACGCCCGGGGTGGCGAAGGTCTGCCGCGCGATCGCCGACGACAAGGCGCTCACCGCCCGCTACACGTGGACCCACCGCCTGGTGGCCGTCGTCTCCGACGGCACCGCCGTCCTCGGCCTGGGCGACATCGGCCCGCGCGCGTCCCTGCCCGTGATGGAGGGCAAGTCGGCGCTGTTCAAGGCGTTCGCCGACCTCGACTCGATCCCGCTGGTCCTCGAGACCACCGACGTCGACGAGATCGTCGACACGCTCGTGCACCTGCGCCCGAGCTTCGGCGCGGTCAACCTCGAGGACATCGCGGCGCCGCGCTGCTTCGAGATCGAGCGCCGGCTGATCGAGGCGCTCGACTGTCCGGTCATGCACGACGACCAGCACGGCACCGCGATCGTCGTCCTCGCCGCCCTGCGCAACGCCGCCCGGGTGCTCGACCGCGACCTCGCCTCGCTGCGGGTCGTCGTCAGCGGTGCCGGGGCGTCCGGCGTCGCCTGCGCGAAGATCCTGCTCTCGGCAGGGGCGAGCGACGTCGTCGTGCTCGACTCCCGCGGCGTCATCCACGCCGGCCGCGACGGCATGAACGTCGAGAAGATGGCGCTGGCGGAGGAGACCAACCCGCGCGGCGTGCGGGGCGACCTCGCCGCCGCGGTGGCCGGCGCCGACGTCTTCCTCGGGCTCTCGGGCTCGACCATCCCCGAGTCGGTCATCGCCTCGATGGCCGAGGGCGGCATCGTGTTCGCGCTGTCCAACCCCGACCCGGAGATCGACCCGGCGGTCGCGCGCAAGCACGCCGCGGTCGTCGCCACCGGGCGCAGCGACTACCCGAACCAGATCAACAACGTCCTCGCCTTCCCCGGCGTGTTCGCCGGGGCCCTCGACGCCGCGGCCCGGCGCATCACCGAGGCGATGAAGCTCGCCGCCGCCGACGCGATCGCCGACATCGCCGCGGGCGACGAGGAGTTCGGCGTCGACCACATCGTCCCCAGCGCCCTCGACGACCGCGTGGCACCCGCGGTCGCCGCGGCCGTGGCGCGCGCCGCCGCGGACGAGGGGGTCGTGCGCCGCCACGTCGCCGAGGTCGCGGCGGACGGTCACCACTAGAGATCCCACGTCACCCGGTAGCGGGCCATTCAGTTGTCCACCAGAGGTGGCGGACAACCGGGTTGCTCACGACGGTTGGGTCGTCAGCGGATCGGGTACCGGCTGGTAACGCGATCAGTGCGCGTGTCGCTGTCGCTCACCCGGACGATCACCCGTCATCCTTCCGGAGGTTGCGGAGCGTTCGTGGCGAGATCCGGACCGTTCGTCACCGGCGGGGAGCACCGACCGTAGGGCGCTGAGCCGCAGGTGGGTGATCTCGCGGTCCATCGGGCGAGTGGTCCTGGTCCGTCTGCCGCTCGTCGTGGACTCCGTCCGCTTCGGCGCGACGACCGGTCGGTGACCTCAAGGTCGATCGTCCGTGTCGTGCAGCAGAACGCGTCGGAACACGCGGTCGCCGCGCGGCATCCCCCCACGGGGTGATCCACCCGGACCCGGACCGGGTCTCCTTCGTTGCCTGAGACAGACGCGGAGACGCCGTTCCACCCGGAGCGGCGGAGGACCCGCGGCGAGGGGAGCGCAGACGTGGGGAGTGCCGTGCCGGTGCCGGGCTCGCGTGGCCTCGCCGTCGCCTCCGCGGCTCACGCGGCTCACGCGGCCTCTGCGGCGCCAGGTCGGGCGGCGAGGCACCGGGCCGAGGCGCTCGCGGTCATGCCCCCCGCCGACGGCGGTCCCGAGGGCGGCGTGACGCTGCCGGCGGGCGCCGCGCTGCACCACGACGCCCGCGGGCGCGTCGTCGCCGTGCGGGACCAGGTCGCGCAGCTCGTCGACCCGTCCGGCGGCGTCACGCCGGCGCGGATGCTCGGGCGGCCGCTGCACGAGCTGCTCCTCGACCTCGCGCCCGTCGACCCCTGCGCCGGCCCCGACGGCCTGCTCACCGCGCGGCTGCGCCGCCGGGCGGACACCCCGCTGCCCGTGCAGGTCGTCGTCTGGCCGGACGCGATGGGTGGCGCGACGCTCGTCCTGGTGCCGCGGGCCGAGCCGGCCACGGAGCCGGTGCCCCGCCAGGACCCCCGGCAGGCCGACCTGTCCTCCGACCAGGAGCCGGTGTCCGGCCCGTCCGCGGCCGACGTCGAGCGGATCGCCGGGCTCGGGCACTGGGAGGTCGACCTCGACTCCGGCTCGGCGTGGCTGTCGCCCGTGCTGGCGGAGCTGCTCGGGACGGACCTGCTGCCGAGCCGGCGGGCGGAGGACCTCCTCAACGCACTGCACCCGGCCGACCGGCACGGGTTCGCCCGGCGCTGGGTCGCGCTGGTCACCGAGGGGACGCCGCTGGAGGCCGAGGCGCGCCTCGGGGACGGCACCGGGCGCATCCTGCAGCTGCACGCCGCCCTGCGCCCCGACGGCACCGTGCTCGGCACCGCAGCCGACGTCACCGGCCGTCGCCAGGCCGAGGAGCGGCTGCGGGCGCTGACCCAGCGCTTCACCGACCTGCTCGCCGTCGCCCCCGTCGGCATCGCCCTCTTCGACGACGACGAGCGCCTGGTGAAGGCGAACCAGGCGCTGTGCCGGCTGCTCGGGCAGGGCCCGGAGGCGCTGCGCGGGTGCCGCGCCGACGAGCTGCTCGACCTCGGCGCCGAGACCGCGGTGACGCCCGGCC
Organism: Actinomycetospora flava; assembly: GCF_037400335.1. Lineage (NCBI taxonomy): Bacteria > Bacillati > Actinomycetota > Actinomycetes > Pseudonocardiales > Pseudonocardiaceae > Actinomycetospora > Actinomycetospora flava. The sequence goes on from NZ_JBBEGM010000011.1 coordinate 101,448, forward strand.
CGGTGACGCCGCTGCTCTCGCGCCCGGCGGGCTCGGCGGGGTCGGTGAGCTGGTCCTGCGCGCCGCGGGCCCTGCGCACCCGCGAGCGCGGCGCGGGCGGCGCCGACGCCGACCCGGTGTGGTGCGAGCTGCACGTGTCGGTCTCGGTGCACGACGACGGCGGCGTCACCCACCTCGTCGTGTTCACCGACGTCACCGACGCCCGGCGCGTCGAGGCGAGCCTGCGCCACCAGGCCATGCACGACGAGCTCACCGGCCTGCCCAACCGGCGCGCGCTCACCACCACGGTGTCGCGCCTGCTCGCCGGCCCGACGGCGCGGCGCACCGGGGTGCTGTTCTGCGACCTCGACAACTTCAAGCGCGTCAACGACTCCCTGGGCCACGACGCGGGCGACGAGCTGCTCGTCGAGCTCGCGGCGCGGCTGCGCGAGCGCCTGCCCGCCGGCTGCGCGGCCTCGCGCAGCGCCGGCGACGAGTTCGTCGTGGTGTGCGCCGACGTCGACCTGCACGGCGGGCTCGACGCCCTGTCGGCCACGGTCGCCGGCATCCTGCGCACGGCGATCCCGGTGCACGGCCAGCTCGTGCGGATCTCGGCGACGGTCGGGGCGGCGGTGGGCGCGACGATCGGCGCCGACTCCCAGGCCGACCCCGCCCAGCCCGACATCGACCCGACCGCCGACCCCGTCGAGCAGGTGCTTCGCCGCGAGCGCGCCACCGAGCTCGCGGGCCTCGACCCGGCGCCGGCCCACCCGGGCACCGGCGACCTGATGCGCTTCGCGGACGCGGCGCTGTTCGAGGCCAAGAGCGGCGGCACCGGACGCTTCGCGCTCGCCGACGAGGCGATCATGAAGGGCGCCGACGAGGCGCTGCGCATGGAGACCCAGCTCCGCGAGGCCATGGTCAACGACGAGCTGGTGCTGCACTTCCAGCCGGTCGTCGGGCCCGACGGGCGGGTGCAGACCGCCGAGGCGCTGGTGCGCTGGCAGCACCCCGAGCAGGGCCTGATCTTCCCCGACAAGTTCCTGCCGGTGGCCGAGGCGGCCGACCTGCTGGGCGACCTCGACCGCTGGGTGCTGCGCACCGCCGTGCGCGAGGCCGCCGTCTGGCCGCCCTCGAGCCCGGACGGGATCGTGCCCTCGGTCGCGGTCAACCTCGCGGGCCTGCTGCCCGGCGACCCCGACTTCCTCGACACCGTGCACGAGGCCGTCACCGCCGCGGGCCTGCCCTACGACCGCCTGGTGCTCGAGCTCGTCGAGACCTGCCTCGCCGACCTGCCGTCGACGACCCTGCGCGAGATGAACGAGCTGATCGCCGCCGGTGTGCGGTTCGCGGTGGACGACTTCGGCACCGGCTACTCGTCGCTGTCGCGGCTGACCGGGCTGCCCGCGCAGATCGTCAAGCTCGACCGCGGCTTCGTCCGGGGCGTCGCCACCGGCGAGTCCGACCGCGCCGTCGCCCGCGCCGTCGTCGACCTGACCGCCGCGATCGGGCAGGTCTGCGTGGCCGAGGGCGTGGAGGACGAGGACCAGTTCGCGGTCCTGCGCGACCTCGGCGTGCACGCCTACCAGGGCTGGCTGTTCGCCCGCGCCATGCCGGGCGAGGCGTTCACGCAGCTGCTGCGCCGCGGGCCGCTGACGCCGGAGGACCGCCGGGCCGGCTGAGACCGCCGTCACACCACCTCGGGTCGGGAACCCGTGATCGGTCGCGGGTGTCGGGGTCGCCGATTACATTCTCGCCTCGACTCGGTGGTCGCCCATGGCCACCGGCGGATCCCGGGAGTCAGCACGTGATCGAGTTCCGGGACGTGGGCAAGCGCTTCGCCGACGGCACGGTGGGGCTGGAGGCGCTGTCCATGACGGCGCGCGAGGGCGAGATCACGGTGCTCGTCGGCCCCTCGGGGTGCGGCAAGACCACCTCGTTGCGCACCGTCAACCGCATGGTCGAGCCGACCTCGGGGGCGGTGTACCTCGACGGGCGCGACGTGTCCCGGGGCGACCCGGCGGACCTGCGCCGTGGCATCGGCTACGTCATCCAGCAGGCGGGCCTGTTCCCGCACCGCCGGGTGATCGACAACGTGGCCACCGTCCCCGTGCTCAAGGGTCTGTCGCGGCGCGAGGCCCGCGCGCGGGCGGCCGAGGTGCTCGAGCGCGTCGGGCTCGACGGCGCGCTCGCGCAGCGCTGGCCCGCGCAGCTCTCCGGCGGCCAGCAGCAGCGCGTCGGCGTGGCCCGCGCGCTCGCCGGCGACGCGCCGGTGCTGCTCATGGACGAGCCCTTCTCCGCGGTCGACCCCGTGGTGCGCGTCGAGCTGCAGGACGAGCTGCTGCGCCTGCAGGCCGACCTGGGCAAGACGATCCTGTTCGTCACCCACGACATCGACGAGGCGATCCGCCTGGGCGACCGGGTGGCCGTGCTGCGCGTCGGCGGGCGCCTCGCGCAGTTCGCGCCGCCGGACGAGCTGCTCGCCGCCCCGGTGGACGACTTCGTGTCCGGCTTCGTGGGCCGCGACCGCGGCTACCGGCGCCTGGGCTTCGTGCCGGCGACCGCGCTGCGGCTGGTCGACCTGCCGACCCGCGCCGACGCCAACGGCGACTCCCCTGACTCCACCGATCGGGCCGTCCCGGGGGAGTGGACGGTGCTGCTCGACGGCAGCGAGCGCCCCGCGGCCTGGCTCGGCCCGGACGGCGCGCGCCACGAGCTCGGCTCCGTGTACGTCACCGACGGCGACGACGCCGCGGCCGACGCGGCGGGCACGCTGCGCGGGGCCCTGGACGCGGCGCTGAGCTCGCCGGCCGGGCGCGGGGTCGCCGTCGACGGCGCGGGCCGCTACCGGGGCGGGGTCGACACCGACGCTGTGCTGGCGCTGCTCGACCGGAGCAGCCCGTCGTGAGGGCCTTCGGCTACGACCTCGACGACCTGGTCGTGGCGCACGTCCTGCTCGCGCTGATCCCGGTGATCCTCGGGCTGCTCATCGCGCTGCCGCTGGGCTGGTGGGCGCACCGGTCGGCCGGCGCCCGCCGCGTGCTGGTGCCGCTGTCGGGGGCGCTCTACACCGTCCCGTCGCTGGCCCTCATCGTCTTCATCCCGGTCATCCTCGGCACGCCCATCCTCAGCCCGGTCAACGTCGGGCTCACGCTGACCATCTACACGGTCGCGCTGCTCGTGCGCAGCGTCGCCGAGGCGCTCGACGCGGTGCCGGAGAACGTCACGACGGCCGCGCTCGCCGTCGGCTACCGGCCGTCGGGGCTCTTCTTCGGCGTTCAGCTCCCGCTCGCCGTGCCGGTGCTCACCGCCGGGCTCCGCGTGGCGTCGGTGTCGGCGTTCTCGCTGGTCACGGTGGGTGCGCTGGTCGGCATCCAGTCGCTGGGCACGCTGATGACCGACGGCTTCCAGCAGGACTACACGGCGATGGTCGTCACCGGCATCGTCGGCTCGGTGCTGCTCGCCTTCCTCTTCGACGCGCTGTGGCTCGCGCTCGGCCGGACGCTCACGCCCTGGTCGCGGGCCCGGACGGGGGTGTAGCGGTGCTCGGCCGTCTCGTCGACTGGTTCTCGGACCCCGCGCAGTGGAGCGGGTCCTCCGGCATCCCCGCGCGCGTGCTCGAGCACCTCGGCTACACCCTGCTCGCCGTCGTCATCGCCGCGGTCATCGCGCTGCCGGTGGGCGCGATCATCGGGCACACGCGGAGGGGCGGGCTCGCCGTCGTCGGCGTCGCCAACGGCCTGCGGGCGCTGCCGGAGCTCGGCGTGCTCGTGCTGTTCGTGCTGCTGCTGGGCCTCGGCCTGCTGCCGCCGACGCTCGCGCTGGTGCTGCTCGCGATCCCGCCGATCCTCGCCGGCACCTACTCCGGTGTCGCGGGCGCCGACCCCGGCGCCGTCGACGCCGCGCGCGGCATCGGGATGCGCGAGAGGCAGATCCTGCTGCAGGTCGAGCTGCCGTCCGCGGTGCCGCTGATCCTCGGCGGGGTGCGGTTCGCGACGCTGCAGGTGATCGCCACCGCCACCATCGCCGCGTACGTCGGCCTCGGCGGTCTCGGCCGCTACATCATCGACGGCTTCGCGGTGCGCGACTTCCCGCAGATGCTCGGCGGCGCGCTGATCGTCGCGGTGCTCTCGGTGGTCGTCGAGCTCGTGCTCCAGCTCCTCGGGCGGTTCGTGACGCCCGGCCCCGAGCGTCTCCGGCTGGGTCGCCGCGCCGACGGCCCCACCGCCGACGCCCTCCCCACGGTTTCCACCCCGCCGTCCCCAGAGAGGTCCGACCGATGATCCGATCACAGCGCCACCCGGGGCCGGGCTCCGCTCCGCTCCGTCGGCCGCGAGCGCTGCTCCTGGCGGCGGTCGCCGCCGTCGGCGTGCTCCTCGCCGGGTGCGGGGGCGGCAGCTCCGACCCGCTGGCCACCCAGCCCGCCGCGCCGTCGGCCCAGGGCACCGTGCGCATCGGCTCGGCCAACTTCACCGAGAACCGCCTGCTCGCCGAGATCTACGCCAGCGCGCTGGAGACCAGGGGCGTCGCCGTCGAGCGCCGCTTCGGCATCGGCAGCCGCGAGACCTACTTCCCGGCGCTGCAGAACGGCGAGATCGACCTCGTCCCCGACTACACCGGCAACCTGCTGCAGTTCCTCAACCCGCAGGCCACCGCCACGGCGTCCGACCAGGTCTACCAGCAGGTCTCCGGCGCCCTGCCGCCCCAGCTCCAGCTGCTGCAGCAGAGCGCGGCCGAGGACAAGGACGCCGTCGTCGTCACCCGGGCCTTCGCCACGCAGAACAACCTGCGCTCGATCGACGACCTCACCCCGCTGTGCCCGACGGTCGCCTTCGGCGGCCCGCCGGAGTTCCAGCAGCGCTCCTACGGCGTCCCGGGGCTGCAGCGGCTCTACAACTGCTCGTTCCGCGAGTTCCGCGCCCTCGACGCGGGCGGTCCGCTCACCGTCGCCGCGCTGCGCGACGGCACCGTCCAGGCCGCCGACCTGTTCACCACCGACGCCTCGATCCCCGAGAACGACTTCGTCGTGCTCGAGGACCCGCGGTCGAACTTCGCCGCCCAGAACGTCGTGCCGCTGGTCAACCGCGCGAAGTCGGCGGACCCGCGCGTCACCGACACGCTCAACCAGATCTCCGCGGCGATGGACACCACCCAGCTGACCCAGCTCAACCAGCGCCTCGCCGGCCCCGACCGCCCCGACCCGGCCACCGTCGCCCGCGACTGGCTGAACTCGGCGGGCATCCGCTAGCACCTCGTCGGGGCACGCCGGCCGTCTGCGAGGGTGGTCGGCGTGCCCCGTCGCGTGCCCGTGGTGCTGGTCGCCGGTCACCTCGGCGCCGGCAAGTCGACGCTGGTGAACCACCTGCTGCGCCGCGCCGACGGGGTCCGGATCGGTGTCGTGGTGAACGACTTCGGGGCGATCGGGATCGACGCGATGCTCGTCGCTGGGCAGGCCAGCGCCGTCACGTCGCTCGCGAACGGCTGCCTGTGCTGCACCACCGACGCCAACGGCCTCGCCGGGCTGCTCGCCGAGCTCACGGCACCGTCGGCGCGCCTCGACCTCGTCGTCGTGGAGGCCAGCGGCCTCGCCGATCCCCGCGAGCTCGTGCGCCTGCTGCTCGACGCGATCGCGGGGGAGGCGCGCCACGCGGCGTACGGCGGGCTGGTGACCGTGGTCGACGCGGTGCACGGCGAGCCGGACGACGCCGTCCGCCTCGCCGACCTCGTGGTGCTCAACCAGGTCGACCTCGTCGACGACCCCGCCCCGCTGCTCGCCGTCCTGCAGGCGGTCGCGCCGGGCCCGGTGCTGCCCGTGGTCCGCGGGGCGCTCGACCCGGCGCTGCTCGTCGACCCGCCGGCCCGCCGTCGCCCGCCCCGGTCGGGCCAGCTGTCGTTCGACGCCCTGCTGCGCGAGGACCCCGGCACCGAGCACGCCCACGCGCACTGGGACAGCGTCGCCGTCGAGCGCGACGCCCCGCTCGACCCGGCGCGGTTCGCGGCGTTCCTCGAGGCGGGCCCGCCCGGCGTGTTCCGCGCCAAGGGCGTCGTGCGCTTCCCCGGCGCGGCCCCGTTCGTGGTGCAGACGGTCGGGACGGCGATCCGCGTGCGCCCGGCGCCCCGGTCCGTCACGGTCACCGGCGCCCGGCTGGTGTTCCTCGGCGTGGGTCTCGACGCGGCGGGTCTGGAGTCGGCGGTCGACGGCTGCGCCGCCGACCCCGCGGCCGGCGAGCCCTCGCTGCTCCCGGTCCTGCGTTACGAGGAGTCCGAGCGCGTCGACGCGGTGTGAGCGGGCGTCAGCTCGCCGCCGCCTCGCGGTCGGACATCACGAAGCCCTCGTAGCCCGCGTCGGCGACGTCGGAGAGCTGCTGGCGGTACGCGGCGTGGCCGGCCATGTAGAACATCACCGCGTTGCGCTTGCCCGGGATGTTCGCACCGAAGATCCACGAGTCGGCCTGCGGGAAGAGCGTCATGTCGGCGATCTCGCGGCAGGTGTCGGTCCACCGGTCCTCGGCGTCCTGGGTGGGCTCGACCGCCGCGGCGCCGGACTCCTCGGCCCGCCGGACGAGCTCGCCGATCCAGTCGACCTGCGCCTCGATGCTCGGGGGCAGGTTGGTGAACGGGCCGTTCGGCCCGAGGATCATGAACATGTTGGGGAACCCGGCGACCGACACCCCGAGGAAGCTCGTCGGCCCCTCGGCCCAGTGCTCGTCGATGTGCTGCCCGCCGCGTCCGCGCAGGTCCATCGCCCGGTAGTTGCCGTCGACGGCGTCGAAGCCGGTCGCGAGCACGAGCACGTCGAGCGCGTGCTCGACGCCGTCGGCGGTGCGCACGCCGCGCGCGGTGATGCGCTCGATGGGGTTCTCCCGGAGCGCGACCAGGGTGACGTCGTCCCGGTTGAAGGTCTCGTAGTAGCCCTCGTTGCACAGCGGGCGCTTGGCGTAGAGGTCGGTCGGGGTGAGCTTGCGGGCGGTCTCGGGGTCGTCGACGATCTCGGCGATCTTGGAGCGGATGAACGCGGCCGCGGCGGCGTTGGCGTCCGGGTCGGTGGCGATGTCGTTGAACGTCCCGAACATGAACCGGAAGCCGTTGCCCTTGTCCCAGTTCTCCTGGAACACGCGCTCCCGCTCCTCCGCCGAGACGCTCATCGTCGCGACGTCGCTCTCCTCGAACCCGAACGCGACGACCGACCCGCGCACCTGCTCCCAGATGGTGCCGAAGTTCCGCTTGGTCTCGTCGACCTCGGCCTGGTCGACCGGCCCGTTCCCCGACGGCACCGAGTACTGCGGCGAGCGCTGGAAGACGGTCAGGTGCTCGGCCAGCGGCGCGGCCGCGACGATGAACTGGGTGCCGGTCGAGCCGGTGCCGATCACCCCGACGCGCTGCCCGCGCAGGTCGAGGTCGTCGGGCCAGGCATTGGTGTGCACGAGGCGTCCGGCGAAGTCGTCGAGCCCGGGGATGTCGGGGATGTTGGTGCGCGCGAGCAGGCCGAGCGCCGTCACGAGGTAGCGGCACGTGAACCGCTCGCCCGCCGCGGTGGTGACGTGCCAGCGCGCCTCGTCCTCGTCGAAGGTGGCGCGCGTGACCTCGGTGCCGAGCTGGATGTCGCGCGCGAGATCGAAGCGCTCGACGACGTGCTCGAGGTAGGCGAGGACGTCGGGCTGGTCGAGGTAGCGGGTGCTCCAGTCCCAGTCGGCGAGCAGGTCGTCGTCGAAGGAGTAGCGGTACACGAAGCCCTCGGTGTCGGACTTCGCGCCCGGGTAGCGGTTGAAGTACCAGGTGCCGCCGACCCCGCCGCCCTTCTCCAGGGCGCGGGCGCGCAGGCCGAGCTGGTCGCGCAGCTTGTGCAGCATGTAGATGCCGCCGAAGCCCGCGCCGATGACGATCGCGTCGAGGTCGGTGCCGGTTTCGGTGCTGGTCTCGGTGCTCATGACGGGCTCCTCAGGCTCGGCGGTACCAGGCCGCGATCGCGGCGATCTCGTCGTCGGCCTCGGGCGCGGCCCCGGCGAGGAACGGGAAGACGTGCTGCATGTCGTCGACGACCGAGAGGGTCACGTCGACCCCCGCGGCCTCGGCGCGCGCGGCCAGGCGGACGGCGTCGTCGCGCAGGGTCTCCGCGTCGCCGGCGTTGACGTAGAGCCGCGGGAGGCCGGCGAGGTCCGCGTGCAGCGGGTTCGCCAGCGGCGTCCGCGGGTGGATGCGCCCCTCCGCCAGGACGCCGGCGATCATGCTCTCGAGCAGGGGCACGGTGACGAGCGCGTCGGTGGCCGCGTTGGTCACGAGGCTCTCGCCGGTGTTCTCCATGTCCAGCCACGGGGAGAACGCGATCACCCGGCCCGGCAGCGGACGCCCCCGCTCGCGCAGGGCGAGCGGGATCGCCACGGCGAGGTTGCCGCCGGCGGAGTCGCCGATCGTCGTGATGTCCTCCGGGCGCACACCCCGGTCCACGAGGGCGTCGACGACGGCCACGCCGTCCTCGACCTGCGCCGGGTGGGGGTGCTCGGGGGCGCGCCGGTAGTCCAGGACGAACGCCGTGACACCGAGCGCCTTCGCGACGTGGCCGGCGAGCTTGCGGTGGCTGGCGGCCGAGCCCACGGCGAACCCGCCGCCGTGGGTGTAGACGAGGACCTGGGTGCGGTCCGCGCCGACCGGCAGGGTCCAGATGCCCGGCACCCCGCCGACGGTCTCCTCGGCGTAGGTGACGTCCTCCGGCTCGCGGGTCGGCTGGTGCCACTCGTCGAAGATGCTGCGGAAGAGGCGCGTCGTCAGGTCGGGCGTCGTGGAGATGATCGCGGTCCAGTCGGCGTAGAGCGCGCGCAGGGCGTCCGACTCGGCGGACGCCCCCGAGGCCCCCGACCCGGCGGACGCCGTCGTCGCCGTCGTCGCTGTCGTGTCCGTCATGGCGGCCTCCTCGCTCCGTGATCTGACGCGACCCTTCCCGGCCGTCCGGCGGCCCGGGGTGTTCCGATCCGGAACACCGCGTGGACCACGAACCGGCCGTGACGATCTGGCGTCTCCGTGTGACGTGGGGCACTGTGGAGTGGGGTCTGCGTCGGGCGGCGGACCCGCCCGGACGTGCGAGGCGACGATGCGTCGAGACGAATCCCGCCACCGACCGACCCTGTCGTCGGTCGAGCTGGTGCGCACGCGGCGCAGCCGCGAGGCCCTGGTCGACCGGGGTGTCCTCGGTGCGCCGCCGGGGCACGCGGGCGTGCCGTCGCTGATCGAGACGAGCTGGCGGCGGTGCGTGGGCGAGGGCGTGCCGGTCGCGCCGGAGCACCTCCCCTACCGCGAGCCCGACGACGTGTCGGCGGCGCTGTCGCGGGCCGCGGCCCCGGTGCTGGACCGGCTGCGGGTCAGCTTCGCCGACGTGGCGGTCGCGATGGTGCTCTCCGACGCGACCGGCCGGATCGTGGTGCGCCACGCCGACGAGCGGCGGCAGCGCACGGCGATGGACCGTGCGAGCGCCGCCGAGGGCTTCGACCTCTCCGAACGCGCGGTCGGCACGAACGGTCTCGGCACGGTGCTCGTCGAGCGGCGCCCGGTGCTCGTGCGCGGCCCCGAGCACTACAACCCGCGCTTCGAGGACCTGACCTGCGCCGGCACCCCGGTCTTCGAGCCGTACACGGGTCGGGTGGCCGGCTCGTTCTCGTTGGCCTGCGCGGTGCGGGACGTGCACCCGCTGATGACCGCGATGACCGCCGACATCGGGCGCCAGATCGAGGAGCGCCTGCTCGACGAGGCGGGGGAGCGGCGCCGCCGGCTCGTCAGCTCCTACCTCGCGGTCGGCGGCACCGGTGAGGGCGCGTTCGTGGTGGACGAGGACACGGTGCTCGCGAACCGGCAGGGGCTCGTGCACGGCGGGCCCGACCTGCACCCGCTGCTCTGGCGCTTCCTCGCCGACCGCGGCCCGGACCGGACGCGGCGGATGATCGTCCCCCTGCCCGACGGTCCCCGCGAGGCCGTGGTCGAGCCCATCCGCGACCGGGGGAGGACGGCGTTCAGCGTGCGTCTGCTCCCCGAGCGGGCCACGCCGGACACGGGCGGCGCCGACGCCGCGCGCGACCGCGCCGGTGCGCCGCTGCACCACGTCCCCGACGTCGACCGGCGCATCCGCCAGGCATTGCGGCTCGGCGAGCGGGTCGTGCTGACCGGCGGCGACGGCACCGGGCGGCGGCACACCGGCCTGCGCGTCCTGCGGTTCCGGGGCGCCCGCGACCCGGTGGTCGTCGACCCGAGCCGGGACGGCGACTGGGCGCCGACCGCACGCGCGGCCGTCGCGGCGGGGCGCGGCGTGCTCGTGCTGCGGGCCCACGCCGTGGTGCCCGACGAGCTCCCGGCGCTCGCCGCGCTCGCCGCGGCGGACCCGCCCGTCGTGATCACCTACGACGCCGACCGCGTGGACGACGCGTCCCTCGGCACGGTCCGCCGGCTCGCCACCGCCGTCCGGCTCCCGACGCCGGCCCAGAGCCGCGAGCACCTGCCGGCGCTCGTGCGCTCGATGCTCGCCGACCTCCCGGAGCCCGACCGGGGGACCCGGCTCGCGCCCGCCGCCTGGGATCTCCTGGCCGGCTGGCACTGGCCCGGCGGGGTCGCCGAGCTCCGGACGACCGTCGTCGGCCTGGCGCGCCGGGCGGGCGGCGGCCTCGTCGAGCCCGCTGACCTGCCCGACGAGCTCCGCGCCCGGCGCCGGTCGGCGGGCCTGCTCGAGCGGGCCGAGCGCGACGCCGTCCTCGGTGCGTTGCGCACCGCAGGCGGCAACCGCAGCCGCGCGGCCCGGGCCCTCGGCATCGGGCGCACGACCCTCTATCGCAAGATGCGCGAGTTCGGGCTGGACTGACGCCCGCCCGTGGCCCTACTCGTCGTCGGCGTCGTCGCGCGCGAGGAACGTCGCGAACCGGTCGGCGGCGCCGGCGTGCTCGGGGTGGGCGTCGACGAAGGCGCGGAGGCGGTCGGCCAGCCACGCCAGGCTGACCTCCTCCTCGCCCCGCCGGTCCTCGAGCTCCTCGATCCCACGGTCGGTGAAGTACATGACCGCTAGTCCGTAGCCACTAGTCGGCCAGCGCCTCGGCGATGAGCGCCTTCTGCTCCACCTCGTGCACCTTGGCGACACCGGCCGCCGGGGCGGCCATGCGGCGCCGGGAGACGCGCTTGAGGTGGGGCAGGCGGCCGTTCATCCGCTCCGGGAGCCACAGGCCCAGGAACGGCCAGGCGCCCTGGTTCGCTGGCTCCTCCTGCACCCAGCGGACGTCGGCCGCGTTCGGGTACCGGTCGAGGACGGCGGTGAGCTCCTCGGTGGCGAGCGGGTAGAGCTGCTCCATCCGCACGATCGCGGTGTCGTCCGTGCGGCCCGCCTTCTCGCGAGCGGCGACCAGCTCGTAGTAGATCTTGCCGGCGCAGAGCAGCACGCGCGTCACGCCGTCCGTGCCGCCGGAGGCGAAGGCGGGGTCGTCGAGGATCGGCCGGTAGCCCCCCGAGGTGAACTCCTCCACCGGGCTCACCGCCGCCTTGTTGCGCAGCATCGACTTCGGCGTGAAGACGACCAGCGGGCGGCGCACGCCGTCGGTGGCGTGGCGGCGCAGCAGGTGGAAGTAGTTCGCCGGGCTCGACGGCAGCGCGACCGTCATCGACCCCTCGGCGCACAGCTGCAGGAACCGCTCGATGCGTCCCGAGGTGTGGTCGGGGCCCTGGCCCTCGTGGCCGTGCGGCAGGAGCAGCACGACGTCGGAGGTCTGGCCCCACTTGGCCTCACCGGACGAGATGAACTCGTCGATGATCGACTGGGCGCCGTTGACGAAGTCGCCGAACTGCGCCTCCCACAGCACCAGCGCCTCGTGGTTGGCCACCGAGTAGCCGTACTCGAAGCCCACGGCCGCGAACTCCGAGAGCGCCGAGTCGTAGGGCATGAAGCGGCCCTGGTCGGCGGTCAGGTTGCGCAGCGGCACGTACTCCGAGCCGTCGTGGCGGTCGATGACCACCGAGTGGCGCTGCACGAACGTCCCGCGCCGGGAGTCCTGCCCCGACAGGCGCACGAGCTTGCCGTCGATGAGCAGCGAGCCCCAGGCCAGCAGCTCGGCGTAGGCCCAGTCGATGCCTTCCTCGGAGCCGGTGGCCGCGGCCTTGGCGCGCCGCTCGAGGACGGGCTTGACGCGCGGGTGCACCGCGAAGCCCTCGGGCAGGTCGGTGTGCGCCCGGGCGATCCGCTGGATGACGTCCAGCGGCACCGCCGTCTGCAGCGAGTTCGGGACGGCCTGCTCGTACTCGACCGACGGGCTCGGCTCGGGGTCGGCCTTCTCGAGCTCGCGGACCTCGTTGAACACGTGCTCGAGCTGGCTGCCGTAGTCGCGCAGCGCGTGCTCGGCCTCGTCGAGCGAGATGTCGCCGCGGCCGATCAGCGACTCGGTGTAGGTCTTGCGCACCGAGCGCTTGGCGTCGATGACGTCGTACATCTCCGGCTGGGTCATCGAGGGGTCGTCGCCCTCGTTGTGGCCGCGTCGGCGGTAGCAGATCATGTCGATCACGACGTCGGAGTTCCAGCGCTCGCGGAACTCGACAGCCAGCCGCGCCACCCAGACGCAGGCCTCCGGGTCGTCGCCGTTCACGTGGAAGACCGGGGCGTCGATCATCTTCGCCACGTCGGTGCAGTAGTGCGTCGAGCGGGTGTGCTCGGGCGCGGTGGTGAAGCCGACCTGGTTGTTGACGATCACGTGCACGGTGCCGCCGGTGCGGTAGCCGCGCAGCAGCGCCAGGTTCAGCGTCTCGGCCACCACGCCCTGGCCGGCGAACGCGGCGTCGCCGTGCAGCGCGACCGGCAGGACGGTGAAGCCCTCCGGGCCCTTGTCGAGCATGTCCTGCTTGGCCCGCACGATGCCCTGCATCACGGGGTCGACGGCCTCGAGGTGCGAGGGGTTCGACGTCAGCGACACCGTGGTCTCGCCGTCGCCGAACATGCGGAAGAACTTGCCCTCGGCGCCGAGGTGGTACTTCACGTCGCCGGATCCGTGCGCCTGGCCCGGGTCGAGGTTGCCCTCGAACTCGCGGAAGATCTGCGAGACGGGCTTGCCGACGATGTTCGCCAGCACGTTGAGCCGCCCGCGGTGGGGCATGCCGACGACGACCTCGTCCATCTCGTGCGCGGCGGCCGTGTCGAGCACGGCGTCGAGCAGCGGGATGACGGTCTCGGCGCCCTCGAGCGAGAAGCGCTTCTGCCCGACGTACTTGGTCTGCAGGAACGCCTCGAACGCCTCGGCCGCGTTGAGCTTCGAGAGGATGTACTTCTGCTCGGCGACCGGCACCTTCTCGTGCGGGCGCTCGATGCGCTCCTGCAGCCAGGCGCGCTTCTCGGGGTCGAGGATGTGCATGTACTCGATGCCGATGGTGCGGCAGTACGAGTCGCGCAGGACGCCGAGGACGTCGCGCAGCTTCATGCAGTCGCGCCCGCCGAAGCCGTCGACGGGGAACTCGCGGTCGAGGTCCCAGAGCGTCAGGCCGTGCGACGCGATGTCGAGGTCGGGGTGCTTGCGCTGGGGGTGCGACAGCGGGTCGGTGTCGGCCATGAGGTGGCCGCGCGTCCGGTACGCGTCGATCAGCTCGATGATCCGCGCGGTGCGGTCGATCTGCGACGACGGCAGGTCCTGGCGCCAGCGGATCGGCTCGTAGGGGATCCGCAGCGACGCGAAGATGTCGTCGTAGAACCCGTCCTCGCCGAGCACGAGGTGGTGGATGCGGCGCAGGAAGTCGCCGGACTCGGCGCCCTGGATGATCCGGTGGTCGTACGTGGACGTCAGCGTGATGATCTTGCTGATGCCCATGTCGGCGAGCTTCTCCTCGCTCGCCCCCTGGAACTCGGCGGGGTACTCCATGGCGCCGACGCCGACGATCGTGCCCTGGCCGACGGTCAGGCGCGGCACCGAGTGGTTGGTGCCGATCGTGCCCGGGTTGGTCAGCGAGATCGTGACGCCGGAGAAGTCCTCCGTGGTGAGCGAGCCCGTGCGGGCCTTGCGCACCATGTCCTCGTAGGCCGCCCAGAACTGGGCGAAGCTCATGTTCTCGGTGCCCTTGAGGGCCACCACGACCAGCGAGCGCGACCCGTCCTTGCCCGGCAGGTCCATCGCCAGGCCGAGGTTGACGTGACCGGGGTCGACGACGGCGGGCTTGCCCTTCTCGTCCTCGCCGAAGTGCCGGTTCATGTTCGGGAAGTCCGCGAGGGCGCGCACCATCGCGTAGCCGAGCAGGTGGGTGAACGACACCTTCCCGCCGCGCGTGCGCCGCAGGTGATTGTTGATCACGATGCGGTTGTCGGCCAGCAGCTTCGCCGGCACGGCGCGCACGCTCGTCGCCGTCGGCAGCTGCAGCGACGCCGTCATGTTCTTGGCGATCGCGTTCTGCGCCCCGCGCAGCGGCTTCGTGGTCTCGACCGCACCGTTGCCGGCACCGGGCTGCGCCGACTTGGCCGGGCTCGTGGTGCCCGCGGCCGGCTTGCTCGTCGAGTCGGTGCCGGTGGAGGTGCCGGTCGACTGGGTGGGCGCGCTCGTCACCGGGGCCTTCTCGCTCGGAGCCTCCGGGGAGGCCTGCTGCTGGGGGGCCTGCTGGGTGCTCTGCTCGGTGCGCTCCGCGGCGGGGCGCTCCGTGGCGGGGCGCTCGGCGGGCGCGGCGTCCGCGCGGGCCTCGCCGTTGGACGACGACGAGCGGGGCTCGGCGGTCTCGGCGGAGAGCGTGCCGTTCGCCGCGTTGCCGGCGCTCGCGTGCGCCCCGGCCTCGTCGGGCGCGGTGTCGGGGCTGTAGTCGGCGAAGAAGTCGTGCCACGCGGCGTCGACGGAGTTGGGGTCGGCCAGGTAGCGCTGGTACATCTCGTCGACCAGCCACTCGTTGGGTCCGAACTGGGCGGTCGGGCTACTACTCGACACGACTCGAAATCGCCTCAATCAGTCGTCGCGGTGGCGTCGGGAGCGTGTCCAGATTAGCGCTTGACACCTCCCGGGGTCGGTGCCCTGTCGGCTACTGCACCGGTCCATGCGGCGGCTCGGCCCCCGATCGGTGCCACAGGGCCACTTCACGGACACGCAGGGTGCCGCACGTCACGCGAATCGCGAGCGCAGGACCTCGTCGCCGTCGGCGTCGGTGACGACGAACCCGCCGGCCTGCTCGCGCAGCACCGAGGAGTTCAGCCGGCAGACCATCTCCGCCGCGCCCGTGCCGCGGAAGGCGCCCGCGGGCACGGGCCGCCCGGCCCGGTCGAGGACGGTGACCTCGTAGCGCTGCCCCTCGGCGAACCCGGAGGCGGTGAGCACCACCTCGACGCCCCAGGTGTGGTCGATCGTGCCGGCGTCGGCGCGGATGCCCGGGTCGAGGGCCTGCACGGCGGCCGGTTCGACCGGCGGCTCGCCCGCCGTGCTCGCGGCGACGCCGACGCCCACGCCGGCGAGCCCGATCACCGCCGCCGCGGCCGCGGCCCCGAGCAGCGGGACGCGGCGGCGCCGGTGGGTCGGCAGCGGCGTCACCGGCGCGTCCTCCTCCCGCAGGCGGCCCAGTACGGCGGCGAAGTCGCCCGGCGGGACCGACGGGGAGGGAGCGGCGTCCGGGTCGACGCGGGCGAGCGGCCCGGCCAGCGGGGCGATCTCGGCGAGCTCGGCGCGGCAGGACGCGCAGCCCGCCAGGTGCGCGTCCACCGCGGCGCGCTCGTCGTCGCCCAGCTGCCCGAGCGCGTGGGCGCCGAGCTGCTCGCGGAGGGCGTCGTGGGCGGGGCCGTCGGGATGGCCGTCGGGAGTTCTGGTCACAGCGGTACTCCCATGTCGTCCATGATGTGCCGCAGGTTCTTGAGCCCGTAGAAGACCCTGCTGCGCAGCGTGCCGACGGGCACGCCCTGCTCCGCGGCGACCTCCGCGTAGGGCCGCCCGCGCACGTAGGTCTCGACGATGGCGCTGCGCTGGTCGTCGCCGAGCCTGGTCAACGCCTCCTCGACGAACCACGACGTCACGAGGTCGTCGCTGAAGTCCCGCTCGGAGGCCGGGGGCAGGTCGCCCGGCGCGGTCGGCGTCCCCGGGCGGCTGCGGTGGTGGCGGACGTGGTCGACCACGACGTTCTTCGCGATCGTGAACAGCCACACGCGCAGGCTCGCGACGGCGGCGTCGTAGCGCTCGGCGTGGCGCCAGGCGCGCACGAACACCTCCTGGACCACGTCGGCCGCGGCCCCGGGATCGCGCAGCTGGCGCAGGGCGAACCGCTCGAGCTCGCCGGCGTGGTCGCGGTAGGCCGCCTCGAGGTCCTCGATGCGGCGCAGGTTCACGGGCGCGCGCGCCGTGCCCGCGGCGTCGCTCACCCGTTCCTCCCTGCGCGGTCTGCCGATCGGAGCATTCTGCGCGTCACCGTGTGACCGCCCCGTGACGTGCCCCGCGGCCGGCACGACGGGCACGGGGGCGGCGCGGGTCACGGTCGTGGGTACGGCGGGGGCGCCGGATCCGTTCAGACATTTCCGGCGCTGCGGTGAACGCGGCGGCGGAGGGCTCCGTAGAGACGGGCGATCCGGACATCCCGCCCACCAGGAGGCCCCTCGTGCGCCGTGCACTCCCGAAGCTCGCCGCCCTCTCCGTCCTGACCGCCGGCGCGGTCCTGTTCAGCGGCGGCACCGCGCTGGCCGACACCCCGGTCGACGAGCCGGACAGCTTCACCAGCATGTTCACCGTCATGGCGACCCCCGACACCGTGATCGGGAACAACGGCCAGCCCGCGCCCGGGCAGCCCGGCGCCACCGGCACGTTCAACTACCGGATCAACAGCGACGAGGACGTGATCTGCTACGACCTCACGCTGAACGGCATCACCGGCGAGTACCAGAGCCCGGCGCGCACCGCGACGCACATCCACGAGGCCGCCGAGGGCGCCGCGGGCCCGCCGCGCATCGCGTTCCCGAACCCGGAGGGCGAGGGCGACACCCGGACCAGCTCGGGCTGCCTGCAGGGGCCGTTCACGACCGGCGTGATGGCGAACGGCCAGGACACCGGTACGGGCTTCACGGTGCGCCAGATCGAGGAGAACCCCTCCGCGTTCTTCGGTGACACCCACACCGCCGACTACACCGCCGGCGCCGTGCGCGGTCAGCTGATGCCCGTGCCGATGGGCGGTGTCGAGACCGGCGCCGGCGGCTCGGACGAGACCGCTCCCGCCGCCCTCGGCGCCGGGGCCCTCGTCGCGGCCGCCGCCGCGGGGGCGTTCGCGCTGCGCCGCCGCGCCAGCCGTTCCTGACGATGCGTCTCGCGCTCGTGCTGGCCGGGATCGTCCTGCTGCTCGCCGGCTGTGCCGGCACGCCGGACGGTCCCGGCCGCGCGGCCGTGTCCTCCGGCGAGCGGCCCGCCGCGGCCGGCGTCGTGCCGGTGTCGCTGCGCGTCCCCGCCATCGGGGTCGACGAGCGGGAGGTCCTGTCCCTCGGCGTGGCGCCCGACGGCACCGCCGAGGTGCCGCAGGACTTCGCGCGCGTCGGGTGGTTCGACCGGACGCTGTCGGCGTGGCGCCGCGGCGCCACGCCGGCCGACGTCGCGATCCCGGCCGGGCGCGGGCCCACGGTGCTGCTCGGGCACGTCGACTCGCGCCGCGGCCCGGCCGTCTTCTTCCGCCTGCGCGACCTGCGGCCCGGCGACGTCGTCGAGGTCGGCCGCTCCGACGGATCCGTGGCGCGCTACGCGGTCGAGCGCACCGAACAGGTCGCCAAGGACGTGTTCCCGACGTTCGCGGTCTTCGGGGCGACGGCGACCGACGTGCTGCGCCTCGTGACCTGCGCGGGCGACTTCGACCGCGGCGAGCGCAGCTACACCGACAACCTCGTGGTGCACGCGACGCGCGTCAGCTGACCAGCCGGGCGAAGACCACCGTGTTGTCGCGGTACGAGCGGGCCGCGTCGTCGAAGGTGCCGCCGCAGGTGATCAGCCGCAGTTCGGGGCCGGCGGTGTCGCCGTAGACCTCGAACCGGGGGAACGCGTCCTTGGGAACCGAGCGCACCTCGTCGACCGCGAACGTCCGCGTGGAGCGGTCGGCGAGGGTCACGGTGATCCGCTCGCCCGGACGGAGCTCGCCGAGGCGGTAGAACACCGACGGGCCGTTCGCGGCGGAGTCGACGTGGCCCAGGATCACCGCGGGCCCGACGCGCCCGGGTGTCGGCGAGCCCCGGTACCAGGCGGCCTGGTCGTAGCGCGGGCCCGGCGCCGGCACCTCGAGCGTGCCGTCGGGCTGCAGGCCGACCTCGTTGACCGGTCCGGTGACGCCGATCGCCGGGATGTCCAGCGCCACCGGCCGGGGCCCGGTCGAGGGCTCCTGGCGGGGGCCGGCGGCCGCCGTCGGCCCGGCGGTCGGGGTCGGTGTGCTCGCCGCAGCAGCGGCCGCCGCCGGTGCGGGCGGGGCGGTGGTGCCGGTCGCCCCGATCCCCACGAGGACCAGACCGAGCACCGCGAGCAGGCCGGCGACGACCGCGAGCGTCCTGCGGGGTCCGGGCTCGGTCACGGCGTGCTCCTCGGGGCGGGGTCGGATCAGGGATCAGGGGGCTGGCGATTACTGGCTGGTATCGCTCGCTCAGCGAGCGACACCAGCCAGTAACCGGGGTGGAGTGCCGTCAGTTCCGGCGCGCACCGCGACGGCGCGCGGCGAGACCGACCCCGCCCGCGACCATCAGGGCCGCGACGCCGGCGACGACCAGCCCGGCGTCGGGACCGCTCGTGGACCCGCCACCGGTCTCCACCCCGCCCGCCGGCATGGCCGGCATCTGACCGGGCAGGTTGACGACGATCGTGGCGACGCCGATGGTCAGCCCGCCCTGGATCGCGTCGGTGCCGAAGGCCTGGTTCAGGGCGTCGGCGGCGCCGGACGACAGACGGACCGTGGTGCCGGTCAGGGTCGCCGTGCCCGCGGCGGCGTCGGTCGTGATGGGCTGCAGCGTCGAGCCGTCCAGGTCGAACAGCACGGCGGACTCGGCGAGCGTCTGGCCGCCCGCGCTGACCTTGCCGCTGAGCGTGGCGGGGTTGCCCGGGTCGATGACGAAGTCGGTCAGCTCGACCTTCGTGTCGCCCTTCGTCAGGCTCAGCCCGCTGCCGTCGTGCTCGATGCGGCCCTGGACGTACGGGTTGGCGTCGCCCGGCCGGTAGACGGTGACGTTGCCGCCGGTGATCGGGAAGCTGACGCTGCCGTTCTCCAGCGTCGCGTCGCCGATCGTGCCGGGCGTGACCTGCAGCTGGCCGAGCGCGTCGGTGAAGCCGGAGTCGAGGCGCACCGAGGACGACTGGCCGGTCAGGTCGGGGATGGTGGCGATCGGGTCGGCGGCGGCAGCGGTGCCGGCGCCGAGCCCGGCGAGGGTCAGTGCCGCCGCGCCGGTGACGACAGCGGCGGCGAGCCTGCGGCGAATGCTCACGGAAAGGCCTCTCTGGCGAGGGCCGGCGTCGTCGCCGACCTGTGCCTGCTTTCCGTGCACCCGGTGCCCGTCGGTTCGGGAAACGGGCGATTGCGCACCAGATCGAACCGCTCGCCCCCTACCGCCCGAAAGCTGTGCTCAGCCGGCGCGGGCGAGGTCGTCGTCCGGGTCGGTGAGCCCGCCCTCGCCGACCGCGTCGTCGACCGTCCCGGCCCCGGCGCGCCAGAGCCGCGCGTAGGCGCCGTCGCTCGCGAGCAGCTCCGCGTGCGTGCCCTCCTCGAGGATCCGGCCGCCGTCGATGACGACGATGTGGTCGGCGCGCGCGGCGGTGCCGAGCCGGTGGGCGACGACGAACGTGGTGCGCGGCGCGGCGAGCCGCTCGCCGGCGGCCAGCACCGCGCCCTCGGTGGCGGGGTCGAGGGCGGCGGTGGCCTCGTCGAGCAGGAGCAACCGGGGGTCCACGAGCTCGGCGCGGGCGAGCGCCACGAGCTGGCGCTGCCCTGCGGACAGGCCGCCGCCGCGCTCGCCCACGGGCTGGCGGAAGCCCCCGGGCAGCGAGGCGATCATCTCGAGCGCCCCGACGTCGCGCGCGGCCTGCTCGACGCGCGCGGGCGTGGCGTCCGGGTCGCCGTAGGCGATGTTGGTGGCGACGTCGCCCACGAACAGGTGCGCCTCCTGCGGCACGACACCCAGGCGCCGGTGCAGGCTCGGCAGGTCGTGGTCGCGCACGTCGACGCCGTCGATGAGCACGGCGCCCGACGAGGCGTCGTAGAACCGGGCGACGAGCTTGACCACCGTCGACTTGCCCGCGCCCGTCGCCCCGACCAGCGCCACCGTGCGCCCCGCCGGCACGTGCAGCGAGAAGTCGGCGAGCGCCGGGGTCTCCGCGCCGGCGTAGGAGAAGCCGACGTCGCGCAGCTCGACCTCGCCACGCAGATCGTCGAGCACCACGGGGTGCTCCGGGGCGGGCACCGAGGTCGGCGTGCGCAGCAGCTCGCCGATGCGCGTGAGACCGACGCGGGCCTGCTGGTAGCCGTCGAACACCTGCGAGAGCTGCTGGACCGGCCCGAAGAACATCGCGAGGTAGAGCAGGAACGCGGCGAGGACGCCGGGGGACAGGCCGCCGGTGGCCACCCGGGCGGCGCCGACGCCGAGCACGGCGGCCTGCGCGAGGTCGGAGAGCATCGCCGCGAACGGGAAGTACGTCGCGATGAGGCGCTGGGCGCGCAGCCGCGCCCGGCGGTAGGCGTCGCTGTTGTCGGCGAACGTGGCCGCCGAGAGCTCCTCGTGGGTGTGGGCCTGCGCGACCCGCAGTCCGGCGACGTTCTCCTGCAGGTCGGCGTTGACGACGCTGACCCGCTCGCGCGCCTCGGCGTACGCGACCGACGACATGCGGCGGAAGATCACCGTGGCGATCACCAGCACGGGCATCACCGCGAGCGCGACCAGCGCCAGCTCGACGTCGGTGACCAGCAGCGCGACGGCCACCCCGAGGATCGTCAGCAGGGCGACGAAGGCCTGGGCGAGCCCGGTCTGCAGAAACGTCGACAGCGCGTCGACGTCCGTGGTCATCCGCGTCATGATCCGGCCGCCGAGCTCGCGCTCGTAGAAGTCGAGGCCGAGCCGCTGCAGGTGGGCGAAGCTGCGGGTGCGCAGCAGGTAGAGCCGGCCCTCACCGATGCGCGCGGTGAGCACGGTCTGGGCGGCGACCACGAACCAGTCGACGGCGACCACGATCACGCCGAGCCCCACCGCGAGCCACAGGACGTCCAGCGAGCGGGCCTGGATGCCGCCGTCGACCGCGAGGCGCGCCAGCGACGGGAACGCGACGGTGGCCGCCGCGTCGAGCCCGAGGAGCACCACCGCGAGCAGCAGCGCCCAGCGCACCGGGCGCAGCAGCCGGCCGAGGCGGAACGCGGGGTCGGGCGCCGTCGGGTCCTCGCCGTAGAGGCGCGGCGCCTCGCCGGCGGGCGGCAGGCGGTCGAGCTGCGCGCGCATCTCCGGCGACGCCCCGCCGTTGATCCCGCCCGCGAGCGCGTCCGACCCGGCCGCGACGGCCACCGGCTCCGGCGCGGGCAGCGGCCGGTCGGGCGCGGGGTCGTCGGGCCACAGCGAGCGGGTCAGACCCGGGGTGACCTCGGCCGACCCGTCCGGCGCCCGCCCGTTCTCGTCGATCCGCCCGGTCTCGTCGATGCGGTCCTGCGGGCCGGCGAGCAGCTCGCGGAAGAGCCGGCACCGGCCCTCGAGCTCGGTGCGGGTACCGACGTCGACGACCCGGCCGCCGTCGAGGACGGCGATGCGGTCGGCGAGGGCGAGCGTGGAGCGCCGGTGGGCGATGACGATGGTGGTGCGCTGCGCGGTGACCGCCCGCAGCGTCTCGCCGATCGCCGCCTCGGTGCTCGCGTCGACCGCCGACGTGGCGTCGTCGAGGACGAGCACCCGGGGGTCGTAGAGCAGGGCGCGGGCCAGGGCGACGCGCTGGCGCTGGCCGCCGGAGAGCGTGAGCCCGCGCTCGCCGACGCGGGTGTCGTAGCCCTCGGGCAGCGCGGTGATGAACGCGTCGGCCTGCGCGGCGACGGCGGCCGCGCGGATTTGTTCCTCGGTGGCGTCCGGGAAGCCGTAGGCGATGTTGGCGCGCACGGTGTCGGAGAAGAGGAACGCCTCCTCGAACACCACGCCGACCGCGTGGCGCAGGGAGTCCAGCCGCAGCTCGCGCACGTCGGCGAGGTCGCCGGGCGGGCCGATGCGCAGCGAACCCTCCTGCACGTCGTAGAACCGGGGCGCGAGCAGGGCCACCGTCGACTTGCCCGAGCCCGCGGTGCCGACCAGCGCGACCGTCTCGCCCGGGGTGATGTCGAGCGAGAGGCCGTCGAGCACCGGCTCGCTGCGCGCGTAGCCGAAGCGCACGTCGTCGAGGCGCACGCCCAGCGGGCCGTCGGGGACGACGCGGGCGCCCGGGGCGTCGACGATCTCGGGCTGGGAGTCGACGAGCTCGTAGACGCGCTCCACGCTCGCGCGGGCGAGCTGGCCCATGACGACCAGCCCCGCGACCAGGCGCGCCGGCCCGACCAGGGCGGCGATGTACGAGGTGAACGCGATGAACACGCCCAGCGAGATCGACCCGTCGACCGCCAGGGCGCCGCCGAGCGCGAACACGACGAGCTGCCCGACCGTCGGCAGGGCCGTCAGCGTGGGCGTCAGCCGGGCGTTGAGCCACGCGGCGCGCAGGCGCTCGGCGTAGAGCTTCCGCGCGGCCTCGCGCAGCCGGCCGACCTCGCGCGTCTCCTGCCCGAAGCCCTTGACCACCCGGACCCCGGTGACCGTCTCCTCGACGTGCTGCGCGACCTCCGCCGCGCGCTGCTGCGCCGACCACGTCGCCGGGTACAGCCGGCGGCGCAGGCGGGCGGTGAACACGGCGCCGAGCGGCAGCACGACCAGCGAGACGGCCGTGAGCAGCGGCGACAGGAACATCATGATCGCGACCGACACGACGAGCTGGCCGAGCGTGCCCGCGACCAGCGGCACCATGCCGAGCAGCCCCTGGACCTGCTGCAGGTCGGAGTTCGCCCGCGAGACGACCTGACCGGTGCGCAGCGCGTCCTGCTTCGGGCCGTCGAGGCGCGAGACGGAGCCGAACACGCGGCGCCGCAGGTCGTGCTGCACCCCCAGCGACAGCCGTCCGCCCAGGTAGCGGCGCAGGAAGGCCGCGCCGAAGCGGACCACCGCGATGCCGGCCATGGCGGCGACCAGCCAGCCGAGCCCCGCGGTGGACCCCGCGACGGCGCGGTCGACCGCCGTGCCGATGAGCAGGGGGCCGACGGCCTCGAGGCTGACGCCGAACACGGAGGCGGTGAGGGCGGCGACCGTCAGCGCCGGGCGGCGCCAGCAGTCGCGGGCGAGACGCCGGACCCAGCCGCGCTCGCGGCGTGCCGGCGCAGGGGTGCGCTCCGTGGTGTCCTCCGGGTGTGGTGGCCGGGTGTGGTGGTGGCCGATCCCCTCCAGATTAGGACCGCCCACCGACACCCCGCCCGACGCGGTGATCCGGATCGGGACCCGCACGTGACGAACCCCCGGCGCCGTGGTCAAATGTGCCCGTGCAGCACTTCCTCCTCGGCCCCCTCTGGGAGAGCCGTCGTGCGCACCTGTTCGACCAGCGGTGTTGCCGGGCCTGACGAGTCGAAGTCACGTGCCGTCCGGCCGTGACGTCCCCTCGCCCGCGCACCGCACCTCCCTCCTGTGATCGGCTGAAGACCGCCGGTGGCGTGGGTGCGCGGACGCCCGCACCCCCGGAGGACGAGTTCCGTGACCGCCCTGGTCGACCACCCCGCGCACGACCGCACCGCCCGTTCCGACACCTTCACCCGCCCCCGCTCGCGCCGCCCCGACCTGCGGCGCTGGCAGGACGGCCCGACCCCGGCGAGCCTCGCCGACCTCCTCGCGCTCACCCGCGAGGTGGCCGCGGAGGTCGACGCCGGCCGCCACACCGTCGAGGTCGACCCGGCGCACCGCTGGTCGCGGCGCCTGCACGCCGACGACCACCTCGACGTCTGGCTGATCTCCTGGGCCACCGACCAGGCCGCCGAGCTCCACGACCACGGCGGCTCGATCGGCGCGCTCACCGTCGTGCGCGGCTCGCTGACCGAGTGGCGCTGGACCGCGGGCTCCGAGGACGACAGCAACTGCCCCGCCGAGGAGCTGCCCGCCCGCGGGCCGGGCCTGCGCCGCCGCGCGCTCGACCCGGGCCGCTCCGTCGCGTTCGGTCTCGGGCACGTGCACGACGTGTCGAACCGCAACGTCGAGACCGCGGTCAGCGTCCACGCCTACTCGCCGCCGCTGTCCGCGATGTCGTACTACGGCGTCGAGGCGGGCGTGCTGCGCCGCACGCGCTCGGAGCTCATCGCGCCGGGACAGGCTCCCGAATGAAGGGCCGCGAGTGACCACGATCGCCGAGATCCTCGCCGACGCGCGGGCCCGCCTGCACCGCCTCGACCCGGCCGACGCGGCCGCGGCCGTCGCGGCGGGCGGGCGCCTGGTCGACATCCGCCCCGGCTGGCAGCGCCTCGACGAGGGCACGGTGCCGGGCGCGCTGGTGATCGAGCGCAACCACCTCGAGTGGCGCCTCGACCCCGCCTCCGACGCCCGCGTCGCCGAGGCCACCGACCACGACCAGCAGTGGATCGTGCTGTGCTCCGAGGGCTACACGTCCTCGCTCGCGGCGGCGGCCCTGCAGGACCTCGGGCTGCACCGGGCCACCGACGTCGTCGGCGGCTTCCGGGCCTGGGCGGCCGAGGGGCTCGAGACGGCGCCCGGGTCGGACGAGCGGCCCGACTACGCCCGCCGTCACGCAGGGGGCCCTGGCCCGACACACGGCGACGGGCGATGATCCGGGGCGTGACCGCGCCCGAGACCTGGATCACCCCGCTCACGCCGCTCGCGTTCCTGCGCCGCTCCGCCGACGTCTATCCCGACAAGACGGCGATCGTGCACGGGACCGAGCGCACGAGCTACGCCCGGTTCGCCGAGCAGGCCCAGCGCCTGGCCCGCGCCCTGCGCGCGAGCGGCGTGCAGCCCGGCGACCGCGTGGCGTGCCTGCTGCCCAACGTGCCGCCGATGCTCGTCGCACACTTCGGCGTGCCGCTGGCCGGGGCCGTGCTCGTCGCGGTGAACACACGCCTGTCGGGCGAGGAGGTGCGCTACATCCTCGACCACTCGCAGGCGACCGTGCTGATCGTCGACTCGGCGCTGCGGGGCACCGTCGAGCCGATCGCGGGCTCGCTGGAGACCGTGCGCGAGATCGTCACCCTCGTCGACCCGCAGGGCCCGGACGCGGGCGCGTCGGTGGACGGCCCCACCTGGGACGACCTGCTGACCCGCGGTGACCAGGGCGAGGACCTCGCCTGGGAGATCACCGACGAGCGCTCCACGATCAGCATCAACTACACGAGCGGCACCACGGGGCGTCCCAAGGGCGTCCAGTACCACCACCGCGGCGCGTACCTGAACTCCTTCGGCGAGATCGTCCACTCGTACCACGACCCGTCGACGGTCTACCTGTGGACGCTGCCCATGTTCCACTGCAACGGGTGGTGCACGCCGTGGGCGATCACGGCGATCGGCGGCACCCACGTGTGCCTGCGCGAGGTGCGCGGCGACGCCATCTGGAACCTCATCGGCGAGCACCGGGTCACCCACCTCAACGGCGCGCCGACCGTCGTCACCACGATCATGAACGCGGCGGAGGCGCGGACCCTGGACTACGCGCTGGTCGTCACCACCGCCGGCGCGCCGCCGAGCCCGACCACCATCCTCGAGATGGAGAAGATGGGCTTCCGGATCGTGCACGTCTACGGGCTCACCGAGACCTACGGGCCCTACTCCGTGTGCCAGTGGCAGGAGGAGTGGCGCGGGCTCGAGGAGCACGCGCGGGCGAAGCTGCAGGCCCGCCAGGGTGTCGGGATGCTCCAGACCGAGCCGCTGCGCGTGGTGGAGACGCTCGGGGAGGGCGTCACCGACTGGGCGTCGGTCGAGCTCGTCGACGTGCCCCACGACGGGGAGACGATGGGCGAGATCGTCATGCGCGGCAACAACGTCATGTCCGGCTACTTCCGCGACCCCGACGCGACGGCCAAGGCGTTCGCCGGCGGCTGGTACCACTCGGGCGACCTGGGCGTCATGCACCCCGACGGCTACGTCGAGCTGCGCGACCGCGCCAAGGACGTCGTCATCTCCGGCGGCGAGAACATCTCGACCGTCGAGGTGGAGCAGGCCGTGCTCTCCCACCCGGCGGTGCTCGAGGCGGCCGTGGTCGGCGTGCCCGACGACACGTGGGGCGAGCGGCCCAAGGCGTTCGTGATCCTGCGCTCCGGGCAGTCGGCGGAGCCCGACGCGATCATCGAGCACGTCAAGGGCACCATCGCGCGCTACAAGGCCCCGCGCGACGTCGAGATCGTCGACGACCTGCCCAAGACGTCGACCGGGAAGATCCAGAAGTTCGAGCTGCGCGCGAAGGAGTGGGGCGAGGGCACCACGCGCATCCGGGGCTGAGCCGCTCGCCGCGCCCACACCTCACCCGGCCGTGCCGGGCGCATGACGGGACCCGCCGACGGGAAACGCTGCGGGACGGCGGAGACTGTCCGCCGCTGTCGCGATGAGGAGCGAGGACGCGTGAGCGAGGAGCCCGTCGACCGGATCGAGGCCGAGGTGGAGAACGACATCTCCGCCCTCGACGCCGAGCCGTCCGTCGTCATGGACGAGGACCGCATGGGTGCCGACCCGCTCGAGGACGGCATGGACGCCCCCGAGGGCTACAGCCGCGACGTGCGGCTCGGCGGCACCCAGGAATGGGAGACCGAGTCCCCCAGCATCGACTACCGCCTGCCGCAGGAGGAGCCCGAGGCGGAGGCCGAGCAGCCGCCGGACCGGCCGCTCGCGGACACGCCGATCGACGAGCTCGACGAGTCGGTCGACGACCCGGCGAACGCCGTCGACGGCGTCGGCGGCGCCGCGGTGCTGGACACGCAGGGCGGCGACGGTGCGACGGAGGCCGAGCTGCTCGCCGACGAGGAGCGCGAGGTCCAGCTCGGCGTCTCGTCCGCGAACGGCAGCGCGGAGCCGACCGGCCTGCCCGCCGACGACACGATCGGCGAGGTCGCCGGCATCGACCGGGAGCCGGGCACCGTCGAGGAGCAGGCGCTGCACGTGGAGCAGGAGAACTGAGCACCGTGAGGATGGCGCGCCCGGCCGTACCGCGACGTGTGGTCCTCGCCGCCGGGGCCGTGGCCGCCGTCCTCGTGGTGCTGCTGGCCGGCGCGCTCATGGCCGGCTGGCGCCCGTTCACCGCCGCCCCCGACGTGCTGACGTTCGGGGCGGGCGGCGACCTCGAGCAGTTCACGCTGTTCGAGGGCCAGTGCGCGCGCGGGCAGCTGGCCTCCGGCGGCGGCTTCGGCGCGGACGCCGACGCACAGTGCGGCACGCCCCACGACGTCGAGGTCGTCGCGTCGACCGCGCCGATCGGCGAGGGCCGCGCGGTGTCGTACCCGGGCGAGGCCGCCCTGGCCGACTTCGGGCGCGCCTTCTGCGCGATGTACGTCGACTCCGACCTGCTGGTGCCGTCCGCGAGCGGCGTCGACCGCGACGACCTGCGCATGACCGCCGTGGTGCCGAGCCGGGCGGCGTTCGCCGACCCGGGGTCGGCGGGAGCCACGCGCGGTGGCCGCGAGGTCAGCTGCCTCATCTCGCGCAGTGACGGCGAGCCGCTCACCGACCGCTTCTCGGTGATCTGACCGGTGCTGCTCCGAACGGCGTAGTCACGCGGAGCGCCCGAGCTATTGCCCTGTGTGAGTGAAGTCGCAACGATGGTCCGGCATGAGCACACTTCCCGCCGGAGCCGACCGTCGGGCGCTCAAGCGCCGGGCCGTCGTCGCGAGCACCGTCGGTACGACCATCGAGTGGTACGACTTCTTCCTCTACAACACCGCCGCCGCGCTGGTGTTCGGGCCGCTGTTCTTCGCGAACTCCGAGGCGGGCGGGGTCCTGCTGGCGTTCTCGACGCAGTTCGTGGGGTTCGCCGCGCGGCCCATCGGCGCCGCGATCTTCGGCCACTACGGCGACCGCATCGGCCGCAAGTACAGCCTCGTCGCCACGCTGCTGCTCATGGGCGGGGCGACGGTCGTCATCGGCCTGCTGCCCACCTACGAGACGATCGGCGTGCTCGCCCCGATCCTGCTGACGCTGCTGCGCGTGCTGCAGGGCATCGGCGTCGGCGGTGAGTGGGGCGGCTCGGTGCTCATGGCCATGGAGTGGGGCCACCGCCGCCAGCGCGGCCTCATGGCGGCCTGGCCGCAGGCGGGCGTCCCGATCGGGCTCGCGCTCGGCACGTTCGTGGTCTGGCAGTTCTCCGGCCCCGAGTTCCTCGCCTGGGGCTGGCGGGTGCCGTTCATCGCCAGCGTGGTGCTCATCGGCATCGGGCTCTGGGTGCGCCTCACGGTCCTCGAGTCGCCGGCGTTCGCCCAGGTGAAGACGTCGGGCAAGGTCGCGAAGCTGCCGCTGGCCGAGACCCTGCGCACCCAGTGGCGCGACGTGCTCAAGGCGATGTTCGTCCGCACCGCCGAGCAGGGCCCGTTCTACCTGTTCACCTCGTTCGTCCTGGTCTACGGCACCCAGCAGCTCGACCTGGAGCGCAGCGACCTGCTGCTCTACCTGATCTTCGCGGCCTGCATCGGCATCGTCAGCGTGCCGTTCTTCGGGTGGCTCTCCGACCGGATCGGGCGGCGCCTGGTGTACGGCGCGGGCGTCGTGCTGACGGGGCTCTACGCGTTCCCGTACTTCGCGCTGCTCGACACACGGACCGGCGGGCTGGTCCTGCTCGGCATGATCCTCGGCCTGGTGTTCCACGACCTGATGTACGGGCCGCAGGCGGCGCTGATCTCCGAGAGCTTCGGCACCGGCATCCGCTACACCGGCGCGGGCCTGGGCTACCAGCTCGCCTCGATCACCGCGGGCGGCCCGGCGCCGCTCATCGCCGCGGCGATCCTGGCCGCGACCGGGTCGAGCTTCTGGATCTCGATCTACATCGTGATCTGCGCGGTGGTCTCGCTGGGCGCCCTGCTGCTCATGCACCCGCGCCCGCCGGAGGCCGACGAGGCCGACTTCGCGTCCGAGGACAACGCGGGCCAGGACGCGATCGACGACGCGGCGCGCTCGGAGCGCACGGCGACGTAGTTTCGAGGGGATGCCGATCCGCCCCCTGACCCCCGACGCCCTGGCCGGCGAGCTCGTCGCCGCGATCGAGCGCGCCGGCCCGGGACACGTCCGGGTGCTGGTCGACGGGGCGCCGCCGGCCCGCCCGGAGGTGCTCGCCGACGCGCTCGTCGACCCGCTGCGGGTGCGCTCGCGGCCCGTGGTGCGGGTGTCGGCGTGGGACTTCCTGCGCCCGGCGTCGGTGCGCCTCGAGCGCGGGCGCACCGACCCCGACTCGTTCTACGACGACTGGCTCGACGCGGGCGCGCTCGTGCGCGAGGTGCTCGCCCCGCTCGGTCCCGGCGGCAGCGGGGAGGTGCTGCCGCGGCTCTGGGACGTGGAGGTCGAGCGCGCGGCACGCGCGGAGCGGGTCTCGCTGCCGGCGTCGGGCGTGGTGGTCGTCGACGGCCCTTTGCTGCTCGGCCGCGGCCTGCCGGCGGAGCTCGCGGTGCACCTCGCCCTCTCGGACACGGTGCTCCAGCGCCGCACCCCCGCCGACGAGGCGTGGACCCTGCCCGCCTACGCGCGCTACGCCGACGAGGTCGACCCGGTGAGCGTGGCGGACCTCGTCGTCCGCGCCGACCACCCCGACCGCCCGGCCCTCCAGACCGCCTGACCCCTGACGCACGTCGTATGTCAGCGTGGCGGCCACGCTGACGTTGAACGTCAGGAAAGGCGCCACGATCTTGGACGCGCGAGCGATGCGGCATCCCCGGCATGTGACGCCAGGATCGTCACACGCTCGCCGGCGCGACACGCCGGGGCGGCGGGCCGGCGGGCCGGCGGGCCGGCGGGCATGTATGCGCTGGTGCGGCGGGGCGAGAGGCGCGCTCCGCAGGCGGCGAGGCGCGATGATCATCCGGAGGGTGCCTCTCGCCGACCGGGAGCCGCGCGCCTCCGAAGCCGACCGGCGCGTTCCGCAGACGCCACCGCCGGACGATCATGCGCCGAGTGCCGCTCGGCGCCGCCTACGCCGCCCGCCGCCGCGAGCGCAGCGCGAACCCCGGGTAGCCCGCCTCCGCCTCCGCGTCGCACATCCCGCGGTAGCGGGCGAACCCGCCGGCGTAGGGCAGGAACACACGCGGCTTGCCGGGCACGTTCGCGCCCAAATACCAGGAGCTGGCCGCCTGCGGGAGCAGCGTCGCGTCGGCCGCCTCGCGCACGTGCTCCGCCCACCGCGCCTGCGCCTCGGGGGTCGGTTCGGCGTCGAGGTCGTGGGCGCGCAGGTAGGTCACGAGGTCGGCGATCCAGTCGACGTGCTGCTCGATCGAGGTCGGCATGTTGGTGAGCACCGACGGGCTGCCCGGGCCCGTGATCGTGAAGAGGTTCGGGAAGCCCGCGACGCCGAGCCCGAGGTAGGTCGCCGCGCCCTCGGCCCACGCGTCGGCGAGGGTCACGTCGTCGGCGCCCCGCAGGCCGAGGCGCAGCAGCGGGCCGGACAGGGCGTCGAAGCCGGTGGCGAACACGAGGACGTCGAGCGGGTGCTCGGCTCCCGACGCCAGCCGCACCCCGCCCGGCACGACGGCATCGACGGGGTCCGCCCGCACGTCCACGAGCGACACGTTCGGCCGGTTGTAGGTCTCGAAGTAGTCGGTGTCGATGGGCGGGCGCTTGGTGGCGAACGGGTGGTCGCGCGGGGTGAGCGCCTCGGCGACGACGGGGTCGTCGACTGTCGTGCGAATCTTCGACCGGATGAAGTCCGACGCCTTCTCGTTCACCGCCGGGTCGGCGAGCACGTCACGCACCGCCGCGCGGAACCGCAGGCCGCCGCGTTCCCAGGCGCGCTCGAAGAGCGAGCGGCGCTCCTCGTCGGACAGGGCGAGCGTGTCGACGTCGCTGATGACGAACGGGTGCCCGTTGGTCGACGCCTGCTGGACCGCGCGGATCGCGGCGTAGTCCGCCTTGTAGCCCGCCGCCTCGTCGGCGGACAGCGGGGCGTTGCGCGCCGGGATGCTGAAGTTCGCCGTCCGCTGGAAGACCGTGAGGTGCCCGGCCGACGCCGCGAGCACGGGGATCGCCTGGATGCCGGTGGAGCCGGTGCCGACCACCCCGACCCGCCGGCCCGCGACGTCGACGCCCTCGTGCGGCCACTGCCCGGTGTGGTGCCACTCGCCGGCGAACGACTCCAGGCCCGGGATGTCGGGCACGTTCGCCGACGACAGGCAGCCCACCGCCGTCACGAGCCACCGGCAGGTCCACCGCGCGCCGTCCTCGGTCTCGAGCACCCAGCGCGCACCGTCCCAGGACGCGGAGACGACGCGCGTCGAGAACGAGAAGGACCGCCGCAGGTCGAAGCGGTCGGCGACGTGCTCGAGGTAGGACAGGATCTCCGCCTGGCCCGGGTAGCGCTCCGACCAGTCCCACTCCTGCTCGAGCTCCCGGGAGAACGCGTAGCAGTAGTAGTAGCTCTCCGAGTCGCACCGCGCGCCCGGGTACCGGTTCCAGTACCAGGTGCCGCCGACGCCGTCGGCCGCCTCGAGCCCGTGCACGGACAGCCCCAGCCCGCGCAGGCGGTGGACGGCGTAGAGCCCGGCGAACCCGGCCCCGATGACGACGACGTCGGGATCGTTGCCCATGCTCACGAGTGTCGGTCGTGATCCCCGTCGGGACAACCGTGCGCCGCCCGGTACCGCTCCCACACCTCGGGCCGGAGCCGTCCGCGGTCGGGCACGGCGATGCCCTGCTCGCGGGCCCACGCCCGCACCTCGGCGGTCGACGGCTCCGGTGCCGTCCCCGAGGACAGCTCGGTCACCGCCCCCGGCAGCCGGGTGCCGACGGCGTTCTCGTCGCGCGCCCACGCCAGTGCGGCGGCCAGGAAGCGGTACGTCCACTCCTCGGCGAGCGGGCGCGTCTCGGCGAAGACGATCGGGATCGCCGGCCAGCGGACCTGCAGCTCGGCGAGGGAGTCGGCGACCTGCGCGGGCCGGACGTGGCGCTGCGCGAACACCTGCGACCACCGGTCCTCGACGACCACGGCCGCGCGGGGGAGCGCGGCGAGATCGCCGAGGGCGAACCGCAGGCGCCCGCTGCTGACGCTGGAGACCAGGTCCGACAGCGACTTGCGCTCGACCGACGCGACCAGCGTCCCGCCGAGCACGACGCCGTAGTCGCCGGCCGGGAGCGTGCGCCGGGCGGTCCGGACCTGCTGGGACGGGAACGTGTACGGGTAGCGCTCGTGTGCGTCGACGAGGATCTCGAGCTCGTCCGCACCGGGCGCCCGCGCCGTCGGTGTCCGGACCTGCGGACGCGCCTGCTTGCGCGTGCGCGGCGACTGCCAGAACACCATGTCCCGGCCGCGCCCGCGGGTGTAGACGATCTGGGACCGGTTCTCGCGGGCCCGGTCGAGCACGACGTCGATGGCCGCACCCCGCCGCGCGCACGAGCGCAGCGCGACGCGTTCGACGACCTCGGGGTCGGCGGGCCACTCCCCGGGCTCGGCGGGGTGGCAGTACAGCGCCTTGGTCCGCGGCCACGTGCCCGACGTGCGGAACACCAGGCCGTCGCCCAGCGGCAGCCAGAGCAGGAACCCCAGCGACGAGCCCGCATCGGGGTTGCGGGCGATGACCAGCTCCGCCACGTCGCGACCCTAGCGTCACCGCACCGAGCAGCCGGGGTTCAGCGCGCCGTCGGGGTCGAGGGCGGCCCTGATGCGACGGACGACGTCGAGCGCCACCGGATCACCGAACTCCGCGAGCAGGTGCGCCTTGGCCCGTCCGACCCCGTGCTCGCCCGACACCGCCCCGCCCAGGGCGGTCCCGGCGGCGAAGACGTCGTGGAGAGTCGCGGCGAGACGCTGGGGGTCCGGCTGGAACACCGCCAGGTGCACGTTGCCGTCGCCGGCGTGCCCGCACCCGAGCACGCGCGAGCCGTGCGCGTCGCCGGCCGCGCGGGCCCGGGACAGGAACGCGGCCATCGCCGAGCGGGGCACGACCAGGTCGACGATCTCGTCGGCGCCCGCGGCCTTGACCGCCCAGAACGCCTTCTCGCGCGCCTCCACGAGCCGGCGCGCCGAGCCCGCGGGCAGGTCGAAGACGTCGGCGGCACCGGCGGCCCCGAGGACGTCGGCGAGCTCCTCGGCGTCCTCGTCGACCCGCTCCTGGCGGCGGCCCGCGAGCTCGACGAGCAGGTGGTCGGCGTCGACGAGGTCGTCGGGCAGGCCCAGCGACAGGTCGGCGGCCCCGCACACCGCGCGCATCGTCGGCCCGTCGAGGTACTCGCAGATCGCCGGCTCCAGCCCCGACGACACGACCCTGCCGACCGCCGCGATCATCGCGTCCGCGGACGGGAACGGCGCCAGCACGGTGCGCCGCGCGGGCAGGCGCGGGTGGAGCCGGACGGTCACCTCGGTGACCAGCGCGAGCGTGCCCTCCGAGCCCACGAGCAGCTGGGTGAGGTCGTAGCCCGACGAGATCTTCGTGAGCTTCCCGCCCGTGCGCACCACGGCCCCGTCGGCGAGCACCGCCTCCAGCCCGAGCACGTGCGAGCGGGTGACGCCGTAGCGCACCGCGCGCATCCCGCCCGCGTTGGTCGCGACGGTGCCGCCCAGCGACGCCGACGTCTCGCCCGGGTGCACCGGGTAGGTGAGGCCGTGCGCGGCGGCGGCGTCGTCGAGGTCCGCGAGCGAGACCCCGGGCTGGACGACCGCGACCGCGTCGACGGGGTCGATCTCGAGGATCCGGTCCATCCGCGCGAACGAGACCAGCACGGCGCCGTCGTCGGGGGTCGCGGCGCCGGAGAGCCCGGTGCCGGCGCCGCGGGCGGTCAGCGGGACCCCGGCGTCGCGGGCGGCGCGCACCACGGCGGCGACCTCGTCGCGGTCGCCCGGCCACACCACGGCGACGGGCTTGCCGGCCGGGACGCCGAGAGCCTCGTCGGCGCACAGCTCCGCGACGGACGGGTCGTCGCCCGGCAGGACGTGGTCGGGTCCGACGGCGTCGGCGAGGCACTGGAGCATTCCCGAGTCCTAGCACGAGCCGCTACGCTGCCAACCAGTTGTGAAATGCAACCAGAGGAGAGCGTGAGATGGGCCGTCTGATCTACTCGATGCTGACGTCGCTCGACGGCTACACCGCCGATGCCGCGGGCGACTTCGGCTGGGGCATCGCCGAGGACCCCGAGCTGCACTCCGCCATGGAGGAGATGGTCCGGGACGTCCGCACCTACCTCTACGGGCGCCGCATGTACGAGACGATGGTGTTCTGGGAGACCGCCGACGCGCTGCCGGACGAGCCGCCGGAGGTGGCGGAGTTCGCGAAGACCTGGCAGGCGGCCGACAAGATCGTTTACTCCCGGACCCTCGACACGGTCGCCAGCGCGCGCACCCGCATCGAGCGGGAGTTCGACGCCGACGCCGTGCGGGAGCTCAAGGAGTCCGGCGACCTGACCGTCGACGGGCCCGGCCTGGCGGCCGTGGCGCTCGCGGCGGGGCTGGTCGACGAGATCGCGCCGGTGGTCATGCCCGTCGTGGTCGGCGGCGGCACCCGCTTCCTGCCCGAGGGGGTGCGGCTCGACCTGGAGCTGGTCGGCGAGAGGCGCTTCGCCAGTGGCGCGGTGCACCTGCGCTACCGGGTCCGGCCCTGAGGGCTCGAACGCCCGTCGGGATCTACAGGAGGTTCTCGGCGAGCGCCTGGTACACGGTCCGCACCCTGGGCCGGAACCCGAGGCGCCGCGCGAGCGTCGCGTCGACGTGGAGGTGCCACGGGTCGGTCAGCGGTTCGTCCGACGCGGGGTAGGTCTCGCCCACGATCTGGGCGATCTCGTAGAGCGTGGGCGGAGCCTCGTCGGCGATGTTGACCGTCAGACCGTCCATGGCCCCGGTGACGGCGATCGCGAAGGCGTGGGCGATGTCGGCGTGGTGCGCCACGCTCATCCGGTGGGCGGGATGCCAGCCGCGCCGGGCCATCATGCGGGGCGCCGCCTCGAGGTGACCGTCCCCCTCGCCGTAGACGAACGGCAGTCGCAGGATGCTCCAGGTCAGACCGCTGGCGCGGAGCTCCTCCTCCGCCCGGGCCTTGCTCGCGGGGTAGGCGAGCACCGGGTGCAGGGCGTCGTCCTCGCGGGCGGGGTGGTCGGCGCCGGCGTCGTAGACGTTGCTGGTGCTGGCCATCAGGAACCGGGCGTCGGGGGCATGGGCGCGGGCGGCGTCGATCAGGTTCTGCGTGCCCGTGAGGTTGACCGCCCACGTCTGCTCGTCGTTGCCGTCACGGAACGACGCCGCGAGGTGGATGATCGTCGACACGCCCGCGAGCGCGTCCCCGAGTGTGTCCGGGGCGAGGACGTCGCCCTCGGCGACCTCCACGCCCGGCGGGAGCTCTCGGCCCGGGCGGACCAGGACGCGACAGGCGTGCCCGTCGGCGTGGAAGCGTGCGAGCAGTCGTGACCCGACCAGCCCTGTGGCGCCGGTGACCAGGATGTCGCTCATGTGTCCTTCTCGTCGCTGTGCTGCAGTGGAAGCGGAAGAGCTTTCCGTTAATATACGGAAGAGCTTTCCGGTTGAGCAACGAGAGAGACCATGAGCGAGCAGCCCGACCGTGCGGTGGGAGACGGCACGCCGCCGCGGCGTCGCCGGGTCGACGCGCGCCAGAACATGGACGCGCTGGTCGCGGCGGCGACCGCCGTCTTCGCCGACGAGGGGGTGGACGCCCCCGCGAAACAGATCACCGACCGGGCCGGGCTCGGCGTGGGCACCCTCTACCGGCACTTCCCCCGTCGCTCCGACCTGGTGCTGGCAGTGCTCCGCCACGAGATCGACACCTGTGCCGACGCGGTCGCGACGCTCGGCGCCGCCCATGACCCGGAGACGGCCCTGGTCGCGTGGCTCGATCGCTACACCGCGCTCCTCGCGCACAAGCAGGGCCTCGCGCACGCCCTGCACTCCGAGGATCCGGCGTTCGAGGCGCTGCGCGGACACTTCGACGCGCGGATCGAGCCGGCCCTGCGACCGCTGCTCGCCGCGGCGGCCGCCACCGGCCGCGTGCGCGACGACCTCGACGCCCAGGAGCTCCTGCACGCCGTGGCCCTCCTCTGTCTGCCCGTTCCCGGCGAGGAGCCCGGGCACCGCGACCGGCGGCTCGCGGTCTTCCTCGACGGACTCCGGTGCACGTCGGCCGGGGAAGGCCCGGCGCCGTCGCCGCCGGCGCGGAGGCCGTCCTGATCGGGGAGGGGGACCGCGCTCGTTAGCGTGGGGCCATGGTGGTCCGCGACGCCCCGATCGTCTCGCACGTCGAGCACACGCCGGAGGCGTCGCGTCCGCGGCGGGTGGAGGTCGTCGAGGCGTGGGATCTCACGCCGCGGATGCGGCGGGTCCGCCTCGCGGGCGACCTGCACGACCTGCCCGTGGCGGGGCCGACCGACCACGCGAAGGTGTTCTTCCCGCCGGCGCCGGGGGAGGAGCCGCCGGAACCGGAACTGAACGCGCGCGGGCTCGTCGTGCCGCCGGCGGGCATCCCGCGGCCGTACCGGGAGTACACGCTGCGCCGCCACGACCCCGCGGCCGGCGTCGTCGAGATCGACCTCGTGCGCCACGGCGGCGGGCTCGCCGGGACGTGGGCCGAGGACCCGCGTGGTGCGCTGTGGTTGCACGGCCCCCGCTCGAGCCTCGCGGTCGAGGCGCGTGACTGGTACCTGCTCGGCGGTGACGAGACCGCCCTGCCGGCGCTGGCGCGGTGGATCGACCAGCTGCCGACGGTGCCCGTGCACATCGTGGTCGAGGTCGCGGATGCCGCCGAGGAGGCCTACCTCGGCGACGTCCCGGGGCACGTGAGGGTCGACTGGCGCCGTCGCGGGGACGTCGCGCCGGGCACGACGACGCTGCTCGACGAGGGTGTCGCCGCGTTCACCCCGCCCGCGGGCGACGGGTTCGCGTGGATGGGCGCCGAGGCCGGCGCCCTGCGCCCGGTGCGCCGGCGCCTACGCGCGTTCCTGCCCACGGCGGCGGTCGACCTGGACGGCTACTGGCGCCGCGGCGTCGAGGGGACCGGGCTGGGCTGACCGGCCCATGTGAGCGCTTTCCAGCCCTATAGGGGCGGAAAGCACTCACGTGGGGTGGTCGGTGAGGCGGGCGGACAGGGCGCGCAGGACGCGCAGGCAGGCGTCGAGGTCGTCGGGGTCCAGGGCTTCTTCGAGAGCTCCGAGCTCCCGGCGCTCGCCGTCGCGGACGTCGGTCAGCGTCTGCTCCCCGGACGCCGTGAGCTCCACGAGCACCGACCGGCGGTGCGCCGGGTTCTCGCGCGTGCGCACCCACCCGCGCCCGGCGGCGTCGTCCACCGAGCGCTGCACGAACTGCCGGGACAGCGCGAGCGTGCGCCCGAGCGCCGGCACCGTCGTCGGCCCGCAGCCGGCCAGCGCGTCGAGGACCGCGCGGACCCCGACGGGCATGCCGCCCTCCTGCTCGACGGCCCGCACCCCGCGCCGGTAGAGCGGGCCGAGGACGTCGAACACGGCGGCGAGGCGGGTCCCGGGTTCGCTCATGACACCCATGTTGTCATATGGCTGACAACATGACACCTTGGTTGTCATGCTGCACCACACCGACCACGGTGACGGCCCGCCCGTCGTCCTCCTGCACGGCGGCGCGCTGGACCACCGGCTCTGGGACCCCCAGATCGCCGACCTCGCGCGCACCCACCGCGTCGTCGCCCCCGACCTGCGCGGGCACGGCGCGTCGCCGACCCCGACCGCCCCGTTCCGCCACGCCGACGACGTCGCCGCGCTCCTGCGCGCGCTCGACCTCGGGCCGACGGCGCTCGTCGGCATCTCGCTGGGCGCCCGCACCGCCGTCGACGTCGCGCTCGAGGCCCCGGAGCTGGTCGAGCGCCTCGTCGTCAGCGGCGCCGGGGCGGGGGAGCCGGAGTGGCGCGACCCCGCGACCATCGACCTGCTCGCCCGCTGGCGGCGGGCCGAGGAGGACCGCGACCCGGAGGCGTGGATCCGGATCTTCCTCGCGCTGAGCTTCGGGATCGACCGGCCCCTCGACGACGTCGACCCGGCGGTGCTCGCGCACGTCCGGGAGATGGCGGTCGCGACGCTCGAGCACCACGTGCCCGACGGCCCGCCGGTGCTGCCGACGCCGGTCGCGGACGCCGGGGAGCGCGCCCGGGAGCTGGAGATCCCGGTGCTCGCGATCGTCGGCCTGCTCGACGCCCCCGACCACCAGCGCATGGCCCGCGAGGTCGCGCACGATGTCGTCGAGATCGAGGGGGCCGCGCACTACCCCAACCTCGAGGCCCCCGGCACCTTCAACCGCGCGCTGCTCACCTTCCTTCGTGAGCAGTTTCCGGTGCTAGAGCACCGGAAAGTGCTCACATAGCTGAGGCGCGGCGGATCCAGAGCAGGCCCAGGATCGGCAGGACCACGGGGACGAAGCCGTAGCCGATGCCGAAGTCCGACCACACCGTCGGGTCGGGGAAGTCCTGCGGGCGCAGCAGCGACAGCGTGCCGATGGCGAGCACGCCGACCAACTCGATGACCACCGCCACGAGCGCCACCCGCCGCGCCCCGCGGCCCAGGGCGACGGCGGCGACGAGGTACACCGCCGCCGCGAACGCCGAGAGCAGGTAGGCCTCCGGTGCGCGCTCGAAC
Source organism: Actinomycetospora flava (assembly GCF_037400335.1). Lineage (NCBI taxonomy): Bacteria > Bacillati > Actinomycetota > Actinomycetes > Pseudonocardiales > Pseudonocardiaceae > Actinomycetospora > Actinomycetospora flava. Next base: position 140,131 of record NZ_JBBEGM010000011.1, read on the forward strand.
TGCACCGCGATCTGGTACAGCGCGCGGGCGCCCGCCGAGATCGCGAACACGACGTAGACCACCAGCAGCACGCGCCCGGGGCCGCCGGACAGGGACCGCTCAGCGGGCACCGGTCACCGTCCACACCTGGCCCGTGCGCAGCGACAGCACCGCCAGCGTGACCCCCGCGACCGCGAGCACCACCGAGCCGTACCGGGTGCGCTCGCCGTGCGCCAGCGCCGCGCCGATGGGCAGCACGATCAGCGTCGCCACGAGGTAGCCGACGATCTCCACGACGGCGCCCGTGGTGCGCCCGCCCTCGACGACCAGCCCGACGACGATCACCAGCGCGACGACCAGCGCCACGCCCTCGAGCACCAGCAGCCCGATGCGGTGGCGCACGGTCGGGGCCTGTCCCACGGCCGCGGACACCCCGCACCACAGCGCCCACGCCAGGGCGAGCGCGAGGACCACGAAGGTCAGGCCGACGATCACGGACGGCAGCCTACGAGCCGGGACCCGGCACGGGCCGGAGGTGGTCGAAGATCAGGCTGGTGACCGTGCCCGCCACGTCGCGGTGGGCGTTGAGCCGCGCCACGAGGTCGCGCAGCGCGCCCGTGCCGGCCGTCGCGACGTGCAGGAGGTAGTCGTCCTCGCCGGCGACGAAGTACACGTCGCGGACCTCCGGCAGCCGGCGCACCAGCCCCGTGAACTCGCCCAGGCGGTCGCGGGCGTCGCTCTGCAGCCGCACGGAGATCATCGCCTGCAGGGGCAGCCCGACGGCGGCCGGATCGACGTCGGCGTGGTAGCCGCGGATGACCCCGCGCTCGCGCAGCGACCGCACCCGCGCGAGGCACGTGGACGGCGCGATGCCCACCGCCTCGGCCAGCGCGGCGTTGGTGATCCGGGCGTCGGCGACGAGGTGGGCCAACAGCGCGCGATCGACCTCGTCGAGCGCCCGCACATCGTGCGGCGCAGACCCCGCCCGCACGAGCGGATCGTCCAATCCTTCGCGCATACCGTCAATCTACAGAATCTTCTTCACCCATATACCGATCACAGCGCAGGAATTTCACGCTGGAGGGGAGTCGAGGGACGGAGAAGCACGATGAAGGTCGCGGTGCCCGCCGAGGTCAAGGACAACGAGTTCCGGGTGGCCCTGACGCCCGGCGGCGTGCGCGAGCTCGTCGCCCACGGCCACACGGTGACCGTCGAGCAGGGCGCGGGGCTCGGCTCCGCGTTCGGCGACGACGAGTACAAGGAGGCCGGCGCCCGCATCCTCGCCGATGCCGACGACGTGTGGGGCGACGCCGACATGGTCGTCAAGGTCAAGGAGCCGGTCGCCTCGGAGTACCACCGCCTGCGCGCCGACCTCACGCTCTTCACCTACCTGCACCTCGCCGCCTCGCGCGCGTGCACCGACGCCCTGCTCGACGCGGGCACGACGGCGATCGCCTACGAGACCGTCACCCGGAACGGCGCGCTGCCCCTGCTCGCCCCGATGAGCGAGGTCGCTGGCCGCCTCGCCCCGCAGGTCGGCGCGTACCACCTCATGCGCTCGAACGCCGGGCGCGGCCTGCTGCTCGGCGGCGTCCCCGGTGCGCCCGCGGGCCACGTCGTCGTCATCGGCGGCGGCGTCTCCGGCGCGTCCGCGGTGCAGATGGCCGTCGGCATGCACGCCCGCGTCACCGTGCTGGACACCGACCTCGACACCCTGCGCGCCCTCGACGCGCGCTACGCGGGCCGCGTGCAGACGATGTACTCGAGCGTCGACAACCTCGAGCGCGCCGTGCTGGACGCCGACCTCGTCGTCGGCGCCGTCCTCGTGCCGGGCGCGAAGGCCCCGACGCTGGTGCCCGACGCGCTCGTGGCGCGGATGAAGCCGGGCGCGGTGCTCGTCGACATCGCCATCGACCAGGGCGGCTGCTTCGCCTCGTCGCACCCGACGACGCACTCCGACCCGACGTTCCCGGTGCACGACACGCTCTTCTACTGCGTGGCGAACATGCCCGGCGCGGTGCCGAACACCTCCACCCACGCGCTCACGCACGCGACCCTGCCGTTCGCGCTGGCGCTCGCCGACCACGGCTGGCGCGACGCGCTGGCCGCCGACCCCGGGCTGGCCGACGGCCTCGCGACCCACGCCGGCGAGCTCTACAGCCCCGCCGTGGGCGAGGCGCACGGCCTGCCCGTCAGCGCGCTCTAGTCGGCCGTCACCCCGACCTCGGTGAGGAACGCGGCCATCGCGTCGACGCTGCGGAAGCGGTCGATGTCGAAGTCGTCGAGCGGGAGCTGGCAGCCGAAGGTGTCCTCCAGGCCGACGATCAGCGTCACCAGCGCGAGCGAGTCGAGCAGGCCCTCGGCGACGAGGTCGGTGTCGGGTGCGGGCACCTCGACGCCGAGACGGTCGCGGACCAGGTCGGTCAGCCGCTCGGTCAGGGGCCCGGTGGTGGCGTCGGGCATGCTCAGCGTCCTCCTGTCGTCGCGTCTGCGGGGGCGAAGCGGTCCCGCAGCGCCGGGCGGTCGATCTTGCCGTTCACGTTGTGGGGCAGGTCGTCGAGCTCCGCCCAGCGCGCCGGCACCATGTACCTCGGTACCAGCTCGGTCAGCCGCCGTCGCACGTCCGTGGCCGGCAGCACGTGGCCCTCGGCCACCGAGTACGCGCAGCAGATCGTCGTGCCCTCGAAGCCACCGGTGTCGACGCCGACCACGGCGACCTCGCGGATCCCGGGCACCGTCGCGAGCGCGGCCTCGATCTCGCCCAGCTCGATGCGGTAGCCGCGGCTCTTGACCTGCGAGTCCGCGCGGCCCAGGAAGTGCACGACGCCGTCGTCGTCGGCGCGCGCCAGGTCGCCGGTGCGGTAGAGCCGCTCGCCCGAGGGGTCGGGCACGAACGCCGCGACCGTCTTCTCCGGGTCGCGCCAGTAGCCCGGCGACAGGCCCGCGCCGCCGATCCAGAGGTCGCCGATCTCCCCGGTCGGCACCGGGGCCATCGCGTCGTCGAGGACGCGCAGCTCCTCGCCGTCGCACGGGTGGCCGATCGGCACCGGGACGGTCTCGTCGGCCGGGACCCCGGGCACGTCGAACCACGACGACGCGATCGTCGCCTCGGTCGGGCCGTAGAGGTTGGTGAACCGCACGTGCGGGAGCCGGCGCATCCAGTGCGCGAGGACCGGCGTCGGCAGGACCTCCCCGCACCACAGCAGCCGCTCCAGGGCCGGGAAGTCGTCCTGGGCGACGACGTCGAACCGCGCGAGATAGGTCAGCACGCTCGGCACCGAGAACCACTGGGTCAGCGCCCGGTCGCGGATGAACGCCGCGGTCGCCCGCGGGTCGACGCCCAGCGAGGCCGGGACGAGGTGCAGCTCGGCGCCCGCGGCGAGCGTCGCGTAGATGTCGAAGGTCGACAGGTCGAAGTGCAGCGGCGGGTGCCCGGAGACCCGGTCGCCGGGGCGGGTGCCGAAGTGGCGCAGCCCCCAGTCGACGAACGCGAGGACCGTGTCGTGGTTGATCATCACGCCCTTCGGCATCCCGGTGGAGCCGGAGGTGAAGAGCAGGTGCGCGAGGTCGGTCGGCGCGACGCCCGGGTGGGTGCTCGCCGCGGTGAGCAGGTCGTCGCGGGTGAAGGCGAGCCCCTCCTGGACGTCGATCGCCCCGACGACCGGGCGCTGTTCGGGCAGCTCGGCGAGCACCTCGTCGAGCAGCGCGCGCGACGCGCCGTCGACCAGCACCACCTCGGGCTCGGCGGCGCCCACGATCCGCGCCACGCGCGACGCCGGCCCGGCCGGGTCGACGGGGACGTAGGCGCCGCCCGCGCGCAGGGTGCCGATCAGCGCGGCGATCGTCCACGGCGCCTTCTCGGCGAGCACGCACACCCGCGCGCCGGGGGTGAGTCCGTGCTCGAGCAGCACGTGCGCGACCCGGTTGACCGCCCCGTCGAGCTCGGCGTAGGTCATCGTCACGTCGGTGCCGACGAGGGCCGGGCGGTCGGCGTGGCGGTCCGCCGAGACGGCGAGCAGATCCTGCAGGTGCTTCACGCGCCCACCGCCGCGCCGGCCCGGGCGAACACCTCGCCGGCGTGGCCGAGGTCCTCGGCCGCGGGCGGGATGTCGAGCACGAAGACGTCGGTGCCGCGCTCGACGTAGCGGGCGACCTCCGCGGCGACCCGGTCGTGCGAGCCGACCAGGTACGGGCAGAACGACTGGTAGTTCTGGAACGGGCCGAGCCAGTAGGGCTCCGGTTCCGCGTCCAGCGCCGCCGGCGGCGTCGGGTTCTTCGCGGCCGCGGTCAGCTGGTGGTGCCAGTGCGAGTCCGAGACCCGCATCGCCATCGCGTGCGCGACCTGGCCCGCGCGGTCGGCGGGGAAGCGCTCGTGGGCCACGCGCCACGCCTCGTCGGCGTCGTCGCGGGCGATGATCCCCATCCGCACGCCGCCGCCGGTGGGGGCGTCCGGGGCGTCACCGAGCGGCTCGGGGTAGCGGATCGGCGTCGCGCCGATCTCCTCGGCCGCCGCGCGCCCGGCGGGGGAGGAGCCCGAGATCAGCACCTCGGGCATGAGCTCCGGCGGCAGGGCCGGGGCGAGGCGCAGGTTCTCGACCTGGTGCCAGCGGCCGTCGCGGGTGACGGTCTCGCCGCGCAGCAGGGCGGTGAGGATCTGGGTGTACTCGACGGTGCGCGCGTAGCGGTCGTCGTGCTCGGTGCGGTCGCCGAGCGCGAGGAGGTCGTTCTTGAAGCCCCCGGCCAGCATGTTGAGGTGCACCGCGCGGCCGTGCAGGTACGCGAGCGACGACACCATCGAGGCCGCCGTGTACGGGTGCATGTACACCGGCTGCACGGCCACCAGCGGGGCGAGGCGCGACGTCGCGGCGATCGCCGTCTGCGCCACCAGCCACGGGTCGGCGATCCCGTTGTCGGTGTAGACGAGCATCCCCGCGCAGCCGGCCTCCTCGCTCCACCGGGCGGTCGCGGCGACCGCGTCGAGGTAGTCCGGGGCCGCCACGTCCTTGGACTGCGGGCAGGTCGAGTAGACCGTCAGACCGGTCATGCGGGCACTCCCTGGGGCCAGAGCACGTGGTGGCCCATCCACCACTCACCGTCGAGTCGGGTCAGGAGGGTGTCATCGGCGTCGAGGGCAGCGAGCACGCCCGGGTCCTTGGAGTCGACGAGCGCCCAGGCCGCCGGGCGCACGAGGCAGCGCCGCTCGCGGACGGCCTCGGCGAGCGAGGGCTCGAGCCGCCCGGAGACGGCGGCCGCGCCGCGGGCGTCCGCGTCGGCGAGGAGGTGGTCGAGCACCGGGCCCGGATCGCCGGTGGTGCTCGCCAGCTGCTGGACCTGCACGATCCCGCCCTCCGGGGCGAACGCGACGTACCAGCCGAGCACCTTGCCCCCGCGACCGCGCACCAGCGTGCGGACGACGTCGCCGCGCGCCGGCGCGACCGTGTCGAGCTCGGTGAACAGCGCGGTGAGGTAGCGGGCGTCGTAGTCGGGGTGCAGGCGCCAGTGCCGCGGCGCCTCGGCGGTCTGCTCGACGAGCGCCTCGACGGTCAGCGGCTCGCTCGCGAGCTCCGGGTCGGGCGCGGGGGCCGGCCGCGCCCCGATCCGCGGGAGCCGGCGCACCAGCGCGTCGACGCCCCCGCCGGCCGTGCGCAGCGGGCCCGGGACTGACCGCCCGCGGTCGCCGAGGTGCGCGGCGACCGCCGAGGTGGGACGCAGCACGCGGTACCAGGCGAACGACGGCGCCGTGCGCACGCGGCCGCGCAGCTGGCGCCACATCCGGCGCATGAGGTCGGTCGCGCCGTCGGTGATCGTGAGGTCCTGCGGCCCGCGCAGGTAGGCCCGCGTGAGCAGGGCGCCGATCCCGGGCGTCGACGGGTCCGCCACCAGGTGCCCCGAGCAGCCCACCCGCAGCGCCCGCCCGTCGAGGCGCAGGCGGCGCGGATAGGAGGCCAGGAACCCGATGACCCGGCCGTCGGAGCCCTCCGCGACCAGCGGCGGGATCTCCGGGTCGGCCCAGACGGCGTCGAGCGTCGTACGCGCCAGGTACCCGGCCAGGGGCGCCGGGGGCGTGTCCCGCCCGGAGCGCGCGAGGCGCTCGTAGAGGGCGGCGACGGCGGGCAGGTCCTCCCGCAGCAGGGGTCGGATTCCGGTCATGCGTCCTTCGTGCCCGCGCGAGGTTCCACGACGTACCCCTCGATGTAGAGGCGGTCGAGAGCGATCCCGGCGAACGTGTCGAGCGCCGTGCCCGGCGCCATGATCAGTGGCTGGCCCTTGACGTTGAACGACGTGTTGACGACCACGCCCGAGCCGGTGCGCGCCTTCACCTCGCGCAGCAGGCGGGCGAAGCCGGGGGCGAGGTCGTCGCGCACGGTCTGGATGCGCGCGGAGTCGTCCTCGTGGACGATCCCCTCGACGACGCCGCGGGCCTCGGGGCGGACCTGCGCGGTGCAGAGCATGTAGCGGTCCGGCTCGAAGCCGCGGGTGACGAACAGCCGGTCGACGTCCTCGTCGAGCACCGCGGGCGCGAACGGGCGGAACGCCTCCCGGAACTTCACGGCGCCGTTGATCCGCTCCTTGATCCGGTCGCCGTCGGGGCGGGCGAGGATCGAGCGGTGGCCCAGCGCGCGCGGCCCGAACTCCATGCGCCCGGAGAACCAGGCGACGATCCGGTCGGCGGCGATGTCGTCGGCGGCGCGGGCGTGGTACTCGTCGGTCTCGCCGAGGAACGTCCACGTCAGCTCGGGGCGGGCGTCGAGCTCGGCGCGCACGTCGTCGGCGGTGTAGGCCGGGCCGAGGTACGGGTCGAACGGCCCGGTGACCGGCGCGAGGCCGCCGCCCTCGGTGCGCGCGACGTGCCACGCCGCGCCCGGCGCCGTGCCGTCGTCGCCCGAGGCGGGCTGGACGAACACCGCGTCGACACCCGGCAGGTCGGCGATCGACTGGTTGGCCTTGCAGTTGAGGAACGTGCCGCCGGCCAGGGCGAGGTTCCGCTCGCCGGTGCGCTCGAGCCAGTGCCCGACGAGATCGACGAGCACGGTGGTCAGGCGCTCCTGCAGCGCGGCGGCGAAGTCCGCCTCGTCGCGGTGGATGTCGCCGTCGGGGGCCTGCGGGGTGAACGCGGCCTCGGCGAGGAACGCCCGGGCGTGCGGGTAGCCCGCGGCGGGCTCGGTGAGGCTGCCCGCGGGCCAGTCGACGACGACGGTGCCGCGCTCGAGGTCGGCGCGGGCGAGCTTCTCGAACACCGGGCGGAACCGCTCCGGGTCGCCGTAGGGCGCGAGGCCCATGACCTTGTACTCGTCGTTGTTGAACTGGAACCCGAGGAACCGGGTCGCGATCGAGTAGAGGATGCCGAGCGACGCGGCGATCGGGACGGTGTGGAGGAGCTCGAGCTCGTCGCCATCGGCGCGGAACACCGACAGCGACTCCGCCTCGCCCATGCCGTCGCTCACGACCACCAGGGCGCGCTCGAACCCGCTCGGGGCCAGCGCGGACTCGGCGTGCGCGACGTGGTGGCGCACCGGGCGGAAGCGCTCGGCGACGCGCGTCCAGCCGAGCTCGGCGAGCCCGTCGATCACGGTGGCGCTCGCGTAGACCTCGTCGAACGGGGTGCCGGCGAGCTCGAAGGCGCGGCGGTGGCGCTCGTAGTCGAAGCCGTGGGCGACGAGGTCCACGTCGTCGGGGGTCAGGCCGGCCTCCGCGAGGCAGGACGCGATGGCCTGCGCGGGCAGCGCGCCCGTGCCCTTCTCGCCGGTGAACCGCTCCTCGGCGGCGGCCGCCACGAGGCGGCCGTCGACGACCAGCGCGGCGGCGCTGTCGAGGCCCTGACAGATCCGCGCGTCGAGCGGATCGATGTCGGGGGAGGTGGCTCGCAGGTGCTCCTGCGAGCGCGGCAGACCGGACAGGCCGAGGACGATCACGGCGCTCCTCTGGGGATAGGACACGACGTTGTGAGCGGTTCCACTATCGCCTGGGCGATGCTTCCCCTGTGCGTGGGGGCCCTCCTGTGAAAAGGTCATCTGTTGCGCTCCGGGGCCGGAGCGGCGGGAACCGGACAATTCTCTCCGGTCATCTGTGACAGAAGACGCGCGGGGGGCGCCCAGAGTTCCCCGGGCGTGCGCCGGGTCTCCGGCGGGCACCATCCCGCCCATGGCTGCACGCTCCGATCTGGCCGCGTCCCTGCGCTCGCTCGACGGCGCGAGCTACGGGCGCTACAAGTCGCTGTCGGGGTCGTGGTCCGTCGGCGGTGTGACGCTCGAGGTGCTGCGCGTGCAGGCCGACCCGTTCGCGCCGCCGAGCCGGGTCCGGCTGACCGTGTCCGACGCCGGCCTGCCCGCCGATCTCCACGCGACCGCCGACCGCCGCCGCGCGCTCGCCGGCTTCCTGCTGCGCGGGCTGCGCCGGGCGCTGCGGGGCACGCCGGTGCACGTCGACGCGGGCGGGCCCGAGGTGCTCGACCGCAGCGCCGGCACCGTGGACGCCGACGGCGTCGTGACGGTCGAGGTCGGCGTCCCGTTCCCGGGCCCGAAGCGCCGGATCCTGGGGCGCGAGGCGGCGACGCTGCTGGGGGAGACGCTGCCGGCCGCGGCGCGCGAGGCGCTGTGCTGGGCGTCGGTGGACCAGGACGCGGCGCGGACCTTCGTCGAGACCGTCGAGGACGCCGTCGCGCTGCGGGCGGCGCTCGCCGGGCGCGGGCTGGTCGCGTTCGTCGCCGACGGCGCGGTGCTGCCCCGGCGCAGCGGCGTCGACGACCGGCCGCTGGACGGTGCGACGCCGTTCGGCGGCCCGTCCTCGTTGCAGGTGACGCTGACGGCCCCCAACGCCGGGGAGGTGAGCGGCCTCGGCGTGCCCGAGGGCGTCACGCTGATCGTCGGCGGCGGCTACCACGGCAAGTCGACGCTGCTGCGCGCGCTGGAGGCCGGCGTCTACGACCACGTGCCCGGCGACGGGCGCGAGCAGGTCGTGACCCGGCCCGACGCGGTCAAGCTGCGCGCCGAGGACGGGCGCGCGGTGATCCACCTCGACGTCTCGGCGTTCGTCGCGCACCTGCCCTCCGGCGAGCCGACCGACGACTTCTCGACCACCAACGCCTCGGGATCGACCAGCCAGGCCGCGTCGACCGTCGAGGCCGTCGAGGCGGGCGCGGACGTGCTGCTCATCGACGAGGACACGTCGGCGACCAACATGATGATCCGCGACGCGCGGATGCAGCAGCTCATCGCGACCGAGCCGCTGGTGCCGTTCGTGGAGCGCGTCCGCCCGCTGCACGCCGAGCACGGGGTGTCGACGGTGCTGGTGATGGGCGGGTCCGGCGACTACCTCGGCGTCGCCGACACCGTGATCATGATGGACGCCTACCGCGCGTCGGACGTGACGGCGCGCGCCCACGAGATCGCGGCCGCCGGGCCGGCGCGCACCGTCGAGCACACCGGCTTCCCGAAGGTGACGCCGCGCGTCGTCGACCCCGGCTCGCTGGACCCGACGGCGCGCGGGAAGCGGAGGGTCACCGCCCGGGGCCGCGACACGCTGACGTTCGGCGAGGACGACATCGACCTCTCGGCGGTGGAGCAGATCACCGACCGCTCGCAGGTCGCGGGGATCGGGCGGGCGCTCGCGCTGCTCGGGGACGGGGTCCTCGACGGCACGATCACCCTCGCCGAGGGCCTGGACCTGCTCGACGCCGAGCTCGACCGGCAGGGTCTGGGGGCGCTGCTCGACGGGCGCCCGGGTGATTCAGCGGACATCGCCCGGCCCCGCCGCCACGAGGTCGCCGCCGCCCTCAACCGCCTGCGGTCGATGCGGCTGCGCCGCACGTGAGTGACATGGGTCGTCAGGACGACCCACATCACTCACGAGGCCGAAGGCCACTACTCGACGATCTGGACCCGGTCGTAGACGTTGAGGCCGTTGAAGAAGGCCTGGGCGTCGGGGTCGGCCATGCGCACGCAGCCCGCCGACTGCCGGGCCGGGTCGCCGCCGTGGAACGCGCGGCCGTTGTCGTCGAAGAACACCGACCAGGGCATCCGCGCGTTGTTGTACTCCTTGGAGAGGTGGACCTCCTCCTTGCGCTGCACGGAGAAGAAGCCCACCGGCGTCTCGTTGCCGGGCGCGCCGTGGTTCATCCGCACCGGGCCGCGCAGGATGTTGCCCTTGCCGTCGGAGAGCCACGCCTCGTTGGTCGACAGGCGGGCGCAGGCCTTGACGTTGTCCTCGCACGGCATGGCGGCCCTCGGCACGGCCATCGCGACCGCACCGACGCTGCCGAGGCCGGCCAGCGCGACGAGGCCGAGGACGAGCGCGGCGACCCGGCCGCCGATCCGACGCCGGGCGCCATCACGCGCCGACCGCCCCGCAGCCCCGATCTCCATCCAGGTGTGCCGACCCACCGTGCTCCTCTCGACGGTTCGCGCCGCACCGCACGGCGCCTCCCTCTCAACGGCAGCGTGGGCGTCACGGACGAGTGGTCTCTCCGGGTGGTTCCCGAGAGTGAAGATCCGACTGCGCTCCGTGGCACACGAGCCTGCCGGGCGGGGACTCTCTCATCCCCGCGGACCGCCCTCGCGGACCCCCCGCCCCCTGCTCCAGCGCGGGGTGGGACGTACCGGACGACGTGGCGGAAGCGGTCCTCGTCCGGGTGATCCGGGACCTACCGGAGATCGTCGCCGGTACCGGCGCCGGCGTGACCCCGACCGGACCTTGCCGTCGCGGCGGGCGCCCGGGAAGGTCGGCGTGTGGCGGCGAAGGGCGCGGGCGAGGAGCGGCACGGCGTCGCGCTGACCAACCTCGACCAGGAGCTGTTCTCCGGCGCCGGGGTGAGCAAGCGCGAGCTCGTCGACTACCTCGAGGCGATGGCGCCGCGGATCCTGCCGGCGCTCGCGGGACGCCCGCTGTCGGTGGTGCGGGCGCTGCGCGGGCAGAAGCCGTTCATGCAGAAGAACGTCCCCACGTACGCGCCGGACTTCGTGCGCACGGTGTCGTTCTGGGCCGAGTCCTCGCGGCGCGAGGTCGCGTACGCGCTGTGCGACGACCTGCCGACGCTGCTGTGGTTCGCCAACCAGCGCGCGATCGAGTACCACCCGACGCTCGTGCGCGCCGCGGCGATGGAGGTCCCCGAGCACCTCGTGCTCGACCTCGACCCGCCCGAGGACGCCGGGTTCGACGCCGTGGTGGCCGCCGCGCACCTGGTGCGCCGGGCGCTCGACGACGCGGGCCTGCACGGCGTGGTGAAGACGACGGGCGCGAAGGGCGTGCACATCCTCGTCCCGCTCGCGCCCGGCCCGACCCACGAGGACGTCGCCGGCGCCACCCGCGCGCTGGCCGTCCGCACCGAGCGCCTCGACCCCGCGATCGCGACCACGGCGTTCATCCGCGCCGACCGGGGCGGCAAGGTGTTCGTCGACCCCACCCGCGCCGGGGGCTCGACGATCGCGTCGGTCTACAGCCCGCGCGTGCGCCCGGGCCTGCCGGTGTCGTTCCCGGTGTCGTGGGACGAGCTGGACACCGTGGTGCCCGCCGAGATCACCGTCGCGACCGCTCTCGGGCGCCCGGACCCGTGGAGCGACCCCGACGCCCTCCCCGCGCCGCAGGCCCTGCCCGAGGACCTCGTCGCCGAGGGCCGCACGATCCCCGTCGCCCGCGTCCAGGCGATGCACGAGGGCAAGCGCCGCAAGCGCGCCGCCGAACGCGCCGAGTAGCCGCGCCCGTGTCAGCGGCGTGGCGCCGCATACGATGAGTGTCCGTATCGCCACGCGCTCAGGTTGATCTCCGCTACCGAGGGTGCTCGAGCACGCCCGCGACGACGGTCGCGTCGTGCTCGTCGTCGCGCGCGATCGACACCGCGAACCCGACGCCTTCGAGCGCGTCGCGCGCCGAGAGCCGCTGGTGCCCCGCGCACTCGACGAGCAGGCGCCCGCCCGCCCGCAGCCACGCCGGCGCCTGGGCCGCGAGCCGGCGCACCACGTCGATCCCGTCCCCGCCGCCGTCGAGGGCCACGAGCGGTTCGTGCTCGCGCGCCTCGGGCGGCATGGCGGCGACCGCCGCGCTCGGCACGTACGGGGTGCTGGCGACGACCACGTCGACGGTCCCGGCGAGCGACGGCGGGAGGGCGTCGAGCAGGTCACCGGTGTGCACGCCCGCCGCGAACGGCAGGTTGGCCCGGGCGCACGCCACAGCCACCGGGTCCACGTCCGCCGCGTGCAGCACGATCCCCGGCGACGCCGCCTGCAGCGCCGCCCCGATCGCCCCGGTGCCGCAGCACACGTCGACGACGACGGCACCCGGGACGAGCCCGAGCGCCGCCCGCCCCACCAGGAACTCGCTGCGCCGCCGCGGCACGAACACCCCCGGCGTCACCGCGACCCGCAGCCCCGCAAACTCCGCCCAGCCCAGGATCTGCTCCAGCGGCTCGCCGGCGATCCGACGGGCCGCGAGGGTCTGCAGGTCGCCGGGCGCGGCGCGCAGCAGCGCCGCCTCCTGTTCGGCGAACACGCAGCCGGCGGCGCGCAGGCGGTCCGCGAGGTGGTCATCCACGAGGACGTAGCCCCAGGATCTCCCGGGTCTCGATGATCGTCGCCGGTCGGTGCCCCAGGTCCGCGAGCAGCGCCACGACCTCGTCGACGAGCGCGGTGTTCGTCGGTGTCGACGGCCCCGCGAAGTCCTCGAGCCCCACGCGCACGTGCCCGCCCCGGCGCACGGCCGTCTCGGCGAGCCCGGAGGCGACGACGTCGCCACCCAGCACCGCCACCGACCACGGCAGCCCGCTCGGCTCCAGCATCTCGAGGTAGGCCTCGAGCGCAGTGGTCGTCGGCGGCAGCCCGAACTCCAGCTCGCCGCCGAAGTACAGCTTGACGATCGCGCCGGGCGGCACGCGTCCGTGGCGGTGCAGGGTCAGCGCGACCCGCAGGAAGCTCGGGTCGAAGATCGAGATGGACGGGCCGGTGCCGTGCGCGGCGCAGCGGGCGAACATGTGCTCGGTGTCGGCCAGGCTGTTCTGGTACGGGCCCGGCGCGGCGGCCGCGGCGACCGCCCCGTCGCTGGTCAGCCCCAGGTTCACCGACCCGGGGTCGACGAGCGAGAGCCCGCCGAGCCCGCGGCGGGCGAGCTCCTCGTGGTGCGCCCACCGCGTCTCGATCGGGATGCCGCGGGCGCCGGCGGCCATCGTCGCGTAGAGCAGCAGGTCCGGGTACCGCGCGAGCACCGGCGACCACGCCTCGACGTAGGGCTCCACCGGGTGCACGCCGTCGGGGACGAACATCGCCTCGTGGTGGTCGTGCGCGATGCTCGCGCCGCGCGCGACGCAGGCGAGCATCTCGTCGGCCACCTCGGCCGGGGTCAGCGGCACGTGCGGGTTCGCCGAGCGCGGCGTGGCCCCGTTGACGGCGACCTCGACGATCACTGGAGACGACCCTGGAGATGTCACGACGCCGAAGGATCGTCGCCACACGGCCCCGCGTCGAGCATCATGACCGCCCGTGGACCCTCTGACCCCCGACGAGCTCGGCCGGGTGCGCGCGCTCGCGACCTCCTCGCTCTGCGACGCCGACAAGTCCTTCGCCCTGCCCGACCCCGCGATCCGGGCGATGGTGCCCGACGTGCGGATGGCGGGGCCCGCGGTCACCGTCGTCGCCCCCGACGACCACCTCCCGGTGCTGCTCGCCGCCGGCGAGGCCGCGCCGGGGTCGGTCCTCGTCGTCGTCAACCCGCGGGGCACGCGGGCCGTCGCCGGCGAGCTGGTGGCCGCCGAGGCGCGGCGCAACGGGCTGGCCGGGGTCGTCATCGACGGGTACTGCCGCGACGTCGCGGGCCTGCGCCGGATCGGGCTGCCGGTGTTCGCCCGCGGGTCGACGCCCGCCTCGGGCAGCGCGCACGACCCGCGCGGCCTGAACCTGGGGCCGGTCGCGCTCGGCGGGGTGCCGGTGCGGCCCGGCGACGTCGTGCTGGGTGACGACGACGGCCTCGCGGTCGCCACGCCCGCCCAGGTCCGCGGCGCGCTCGCGGGCGCCGAGGAGGTCGAGCGGGCCGAGGCGGCGGTGCTCGCGAGCATGGGGACCGGACGCGGACTCGCCGACCACACGAACCTCGACGACCACCGCGCCGCGCGCGCCGAGGGCCGGGACTCGTCGCTGCGCTTCCTCGTCTGATGGGGGCTGTCTGATGGGGGTTCTCCTCGTCACCGGCGGCAGCCGCGGCATCGGTGCCGCCGTCGCGGAGCGTGCCGCGGCCGCCGGGTGGGACGTCTGCGTCACCTACCGCAGTGACGCCGACGCCGCCGGGCAGGTGGTCGCCGCGGCCCGTTCGCTTGGCGTCGAGGCGCGGGCGGTCCGCGCGGACGCGGCGGTGGAGGCCGACATCGAGGCGGCGTTCGCCGCGGCCGACGAGCTGGGCCCCCTCGGCGGGGTCGTCGTCAACGCCGGGGTCGTGGTGCCGAAGGCGCGGGTCGACGCGATGTCCGCCGAGCGTGTCGCCGCGATGCTCGCGATCAACGTCGTCGGCGCCGTCGTCTCCTGCCGCGAGGCCGTGCGGCGCCTCTCGACCGCGCACGGCGGGCCGGGCGGGTCGATCGTGCTCGTGTCCTCGGCGGCGTCGCGGCTCGGCTCGCCGGGGGAGTACGTCGACTACGCCGCGTCCAAGGCGGCCGTCGACACCCTCGGGCTCGGGCTGGCCAAGGAGGTCGCGGACGAGGGCGTGCGCGTCAACGTGGTGCGGCCGGGCATCGTCGACACGGCCATCCACGCGTCCGGTGGGCAACCCGACCGGGTGGAACGCATCGGCCCGCTGGTGCCCGTGGGCCGCGCCGGGACGGCCGACGAGGTCGCCGCCGCGGTCGCCTGGCTGCTCTCCGACGAGGCCTCCTACTGCACGGGGAGCGTGCTGGACGTCGCGGGCGGCCGGTAACCGGGAGCGCCCTCCCAGGTGTTCCCGAGATCGGGGCGGGGAGCAGAATCGCCGGACGTGAGCGGAGCGGGGGATCGGCAGGCCACCACCACGCGCGACACCACGCGCGACACCACGACGCGCTGGCGCTCGTACGTCGCCCTCGGCGACAGCTTCACCGAGGGCGTCGGCGACCCGGACCCGGCGACCGGGCGCGAGCGCGGCTGGGCCGACCGCTTCGCCGCCGCCATGGCCCGCCGCGACCCGGGGTTCCGGTACGCCAACCTCGCCGTGCGCGGGCTGCTGCTCGACCCGATCGTGCGCACCCAGGTGCCCGAGGCCGTCCGCATGGGCCCGGACCTCGTCAGCCTCTGCGCCGCGGGCAACGACCTCCTGCGCCCCGGCGCCGACCCCGCCGCGCTCGCCGAGCGCCTCGAGGGCGCGGTCGCGACGCTGCGGGCCACCGGCGCCGACGTGCTGGTGTTCACCGGGTTCGACACCCGCGAGAGCCCGTTGCTCAACCTCATCGGCAAGCGCCTGGCCTCGATGAACGACCACATCCGCGAGATCGCCCATCGCCAGGGCGCCTACCTCGTCGACCTGTGGGTGATGCCGCCGCTGTCGGACATGCGCGCCCGCACCGACGACCGCCTGCACCTCAACCCCGGCGGGCACGCCCGGGTCGCCGCGCGGGTCAGCGAGGTCCTCGGCCTGCCGCCCGAGCTCGACTGGCACGCGCCGTGGCCCGCGGCGACACCGACGACGTGGAGCCACCGCCGCGTCGAGGACGTCCGGTGGGCGCGCGAGCACCTCTGGCCGTGGGTGCAGCGCCGCGCCCAGGGCCGCAGCAGCGGCGACGACCTCGGCGCGAAGCGGCCCGAGCTCACGCCCGTCCGGTGAGCGGCGTCAGCATCGTCAGGGTCGACGCTGACGATCTCGCCGGCCCCGAGGTCGCCGCGCTCCTCGCCGAGCACCTCGACGACATGCGGGCGGCGTCCCCGCCGGAGAGCAAGCACGCGCTCGACCTCGACGCGCTGCGCCGCCCCGACGTCACCTTCTGGACCGTCCGGGACGACCACGTCCTGCTCGGCTTCGGCGCCCTCCGCGAGCTCGACGCGACGCACGGCGAGATCAAGTCGATGCGCACGGCGTCGGCGTACCAGGGGCTCGGGGTGGGCGGGGCGCTCCTGCGGCACGTCGTCGGCGAGGCCCGCCGGCGCGGCTACCGGCGCCTGTCCCTCGAGACCGGGTCGTCCGCGCACTTCGCGCCCGCGCAGCGGCTCTACGCGCGCCACGGGTTCGTGCGCTGCGGCCCGTTCGGCGACTACCCCGAGGACCCGAACAGCGTGCACATGACGCTCGTCCTCGACTAGGGACGCAGCACGATCGGCTCGTCGACCAGGTGCACGTCCACGGGCGTGCGCGGCGTCCAGCGGGGCGTGGCGCCGGGGGACCACCGCCAGCGCCGCGGCACCGTCCCCACACCGAGCGCGTAGAGGGTCAGCGTCCCGTCGGGATCGACGCGCAGACGCAGGAAGCCCTTGTGGTCCTCGATGCTCTGGGCGGCGAACAGCTCGTTGCGGTTGGCCCCGCGCGCCGCGATCAGCAGGAACGTCGACAGCACGAGGCTCGACAGCAGCCCGGCGGCGAGGACCACGAGGACGGTCGCGAGCGGCGCGTCGAGCCGGGCGGCGACCACGGTCGCAGCGATCGCCACCGCCAGCTCCGGGAGCGCGAGCGCGAGCCCGAGGGCGATCCGCCGCACGCGACCGGCGCGCTGCGGGACGACGAACGCGTACGACCCGCCCGCGACGGCCACCGCGGCGATCACCGACACCGCGGGCACGCCGAGCACCCACGGCACGATCACCAGCGCGGGCAGCAGCACGAGCAGCGGCAGCAGCAGGCCGTTGCGCAGCGGCAGCCGCCACAGCACGCGGAACGCCTCGGCGCGCGAGGTCCGCACGGTCGGGAAGGTCGCCGCGCGCCGGACGTAGCGGTGGGTCCCGGTCGCGCGCTTCGGGCCGGGGTCGGCGAGGTCGGTGGTGACGTCGAGCTCGTCGGGCAGGAAGTGCGTCGGCGACGTGTAGGCCCCGCCGTGCCCGGCGGTGACGAGCACCTGCTCGCGGTCGGGGTGCTCGAGGGAGTAGACGGCGTAGTGGTGGGTGTCGCCGGTGAGCACGAGCCGGATCGGCAGGTCGCGGTCGCCGAGGATCTCGCGCAGGAAGAACGCGAGCCGGTCCATCGAGCGGTCGTCGCCGTCCTGCGCGCCGTACCAGGCGGGCGCCGCGGTGAGCAGCACGAGCCGGTCGCCGTCGGGGATCCGCGCGACGACGGCGCGGAACCACGCGAGCTGGGTGGCGTCGACGTAGGTGTCGAGCTGGATGTCGATGGCCAGCACCCACCAGCCGTGCGGCAGCCCCAGCGCGAAGTACGAGCGCCGCTGGTCGGTGTTCCACCCGGCGACGTGCCGGCCCTGGCAGAACACGCGCAGGAACGCGGTCAGGCCGTCGTACCAGTCGTGGTTGCCGGGGATCGCGTAGACGGTCGGGACGACGCCGTCCGGGTCGGCGACGAACTGCTCCTCGAGCGGGCTCTCCAGCCGTTGCTCGTAGGCGAGCGTGCCGGCCACGGGGTAGACCTCGTCGCCGCCCATCAGCAGCACCCGCCCGCGCGGCAGCGTCGCGCCGTCGACCGTCAGCTCCGGGGCGCCGAGCAGCGTCGCGACCGTCGCCATGGCGGGGAAGCCGTCGCCGGTGTCGCAGAGGAAGTCGAACCAGAACGGCTCGTCGTCCGCCACCTCGTGGAACGAGACGTCCTGGGCGAACGTCGTGCCGGCCATGACGTCGCGCTTGTCGGCGTAGGCCGCGACGGTGCTGCCCAGGATCACCGTCACGCCGGTGCGGATCAGCTCCGTCGGCGAGAGCCAGCGCACCGCCGGGAGCCGCACCGGTTCGCCGTCGACCATGACCGCACCGTAGTGGCGATCACAGCGCGGCGGTGGCGATCCGCGTCGCGTCCGCGATCGTCGCCCTGCCGTTGGTGCTGGTGGGATCCGAGGGCGTCGTGAACACCGCGATCACCCAGGGCGCGCGGCCGGGCGGCCAGACGACGGCGACGTCGTTGTTCTCGCCCTGCGCGCCGGAGCCGGTCTTGTCGCCGACGTGCCAGTCGCGGGGGAGCCCGGCGCGGATCTGCTCGGTGCCGGTGGTGGCGCCGACCATCCAGCCCGTGAGCCGGTCGCGACCGGCGGGGTCGAGGGCGTCCCCGAGCACGAGCGCCCGCAGGTCGGCGACCATCGCGGCGGGCGTGGTCGTGTCGCGCTCGTCGCCCGGGGCGGTCTCGTTGAGCTCGGGCTCGAGCCGGTCCAGCCGCGTCGTCGTGTCGCCGAGTGTGCGGACGAAGGCGGTGGTCGCCGCAGGCCCGCCGACGACCCCGGTGAGCAGGTTGGCGGCGGTGTTGTCGCTGACGACGATCGCGGCCTCGCACAGGGCGGCGACGGTCATCCCGCTCTCGACGAAGCGCGCGGTGGTCGGCGCGTGGTCCAGCAGGTCGGCGCGCGACCAGCGGATCGTGCGGTCCAGCAGCCCGGGCTCGCGGCGGGCGCGGTCGAGCACCGCGGCGACGATGAGGACCTTGGCCGTCGAGCACATCAGCGCCCGCTCGTCGGCGCGGTGGGCGAGGGCGCGGCCGCCGCCGGTGTCGAGGGCGAGCAGCCGGATCCGGCGCCCGGAGCGCTGCTCGAGCCCGGCGAGGGCCATGGGGGGTTCGGACAGGGTCGTCGACGGGGGAGGCGGGGGCTCGCTCCGCGCGCACCCGGCGAGCACGGTGAGGCCGGCCCCGACCAGTGCGGCCCGGCGGTTGATCACCCGCGGGAGGGTAGCGACCGGTACTCGAGCCCGTCGGCGGTGTTCCGCCACGCCACGAACCGGTCGAGCGTGACGACGATCGGCAGCGAGAACGTCATCAGCCAGGCGTCGAGCGGCTGGCTGCCGAGCATCGGCGCGTACTTGCGGCCGAACGCGTCGAGCGCCTTCTCGACCTTCCCGAGCTCGGAGAGCGTCGCCCGCCCGCTGCCGGTGACGACGTCGGCGCCCTGGCCGGCGGTGTCGAGGGCGACGGTGACGAGGTCGTGGGTGCGCAGGTGACCGACCTTGGCGGTGTCCGGGCGGCTGAAGACCGTCACCGTGGGGTCGTCGAACGCGAACCACACCGGCACCGTGTGCGGCCGCCCGTCGGGGGCCACCGTGCCCAGCCAGATCACCGCTTCGGACGCCAGACGCTCCGCCGCATGGGCGTCGGTGGGGTCCGCGGGGTCGAGCAGTCGCGTGCTCACGCACTCACCCCATCAGTGCGGTCAAGCGCGCCCTCTCGACACGGAGCCGCGACGGCGATTCGATGTGCCCTGATCACCGGTGTGGCGGGAGGGGACAGGGATGAGCAGCGCACTGGGTGCGGTCGGCGTGCGTCGGGAGTCGAGGGGGTGGGGATGGATCCTCGCGTCCGGGATCATCGGCGTGCTCGTCGGCATCATCGCCCTGTTCCGCCCCGGACTCGCCCTCCTCGGCGTGGCGTTCGCCCTGGGGATCGGTCTGATCATCCAGGGCGCGCTCGAGATCGGGGTCGCCTGGCGCGCCGAGACCGGCTCCGCGGGACGCGGGTGGCTCGCCGCCTTCGGTGTCCTGGCGCTCGTGGCGGGCGTCCTCGTGCTCTTCCAGCCCGGCGGCGGGATCCTCGTGCTGGTCTGGGGCCTGATCCTCTGGTTCATCGTGGCGGGAGTGCACGACCTGCTGGTCGGCTTCTCCGAGCGCGACCACCGGTGGTGGAACATCGTGCTCGGCATCCTCAGCATCGTCGTGGCCTTCATCCTCATCGTGTCCCCCGGCACCGCCGTCGGCACGCTCGCGATCTTCATCGCGCTCGGCTTCCTGCTCCGCGGGGCGATGGACATCGGCCTCGCCCTGAGCATGCGCCGCGCCGCATGATGGAGCGATGGACGCGCGTGAGGCCGTCGGGCGCCGCTACGGCGAGCACCTGACCGACCGCGACCTCCTGGCCCTCGCCGACGGCGAGCCCACCCGCGTGGCGCCGCTGCGCCGGCGCCCCGAGCTCGTGCTCGACCTGCTCGACCGGCCGGCGGTGGCCGACGCCGTCCTCGCCGCGCGCCGTGACGAGGGCGGGCGGTTCCGGCACGTCTCGCCGTTCCTCCTGCTCGCCGCGGCGGTGCACCGGACGAGCCGGGCCCTCGTCGGGCGCCTGCACACGCCCGACCGCACGGCGCCGCGGACCCGGGTCCCGATCTTCGACGCCCCGGTGCTCGCGGCCTTCGCGGCCGACCCCGAGCACCGCCTGCACCTGGCCGAGCTGCTCGCCTCCTACTCCCGGCTGACCTCCGGGGCCGTGTGGCGCCGCGACGAGTGGGGCCGGCGGCGGGAGCGGTGGGACGAGCTCGACCTCCCGGCGCTCGCGCGCCTGCTCTCCGCCGTCCCCGCCGACCAGCAGCCCGGGGTGTGGCGGCGCATCGGCGACGGCGCGCTCTTCCTGGCCGGTGTGTTCCCGGAGTACGCGGAGCGCACGCTCGGCGGGGCGCGGCTCGCGCGGCTGACCGGACCCGCCGACGGTCCCGTCACCGAGCTCCTCGAGCAGCTCGCCGGGCGCGCGTACGCGCAGACGGGCGGCGCCGTGCCCGCCGGCGTCGCGGCGTCCCCGCAGCTCGCGCGCCGGTTCCTCGCGCTGGTGGCCGAGCACCACCTCTTCCCGTCCGGCGGAGTGCTCGCCGCGGGTCGCTGAGCCCGGGGTGTGGCTACTCTCGATGCCATGTCGGTCGATCCCCGCCCGCTGACCGGCGAGCCGCTGGCCCTCGACCTGCTCAACACCCGCTGGCTCGACGGCGAGGTCGAGCGCGACCTGCTCGCCGACGTCGACGGCCTCGCGCCCTGGCTGGCGGGCCACGGGTTCGACGGGCCCGCCGACGAGGAGACCCTCGCCGCGCTGCGCCGCGCCCGCACCGCGCTGGTCGACGTGGTCGACCGCGACACCGCCGACGGCCTCAACGAGGTCCTGCGCCACGGCCGGCTGCGCCGCGAGGTCGGCCCGGGCGGCCCGGTGACCCGGGCCGAGGCGGACAGCCCCGCCTGGCTCCCGGCCTGGTCGGCGGCGGAGGACTACCTGCGCCTGGTCGAGCGCGCGCCCGACCGGATCCGCCGCTGCGCCCACGACCGCTGCGTCCTGCACTTCTTCGACACCTCGCGCAACGGCACCCGCCGCTGGTGCTCGATGGCCACGTGCGGCAACCGCGTGAAGGCGTCCCGCCACCACCAGCGAGCCTAACCACTCACCCTTGCGAGAACGGTTGGCGTCGGGCACTGTCCCTGACTAACCGTTGAAACCGACGTGAGAGGTTAGTCGTGATCCGCCACCGTCACGCCACCGTCCGCGGGCACTCGCTCTTCTACCGGGAGGCCGGCGCGCCGGACGCCCCGGTGGTCGTGCTGCTGCACGGCTACCCGACGAGCTCGTTCATGTTCCGCGAGCTGATCCCGCGGCTCGCCGGCTCCTACCGGGTGATCGCCCCCGACCACCTCGGGTTCGGGCTCTCCGACGCCCCGCCGGTCGACGAGTTCGCGTACTCCTTCGACGCCCTCGCCGACCTCACCGCCGAGCTGCTCGCCGCGCTCGGCGTCACCCGGTACGCGATCTACGTGCAGGACTACGGCGCCCCCGTCGGCTGGCGCCTCGCGCTCCGCGACCCCGACGCGATCACCGCGATCATCAGCCAGAACGGCAACGCCTACGACGCGGGCTTCGTCGAGGACTTCTGGGCGCCGGTGTGGGCGTGGGGCCGCGAGCAGACCCCGGAGACCGAGGCGGGCGTCCGGCCCGCGCTGTCGCTCGAGGCGATCCGCTGGCAGTACACCCACGGCGTGCCCGACGCCGAGGTCGTCAGTCCCGACACGTGGCACCACGACCACGCGCTCGTCTCGCGTCCGGGCAACGACCGGGTCCAGCTGCGCCTGTTCGCCGACTACACGACCAACCCGCCGCTCTACCCCGCGCTGCACGAGATGCTGCGCGTCACCCGCGTGCCGGTGCTGGCGGTCTGGGGCCGGAACGACGAGATCTTCGGCCCGGCGGGTGCCGAGGCGTTCCTGGCCGACGCCCCGGACGCCGAGGTCCACCTGCTCGACGGCGGACACTTCCTGCTCGAGAGCCACCTCGACGACGTCGCGCCGATCATCCGCGACTTCCTGCACCGCCGCGTCGCGACGGGGTCGGTCGCGGCCTGAGCAGCGGATCAGTCGTACGCGAACCAGACGAGGTCGACCATCGATACCCGATGCTCCGCCTCGAGGACCACGAAGGTGACGAAGCCGTAGCCGGTGGCCACGTCGACGGCGACGAAGCGGTACTGGCCGTTCGGGTTGGCCTCGTTCATCGGCAAGCTGTGCCACGGTCGCGCGCCGAGCTCAGCGATCACGTCCTCGATCGCCGACCGCACGGCGTCGGGCAGCTCGGCCACCTTCGCCCGGAACTCGTCGAGGGCCTCCGGCTCGAGCTCGTAGGACACCGAGATCGTTCTTGGGCCTAGGCGCCGGCCTTGGCGCGTGTGACCTCGATCGGCTCGTCGTCCGGGCTCGGCACACCGGTGATGAGCTCGGCGGCCCGGCGGAGATCGCGGCGGTACTGGTCGGGCCGTGACTGCATCGCGGCGAGCCCACGCCACTGTTCGAGCGTGGCGAAGAGCGAGGTCAGGTCCAGCGTCGAGCGAGCCCGACCCAGCTCGCGGTCATAGGACTCGAGGAAGCGTTCCCGGTCCTCCGGCCAGAGCGCGGCGGCGATCGCCGCGGGTTGTGCGCCGGGCGCGAGCGCGTTCCGGGGCTCGGGTCCGGGGCCGACCGGATGCGTCGCGGTCACGACGTCGACGCTAGCGCAGGCGTCCGACGGGCTGGAGGCGAACGCTCGATCCGACCTGCTGAACGGCGTCGATCGCCCCAGGTGCTCCGATGACCCGGTGAGGTCGGGTCGACGGAGCACTCGGAGCGATCACGGGCTCAGTCCTCCGGCGAGCGCCGGGGCGACGGCACGGACGCCGGTCCGGCGAGGTCCGGGTGCGCCGGACCGGCCCACCGGCACGCGAACACGTCCCAGTAGCAGGAGCGGTCGTGCTCGTGGCCGCGGCGCGCGACGGTGGCGACGGGCCGGGTGAGGACGTCGGCGGTCATGGCGGGCTCCTTCGGTCACCGAGAGTCCCGACGGTGACAGCGGGTCGTCGGAGAAGCCAGTAGTCATCACTCGAACGGCCCTACGTATTCGGCATGGGGTGTGCATGCCGATACGGGGAGCGTCGATCATCACGCCGATCCCGGGTAAGGGGGCCCTATCCTGATCACGTGCGCCCCCTGCTCACGGCCCTGGTCCTGGCCGTGGTCGTGCTCGTGTCGTGCGGGGCCGGGGCGGGATCGACGGCCCCGGGACCGGACTGGGGCTGGGTGGCCCAGGAGCGCCCGCTGTCGCTCGGCGTGACGCACATGCAGTACAGCCTCGACGCCTTCGGCGACCCGTCCGCCGTGGCCCGCGGCCGCGAGATCCTGCGCGGCGCCGGCCGCTGGCAGAACCAGCACCTCATGGGCTTCGGCGTGCAGAACCCGGAGCCGTCGCCCGGGGTCCGCGACTGGACCTCCCTCGACGCGCGCATGCGGCTGATCGCCGGGACCGGCGGCACCACGGTGCTCACGCTGGCGGGCGCCCCGGACTGGATGAAGGGCGGCGCGCCCGGCGCCACCGACTGGGCCGAAATCGAGACCGCGCCGGAGCCGGAGCACTTCGACGACTTCGCGCGCCTGTCCGCCGACGCCGTCGCCCGGTATCCGCAGGTCGCCGCGGTCCAGGTGTGGAACGAGTTCAAGGGCTTCCACGACGCCGCGACCAACACGTGGGACGCCGCCGCGTACACCGACCTCTACAACCGCATCCACCGCGCGGTGAAGCAGGTCCGCCCGGACGTCCTGGTCGGCGGCCCCTACGTCCCCCTCGACGCGTGGTCGGCGGACGGGCGGGGCGGCACGCCGTCGGACGTGCGCGGACCGTGGGGCGTCACCGACGGGCGGGCGCTCGACGCCGTGTCGTACTGGCTCGCGCACTACGACGGCGCCGACTTCCTGACGATCGACGGCGGCACCGGCACCAAGGACGCCGGGCTGATCACGACGCCGACCCGGGGCGTCGACCGGTTCGCGGCGCTCACCCGCTGGCTGCGCGAGCGCAGCGACCTGCCGATCTGGTGGGCGGAGTTCTACCCGGAGCCGGCGGACACGGAGACCCGGTCGGACACGCCGCAGCGCGCGGTGATGGCGCTCGAGGCGGTCGCGGCGTTCGCCCGCAGCGGCGTCGACACCGCGCTGCTCTGGCAGCCCCAGGCCGGGGAGCCGCTGCGCCACGCCGCCCTGTGGACTGACGTCGCCACCGCCGCCGGCGGCACCCCGACCCCGCTCACCGAGCCCTGGACGTGGCTCGCGCCACGCCTGGCCCGCGGGGAGGTCGAGGTGGGCCGCTCCCCGGACACCCGGCTGCTCGGCTTCCGCGCCGCCGACGGCGTCCTGGTGGTCAACTCCTCGGCGGAGAGTGCCTCCGTCGCCACGACGGCGGGCCCGCTCGACCTGCCCGGCTACGCCACGGCCGTCCTGCCCCGCTTCTGATCCGGTGCTCGGGCGGCGCCGTCTCGGCCGCCCGCCCCCGCAGGAACCCGACACCCGCGGCCCCGACGGCGAGCACGATCGCGCCGCCCGCCCGAACCCGGTCCTGCGCGGCCGCCGGGTCGCCGGCCGCGAGCGCCGCAACCGCCGACCGGGCCTCGCGGCCCAGCGCGACGGGCAGGACGCGGCGGGTGTAGTCGGCCTCGGCCGCCAGGCCGCGCCCGGTCCCGGCGCGGCGGGTGACCGCGGCCTTGGACAGGCCCTCGGCCAGCGCGCGGCGCCCCAGGTACGACCAGCCCGTGCGGTCGGCGGAGACCCGGTGGTCGACGACCGCGGCGGGCTCGAGCAGCACGCGCGCGCCGGGGACGTACTGCCGCACGCGCAGGCAGAGCTCGGTCTCCTCGCAGCCCAGCGGCACCGTCCCGATGCGGCCCATCTCCTCGGCGAACTCGCCGGCGGCGTCCAGCGCGGTGAGGCGGAAGGACATCGAGCAGCCCATGAGGTTGCGCACCTCCACCGCGCCCCGCTCCGGGTGCTGGCCGGTGTAGGTGCAGCCGACCACCCACCACAGCTCCGGGGGCAGCACCGCCGGCGCGTCCCCGCCCGGCCAGCGCGGCACGGCGGTGCCGCCGACCGCCGCCACCGCCGGGTCGGCGTACGGCGCGAGCAGGGCGGCGAGCCAGCCGGGGCGGGCGGCCGCGTCGTCGTCGAGGAAGGCCACCACGTCGGCGCCACCGGACGCGCGCACGTGGTCGACGGCGGTGTTCCGGGCGCCCGAGAGCCCCCGGCGGCGGGTGTTCGCCAGCACGGTCACCGCGGCGGTCAGCTCGCGGTGGGCGCGTTCGAGGAGCCCTTCGTGGTGGTCGACGACGAGCACGACCTCCCGGGGGCGGGGGTCCTGGGCGAGCGCCGAGTCCACGGCGGCGCACAGGTCGTCCCAGCGGCGTTCGGTGTAGGCACAGACGACGACCGCGGCGGTGAGGTTCACGCGGCGTGCACCGTCAGCATCTGCAGGCACGCGCGGTCCTCGTCGCTCAGCGCGTCGAACGGGGCCGCGGTGGGCGCGGCGTCGAGCCGGGTCAGCTCCTCGGGCGGAAGGGACCGGTCGTCGTCCTCGACCATCCCGAAGCCGGCCCCGGCGAACAGCGCGCGCCACTCGGGGCGCTGGACCCGGTTGAAGTACTGGACGTCGTTCTCGAACCAGCGCCGCCACGTGGTGTCCGAGTAGCGGTAGTAGTGCTTGGGCGACATCGAGGGGTCGAAGTAGTGGTAGTGGTCGGCGAGGTCGATCTGGTGGATCGCGTGCCCGCCCGGGCGCAGCAGCGCGTGGGCCTCGTCCAGGTACTCCGCGAGCATCCCGGCCGGCACGTGCTCGAGGACGTCGGCCGACACCTCCAGCGCGTAGGCGCCCGCGTCCAGCCCGTCGAGGTGCCCCGACGGCTCGATGACGTGGTCGAAGCCGAGCACGCGGTAGATGCCGGCGAAGTCGTCGGCGGCCAGCGCGGCGTCGAGCCGGTCGAGCGCGCGGCGCGTGCCGTCGCCGTCGGGCGCGGCGGCGAGGTGCGCGCGGTACCCCGCGAGGTAGGTCCGGTAGGCGCCGAGCAGGCGGTTGTCGCAGACGTCGAAGAGCGTCACCGACACGTCGTGGTGCAGGGCGAGGACGGTCGCCTCCCAGTGCACCCAGCCCGTGCCGAGCTCGAGCACGCGGTCGCCGGGGGCGAGCACGTCGTAGGTCTCGCAGAGCGCGAGCAGCCGCTCGGCCCGGTCGAGGTAGCGCTGCGGGAGGCCTTCGGCCCGGCGGCTGCGCTCGAGCGCGACGTTGCCGAGCCTGCGGTAGAGCCGGCGTCCCGGGGCGGAGGCCGAGAAGCCCTTCGAGGCCGCCGCGACACCGGCGTACTTCAGCACACGTCCTCCTGCGGGAAGATGTCGATTAACGCCGTCGTCACACAACGGAGTCAGGGAGCGCGATCAACCCGGACAGGAAACCCAAAGTGGCACGTCCGAGGGAACAGTCTGGAGATTATGCGCACAGAACGTCACCAAGTGCTTGATCCTGTGCGGCTGCTGACCTAGCTTAGGCTGTCCTAAACCTGCCGCGGGGTGCGGGTTGCTCTCCTTCTGTCGTGAGGACTCGCTCCATGACGTCATCCGTGCCGTCCACCTGGCTCCCCGAGGTCCCCGGCCCGGGCGACGAGGCGCCCACCGTGGTCGGACGGCTTCGGGTGCTGGCCGGGGCGATGCCCGACGCCGAGGCCCTCGTCAGCCGCGAGCGCACGGCGACGTTCGCCGAGGTCGCCGAACGGGTCGACGCGATTGCCGCCGAGCTCGAGGTCGCGGTGAACGCCGGGGGACGCCAGGAGCCGGACACGCGCCCGATCGCCGTCCTCGCCGAGCAGTCGACCACCAGCCTGCTGGCGATCCTCGGCGTGCTCGGGACCGGGCGCCCGGTCGTCGTCGCCGACCCCCTGCTGCCCGTCGAGCGCCTGGCGCTGGTGCTCGAGCGCGCCGACGCGATCGCGCTCGTCGCCGACGAGGAGCGCCGGGAGGCCGCCGACGCGATCCTCGCCGCCGGCCGGTCCCGCCCGGAGCTGCTCGCGCTCGACACCGTCGTCGCCGCCCCGCCCGCGCCGCCGCGCCCGCCGTCGCCCGGGCGCCGCTGCGTCGTCTTCACCTCCGGCTCGACCGGCACCCCGAAGGCGGTCACCTACGACGACGGGTGGCTGGTCAACGAGGCCTGGGGCGCGGCGCTCGACCTCGACCTCGGACCCGGCGACCGGACGGCGCTCGTGCTGCCCAGCGCCTTCGCCGCCGGGCTCACCGTCCTCTTCATGGGCCTGCTCAACGGCGCCACGCTCTGCATCGCCGACCCGCGCCTGTCCGGCGTGCGCGAGCTCCCCGACTTCCTCGCCCGCACGGGCACGACCACCCTGCACACCACGCCCTCGCTACTGCGCAGCCTGCTCGGCGTGCTGCCCCCCGAGGGCGGGCTCGAGGGCCTGCGGCTCGCGACCACCTGCGGCGAGGCCGTGCACGGCCGTGACGTCGCCGCGCTGCGCCGCCACCTGCGCGCCGACGCCGTGTACACGTCGTGGTCCGGGTCGTCGGAGACCGGCCATCTCGCCTTCCACCGCATCGACCCCGCCGACCCCGTCCCCGACGGCGTCGTCCCGGTCGGGCGCCCCGCCGCCAACAAGCTCGTGCGCCTGCTCGACGAGCACGGCGATGACGTGCCCCACGGCGAGATCGGCGAGGTGACGGTGACCTCGGCCTACCTCGCCGAGGGCTACCTGGGCGACCCCGACACCACCGCCGCGCGCTTCGTCCCCCTGCCCGACGGCCGCGTGCGCTACCTCATGGGCGACCGCGGGCGTCGCGACGCCGACGGGACCCTGCACCTGCTCGGCCGGCAGGATTCGGCGCTGAAGATCCGCGGCTACCTGGTCGAGCCCGCCGAGGTCGAGGCGGTCCTGCTGACCGACCCGGACGTCGCCGAGGCGGTGGTGGTCGGCCACGCCGTTGCCGACGGCACCGAGGCGCGCCTCGTCGCCTACGTGGCGCCGAAGTCGACCGAGAAGGCGCTGTCCACCACCGCGCTGCGCCGCGCCCTGCGCGACCGGCTGCCCGAGTGGATGGTGCCGTCGGCCCTCGTGGTGCTGGAGTCGCTGCCCCGCAACGAGCGCGGGAAGCTCGACCGCGCGGCGCTGCCCGCCCCGCCGCCCCCGACGGTCGGCGAGCCGGCGCGCTCGGCGTGGGAGGCCGTGGTCGCCAACATCTGGTCCGCCGTCGTGGGCGTCGACGAGGTCGGGCGCGACAGCGACTTCACCGAGATCGGCGGCGACTCGCTCGACGTCGAGCAGATGCTCGTCATGGTGTCCGAGCGCCTCGGTGTGCGGCTGCGGACCGGCGACCTCGCCGACGCGCCGACGCTGCGGGAGTTCGCGGCGCGGGCGGCGGAGCTGGGGCGGGATGCGCGCAGCGGTCGGGAGCGCGGCGGTGTGCTGCGTCCGGTGGCGCGGCGACTCCACGCGCTCGTGGTCCCGCCGGCGGCCTCGCCGCACGTCGTGCTGCAGCGCGGGCGCGCGGAGCCGCGACCGATCGTGCTCCGGTCCGGTGCGCCCGACCCGGCCCTCGACGCCCTCGTCGCCGCGCTGGGCACGGACGGCACCACGCTCGACGACCTGCGCGCGGCGGACCTCACGCGCCGCTCCCGCGGACGGCGCACCCCGCCCGCCCTGGCCCGCGCGGTCACGTCGCGGCACCCGGGCGGGCCGTGGGTCCTGGTGACCGGCGGGGACCGCCCCGCCGCGGCGGCCGCGGTGCTCCTCGCCCACGAGGGAGCCGTGCTGCTCGTCCGGGCCGTGCGCGCCGGGACGCTCGCCCCGGTCGCGCCGGCCGGGGTCCGCGTCGTCGACGTCGTCGTCGCGGGAGCCTCCGACCCGGTCGTCGACCCGGCGAGCCTCGACGCCGCCCGCCAGGCCCTCGGCACAGCCCTTCCGGTATGAGCGGCGTCCCCGGGCTCGGGGCCGTCGAGCAGCTGGTCCTGCGCGGCGACGGTCTGACGACCACGAGCCTCGAGATCCTCACGGGCGCCACCGTGACCACGGCGGTCCGCGCGCACTGGCGCCTGCCGCTGCGCGCGGAGTGGGGCGCGCAGGCGGACGGGGCGTCGTACGCGGGGGAGCCCGCCGACGACTCCCGGCGCTGGGCGTGGTTCGCCGGCGACGTCCTCGACGCCGGCGCGGGCGACGAGCTGCTCGTGCGCGAGCTGGACCTCGTCGGCGGCGGCACCGTGCTGGCCGCGGCCACGCTGGTCGCGGTGCTCGGCGTGCTGCCCGCGCCGCTCGCCCACCGCCTCGGGACCACCGACGAGCCCATCGGTCGCCTGCTCGCCGCCCACGGCGTGGCGGTGCGCCGCGAGCTGCTGCGCTGGGGCCTGCGGCCGGCCGGGGAGCTCGCCGGGCGCCTGGCCGTCGCCCCGGAGAGCGAGGTCCCCGCCCGCACCTACCGCATGCGCGCGGTCGCGTCCGGCCGCCCGCTCGCGGCGATCACCGAGTGGTTCTCGCCCGCGGCGCTGGGCGGGGCCGCGAGGGCACCGGTCAGGGCGCCGCGCCGAGCACACCGTCCAGGAAGTCGATCGAGGGCCCGATCTGCTCCTCGGTGAACGCGTCGGTGGCGTGCTCGCCGTCGGGCAGCACGGTCAGCGACACCGACGCCCCGGCGTCGCGCAGCGCGGCCGCGAGCCCGTCGGACTGGGCGCGCGGCACCGTGCAGTCGCGGTCGCCGTGCGCGAGGTGGAAGGGCGGGAGATCGCCCGCGCCGTCGAGGTAGGTCGCCGGCGCGGCGGCCGCCGCCCGCTCCGGGTGCGTCGCCACGGGCACGCCCAGCCAGCGTGACTCCGGTGAGTCCGCGCCCCCGTGAACGTCGGGCTCGCCGCGGCAGGCGCTGACCGCCGCCTGGGCGTCCATGGCGGCGAAGTCCGACGGCCCGTACCAGCTCACCACCGCCTGCACGGCCGCCGACCGCCGCGCGACGTCGTCGGCCACCCCGCTCGCGAACGGCGCGGCGTCGTCCCCGAGCACATCGGTCTCCCCGCCGGTCACCGCGACCATCGAGGCCAGGTGGCCACCGGCCGACAGCCCCATCAGCGCGATCCGCGAGGCGTCCACGCCGTACGTCGAGGCGTGCGCACGGACCCAGCGCACGGCCGTCGCGACGTCCACCACCGCGGCGGGGAAGGGCGCCTCGCCGCTGAGCCGGTAGCCGACGGCGGCCGTCGCGTACCCGGCGGCGTTGAGCGACTGCACGATGCCGAGCACGTCGCCCTTGTCGCCTTCGAACCACCCGCCGCCGTGCACGACCACCACGAGGGGGACTGCGACGCCGTAGCGGTGCGGCAGCGAGAGGTGCAGCGTCTGCACCGGGGAGGCCGACGCGTAGGGGACGTCCTTCCGCACCTCCGCCTCCGCGCGCACGCCCGCGGGCCGCGGCTCGAGCGGGCGGATCGACGGCGGGCCCGCGGCCCCGTGCAGCACCCCGGCTAGGGCGAGCACGCCGACCACGGCGGCGAGCACGGCGGACCGGATCCTCACAGCACCGTCGCGAACCGCGCCGCCGTGCTCGCGGCGAGCACGACGACCACGACGGCCAGGGCGGCGTGGACCGACCACCGGGTGACGCGTCCCCCGGTGGGCACACCGTCGGTGCGGCACTCGCGCAGCACCGTCGCCGCCAGGGCGAGGACCACCCCCGCGACGACCCACCAGGCCCCGTAGTCGCTGGTCAGGAAGCTCATCGCAGGTTCCTCCCGATCGAGGGCTCGACCCGGCCGACCTTCTCGAGGACGACAACGTCGTCGGTCGCGACCACCGTGCGGTAGCGACCGGACTGCTGGAGGACGGCGAGGCCCGCGGGAACCCACCCGGGCGGCTGCTCGCCCTGCAGCACGCCCTCGGCCTCCATCCCGGCGGTGGCGTAGACCCAGTCCGGCCCGCCGTCGCCGGTCGGCCCCAGCCGTGCGGCGACGCAGGCGGGATAGGGACGGTCGGAGCACTCCGCGCGGTCGACGAGACCCTCCGCGCGGACGACGCCGACCCCGGCCATCGGCAGCGGACCGACGGGACCGAGGCCCGCGACCGACTGGCCCGGCCGGGCGCTCGCGTGCACGAGCCGGGCCGCGTCCACCTCGACCGCGGCGACGTGCTCGAACGAGACGTTGACGCCGCGCGTGGTGGTCAGCGCGACGGAGCCCGCGACGAGCCCGGCCGCGACGAGCACGGGGACTAGACCGGGCACGCCCCGTCTCAGGCCTCGCGCCGGGCACACCAGGCGGGCCAGCGCCACGGCGGCGAGCGGGGCGAGGAACGGGCTCGCGTACAGCGCGCAGCGGATGACGACCTCGCCGCCGTAGGACTGCACGAGCACCAGCGCCGCGGGCGCGGCGGCGAGGCCGAGCACGAGGACCGCACTGCGCTCGCGCCGCAGCAGCCACCAGCCGACCGCGGCGAGGAGGCCGAGCAGCGCGGTCCACCCGACGCGGACCAGTTGCATCGCCTGATAGACGGGGTCGCCCGCGATCCGGTCCCCGACGCCGGCGGACACGACCGACCCGACCTGGCCGACGTCGCCGAACACGGTGGCGAGGTGCCCGGTCCAGTAGTCGGTGGCGCCGTAGGAGAACCAGCCGACGAACAACACGAACGCCGCGACCACCAGCGTGCGGTGGCGGGTGGCGCCCGCGAGGACGAACCAGGCCAGCGCGGCGAGCAGGACGGTCGGGGTGAGCTGGTGCCCGACGATCACGGCGGTGAGCACCACGAGCAGCAGGACGTCGAGCGCCACCGTGGTCGGCCCGTCGACGCCGGCGGGCCGCGCGGGGAGGCGCAGCGGCGCGGTGAGGGCGCGGCGCCACCAGGGGCGGGGGTCGTCCGGCCCCGGCGGCGCGGCGGTCGCCGCCCAGAGGAGCACCGCGAGCACGCCGGTGCCGAGCACCGAGGCGGTGGCCTGCGCCGAGAAGTAGTCCTGCTGGTACCAGTTGACGAGCAGGTACAGCACCACCCCGACCCACGCGAGCCGCGGCGACGCGGTGACCGCGCGGCCGATCACCCACAGCGCGGGGACGGTCAGCAGCTCGAACACCACCGGGGCGAGGACGAGCAGCGGTCCGGCGCCGGGGAGGCCGGCCCAGGTCGTCAGCTGGGCGATGCCGGCCAGGAAGCCCGGCCAGCTGAAGCGTGCGTCGACCCCGGGCACGGTGTCGCCGGTGCGGGCGATCGCCTCGGCGAAGCCGACCTGCACCCACCCCGCACCGACCGAGCCCGCGCCGTCCGCGACGTTGACCACGCCGTACGCGACGAGGACGAGCGTGCCCACGACCGCGCCGATCGCCACGTGGTCCGGGCGGGGGCGGGTCAGCGCGAGCGCGGCGGCCGCGGCGACGAGGACCAGGGCGGCCCAGTAGGTCCACGGCAGGGCGAGGACCAGTCCGGCCGGACCGGTCAGGCGGGGGTCGAGCACGCGCGTCGCGGCCCACCACAGGACGAGGGCGAGCACGAGGAGGCCGAGGACCGCCGCGCGCACCGCGGGCTCGGGTCCGCCGGCCGCCCGCCAGGACGGCAGGACGGGACGGGCGTGGAGCAGCTCGCGGGTCACGGCGACCGCCGTGGCGACGAGGCCGGTCCCGGCGAGGACGAGCAGGGCACCCGTGGGGTCCCACGCGTCGGTGAGCACGCCCGTCGTCGCGGCCAGCATCGCCGCGGCGGGCGAGATCGCCACCGCGAGCGCGGCCGTGACCGGCTGGTCGGGCAGTCGCAGAGCGAGCGCCACCGGGACGCCCGGCACCGCGATCACGAACGCGACGCAGAGCAGCGCCCGTCCCGGGACCGCCGCGTCGGCGAGCACCAGGACGGGCACGAGCACCGCGAGCAGCGCGGAGAGCGCGACCGCCGCCCAGGCGCCGAGCCCCCACCGGCGTGGGCCCGAGGGCGGTTCGGCGGTGTCGAGTCGGTCGCCCCCGTGCGCCGTCGGCTCGAGCGGGCGCAGCGTGACGAGGGGTGCCGCCGTCACCGCCGCCGGCTCCGGCGGGTCCGCAGCAGCAGCCACGGGCCGGCGAGGTACCCGGCGAGCTCGGCCCGGGTGAGCCAGCCCGGGTAGCCGTCGCTCTTGCCGACGTTCTTCGGCGATCGCCGGCTGAACACCACCCAGCCCACCCTGGCGAGGTGCCGGGCGAGGTGCCACGACGCCCTGCCGTCCGAGGTGAGGATCTTGGTCATCGCCGCGGCCATCCCCGTGCCGTAGCCGTACATCTGGTCGCGCAGCGCGTCGGCCGAGTCGCGGTGGAAGTGGTGGACGACGGCCCCCGGGCTGTAGGCGAGCGTGTCGCCGGCGAGCAGGACGCGCCGGAACACGTCGAGGTCCTCCCCTCCGCGGGTGGGCGTGCCCGCCCCGAGGTCCTCGTCGAAGCCTCCGAGATCGTCGAGGCGTGCGCGCAGGAAGACCATGTTGTTGCCGGCTCCGAACTCCGTGCCCCCGTACGGGTAGAGCACGCCGCGCGGGCCGGGCCGGCCGAGGGCGGCCGAGGGACCGTCGGGGGCCAGGGACCAGGCGAGCGGCTCGCCGCCCTTGTCGAAGCCGCCGGCCTCCTCGAACAGCCGCTCCCACGGCGTCTCGAGGGAACCGGGCACCACCCGGCCCGTCACACAGCTCAGACGGCTGCTCTCAGGGGCGTCGTCGAAGAGCGCCACGACGGTCGCGGCCCAGTCCGGCGCCGGGAGCGCGTCGTCGTCGGTGAACGCGACGAGGTCACCGGTCGCGGCCGCGAGCCCCACGTTCCGGGCCGCGGAGAGGCCGCGGCGCTCGGCGGCGACGACCCACAGCGGCGCGCCCGGCTCCTCGTCCAGCCCGGCGAGGGCCGCGGTCGTGCGCCCCGACGCGGGATCGTTGTCGACCACGACGACCTCGAGGTCGACGTCGCGCTGCCGGCGCAATGCGGTCACGGCGTCCCGCAGGCGGGGGTGCCGGCCGAGCGTGCACAGGATCGCCGTGACGCGCGGCGGCGCCGAGAGCGCGGAGGACGGACCGGAGGGCTCCGGCCGGCCACGCGAGGGGGCCGGCCGGAGGTCGCTCTCAGCTGACATCGGTCACGACGGGGTGGGCCGCGCGGCGCAGGGCTCGGCGGGTCCCGGCGCGGCCCGGCGCGGGCCGCGGGGTGAGCGGACGCTGCTGGGCAGGCGGGGCGGACGCCCCGAGCGGGCGCTCCACGCCCTCGGCGAGCAGCATCGCGAGCACGCGCAGCCCGTCCTTGACCGAGTGCAGGTTGCTCGCCCCGTGGTGGCGGGCCAGCTCGACGCTGGGCACCTCCGCCACCCGAAGCCCGGCGCGCGTCGAGCGGCAGTGCAGGAACGCCTCGATCTCGAAGCCGTCACCGAGGCGGAAGGGGCTGCGGGCGTCGACGTCGGGCAGCCCGAGCGCGGGCAGCACGTCGCGCCACAGGGCGTTGTAGCCGTAGCAGAGGTCCGAGGCCCGTGAGCCCACCGCGAGGTTCGCGAGGCCCGTGAGCATCCGGTTGCCCGCGGCGCGGAATTGGGTGAGGTCGTGGCTGCCGCCGCCGGTGATGGTGCGTGAGCCGGTGGCGACGTCGGCGTCGGCCAGGGCGTCGACGAACCGCGGGATCTCGCCCGGGTCCGCCGAGCCGTCGGCGTCGACGAGCACGATGGCGTCGCCGGTCGCGGCGGTCATGCCGCAGACGAGAGCGTTGCCCTTGCCGCGACGGGTCTGGGTGATGAGGCGCGCGTCCGGGCGGACCCGGCGCACGACGTGGGCGGTCTCGTCGGTGGAGTGACCGTCGACGACGAGCACCTCGTGCTCGGTCGACAGGCGCGGCAGCAGCTCGCGGAGGTTGTCGGCCTCGTTGCGAGCGGGGATCACCACGGTGACCGTCGGTTCCACCGGACGGGAAGGTCGCGCGGGCATGGGGCTCCCAGGATCAGAGGGTTTCCGTCGGCCATCCCCCCCGACTGAGGAAAGCCTTACCTTGGTTACCACCTGCTATGTGGATCAGTCCAGCCAAGTGTGTGCTGTCACGTTTGGGAGTTGGTGAACGGTATGTGACATCCGATTTTCAACTCACAGTGATTGATCGATGCGGTAGTTCACCTGTTAGCGTGGCCCGCCGACTGAGGGTTGCCTGACCTCACCGACGGACACCGACTCACCATGCGAAGGAGGCCGGGTGCCGGAGTCCCGCGCGATCACCGCGCCGGCACCCGTCACCGACCGGCGCAGCGCGCTGGCGGTGAACTCGCTGGCCCTCGCCGCGTCGAGCCTCGTGACCGGGCTGCTCGGCATGGTCTTCTGGGCGGCGACGGCGCGGACGTTCCCGGTCGCCGAGATCGGCCGCGGGTCGGCGGCGATCTCGACGGCCACCACGCTCGGCACGCTGGCCAATCAGGGCATCGGCGGCATGTACGAACGCTTCCTGCCGGTGGCGGGGACGCGCGCGCGGCGGTTGCTCGCCTCCAGCAGCGCCCTGGCCTTCCTGCTCGCGGTGCTCCTCGGGGCGGGCTTCGTGCTCGTCGGTGCCGGCGACCGGGTCCTCATGACCCCGTTCGAGCGCTGGAGCTTCCCGCTCGTCACCGGTGTGCTCGCCGCGTTCGCGCTGCAGGACAACCTGCTCACCGGCTTCCGGCGGGCGAGCTACGCGGCGGTCAAGAACGTGGTCCACGCCGTGGCCAAGCTGGGGCTGGTGATCGCCGTCGCGGCCATTGGGACCGGCTTCGCGATCGTCCTCGCGTGGACCGTGCCGGCTGCGCTCGCCGCGGGGGTCGTCCTCGTCTGGGTGTTCCGCCGGGCGCTGCGCGCCGAGGAGTTCGCCCGCCCGCCCGACCTCCCGCCGACCGCGGGCCTGGTCGAGTTCTTCGGCGCGACCTACGGCATCACCGTCGTCTCGGCGCTGCCGCCGCTGGTCATCCCGCTGATCGTCATCCACGCCCTCGGCGCCGAGGCGAACGGCTACTTCACGATGGCCTGGACGATCATCACCGCGCTCATGCTGCTCATCACGATGATCGTGGGCCCGTTCGTCGCCGAGGCCGCGGCCCACCCGGAGCGGCTCGCCTCGCTGACGCGCCGCGTGGTGCTGCTGCTCGGCGGTGTGGCCGGCGGGGGCGCGCTGTTCCTGCTCGTCGGTGCCCCGATCGTCCTGTCCTGGCTCGGGCCGCAGTACGGCGTCGAGGGCACGGGGCTCGTGCGGGTGATGGCGGCCAGCACGGTGCTCGCCGTTGTGCCGGTGCTCTACAGCGCCCTGGCCCGCGTACACCGGCGCCTGCGGCTGGCGGTGGCCGTGCAGATCATCATGACCGTCACGATCGTCGGCGGGTGTGTGCTGCTCGTGCCGACGATGGGGCTGCCCGGGATCGGGCTCGCCTACGTCGTCACCGAGGCCGTCGCGGGAGCGATCGTCCTCGTGCCGCTCATCCGACTGCTGCGCGCCGGGAGACGGAGCGATCAGGGGAGCACGCCGATAGGAGAGCTCGACCCCTGACCGCTCAGCGCACTGCGAGCACCCGCGCGTAGGCCGCGGGCGACAGCCGGAGCACCGCGGCCGCCGCGGCGGGGCGGAGCCGGCCCTCGAGCGCCAGCGCGCCGAGCGCGTAGGGCCCGACCTGGCGTCGCGCGGCGGTCACGGCGTCCTCCACGCCGGACGCGGCGGGGTCGGCCGCGCGGGCCCGCAGCGCCATGTTGGCCACCGGCAGCGCCACGTTCAGCACGCCGTACACCGCCGCGTCGCGGCGCCAGGTCCGGTCGCGGGACGGGCCGGCGAGCGCGCGGCGGACGTCGTCGCCGACGGCGAGCAGGTCGGTGGTGTGGCGGCCCCAGCGCCGCGAGATCGACGTCGGGTGCACGGTGTAGCGGTAGACCGGGGTGTCGACCAGCGCGACCCGCGCGGCCCGGCGCGCGGCGTACAGCACGGGCGCGAAGTCCTCGTAGGCCCGCCCGACGTCCCACATCTCGGCGGGGAGCGCGGCGCGGCGGAAGAGCTTGTTCCCGGCGTAGGCCCGGTGCCGGTCGCGCAGCAGGCCCCGCGCGTAGGCGCGGCCGGGCACCACCTCGCGGCGGTACGGCCGCTCGACCTCGGCGAGCTCGGTGCCGTCCGGGCGGATGGTCACGGTGCGGGAGGCCGCGAAGTCGGCGTCATGGCGCCGGAGGGCGTCGGCGAGCAGGGCGAGGCCGTCGGGGCGCAGCTCGTCGTCGGCGTCGAGGAAGAGCACCGCGTCCCCGGTCGTCGCGGCGAGGCCGGTGTTGCGGGCTGCGCCGAGCCCCCGGTTCTCCGGGTGGGTCACGACGGTGACGTCGAGGTCGAGCACCCCGGCGGCGGCGACCGCGCGCGGGATCGAGTCGTCGGGGCCCCGGTCGTCGACGAGCACCACCTGGTCCGGACCGCGGTCCTGGCGCGCCAGCGACGTCAGGCACCGCACGATGTGCTCGGCTGCCCCGTGGACCGGGACGACGACGGTGACGGTCGGGGGCGTCACCGCTCCGCTCGGGCGCGGTCCAGCTCGGCAGCGAGGATCTCGACCACGGGCTTGTGGAACGGCGGGCGCATGATCGCGCTGTGGCCCCCGCGCACGCGGTGCACGACGATCTCGCCGCTGGTCACCGGCGCCCAGGCCTCGACGTCGTCGGTGTTGTGCTCGGAGAGCACGAGCACGACGCGCCCGGTCCAGCGCCGCGGACGGTGACGGGCGGCCATGCGCATGCTGCGCTCCCAGAACACCTCGTCGCGCACGCCCCGGGGCAGCGGCACGAGGCCCGCCGCTGCCATTTGGGCGCGACGGCGCAGGCGCTGGCGGACCCACGCCGCGGAGAGCGTCGGCGCCTCCGGGGCCGGCGGCGGCCCGTCGGTGGTGGCCAGGCCCTCGGAGTGACCGAGCGCCGGCGGCAGCACGCTGTCGAGCATCATCACGAACGGCACCGAGGCACCGCGCGCGGTCAGGCGGTGGGCGACCTCGAGGGCCACGAGCCCGCCGAACGAGTGCCCGACCAGCGGGTACGGGCCGGTCGGCGTGGTCGCGAGGATGCGGCGCTCGAAGCGGCGCGCCACTCCGCGCACCGAGAAGTCCGGCACGGCGCGGCCCTCGTAGCCGTGGGCCTGCAGCCCGTGCACGGACTGGTCGGCCGGCAGCGAGCGCGCGATCGGCAGCATCGCCAGCGCGGGCGCGCCGCCGCCGGCGAAGCACCAGAGCGGGGGACGCGATGCCGTCGCCGGGGGTGTGGTGTCCAGAACCGACACGTTCCGTCCTCTCGTCCCGTTCGCTGTCGAGCGAGGTTAGCCTCCCCTTCCTCGCCGGGGCGAGACTCCGCGTGACGGTGTGGCCGTGCTAACCGAGAATGCGGGGCGTGGAGGCCGCCGAGCTCGTCCTGCCCGATGCCACCCGCCCCGGTCTGCACGACGTGATGCCGGCGCTGCTGGACGCGGTCACCGGCGGACCGATGCGTCTGGACCTGCCGCCCGTGCGCGCGGCCGCCCTGCTGCTCGTCGACGGGCTGGGCCACCGGCTGCTCCACGAGCACGCGGCGGACGCACCGTTCCTCGCCGCCATGTCCGACCACGGGCCGCTGCTCGCCGGCTTCCCGAGCAGCACCTCGATCAGCGTGACCTCGCTGGGCACCGGCCTGCCGCCGGGGACCCACGGCACGCTCGGCATCCGCTTCCGGGTGGACGGCACCCTGCTCGACTCGCTGACCTGGACCAGCGACGCCGGCGACGCGGCCGAGCTCCTGCCGCCCGAGACCGTCCAGCCCCACCCGACCGTCTTCGAGCGTGCCGTCGGCCTCGACGTCGGCGCCACCGTCGTGTCCGCCCGCGCGTTCCGCACCTCGGGGCTGACCCGTTCGGCGCTGCGCGGCGCGGACTACCGCGGGGTGGGCGCGTTCGGCGACCTCGCCGCCGAGCTGCTCGACGCCCTCGGGCGCCCGGGCCCGCAGCTCGTCTACGGGTACCACTCCGACCTCGACCAGCTCGGGCACCTGCACGGCCCCGGCTCGACGGCGTGGCGCTGGCAGCTGCGCCAGATCGACCGGCTCGTCGAGCAGCTCGTCGCCGAGCTCCCCGCTGGCGCGCTGCTCGCCGTCACCGGCGACCACGGGATGGTGCGCGTCGACCGCCGCTACGACGCCGACACCGACCCGGACCTGCAGGCGGGCGTCGCGCTGGTCGGCGGCGACCCGCGCGCCCGCCTCGTCTACGCCGACGACGGCGCCGCCGACGACGTGCTCGCCACCTGGCGCGGCGTGCTCGGCGAGGACGCGTGGGTGCTGACGGGTGCCGAGGTCGTCGACCGCGGCTGGTTCGGGGCCCTCGACGACGCGGTGCGCCCGCGCGTGCCCGACGTCGTCGCCGCCCTGCGGGGCAGCGCCGCGGTCGTGCGCACCGAGGGGGAGCGCCTGCTCTCGCGCCTGCCGGGCCAGCACGGTTCGCTGACCGGGGACGAGCACGTGGTGCCGCTGCTGGCGGCGGTACGGACCTGATTCACGAGGAGGCGACGATGCCGGGACTCGACTCGCATCAGTCAGGGATGGGGCGGGGCGCCGGCGTTCCCGCGGACGCGCACCGGCTCGTCGAGCAGCGCGACACCGTGACCCATCCCGCGTACGGCCGATGAGTCCGGCGCCCGGCCGCCGTCACACCCTCGGAGCCCGAGACGAGGAGGACCCGTGGACGACGTCTGGTCGATGGTGCACGCGGAGCGCGCGGCCCTGATCGACGACCTGGAGGGCAGCGATCACCGGCGGTGGTCGCAGCCCTCGCCGTGCCCGGGCTGGACGGTGCACGACGTCGTCGCCCACCTCGTCGACACCGCGCGGACGACCCGCGTCGGCTTCGTCCTCGGGCTCGCCCGCGCCGGGTTCGACTTCGACCGACAGAACGCGCGCGGCGTGACGCGCGAGCGCGGCGGGTCGCCGGAGGAGACCCTCGCGCGGCTGCGCGCGGTGGCCTCCCGCCGCACGACGCCCCCGGCGCCGCTCGACTCCCGACTGGTCGAGGAGATCGTGCACGGCGAGGACGTCCGCCGGCCCCTCGGACTGCGGCGCGCCTACCCGGCGGAGGCCGTCGCGCGGGCCCTGCGGCTCCAGGCCCGCACGCCGGCGTCGTTCGGCGGCGCGAAGGAGCTCGTCGCGCGGGTGCGGCTCACGGCGACCGACGCCGACCTCGCGCTCGGCGAGGGCCCGGAGGTGCGCGGGCCCGCGCTCGCCCTGCTGCTCGTCGCGTGCGGGCGCCCGACCGCGCCGGGCGAGCTCACCGGGGTCGAGGCCCTCAGAGATCCAGCGTGAGGCGGGGGCACCCCTGCTCGGCGCGCGAGACGCAGATGAAGATCGTGTTCTGGTCGGCCTGCTCCTCCGCGGTGAGCATCGAGTCGCGGTGCTCGGCGCGCCCGGCGAGCAGCGGCGTCTCGCACGTCCCGCACGTGCCCTCGCGGCACGACCAGAGGGCGGCGATCCCCGCCTCCTCGGCGACGGTGAGGATGCTGCGGTCCGGGGGCACGACGGCCGTGACGCCGCTGGCCGCGAACTCGACCTCGAAGCCCTCGGCCCCCGTGTTCTCGAGCGTCTTCGGCGCGAAGCGCTCGACGCGCAGGCTCCCCGAGGGCCAGCCGGCCATGAAGGAGTCGACCGCGCAGAGCATCGGCTCGGGACCGCACGCGTAGACGAGCGCGCCGCGGCGCGGGGTGGCGAGCAGGCCGGTGAGGTCGAGCAGCCCGACCTCGTCCTGCGGCGCGATCGTCACGCGGTCGCCGTGGGCGGCGAGCTCGTCGACGAACGCCATCGAGCGCCGGGTGCGCCCGCCGTAGAGCAGCGTCCACTCGGCGCCCGACGCCTCGGCGGCCGCGATCATCGGCAGGATCGGCGTGATCCCGATGCCGCCGGCGACGAAGACGTAGCGTGCCGCGGGCTCGAGCGCGAAGTGGTTGCGCGGCTCGCCCACCGTCACGATGTCGCCGCCGTGCACCTTGTCGAACACGAACTCCGAGCCCCCGCGGCTCACGGGCTCGCGCAGCACGCCGAGGCGCCAGCGCGTCCGGCCGGCGGGGTCGCCGCACAGCGAGTACTGGCGGACGAGCCCGTCCGCCAGGTGCACGTCCACGTGCGCGCCCGGCGCCCACGCCGGGAGCTCGCCGCCGTCGGTGCGGGCGAGCGTCAGGGCGACGACGCCGTCGGCCTCGTCGCGGCGCTCGGTGACGATCATGTCCATGGGTGGCCCTCTCAGCGCATCTGGCCGGCGCCGACGTACGGGTGCGGGCTCGTGAGCAGCGCCCCCTCCGCGAACCGGGAGAGACGGAAGTCCCCGGCGGGGATGTCGGGGTCGGAGCTCGTGCCGTCCACGACGAGGTCGGCGACGAGCCGCCCGACGGCGGGGGAGATCTTGTAACCGTGGCCGGAGAACCCGGCGGCGACCACCAGCCCGTCGAGCCCGGTCCGCGAGATCACCGGGTTGAAGTCGGGCGTGACGTCGTAGCACCCCGCGTAGGTCGAGGCGACCGCCGGATCGGCGAGACCCGGCAGGCGTGTCCCGACCTTCTCCACGGCGACGTCGACCGCGTCCGGGCTCGCCCGGTTCGAGTAGCGGTCCGGGTCCGCGGGCTCGAGCACCGAGAGGTCCGAGTTGCCGAACAGCAGCTGCCCGGTGCCCTCGGGCCGGATGTACTGGAGCGACACCAGGTCGGAGAACACGGGCACCGGCCCGAGTGGCTGCCCGGGGTCGACGAGCACGATCTGCTCGCGGTGCGCGGTCAGCGGCAGCTCGATCCCGTGCGCGGCGAGCAGCGGCACCGACCACGGGCCGGCGGCGAGCACGACGGTGCCGGCCGCGACCACCGTGCCGTCGGCGAGCTCGACACCGGTGACGCGGTCGCCGGCCGTGCGGATCGCGGTGACCGTGGTGCCCTGCCGCAGGCGCGCCCCGGCCCGGCGTGCGGCGCCCGCGAAGGCCTGCGCGGTCTGGTAGGCGTCGCCGTACCCGCCGCGCGGCTCGTAGGCGAAGGCCCCGAACGGCGCGAGGTCGGCGACCGGCCAGAGCTTCTGCACCTCGCCGTGGTCGACGTCCTCGGTCTTGACGCCGACGGCGCGCTGGGCCTCGAGCGAGGCGGCGAAGGCGTCGACGTTCTCCGGGCCGACGCCGACGACGTAGCCGGTCTGGTGGAAGCCGACGTCGGCGCCGAGCACGAGCGGCGCGTCCTCGAACGTCTGCAGGCTGCTGGCGGCCATCGCCGCGAGCGAGGAGACGCCGTAGTGGCTGCGCACGACCCCCGACGACTTCCCGGTGCCGCCCGAGCCGACGGTCGCCCGTTCGACGATGACGACGTCGGTCACGCCACGGCCGGTGAGGGCCCAGGCGGCGGCGCAGCCCTCGAGGCCGCCGCCGATGACGACGACGTCCGCGGATGTCGTGCTCACGGGGTTCCTTCCTGGTGTACGGGGGCGACGCGGGCGACGACGGTCTTGAGCGTCACGTAGCTCTCGAGCGCGACCAGCCCGCGTTCGCGGCCGGTGCCGCTGTGCCCGGTGCCGCCGAACGGGACGCCGGGGCCGCCGGCGAAGTAGTCGTTGATCATCACGTAGCCGGCGTCCACGCGGTCGGCCACGCGCAGCGCGCGGTCGATGTCGCGGGTGTGGATGCCGGTGCCGAGGCCGTAGTCGGTGTCGTCGGCGAGGGCGATGGCGTGCTCCTCGTCGTCGAACGGCAGCACGGCCAGCACCGGGCCGAAGATCTCCTCGCGGGCGATGCGCATGTCCGGGGTGACGTCGACGAAGGTCGTCGGTGCGAGGAAGTACCCGGTGCCGGGGAGCGCACGCGGGGTGTCGGCGACCCGCGCGCCCTCCTGCCGCCCGATCTCGACGTAGCCGGTGACGCGGCGGTGGTGCTCGGCGGACACGAGCGGGCCGAGGTCGGGGTCGTCGATCCCGGCCCCGATGGTCAGCGCGGCGGTGCGGGCGACGATGCGCTCGACGAGCTCGTCCTGCACCGCCCGGTCGACGAGCAGCCGGGTGCCGGCGTCGCAGTACTGGCCGGTGTTGGTGGTGAAGCCGATGACGACCTGGCGCGCGACCTCGTCGAGGTCGGCGTCGGCGAACACGATCTGCGGCGACTTGCCGCCGAGCTCGGTCACCACCGGGGTGATGTGCTCGGCCGCGGCCCGCAGCACGGCGCGCCCGGTGGCGACCGAGCCGGTGAAGGTCAGCGAGCCGATCCCCGGGTGGCCCGCCAGCGCGTGCCCGGCCTCGGTGCCGAGGCCGGTGACCACGTCGACCGTCCCGCTCGGGAAGCCCGCGGCCTCGACGAGCCCCGCGAACCGCAGGGCGGTCAGCGGGGTCTGTTCGGCGGGCTTGACCACCGCGGTGTTCCCCGCGGCGAGCGCCGGGGCGACGCTGCGGCACAGCATCGACAGCGGCGCGTTCCACGGGACGATGTGCGCGGTGACCCCGACCGGTTCCCGCACGGTCCAGGCCAGCGAGCCCGGCCCGAGCGGGATGGTCTCGCCGTGCAGCTTGTCGGCGGCGCCGGCGTAGTAGTCGAGGTAACCGACGCACCCCGCGATCTCGCCGCGCGCGAGCGAGAGCGGCTTGCCGGTGTCGAGGGTCTCGAGGCGGGCGAACTCCTCGCGGTCGGCGTCGAGCGAGGCGGCCAGGGCCCGTAGCATCCGGGCCCGCTCGGCGGGCGTCGTCCGGCGCGTGCGGCGGGCGGCCACCCGCGCGGCGGCCACCGCGGCGTCGACGTCGTGCGCGTCGCCGCGCGCGATCTCGGCGATCGTCTCGCCGGTCGACGGGTCCTCGACGGGGATCGTGCGGCCGTCGCGCGAGGGCACCGTCGCGCCGCCGACGACGTGCCCTGAGGCGGGGGCGGTCGCGGTCACGGGTCCGGGAACATCCGCGTCATCGTGTCCTCGTCACCGCCCGGGACGCGATCGACGCCGACCACCTT
Organism: Actinomycetospora flava; assembly: GCF_037400335.1. Classification (NCBI taxonomy): domain Bacteria; kingdom Bacillati; phylum Actinomycetota; class Actinomycetes; order Pseudonocardiales; family Pseudonocardiaceae; genus Actinomycetospora; species Actinomycetospora flava. Next base: position 184,141 of record NZ_JBBEGM010000011.1, read on the forward strand.
GTCGATCACCATGTTCTGGAAGCGGTGCAGCGGCTCCTCGAACCGGAAGCACATCCGCCCGCCCCGGTAGGCCGGGTTCTCGATGCCCTCCTGGACCCGCTCGACGATCTCGATGTCCTGGGTGTTGACGAGGTCCCAGAACTTCGCGAGCTGCTCGATGCCGTCCTCGGCCTCCGGGTGCTCGAGCGACTCGGGGTGCGCCAGCAGCACGGCGGTCTCGACGGTGCGGTTCGCGGCGACCGGGCGGTTGAACAGCACGAACGCGTGGTTCGGGAGGACGACGAGCGCGGTGCTCGGGAACAGCCAGACGAACCGGCCGCTGTCGGCGTCCTGCGCGCCGAGCGTGCTCAGGGCCTGCAGGCCGTCCCACCCGCCGGCGTCGGTGTTGCGCGACACCGGCGTCGTGCACATGCCCGTGTACATGCCGGGCCCCTGCCACCGGTAGTGGTCGGAGAACTTGGAGACCTGGTTGAGCTCGGGGTGCACCCAGGGCAGGTGGTAGTACTCCATGAAGTTCTCGCCGACGAGCTTGTAGTTGGCGTTGATGTCGTAGGTGAGCCGGCGCTGCGGCACCCACTCGTCGAGCCGGTAGTCGCGGAACCGGGTCGGCAGGTCGCCCAGGTGCACCGACAGCGGCGACGCGTCGGGGTCGAGGTTGACGAACAGGAACAGGCCCCAGGTGTCGACGGCGACGTCGTGCAGCCCGTAGTCGGCCTTGTCGAAGCCCTTGGCGACGGACGTGTCGAAGATCGACTCCTCGCCGGCCGGGACGTCGGAGCCCTCGAACAGCGGGGTGCCCAGGCACTTCCCGTCGGTGTCGTAGGTCCACGAGTGGTACGGGCAGCGGATGCGCCCGCGGTGGCCGACCTCGCGGGCGTCGCCCGGGAGCAGCTTCGTGGCGCGGTGGCGGCAGACGTTGTGGAACGCGCGCAGCGCACCGTGGCGGTTGCGGGTGACGATCACCGAGCGGCCGGCGACGTCGACGACGATGCACGCGCCGTGGCGGTCGACGTCGGCGGCGAGCCCGACCGCGACCCACCCCGACGCGAAGACCTTCTCCTGCTCGAGGCGGAAGAACTCGGGCGCGGAGTAGGCGTCGGGCAGCAGCGTCGAGGCGAGCTCGACGGGCAGCCGGGTGGCGGCGTACGTGGCCTCGTCGGTGTAGGTGGCGGGGTCGACGGGACGCGCGGGCAGGGTCGTGGGCAGGGTCGTCTCAGACATGGAAGCTCCGCGGGTGGTTCGGGTCGGTCAGGGCGGGGCGGGTGATCGAGAAGCTCCCGATCGGCTGGGACGGGGTGTGGTCGAGCGCGAGCTCGGCGAGCAGCTGCCCGATCAGGGCGGCGAACTTGAACGCGTGGCCCGCGCCGTTGGCGACGACGATCTGCGGGTGCGCGGGGAGGGTGTCGAGCACGAAGTCCTGGTCCGGGGGAACGGTGTAGAGGCAGGTCTTCGAGTAGAGCTCCGGGCCGCCGAAGCGCGGGACGTGGCGCCCGACGAAGTCGGCGTAGCGCGCCCGGCGCACGGGGTCGGGCTCGAACGTGCGGTCGTCGGCGGTGGTCTCGTGGCCGCCCATGTGCTGGCCGAGCTTGGTGGCGACCTCGCCGTAGACCGGGAAGCCGTAGAAGTTGTGGGCGCCGTGCCACATGAAGACCGGGAAGCGGGACGGCGCGAACTCCGCGAGATGCGGGGTGGCGTAGTAGGTGACCTGCTCCTGCAGGACGGTCAGGGGGAGCGCGGTGCCGGTATCGGCGAGGACCTGGTTGGTCCAGGCGTCGCTGGTGACGACGACCTTGTCGGCGCGCAGCACGCCCTCGTCGGTGACCACCGCGACGCCCTCGCCGTCCGGTTTGATGGCACGCACGGGGGTGTTCGCGCGGATCTCGGCGCCGTGGGCGCGGGCGAGGGCGCGGTGCACGGCGTTGGCGCGCGCGGCGTCGACGATGCCGGAGTCGGGCTGGTAGAGCGCCTGCTCGCTGCCGTTCACGCGGAACTGCGGCCAGCGCGCGACGAGCTCGTCGGCGTCGAGGCGCTCGTAGGCGACGCCGAACCGGTCGAACATCGCGGTGTAGCCCTCGATGTTGCGGCTGCCGGTGGCGATGCCCGCCCGTGCCGCCCGGTCCTCGATCACCAGGCCGCCGGTGGGGGTGACGATCTGCTGGCACGCCTCGGCCTCGACCTCGTGCCAGGCCTTGTACGCGGGGGCCGCGAGCGCCGCGTACTCCTCCTGGTGCTGGGCGAGCCGGATGATCCGCGAGTGGTCCTGGGAGGCGCCGCGGGCGTGCCCGAGCTCGAACTGCTCGAGCCCCAGCACGCCCGGGCCGAGCTCCGCGGCGAGGCGGTAGAGGGCCGCCGATCCCAGCCCGCCGAGGCCGACGACGATCGCGCGGTAGGACAAGGGAATCTCCTGCTCCAGGTGGTGGTCGACGCACCGGCCGGCGGCGGTGACGGGTGCGTGGTCGCAGTGTGGGAGCGGGATTCCTTCCACGTCCATCGAAACGTCGAACCTATGATCTTGTACGTTGAGTACATGATTGACCGGCGTCTGCGGGTGCTCGCGGCGATCGCCCGGCACGGCACCGTCACGGCCGCCGCGGAGGTCTGCCGGCTGACGCCGTCGGCGGTGTCGCACCAGATGCAGGCGCTCGCCCGCGAGCTCGCCGTGCCGCTCCTCGAGCCCGTCGGGCGGGGCGTGCGGCTCACGCCGGCGGCGCACACGCTGCTCGCGCACGGGGAGACGCTGACCGCGCAGTGGGAGCAGGCGCGGGCCGACCTCGCGGCCCACCGCGCCGGCGCCGTCGGGGGGACGCTGCGCTTCGCGGCGTTCTCGAGCGCGGCGGCGGTCGTGGTGCCGCGCGTCCTCGAGCACCTGCGCCGCGAGCACCCCCAGCTGCGCGCGCACCTGCGCGAGACGGAGCCGGCCCGCTCGTTCGACCTGCTCGCGGCCGAGGACGTCGACCTCGCCGTCGTCGTCGCGACGCCGAGCATCCCGCCGGCGTCGGACCCGGCGTTCGACCAGCACCCGCTGTTCGACGAGCCGCTCGACGTCCTCGTCGGCCCCGGGCACCCGCTGCTCGGGGCCGAGGTCGTGGCGCTCTCCGACCTCGCGGGCGACCCGTGGGTCTGCGGGAACACGGGCCGCGCCTACCACCAGCTCGTGACGCTGGCGTGCTCGCAGGCGGGGTTCGCGCCGGACATCGCGCACTACGCCGACGAGTGGGACACCGGCGCCGCCCTCGTCGCGCGGGGCCTCGGTGTCGCGCTGGTCCCACGCCTCGCCGACCTGCCCGCGCAACACGACACCCGCCGCCTGCGGATCACCACGGGCCCGGCCCCGACGAGGCGCGTGATCTCGGCGGTCCGCGCGGGCTCGCAGGAACTGCCGACCATCGCGGCGGGCCTCGAGGCGCTGCGCCACGTCACGGAGACCCGCCTCGACGCGCTCGATCCCTAGCGAGCCCTCGTGTCAGCGACGTGGCGTTGCAGACGTTGAGTGTCTGCAACGCCACGCGCTCGATTCAGCGGCGAGCCGAGCGTGGAGGTCATGGTTACTGGCTGGTATCGCTCGCGAGGCGAGCGATACCAGCCAGTAACCGTCGACGGCAGCGCTCAGGGCGCGCGGCGCGGCCTCGTCGGGCACTCCGCAGAGATCAAGAGAGCGTGGTGCACCTCCGCGGCCCGCCGGGGGTGGACATCGCTCTCCTGATCTCCGTCACGTGACGCGGCAGGCGCGTGCCCGCGATGTCGATCTCCATGGTCTCGAGAGCCTCGCGCGTCGAGCGGGTGGCGATACAGACGCTGAGCGTCAGCGGGGGCCCACCGCTGACACCTGTGCAAGCGCGTGGCGCTACGGACATTGAGTGTCCGCAGCGCCACGCCGCTGACACGCCGCTGACACCTAGCGAGCGTTGTGGAAGATGATCCCAAGGACGTGGCGGTCGCCGGTGTGGACCGCCGAGACGCCGTGGCGCATCTGGACGCGGTGGTAGCCGCGCGCACCCAGCTTCGGGCGGTACCGGACCGGGAAGATCACGCCCTCGCCGAGCCCCGGGCGCACGACCATCGCCCGCGACTGCTGGCGCGGGCGCTGTTCGACGAACACGCTCTCGCCGCCGGTGAAGTCGACGTCCGGCGTGTTCAGCATGATCAGCAGCTGCAGCGGGAAGGTCAGGTCGCCGTAGACGTCCTGGTGCAGGCAGTTGTAGCCGGTGGGGCCGTAGCGCAGCACGAGCGGCGTCGGCTTGTGCTGGCCCGCGGAGGCGCAGCGCTCGACGAGCCCGGAGTGCTCGGTCGGCCACTCGTCCTCGCCGAGCGCGTCGGCCCAGCGGTTCGCGACGGACGCGAGGCCCGGGTAGAGCCGGGTGCGCAGCGCCTGCACCAGCGGCGGCAGCGGGTCGGCGAAGTAGCGGTAGCGCCCCTCGCCGAACGACAGCCGCGCCATCTCGACGGTCGACCGGAACACCTCGTCGCGGTCGAACAGGTCGATCGTCTCCGCGCACTGCTCCGGGTCGAGCAGCCGACCGGTGGTCGCGTACCCGTCGCGGTTGAGTGCCTCGCCGATGCTCGTCCAGTCGAGCCCGTCCAGCGCGGGCAGGTCGGGCTGCGTGGACACCTCGGTCGTCGTCATGTCCGGGAGAACACCGACGGCTCCGTCCGCGTGGCAGCGACGGGCCGGCGGCGCGGCCAGGCGCCGGACCGCAGCAGGCGCAGCCCGTTCAGGGCGACCAGCACCGTCGACCCCTCGTGCCCCGCGACGCCCAGAGGCAGGGGGAGCGTGCCGACGAGGTCCCACACCACGAGGCCGGTGATGATCGATCCGGCGATGACGAGGTTCGCGACGACCACGCGGCGCGCCCGGCGGGCGAGGTCGATCAGGGCGGGCAGGGTCGCGAGCTCGTCGCGCACCACCACGACGTCCGCGGCCTGCAGCGTCAGGTCGGCGCCGGCCCGGCCCATCGCGACGCCGACGTGCGCGGCGGCGAGCGCCGGGGCGTCGTTGATCCCGTCGCCGACGGCCATCACCCGGCGCCCGGCGGCGTGGTGCTCCTCGATCGCGGCGACCTTGCCGGCGGGCAGGAGCCCGGCGCGGCGGTCGGCGATCCCCACGGTGTCGGCGATCCGCGCGGCGGTGCGCGGGTTGTCGCCGGTCAGCAGCACGGGCGCCTCGGCGGTGCGCGCGGCCAGGTCCGCGACGGTCGCGCGGGCGCCGGGGCGCAGGGCGTCGGTGAGCGCGAGCACGGCCCGCGGGTGATCGTCGACGAGCACGACGACGGCGGTGTGCCCCTCGGCCTCGACGTCGTCGACGAGCGGGCGCAGGGCCGGCGAGACACCCAGCAGCGCCGGGCTCCCCACCCGCACCACGTGACCCTCGACGACCGCGCGCACGCCCCGCCCCGGCTCGGCGGCGAAGTCGCTCACGTGCGAGGGCACGCGCACCCCCCGCGACCGCGCGCCCGCCACGACCGCCCGCGCCAGCGGGTGCTCGCTGGGCCCTTCCGCCGCCGCGGCGAGCCCGAGCACCGCGGCGTCCCCGCGCACGGACGCGAGCTCCGGCCGGCCCTCGGTGAGCGTGCCGGTCTTGTCGAGCGCGACCGCGTCCACGGTCGCGAGGTCCTCCATCACCCGCGCCGACTTCACCAGCACGCCGTGGCGCCCCGCCGTCGCGATCGCCGCGAGCAGCGGCGGCATGGTCGCCAGCACCACCGCACAGGGCGAGGCGACGATCATGAAGGTCATCGCCCGCAGCAGGGCGCCCCGGAGTTCCTCGCCGGACCACAGCGGGATCGCGAAGATCGCCACGGTGGCCACGACGACGCCGACCGAGTAGCGCTGCTCGATCGTCTCGACGGACCGCTGGGTGCGCGCCGTCGTCGCCGCGGCCTGCTCGACCAGCACGGCGATGCGCGCCACCACCGACTCGCCCGCCTCCCGAGAAACCCGCACGCGCAGGGCCCCGGTGCCGTTCACCGTGCCGGCGTAGACGTCGTCGCCCGCCGCCTTCGCCGCCGGCAGCGGCTCGCCGGTGATGCTCGCCTGGTCGACCTCGCCGGCGCCGTCGACGACGGTCCCGTCGGCGCTGATCGTCTCCCCGGGGCGGACGAGCACCTCGTCGCCGACCCGCAGGTCCACGACGTCGACCTCCTCCTCGCCGTCACCGGGGAGCACCCGCCGAGCCCTCTGCGGCGCCAGCTCGAGCAGCCCGCGCACCGACGACTCCGTCCGCTCCGTCGCCCAGGCCTCCAGCGCCCCGGACGTCGCGAAGATGACGATGAGCAGCCCGCCGTCGAACACCTGGCCGATGGCCGCGGCGCCGGCCGCCGCGACGATCATCAGCAGGTCGACGTCGAGCGTCCGCTCGCGCAGGGCGCGCAGCCCGGTGAGCGCGGGCTCCCAGCCGCCGGTGAGGTAGCAGGCCGCGTAGAGCGGCCCCCACATCCACACCGGTGCGTCGGCCAGCTGCGCGAGCGCCGCGACGACGAAGAACGCCAGCGACGCGAGCGCCCACCGCGCCTCCGCCAGACGCACGGCGCTCCGCCACCACCCACCGATCGCCATGCCCCGCACGCTAGCTCACGTGAGCATGTGTTCATATTTGGTCGGTTCAGCAGGTCGTGAGGTGGCGGCTCGGTAGCATCGCCGGCGTGGGCCACGGGACGCCGGGGGAGACGTCGATCCTGGCCTCGCTGCGCCTGGGGACCGACGTCCCCGTCGAGGGCATCGCCGAGACCCTCAGTGCGCTGAGCACGCCGAGCCGGCTGCGCATCCTGCTGCACCTCGCCGAGGGCCCGTCGTCGGTCGGCGACCTCGCCGCGGCCGTCGGGATGGAGCAGTCCGCGGTGTCCCACCAGCTGCGCGTGCTGCGCCAGCTCGGGTTCGTCGTCGGCACCCGCCAGGGCAAGCAGATCTCCTACCGGCTGTTCGACCAGCACGTCGCCCGTCTGCTGACCGAGGCCGTCAACCATGTCCAGCACCTGCGCCTGGGCGTCAGCGACGTCCCGGAAACTGTCCGATAGGCGACAGTTCTAGCTGCACAGCGTGATCCATACCCAGTAGCTTGATCCGACTTGTCCCTCGAACGGGTGGGTCTCGATGACACTGGGTGTGTTCCGCGCCGTGATCGCCGCGCTGTGCTGCGCGCTGATGGCGGCCGCCTGCTCCTCCGCCACGCAGCAGGCCGGTGCGGCCCCGGCCTCCCCGGTCACGGGACCGGCCCCCGGTCCGGGGATCGCCTGGGGGCCCTGTGCACCGCCGGCCGACCAGGACCCCGCGCTGCAGTGCGCGCGCCTGCCGGTGCCGCTCGACTGGAACGCGCCGCAGGGCCGCCAGATCGAGCTGGCCGTCATGCGCCGGCAGGCGAGCAAACCGGCCGAGCGCCTCGGGTCGATGTTCGTGAACCCGGGCGGCCCCGGGCAGAGCGGCGTCGAGCTGGTCGCGGGCGGCGGCTCGGACTTCGACCGCTGGGGCGGCGGCCGGTTCGACGTCGTCGGCTGGGACCCGCGCGGCACGAACGACAGCTCGCCGGTCGAGTGCTTCACGTCGCCCGAGGAGCAGGCGCGGTTCTGGGCGGGCGTGAGCATCCCGGCCACCGCCGCCGAGTCGCAGGCCTACGCCCAGCGCACGACCGACCTGGCGCGGCGCTGCGGCGAGGTCAGCGGCGAGCTGCTGAACCACGTCTCCACCACCGACACGGCCCGCGACCTCGACGCGCTGCGCGCCGCCGTCGGCGACCCGCAGATCACCTACGTCGGGCTCTCCTACGGGACGATGATCGGCCAGACCTACGTCAACATGTTCCCCGACCGTGTGCGCGCGGTGATGCTCGACGGGCTCATCGACGCGGTCGAGTACACCGAGAGCGCCGAGGCACGGACCGTCGGCGACGTCGCGCACACCGACGGGGTCTTCGCCCGGTTCCGGCAGCTCTGTCAGCAGGCGGGGCCGACCGGCTGCGCGCTCGCCCGCGGCCCCGAGACCGTCGACCAGCGCGTCGCCGCCCTGTTCGACCGCGCCCGGCTGGGGCCGATCCCCGCGCCGACCGCGACCCCGCCCGGCGAGCTCACCTACGGCGACCTGCTCGTCTCCACCTTCACCCCGCTGCGGGTGCCGGAGATGTGGCCGCAGTTCGCGACGGACCTCGACGCGGCCGCGAACGGCGACGCCTCGGCGCTGGAGACCTCGGCGCAGCAGTACCAGTCGCCCGAGGGCTACCAGTCGAGCGTCACGTCGTCGTCGATCTCCTGCCTCGACGGGCCGGCACAGCAGCCGGTGACGGCGTGGCCCACCGTGGTCCCGGAGTTCGACCGCAGCAGCGCGCTGTGGGGCGCGGTCAACGGGTGGTGGCTCTGGGGGCCGTGCGCGTCCGGGTGGCCCGGGCGCAGCGACGACCGCTACGCCGGGCCGTGGACCGCCCGCACCCAGAACCCCGTCCTGCTGATCAACAACCGGTGGGACCCGGCGACGGGCATCCGCAACGCCGAGGCCACCCAGCAGCGGCTCGGCAACGCCGTCCTGCTCGTCCAGGACGGCTACGGCCACCCGACCTACCAGGACCCCGGCGCGTGCGTCGACGCGGCGCGCGAGCGCTACCTCGTCGACCTCGTGACGCCGCCGCCGGGCACCGTCTGCCAGCCGGACGGGCCGCCGTTCCCCGGAGTCACACCGCGGTGACGGTGACGCCGCCCTTGCCGGACAGCGCGCCGGTCAGCGCGCCGCGGGTGGTCCCGTCGACGAGGGTCAGCGACGTGACGTGGCGCGCGAGGCCGAGACGCTCGAGCGCGAGCCGGTCGACCGGCAGGTCGCCGTCGCGGGCGAGCAGCTCCTTCGCCGAGATCACGTCGGGCAGCCCGGCGAGCGCCGCGGTGTCGCGGACGTAGACCAGCCGCGACGCCCCGAACGCGTCGGCGAGCAGCAGCGCGCCGGTGTCGGTGCGGTGCACCGGGAGGCGCCCCGCGGCCGCCGGGAACTCGTGGACGCCGTAGGGCGGGTAGCCGTTGGAGACCGCGGCGTTCGCGGCGGCGAGGTGCACGGGCAGCTGGCCCGCGACGGTCTGGTGCGGCAGGTACGACACGCCCTCGGCCGCGAGCAGCGACGCGACGAGGCGCCCGTTCTGCTCGGCCTCGGTGGCCGCGAGCCCGGCGAGCGCGCCGGTCGGCAGCCCGAGGTCGAGGCCGACGCCCAGCACGTGGCGTGCGCGGACGCCGGCGCCGGTGAGCAGCAGCATCCTGTGGTCGGGGAGCAGCGAGCGGATCTCGTCGGTCAGCGGGACGAGGACGTCGCGCCCGCGGTCGACGATCGTCGAGCCGCCCAGCACGACGACCTCGAGCCACGGCAGCAGGCGGATCCGGTCGACGTCGTCCGGCTCGGCGGAACGGACGAGGTCGCGGTCGAGCAGGGTCTGGCGGACGAAGGCGGACTCGACGTCGCGGCCCTGGCGGTCGTCGGGTGTCACTGCGGGCCTCCGCCTCTCGGAACTGCCGTGATGATCGTGCCGACGTGCTCGCCGGCGAGGGCGCGGGTGAGGTTGCCGGGCACGAGGCCGTTCACGACCTGCACGGACCGGACGTGGCGGGCGTCGCGCAGCAGCTCGAGCATCCCGCGCTCGAGCACGAGGTCGGGCAGGTCGCGCGCGAGCAGCTCGTCGACGGTGATCTCGGGGATGAACGTCGCCGCGGGGTCGTTCTTCGGGTTCGCGGTGTAGAGGCCGTCCTCGTCCTTGACGAAGATCATCTGCTCGCACGCGTAGGTCTCGGCGACGAGGTAGCAGCCGGCGTCGGTGCGGTAGGGCGGGACGACGCCCTCGTGGGGCACGCGCTGCCACAGGCCGTAGGGCGGCATGCCCGGGAAGACCGCGGCGCCGACCTCGGCCAGGCGCAGCGGCAGCGTCGCGAAGGCGTTGGCCTCGACGACGGGGATGCCGTGCTTCGCGAGCAGGAAGCCGAGCATCGTGGCGTTCTGGCCGGCGACCGCCGAGCCGATCTCGGAGAGCACGCCGGTCGGCAGGCCCAGCTGGGCCGCCAGCGCGTAGGCGTGCCGGGCGCGGGTGCCGCCGCCGGTGCCGATGAGCAGCCGGCGGATCGCCGTCGCCGCCACGATCTCGTCGACCAGGGGCAGCACGGCGGTGCGCCCCCGGTCCATGAGGCTCTGGCCGCCGATCTTGACGACCGAGACGCCGGGCAGCGTCGGGATCTCCGGCGCCCGGTCGCTCAGGGCCGCCAGACCGGCGTCGTCGAGCGAGCGGTCGCTCAGGAGGGCGGCGAGGTCGGCGAGGTCGGCATGGTCCGCCGACCCGCTCGCGGACACGGACACCAGGGGACCTCCTCGTGGGGTGCATGACGGGACCAGGGCCGACGGCGTGCCGGGGGGAGGCACGTCGTCGGCCCTGGTCGCCCTCACCCTAAGGGGATCATGCGTCCGCGGTCCCGGGGCCGATGGTGGCCGCGACCTCGACGACGACGTCGGCGGGGAAGCCGCCGCGGCGGGCGTGCTCGCGCACGGTGTCGGCGTCGTCGGTCTCGTGCACGCAGTAGAACTTGTCGCCGGCGACGTAGCTGTGGCTCCAGGTGTAGGCGACGCCGAGGGAGTCGACGACGTCGTTGGAGGTCGTCGCGATCTCTCGCAGCTGCTCGTCCGACAGGCCGGACGCGCCCGGGATGTTCCGCTCGATCAGGAAGGTGGCCATGGTGCTGCTCCTCGCTCGTGGTCCTCGTCGGCCTCGTGGCCTGCGAGAACGCTAGGAGCGGGCGCGGCGCGGACGCGTCGGGAGAGAATCCCCGTAGTTCGGCCCGGCGGTACCCATCTCGGGAGGACGCGTGGAATCCGCGATCGACACGCACCTGCAGTGCCCCCGCACGCTGTCGCGCCGCGTGCCCGACGAGTACCGGCCGCCCTTCCCGATCTGGGTCGCGCGCGTCGGCCGGGACGTGACGGCGGTCGTCATGGGCTACTTCGGCGTGCAGTACCGGGGCGAGGAGCGGCGCGCCGAGGCGTGGGCGACCCTGCGGGCGATCACCGACGGGTTCGCGCTCGACGACGGGCCGGGCGGGTGGGACCTCACCCACCACGTCGACGCCCAGGGGTACGACACCCTGATCGCCGCCGCGTACTGGCGCGACACCGCGACGTACGACCGCTGGCTCGCACGCCCCGAGGTGGCCGGCTGGTGGGACGCGCCCGAGCGCCTGTCGGCCGGCGTCGGCGTCTTCCGCGAGATCCTCGCGCCGGGCGTCGACCGCTTCGAGACGCTCTACCCCTTCACCGAGGGGCTCCCCGGCGTCGGCGGGGTGCTCGACGACGTGAGCGACCAGGTCACCGAGCACGCCTACTGGGGAGCGATGCGCGACCGCATCCCGCGCTCGCAGACCGACCGGATGAGCCCGGACGGGGAGCTGCGGGCCGAGGGCGACCCGTCCGGGCGCGTGGTGGTCCGCGGGCACGAGAACGTGGCGCTGATCCGGTCCGGCCAGGACTGGACGGACACCCCGCCCGAGGAGCGCGAGCTCTACCTCGGCGCGATCGAGCCCGCGCTGGCCGACGCCATGGACTTCCTGCGCGACCGCGGCCAGCGGATCGGCTGCTACAGCAACCGCTACGTGCGCAACGTCGACGCCGACGGCGTCCCGCTGGACACGACCTACGCCATCTCGTACTGGCGCTCGCTCGACCTGCTCGAGCGCTGGGCCGAGTCGCACCCGAGCCACCTCAACGTCTTCGTGGCCTTCGTCAGCCGGGCCCGGCACGTCCCGTCGCTGCGGCTCTACCACGAAGTCGCGGTGATCGACGCGGGGTCGCAGTACTACGAGTACGTCAACTGCCATGCAGCGACGGGACTGCTGCGGGACTCCGTCGAGCAGGGTCAGTAGCGCAACCCGGCCTCGCGCATGAGCGGCATGACGGCCTCGCCGAAGTGGTCGATCTCCTCGTTGTAGTCGAGGAAGCCCATGATCATGCCCTCCATGCCGGCGTCGGAGAGCCGCTGGAAGCCGTCGACGACCTGCTCGGGCGTCCCCACCAGCGGCTGGCCCGCCCAGCCGGCGATGAAGCGCTCCTGGAACTTCTCGATCTGCTCGCCGAACGACTGGCTCTCGACGCCGATGATGCTCATGAGGTGGCGGGCGCCGGGCCAGTCGCCCTTGTCGATGATCTCCTGGTGGACGCGCTTGGCCTCGGCCTCGGTGTCCCGGCACACGACGAGCCCGTAGGTCATCGTGCTGATCTGGCGCTGGTAGGAGTCCTTCGCCTTCTTCTTGATCGCCTGGGTGTAGTCGGGCATCTTCTCGAGGTCCAGCGACGCGAAGTTGATGTCGACGTACTTCGCCGAGAAGTCCGTGCCCGCCGACGAGTTGCCGGCGTTGATGAGCACCGGGCGCGGGTTCTGCACCGGCTTGGGCTCGGACTCCAGCTCCTGGGCCTGGAAGTACTTCCCGTCGAACGCGAACTCGCCCTCGGCGGTCCAGAGCTTCTCGACGAACTCCAGCCACTCCCCGCCGTACTGGTAGCGCTCGTCGTGCTCGAGCTGGCTGGGGTTGAACATGTGCATCTCGGGGGTGAACCAGCCCATGACCAGGTTCATCCCGTACCGGCCGCCCGAGATGTGGTCGATCGTCGTGGCCATGTTCGCCGCGACGATCGGGTGCACGGTCGGGATGTGGGTGGTCGTGAAGATCGTGATCTGCTCGGTGCACTCGGCCAGCCCGGCGGCCCAGGTGAACGTCTCGAAGTTGGTGCCGTTGAAGTTGACGTTGCCGCCGAACCCCTTCCAGCGGGCGACGGGGACCATTGCCTCCATCCCGAGCCGGTCGGCCTTCTGCGCGATCGACTTCGTGTGGTCCCACGTGATCTCGTAGGTGGTCGGCGCGTCGGTCATGCACAGGCCGCCCGAGCAGTTCGAGCCGAACAGGCCGAGCTTCATCTTCTGGTCGTTGAAGATCGACGGCCGGCCGTTCTCGCGCGGGTGCCGTAGCGGGATCTCCTGCTCGCGGCCGCGGGTGATCGTCTGGACCATGGGTGACCTCCGGCGTGCGTCGGGGGAGCGCTGCGTGCACGGATGGGCACGCGCCGCTGTGATCGGGACCACGCTAAGCAGCGGGCCCGGGCCCGGACATCCGCGAGACGCAGCGATGGGTCCGATAAGCGCAGGCGTCACCCCTGTCGCAGCGTCTGCGAGGGCAGCTGCCCGTACTTGCGCCGGTACTGCTCGGAGAAGCGGCCCTGGTGCAGGAACCCCCACGCCGCCGCGCGCTCGGTGACCGAGGTGTCGGCCGGGTTGGCGGCGAGGAGGTCGGCGTGGACGCGCGCCAGGCGGACGTCGCGGACGTACTCGCTGGGCGTCACGCCGACGTTGCGGGCGAAGGTGACCTGCAGGGTGCGCGTCGACACCCCGAGGTGCCGCGCGAGCTGCGGGATCGTGAAGGCCTCGTCCGCGTGGGCGTCGATGTGGTCGAGCGCCTGGCGCACGATCGCCGGGCGGTCCTCGGCGCGGGGGGAGTGCAGCGCGTCGGTGTACTGGTGCGGCACCCCGTGCAGCAGGGCGGTCATCACGTAGGTCTCGAGCTGGGCCCGCGCGAGCGGCGCGTCCGCGATCCCGCCGGGCCGGTCGATCTCGCTCTGCAGGAAGCGCACCGCGGCCAGCAGCGCGGCGCCGGGGCCTGCGGTGAGGTCCATGGTGACGTCGAAGTCGAGCGGGTCGTGGACGGGGCGGCCGAGCAGGCTCCCGAGGTGCTCCTCGAGCGGCGCCCGGTTGAACTTCATGGCGAACTGCGTCGCCTCCGGGGTCCACGTGACCGTCGAGTGCTCGGTGGGCAGCAGCACGGCGCCGCTGCGCCCGCCGGCCGTGATCGCGTGGTCGCGTCCGCCGCGGCGGGTGACCTGCGTGTTCCCGGAGAGGGTCAGGTTGACGTGGTAGCAGTGCTCGAGCGGCGGCAGGTCGAGCGACGCGTTCGCCCCGTAGACGAGGTAGCCCAGCGTCATCCGCTCCGAGGCGACGCAGTTGAGCCGCGCGTCGAGCGGGCGCCCGCCCAGCGAGTCGAGCTCGTGGCGGACGTAGACCTCGGTGACGACGTGCTGGGCCTCGTCGACGTCCGCGGTGTTCATGACGGCGTGACCGGCGAGGGGTTCGTGCTCGGCGGTTGCGTCCACGCCTGACCCCTCGCCCCCGTGCGACCGTGTCGCGGGCCACAGTTGCACCCAACCGATCGGCACGGCAAGTCGATCGACGACCCGCCGTGACGTGCGGAGATGTTCCACCGCCGGGTCCTGCGCATATCGGCTGTCGCGGTGCGCGTGACGGATGGGGCCGGCTCGCCGGTGCTTCCTAGCCTCGGTGGATGACCACGCTGCTCGGGATCGTCGGGTCGCCGTCGCCGGGCGGCCGCAGCCTCGTGGCGGTGCGCGCGCTGCTCGAGGGCGCCGCGGCGGCCGGCGCGGCGACCGAGGTCCTCGAGCTCGCCGACGCCCCCGACCCGGAGGCCGTGCAGCAGGCGATCGAGCGCGCCGACGGCATCGCCTTCGCGACGCCGACCTACCGCGCGCGCTCCAGCAGCCTGATCAAGGGCGTCCTGGAGAACACCGAGCGCGGCATCGCCGGCGACACCCGCGCGCCGCTGCTGGGCAAGGCGGCGGCGATCGTCCACACCGGCGCCACCGCCCACCACTTCCTCGCCGTCGACGACCTGCGCGACGTCCTCGGCGGGTTCTTCGCCGCGCAGGTGCTCTCGCCGGGCCTGTACTTCGAGGGCGCCGACTACGTCGACGCGGGCACGCTCACCGACCGCGCCGCCGACCTCGCCCACACCCACGGGCGCGCGTTCGCCGAGTTCACCGCCGCCGTGCGCGCCGCGCCGTCCGTCCAGGCGCTGCGCCCCTTGCTCTGACCCCGTTCCCGACACCGAGGAGTGACTCCCGTGGCCGACCTCGAGCAGTTCCGCCTGCTGATCGGCGGCAAGGCCGTCGACGCGATCTCCGGGAGGACGTTCGCGTCCCAGAACCCGTACACCGGGCGGGACTGGGCGACGATCCCCGACGGCGGCCCCGAGGACGTCGATGCCGCCGTCGGCGCCGCCCGCGCCGCGCTCGACGGCGAGTGGGGGCGGATGACGGGCTTCGCCCGCGCGGCGTGCCTGCGCCACCTCGGCGACCTCATCGGCCAGAACGCCGAGCGGCTGGCGACGCTCGAGGTCAACGACTCCGGCAAGCTCTACCGCGAGATGATCGGCCAGCTCCACGGGCTCGGGGGCTGGTACCACTACTTCGCGGGGCTCGCCGACAAGATCGAGGGTCAGCAGATCCCCTCGCCCAACCCGAACTACCTCGTCTACACCCGCCGCGAGCCGGTCGGGGTCGTCGCGGCGATCACGCCGTGGAACTCGCCGCTGCTGCTGATGACGTTCAAGCTCGCCCCGCTGCTCGCGGCCGGCTGCACCGCGGTGATCAAGCCCTCGGAGCACGCGCCGGGCTCGACGCTCGGGTTCGCGGACCTCATCGCGCAGGCCGGCATCCCCGACGGCGTCGTCAACGTCGTCACCGGGCTCTCCCGCGACACCGGCGCCCACCTCGCGTCCCACCCGGGCGTCGACAAGGTGGCCTTCACCGGCTCGACCGCCACCGGCAAGGCCGTCGGCAAGGCGGCGATGGAGAACCTCAACGCGGTCACCCTCGAGCTCGGCGGCAAGTCGCCGCAGGTGGTCTTCCCCGACGCCGACCTCCAGGCCGCGGCGAACGGGCTCGTCGCCGGGGTGTTCGCCGCGACCGGGCAGACGTGCATGGCGGGCTCGCGGCTGATCGTGCACGCGGACGTCCACGACGAGCTGGTCCGCCTGGTGGCCGAGCGGGCGTCGACGATCAAGCTCGGCGACCCCATGGACGCGGAGACCGAGATGGGGCCGGTCGCGAACCGGCCGCAGTACGAGAAGGTGCTCGGCTACCTCGACAAGGCCCGCGAGGAGGGCGCGACCGTCGCCTACGGGGGCGTGGCGGAGGAGAGCCTCGGCAGCTACTTCGTCCGTCCGACCGTGCTCAGCGTGAAGCCGACCGACACCGTCTACCGCGAGGAGGTCTTCGGGCCGGTGCTCTCGGCGGTGACGTTCACCGACGAGGACGAGGCGATCAAGCTCGCCAACGACACCCCTTACGGCCTCGCCGGCGCGGTGTGGACGAAGGACGTGCACCGCGCGCACCGGGTGGCCGCCCGCATCAAGGCCGGCACGGTGTGGATCAACGCCTACCGCGTGCTCGGCCCGAGCGTGCCCTTCGGCGGCTACAAGGCCTCGGGCCTGGGCCGCGAGAACGGCGTGCACGGCGTCGACGCCTACCTCGAGACCAAGGCGGTGTGGGTCGAGCTGACCGGCGGCACGCGCGACCCGTTCACGTTGGGCTAGTGGCGCTGGGGTGGGCGGACGTCGGCCCGCGGATGGACCGGGCGCTGCGCACGGGGATCGACGACGGTCCGGCGGGCCGTCGGCGACGCCGGGAGCATGTGAGGGCGTCGGGACGCTCAGAGCACGCGCGCGACGAGCTCGACGCCCTCGGCGGTGACGTGGTGTGTCCGCCCGGAGCCGCCGACGACGCGGCTCGCGCTGCGCACCTCGACCGTCGGCTCGCTGGTGTCCTCGGCCCAGCGGCACGCGAAGCCGCCGTACATCCCGGGCACGCGGACCCACATCGTCGTGTCGGGGTACTCGAGCAGCGGGCCGAGCTGGGGGTGGCGCAGCGGGCGGGCGATCCGGCGCGTGCGGACCTCCACGAGCGCGCGCAGGAAGGTCTCGACGTCGGCGACCGCCTCGTCGTCCATCACCATCGCGGGCTCCGGGCGGAGCCGGTCGGCGAGCGAGGCGTGCCCGAGCCGGCGCGCCACCGCCTCGGCGGTCTCGCCGTCGGTGGTGCGCAGCGTGCGCCAGGCGCCGCGCGCGACGAGGTCGTCGACGACGTCGGGGTGCGCGCCCTGTCGCGCCGCGTGGTGCAGCGGCGCCGTGCCGCTGCGGTCGCCCGCGCGCAGGGCGTTGGCGCTCAGCGCGGAGGGCAGGTCGTCGTCGGTGCGGTCGAGCAGCGTCGCGACGTGCGCCCAGTGGCCCGCCTCGACGGCGTCGGAGAGGGCGTCGCGGAGGGCGAGGACGGTGGGCTCGAGGTCGGAGCGCTCGAGGACGGCGTCCCAGAGGAGCTGCGTCGCGGCCGGGGCGGGTCGGACCATCACCGTCCAGCTTCGCCGACCGGGATCGGCGTGTCAGTCCACCGATCGGACGCTCAGGTCCCGAGGATCCGCCGCTTCTGCTCGTCGAACTCCTGCTGGGTCAGGATGCCCTGGCTCTTGAGCTCGCCGAGCTGGCGGAGCTGCTCGATGGTGTCGCCACCGCCCGGCGGCGGGGCCTGCTGATACTGCGGCGGCTGGTACTGCGGCTGCTGGTACTGCTGTTGGTACTGCTGCTGCTCGTACTGCTGTGCCTCCTCCTCCCGGGCCCAGCGCCCGGCCTGGCGGCGGGAGACGCGGTTGGAGACCGCGGTGGCCGTGCCGGCCACGAGCGCGGTGCGGGCGAGACCTCGCAACAGTCCTGGCATCGCTCTCGACTCCTCTACGCGGGGACCGACGGGGCGAGGGCGGCCTCGACCTCGTCGACGGGGATGCGGCCACCGGCGACCAGCTGCGCACCGCTGCGGCGCAGCGCGGTCGCGAGCGGTGCCGCCCAGACGTTCTCGTAGACCAGCACCGCGGCCGTGGCGCCCGGGTCGAGCACGGCGCCGGCCTCGTCCAGGTCGTCGGCACCCAGCAGGCCCGAGGACGCGCCCGCGAACACCGTCAGGTCGAGCTCGCCGTCGCCGTCGAGGTCGGCCAGCTCGAGGCCCGCCACGGTCCCGTCGTCGCCCTTGCTCACGAAGACCAGGTCGAGGATGCGGATGAGCCCGCGGTCGACGAGGTCGAGCAGCAGGGGCATGCCCACGCCGGTCGGGGTGCCCGCCGGGAACTCGACGACGAGGTAGTCGATGGGGCCCGTCTCAGCTCTGGGTTCGGTCATGGGTCCGATGCTTGCCGGGCGCCGCGGGCGCGGCCTCGCCCGGCGAGGGTGACCGCGTCCCGGCGGGGTCGGGCAGCCGCAGGGTGACGATGTAGGAGGTGACGACGCCGACGATCACGAGCGGCACCACGGCCATCCCCGCCGACCCGAGGAAGAGGGTCGCGAGGAGCACCGAGGTCAGCGGGAGGCGCAGCATGCCGACCGTCATCGCGCCCATCCCGATCGCCGCGCCGGAGAGCGGGTCGAGGCCCGGCAGCAGGGCGAGCGCCGTGCCGCCCACCGCGCCGAGGTACATGGCGGGGAACGTGGGGCCGCCGCGGAAGCTGCTCAGCGCCCCGGCGTAGGCGAGGCCCTTGCACGCGATGAGCAGCAGGAGCGCGCCGAGCCCGTACGCGGCGGGGTCCTGCAGCAGCGGCCCCAGCGCGTCCTGGCCGGAGAACAGCACGTCGGACGCGCCGTGCCCGGTCGCCGCCGCGAACACCACCGCGAGGGCGCCGATCGCGAGGCCGACCAGCGGCGTGAGCAGGACCGGCCGCGGCACCACGACCGGCCGCAGCCGCAGGGCCACCCACCGGATGGCGAAGCACAGCCCGCCGGCGACGACGCCCGTCACCACCGCCCACGCGAGGGACGCGACGGTCGGGGAGGGCGCGTGCGGCAGGTTCGGGATCGCCAGGGAGAAGGTGCCGAAGCCGGTCCACGAGTCCAGCCCGAGGAAGACCAGCGAGCCGATCCCCGACCCCAGCAGCCCCGGGACCAGCACCATCGTCGCGGTGGCGCCGCCGAGCCCGATGGCCTCCATCATGAGGAACGCGCCGGCCAGCGGGTTCCCGAACAGCGTGCTCACCGCGGCGAAGCTCCCGGTGGCCGCGACCACCGACGCGACCGACGCCGGCGCCGCCCCGCGGCGCGCCAGCCGTAGCGCGACCACTGCGAGCCCGCCCCCGAGCGCGATCAGCGGGGCCTCCGGGCCGACGACGACGCCGAGCCCGATGCTGGCGACGGCCGCCGCGGCGATGCCGCCGAGGGCGGCGGGCTCCGGGTACCCGGCGGAGTGGAAGCCGTCGGCGGGCGACTCGCCGCCGCGTCCGGGCAGGTAGCGCACGACCACCCCGACCAGCAGCCCCGCGACGCCGAGCGGCAGCAGGGGCCACCACAGCGGCGCCGCCGCGAACCCGAGGGACGCCGGCAGACCCTGGAACGTCCACCGCTGGAGGCCGCCGACGAGGACGAGGAACCCGTACGCGACCGCCGAGATCGGCACGCCGAGCACGGCGGCCAGCGCCAGCAGCCCCAGGTAGCGGCGCGAGCGCAGGATCGTGAACGGGTCGGTGGGCGGCGCCGCCGACGGTGTGGTCGCCGGGGGGTGGCCGGCGTGCGGCGCGGAGCCCTGCGGAGCTGCCACGCCGGAGACGGCCTCGGTCACGACACGGGCGCGGCGTGCCCGTCGCCTGCCGCCACCCTCCGGCGCCCGTTCGGCATCGGCGCCTGCCAGGCCTGCGCGCCGGCGTTCGTCGCCACCTGCGCGACACCGATCGCGTGCCGCGCCAGCTGCGCGGGCGACATCTCCGTGCCCCGCTGCCAGCGGCGGGCGGCGTCGAGGAGCGCGGCGCTGCCGAGCCCGAGCCCGACGCTCACGAGGACGCTGCCGGTCGCGGCGAGCACCGCGCCGCCGAGGAAGAGGCGGGAGTTGAACCTGCGGTCGAGGGGATGCGACGCCATGGCGGACCTCCGTGGGTGGTCGATGCCCGTCCACGGTGGGACGCGCGCCGGCGTGCGCACATCACCTGCACCAGGTGAGTCAGCGCAGCGCCCGACGAGCAGGCGCCCGGCGTCCTGGTCGACGACGGAGGCCGGAGGCGGGCAGGGCGACCTGGGTCGCGGAGCCGGTCAGCCCGAGGAGAGCTGCCGCCGCGTCAGGCGTTGACGCCGATGGGCGCTCATGCGCACCGGGGTGTCGGCCCAGCCGTAGCCGTCGACGTCGCTGACGCGCTGGACGAGGGCGACGAAGATGCGCCCGGCGAGGACCTCGGTGCACACCTGCAGGTACGCGCCGTCGGGCCCCTGGTCGTGGAGGACGCCGAGCTCGCGGTAGTCCGCGAGCCGGTCGGGAGGGAGTTCCACGCGCGCGGCGAGGTCGTCGTAGTAGTTGTCCGGGATAGCGAGCAGGGGCGCGCCGGCGGCCCGGGCCGCGCGGGCGGCGGCCACGATGTCCTCGACGGCGAGTGCGACGTACTGCGGCTCCGGGATGCCCGGTGCCCAGTCGCCCCGGCGCAGCAGCGACACCGTGAGCGCGAGGCGCACGCGGCGAGACGGGTCGGCGAGAGCGCGGCTGCGGACGAGGCCGAACGGGGCCGCGAACTCGCCGGTGCTGCCGGGCTGGAGGCCGAGGACCGTGCGGTAGAACAGCGTCGCCTCGTCGTACTGGTCGAAAGGCTGGGCGAGCCCGACATGGTCGACGTCGCGGACGCCGACCCCGTCGGCGGCGTCCCCTGTGGCGTGGAAGTCGCCGCTCCAGTCCGCGGCGACGCCGGGCCGGCAGAAGAACAGGGTGGTGCCGTCGGGCGCGGTGACGGCGGGGAGATCGGCCTCGCCGGGTGCCCGCGAGCGGGGGAGCAGCGGGGCTCCCAGCTTCTCGGCGCGCCGGGCTGCTCCGGCCGGGTCGACGGACTCCACGGCCAGCGCGCTGATCGCCGTCGCGTGCTCGCCGGAGCGGTTGACGAGGATGCGGGCGCGTCCCTGCTCCCAGCGGTCGACGGGCTTGGACAGATGACGCCCGGTGCGGGCGAAGCCGAGGGCGGCGAGGGCGTGGTCGAGGCCGGGCTCGTCGCCGCCGGTCGCGATCTCGACGAACGCCGTGCCCTCGAGGTCGGGCGCGGGTCCGCCCACCGGGTCGACGCCGGCGCCGTGGGCCGCCGTCGCCTCGGC
This sequence comes from Actinomycetospora flava, assembly GCF_037400335.1. Classification (NCBI taxonomy): domain Bacteria; kingdom Bacillati; phylum Actinomycetota; class Actinomycetes; order Pseudonocardiales; family Pseudonocardiaceae; genus Actinomycetospora; species Actinomycetospora flava. The sequence goes on from NZ_JBBEGM010000011.1 coordinate 205,065, forward strand.
GAGCGCCAGCAGCGACCGGTGGCCGTCGACGGCGGTGCGCACCGGGTCTGCCTGGCGGAACACGTCGTTGAAGACCTCGAGCGAGAGCGGCCCGCGGTAGCCGGCGCGCAGGACCGCCCCGAGGAACCGGGGCAGGTCGAAGCCGCCCTGGCCGGGGAACAGGCGGTGGTGGCGGCTCCACTGCAGCACGTCCATCGAGAGCACCGGCGCGTCGGCGAGCTGCAGGAAGAAGATCTTCTCGCCGGGGACGTCGGCGATCCCGTCGACCTCGGAGGCGCGGGAGAGCACGTGGAAGCTGTCGAGGCAGAGCCCGAGCGCGGGGTGGTCGGCGCGGCGCACGACGTCCCAGGACGCGTCCCACGTGTTGACGTGCCGCCCCCACGCGAGCGCCTCGTAGGCGAGCCTCAGCCCGCGGTCGCCCGCGCGCTCGGCCAGGCCGTGCAGCTGGGCGGCGAGTCGGTCGCGGTCGGTCACGGCGTCGGCGGCGACCGAGGAGCAGACGAGCACGGTGTCGGTGCCGAGCGCGCGCATGACGTCGAACTTGTGCTCGGCGCGCCGGTAGCTCGCCGCGAGCCGGGCGTCGTCGGTGGAGTCGAGGTCTCGGAAGGGCTGGTAGAGGTCGATCGACAGGCCGAGGTCCGCGCAGCGCAGGCGCACCTCGCCCGGCGACATCGGTGAGGCGACGAGGTCGGGCTCGAAGATCTCGACGCCGTCGAACCCGGCCGAGGCGGCGGCCGCCAGCTTGTCCTCGAGCGCCCCGGAGAGGCAGACGGTCGCAACGGCGGTGCGGAGGTCAGCCGGCACGGGGGTCCTCCCGGGGCTCGGGGTCGTCGAGCAGCTCGGCCAGGTGCCGCCGCATGCGGGTGGTGTCCGGGCGCCGGCCGGTGAACAGGTTCAGCGCGTCGGCGGCCTGGTGGACGGCCATCAGGCCGCCGTCGAGCGTCGGGCACCCCGCCGCCTCGGCGACCCGCAGCAACCCGGTGCGCAGGGGCCGGTAGACGATCTCCGCGACCCAGAGGCGGTGGTGCAGCACGGCGGGGTCGACCGGGAGGCCAGGGTGCTCGGCCATCCCGGTCGGTGTGGCGTGCACCAGGCCGTCGGCCCGGGCGAGGACGTCGCCGAGAGCCGCGGTCGGTGACGCGACGGCGCGGCCGGCGCCGAAGGTCGTGGCGAGGCGCACGGCGAGCGCGTGGGCCCGGTCGGCGTCGACGTCGAGGACGTCGACGGTGCCGGCCCCCTCGACGAGCAGGGCGTGCGCGGCGGCCGCCCCGGCCCCGCCGGCGCCGAGCACCGCGACCCGGCCGAGCGTGGTGCCCGCCAGCCCGGTCCGGCGGGCCGCGGCGAACCCGGACCAGTCCGTGTTGTGGCCGACGGCGCGCCCGTCGTCGAACAGGACGGTGTTGACCGCGCCGATCGCGGCGGCGTCGGGCGAGAGCTCGTCGAGGTGGGCGAGGACCGTCTGCTTGACGGGGTGGGTGACGTTGACCCCGCGCAGGCCGGCGTCGCGGACGCGGGCGAGCAGGTCGCCGACGGCCGCCGGGGCCACGCCCAGCGCGTCGAGGTCGAAGCGGGTGTACCGGTAGGCGAGCGACAGGGCCGACGCCTCGCGCTCGTGCAGCGCGGGGGAGAGGGACGGTCCGATGCCCGCCCCGATCAGTCCGACGTGCACGGTGCCCGGATCGGCCACGCGCTCATCGACACCGAGTCTCATAGACGCGAGCGTACGTACCGGATGGTTCATAAGTCACGAGGCTCGATCGAACGGCCTAGGGTCGTGGCCGTGGACCGGAGGGACACGGTGACCGCCGAGGGTGTGGACGGGGCCGACGAGCGGCGTCGCGATGCCGCCCGGACCCGGGCCGACCTGCTCGCCGTGGCCACCACCGAGTTCGCCGACCACGGCTTCTCGGGGGCGCGGGTCGACGAGATCGCCGCGCGGACCCGCACCACGAAGCGGATGATCTACTACTACTTCGGCAGCAAGCGCGGGCTCTACCTGGCGGTCCTCGAACACGCCTACGCCGGCATCCGGGCCCTCGAGTCGCAGCTCGCGGTCGACCACCTCGACCCGGCTCGGGCCATCCGCGCCCTGGCCGAACTGACCTTCGACCACCACGAGGCGCACCCCGACTTCGTCCGTCTGGTGGCGATCGAGAACATCCACCGCGCCGAGCACCTGCGCGGGTCCGAGGTCCTGGCCGGTCTGGCCGCCCCGGCCGTCGACGTGCTCGGCGGCATCCTCGAGCGGGGACGGGCGGCGGGGCTGTTCCGTATCGACGTCGACGCGCTCGACGTGCACATGGTGATCAGCGCGTTCTGCATCTTCCGGCTCGCCAACCGCCACACCTTCTCGGCCGTCTTCGACCGCGACCTGCTCGATCCCTCCCGGCGCGAGCACTACCGCCGGATGGTGGGCGACCTCGTCGTGGAGTACCTGACGGCCCACGTCGGCCGTGCTTGACACGACTGAGCTCCACAACTCACCATCCGGTACGTAACTGTTTGGTACATAGTCGTGCCGAGGGAGTGGCCCGTGACCGCACCGCAGGCAGCACCTCCTGCCCAGCCCCGCAAGGCTGCCCTGGCCGCATGGATCGGCAGCGCGCTCGAGTACTACGACTTCTTCATCTACGGCACGGCCGCCGCGCTGGTGTTCAACAAGCTGTTCTTCCCCGGCTCGGAGCCGGCGACGGGCACGCTGCTCGCCCTGGCCACCTTCGGCGCCGGGTACCTCGCCCGACCGCTCGGGGCGTTCGTGCTGGGCCACCTCGGCGACCGCTTCGGGCGCAAGCGGGTCCTCGTGTCGACGGTCCTGCTGATGGGGGTCGCGACGTTCGCCGTCGGCTGCCTGCCGACCTACGCCACCATCGGTGTCGCTGCGCCGATCATCCTGGTCGTGCTGCGGCTGGTGCAGGGCTTCTCGGCCGGCGGCGAGCAGGCCGGCGCCTCGTCGACGAGCCTCGAGCACGCCCCGCCGCACCGGCGCGCGTACTTCACCAGCTTCACCCTCGGCGGCACGCAGTTCGGGCAGGTGCTCGCCACCGCGATCTTCCTGCCGGTCGCCGCGTTGCCCGAGGCGGACCTGCTGAGCTGGGGCTGGCGCCTGCCGTTCTGGCTCAGCGCCGTGGTCGTCGTCGCGGGGCTGCTCATCCGCCGCACCCTCGACGAGACGCCGGTCTTCCGTGAGCAGGAGCGTCGCGCCGACACCGCGAAGGCGCCGGTGAAGGAGCTGCTGCGCGAGCACCCGGGTGCGGTGATCCGCGTCGTCCTCGCGGCCACCATCGCGACCGTCAGCACGATCTTCACCGTCTACGCGCTCTCCTACGCGGTCAACGACGTCGGGCTCTCGCGCACCGCGATGCTGTGGGTCGGCGTCGTGGCCAACCTCGTCGCGATCGTCGTCATCCCGTTCTTCGGGCTCCTCGGCGACCGGATCGGGCGCAAGCCGGTGTTCCTCGCCGGGTCGATCGGGATGGCCGTGACGATGGTCGGCTACCTCTACGCGATCTCCGCGGGCAGCTACGCCTGGATCTTCGTCTTCGGCATCCTCGTGTTCGGTCTCGGCAACAGCGCCACGGGCGGAGTCTGGCCCGCCTTCTACGGCGAGATGTTCCCGGCTCGCGTGCGGCTCTCCGGGGTCGCGATCGGCACGCAGATCGGGTTCGCCGTGGCCGGCTTCGCCCCCTCGATCGCCGCGGCCCTGGCCGGCGACGACGGCAGCAACTGGCCTGCGGTCGCGGGCTTCGTCGCCGTCGTGTGCCTGATCAACATCATCGCCGTCGCCACCGGCCGCGACTACTACCGCACCCCGACCGAGGACCTTGGCCTGCGCCCGGTGCCCCGGCCGCGCGCGGAGGCGGCCGCGTGACCTTCGCCGTCCACGCGATCCGGTTCGCCAGCCGGCCTGGTGTCCGCGGACAGCACTTCCTCGGCCACGACGACCGCTCCGCCGAGCCGCACCCGACCGCGTACTACGTCTGGCTCGCGAGGAACGACGCGCACACCGTGCTCGTGGACGCCGGCATCGACCCCGCGCGGCCGGCGCCGATCGACGGCCTCGCCTTCCACGGCTCGCCGATCGACGGCCTCGCGTCACTGGGAGCCCGGCCGGGCGACGTCGACCACGTCGTCCTCACGCACCTGCACTACGACCACACCGGGACGGTCGCCGCGTTCCCGTCGGCCCGGTACGTCGTGCAGCGCGCGGAGCTGGACTACTGGACCGGCCCGCTCGCGGCGCGCATCCGCCGCGAGCACTGGCTGGTCTCGCGCGACGACCTCGCTCACCTCACCGGGCCGGCGCGCGACCGCCTCGACCTCGTCGAGGGTTCCACCGAGGTCGTGCCGGGGCTCGAGGTGCACCACGTCGGCGGCCACACCGCCGGCATGCAGGTCGTCCGCGTGGACACCGCCTCGGGCCCGCTGGTCCTCGCCTCCGACGCGGCCCACTTCCACGAGAACCTCGACGCCGACCGCCCACCGCCGATCCTCCACTCGCTGCCGGACGTCCACCTGGCCTTCGACCGCCTCCACGAGCTCGCCGGCCCCGACGCCCTGATCGTTCCCGGGCACGACCCCGACCTCATGGGCGGCGTGCAGGTCCACAACGACCGTGTCATGCGTATCGCGTGAGCTGATGTGTCGGGGCCGGTGTGGAGCGCCGGACGGGCCGACCGGCCGCGCCCGGGTGTCGGACGTCGACGACGAGGATCTCGCGGATCAGTCGTCGGGCCCCGTCATCGGGACGCCCGGTGTGAGGAGCGCCCCCGCCACCGCCCCGTCCACCGCCCCGTCCACTGCCCCCTCCACCGCGGCGATGTGCCGCGCCATGGTCGCTCCGTCACGGACGTGGTGGAACAACGTCTGCATGTGGCAGCTGACGCCGGACGGCGGCGCCGAGGTCGGTACGGGCCCGAAGCTGACATGACGCACGATCTCCGCCAGAGCATCCATCGCGTAGGCGAGATCGGCGGCGACCGCTCGCAGGGCGAGGCTGTCGAGACCGGCGTCGGCGGGGAGCACCCTGACGCCGATGTCGAGCGAGTGGGCCGCTTCGCGGAGCGCGACCTGTGCTACGGCGACCTTGCTGTACGGCAGGCTCATGAGCGGTCCCCCGGGCGAGAGCTGTGGGCAGTCTCGGATCAAGCCCGCTGGGTTGGAGCCGTCGCGGTCAGTATGACGTCGGTTGGGCGCAACCCGCCCGTCGAGAACCATCAGGGCGAGCATCGGGTGAGGGAGCGCGCGGCCCGCTACTCGGTGAGGGAGCGGGGCTCGGGGTGGCTGGTGTGGCCCGCGTCGAAGCCTCGGTTCGACCCCATGCGCCGGGCGAGCTCGGCACCGGCGTTCATGTGCTGCGCGATGGCTCGCATCGAGTGGCCGGGGCCGCCGACCGCCGGCGGTTGGAGGTCGACCGTGCGCAGGAGCCGGACCGCGGCGTCGAGCATGTCGGCCACGGCCGCCGCGACGTGGGGCTTGCCGACCTCGCTGACCTTGTCCCCGGACGGGCCGGCGGCGCGGCCGGCGCTCAGCGCGCGGGCGGCTCCCTCGAAGGCCGTGATGGCCGCCTGCTCGGCGCTCTCCACGAAGCATGAGTCTGCGGGACCCGCCCGTTCCGCGCCCGGCGAGTGCACAGTGCACATGACGACCTCCCGGAGCCGGTCGGCGCAGCGGGATCAGGACCGGCCCGGCGGGGAGGGCCACCACACGCTGCGGTAGTCGTCCGCGAACGTGGTGATGTCGATGCCGCGACGACCGAGGACGGTGGCGACGTCCGTACTGGTCCGGCTGCCGACACCCACGCGCGCGAGGGTGTACAGCACCGAGGTCGCGGCGACGAGCCCGGCCGGCATGCCCGCCCGGTGGGCGTGCGCCCAGTAGCGGGGCAGGCCGGGCCGGGTGTACCGGATGGGGCGGCCCAGGGCGCGGGTCAGTGCGTCGGCGACGTCGTGGTGGGTGATCGCCGCCGGCCCGGTGACGTCCCACGCCCCGCGCCGGGGCGCCTGCTCCAGCAGGCAGCGGGCGGCGACGGCGGCCACGTCCCGCGCGTCGACGTAGGACATCGCGGCGTCCCCCGCGGGCACGGCGATGCGGTCGTGGTCGCGGATCTCCGCCGCGTGCACGCCGGCGAGGTTCTGCATGAAGTTGCTCGCGCGCAGGGTCGTCGCGGCCATGCCCGACGTCTCGAGCCACCGTTCGATGCGGCGGTGGGGGAGCACGGGGTTCCGCTCGGCGCCGAGCACCGAGAGCAGGACGGCCCGCCGGACCCCGAGGTCGCGCGCCGCGGCCAGCGCGGGCAGCAGGTCCCGGGTGACGTGCACGAGCTCGGGGGGCCGGACCACGAACACGGCGTCCACCCCGGAGAAGGCGGCCGTCCAGGTCGCCGGGTCGGTGAACGAGAAGCGCGCCCACTGCGCGTCGCCGGGGAGGCGCCGATCCCGGTCGCCGCGCCCGAGACCGCGCACCTCGACGCCGGGATCGGTGTGGCAGAGCTCGCGCAGGACGTGCCGGCCGACCGTGCCGGTGGCGCCGGTGACGGCCACCGCCGCTGTCGGCATCGTCAGGCTCCCACGGCTGCGCGCACGGTCGACACGACGTCGAGGCGCTGCAGCGTCCACACACCGGCGACGACCATCAGCAGGCCACCGGCGGTGATGGTGGTGGAGCTGACGGGGTGCTTCCGAGCGTGACGCCACGCCTCGCGACCCTTGACCGCGGCGCTCTGGAACAGCCGCTGGGCCCAGGCGAACTCCGTGGACCACAGCCACAGTCCGAGCAGCACCGGGGGGATCGTCAACGGCCCGGGCAGGACGGACAGGGCGAGCCCGCCGGCGATGCACACGAGGCCGGCCACCAGGATCACGAGGCGACAGGCCCGGTGCAGCGGCGGACGCTGCCGTAGCCGGTGCCGGCGGCTGCCGTGCGGCACGACAGAGGGCCGACCGAGCGGGCCGGGATCGTCGCCGGGTCCCGACTCCCGCACGATCCGCAGCGGTCGTCGTGGCGCCGCTTCCCGTGCCGCCTCTGGCATGTGGTGCCCGTTGCGCCCGGCTCCGGTCATCCTCGTCCTCCCTCTCGATGCCGATCGCCGGTGCGGTGCACCGGGCACTCGGGATCGACGAGAGCGGCGGTCGCGGGGTCGACGCGGTGCCCGGCGTTGGCGAGGACCGAGCACGAGCAGCCGCGCCGCCGGGCCTCCGGGCCGCCGGGAGGAAGACCGTGCACCGGTGCGTCCTGGCCCTCGTCCATGCCTTTCACGGGGAGGCGCCGGGACGAGGCGGTGGCGTCGCGGGAGACATCGAAGAGCTCCTCCGGGCGGCAGCGAAGTCGCGACCGCATTCCCTATGTGTACGGTACACAAACCGAGCCCGTCGCCGGGTACGTGCGCGTGGGGGCCCGACCGGTCGCTCGGGGGGAGTGGCGACCGGCCGGGCCGGACGGGCCGTGCCGTTCGAGAGGGGGTGGCTGCGAACGGCGCCGACCCGGTCCGTGGGCGTCGCCCGGACGGCGAGCGACGATGTGGGTCGACCGCGAGGGTCAGGACCCCCGGTGTCGGTCGGCGGCCCTCGACGCGGCCGCCGGGGCGCGGAGTACCAGCCGGGGTGCCGCGCCGTGCGGTTGTCGGTGCAGGTCGAGGGTCGACTCCGCGTACCGGTCGAACAGCGCGGCCGGTACGTACACGGTCGCGGCGCCGCGGCTCACCGCGAACTCGCCGGGTCCCGGCCCTTGGGCGAGCTCCGTCTCGACGATCACCGAGGACGCTCCGTCGCCGGCCTCCGTGAACCGCACCCGGCGAGCCGGCACGTCCTCACGGCGGGTCGCGGCGCTGACCGCGATCTCGGCCGCGCGGGTGAGCACCATGATCTCGTCGTCCTCGGTCTCGGCACGGGGTCCGGGGTGGGTGGGGACCTCCCGGGCGTCGGCGCACGTCTGTTGTGCGCGACCCGTGCACGGTACACCGAACAAGCGGACCGGCGCGGTCCACGCACAGAGGTGAGGGGTCGCTCAGTGCTCGTCGTCGCCCTCGAAGGCGGGGTCGAGCGGGGCGCCGTGGTCGGGGTCCGTGGCCGCGGCGGCGAAGCGTCCGAGCAGGTCGACGAACACGAGGACCTCCGCGTCCGACCAGCCGTCGAGGGTGGCCTGCAGGCGCCGGAGGCGGAACGCGCGGGCCCGCTCGTAGAGCGCCCGGCCGGCGTCGGTCAGCTCGACCGCGGCGCGGCGCCCGTCGCCGTCGTGCGCGTCACGGACGACCATCCCGGCCTCGGCGGCCCGCCGGACGAACCGGCTCGCCGTACTGGGCGCCACGCCGGCGAACGCGCCGACGTCCGCCACCGTGGTCGGGTTGTCCGCATCCCCACGGACGCACGCCTCCACCACCAGGACCGTCGACAGCTCCACGCGGCCGGCGCCGTCGGGGACGCGGGGGGTGCGCGACGGCGTCGGGGCCCAGACGCGGCGCAGCCGCATCATGGCCGCGTCGAGGGCCTGGAGCTCCCGGGATGTCACCCGGTGACCCTAAGGGTCAGCGCCGGTGCCACCGCACGAGCTCGACGACGACTCCGTCGAACTCCTCCCGGCAGAGGTCCTCGCGCGCGCTCATGACGTGGGTCGCGGCGCCCGCGACGTCGTGGAACGGGCCGTAGCAGTCGAGCTCGCCCGTGGTCGCGTCCGCGATGAGCACCACGTACCCGTCGCACTCGTCGAGGTCGTTCTCGTCGTCCCGGTCGTCGTTCCACATCGTTCCCTCCGACGCGGTCCGCCGATCAGGCGCATGTACTGTACACAAGAATCAGCCCTGTCGGTGAGGTCACGTGACGCCGCGATCGCCCGCGAACGACGCCCGGCGGTGGTCGGGCTGGTCGCGGGCGGCCGAGCACGCGGCGGCGACCGGGCGGGAACGCGCCGGCACCGAGCACCTGCTGCTGTCGCTGGTCGAGGGCCCGCCCGGCCCGGCGCAGCGGCTCCTGGCCGAGGCCGGCGTGCGGATCGGCACCGTGCGTCGCGCCCTCGAGGCGATCATGGGGCCGGACTCGGCGCCGCTCGAGCCCGTCGACCCGGCGGGCATCCGTCCCGGCACGCGGGCGCAGGCGGTGCTGCTGCGGGCGACGCACCTGGTCGACCGCGGCGGACCGGCGACCGAGCGCCCGCTGGAGGACGTCCACCTCCTCGCGGCACTCGTCAGCGACGAGGAGCCGTGTCTCGCGCTGCTCGTCCTCGAGCAGCTCGGCGCCCTGCGCCGCCTCCGCCGGGGCGTTCCCGAGCACACCTGACGCGCTCCAGCCGGTCGGTGAGCCTCGTCGACGTGCGGGGGCACGGAAGGGATCGACGGGGGTGGTCACAGCGGCGTCGCGTCCGGCGCCCGAGCCGTCGGCGGCGCCGACCACGAGGAGTCGGCGACACCCGGTTGCGGGTACGGCCCGGGTGGTTGACCTCCTCAGCCGTTCGCGTCCGACGACCCCGGGAGGTCCACCCGTGTGCTCGCCGTCCTCGTCGCCGTCCTCGTCGCCGTCCTGGTCACAGGACTCCTCACCCGTGGGACCGTCCGACGGCGGTCTCGTGCCGCGCCTCGGCGTGGCCGACACGCTCCGCGTCGCGCTGGGCGTGGTCGCTCCGACGCTCGCCCAAGGGGTGATCGCCCGGCGTCCCCGCGCCATGGCCCTCGCGGAGCGCTTCGACCTCGACGGCCGCGCCGTGACCACGGTGCAGCAGCTCCACCGGCGCCACGGCGACGGCCTGGTCCGGCTCGCGCTGCCGCGCCGGGTCGCACTGGTGCTCGGGGCGGACGACGTGCACGAGGTACTGGGCGACTCGCCGGAACCGTTCGCCCTCGCCAACCGCGAGAAACAGGGCGCGCTGAGCCAGTTCCAGCCCCACGGCGTCCTCGCCTCGCACGGTCGGGCGCGCGAGGAGCGGCGCGCCGTCAACGAGACCGTGCTCGACACGCCGCGCCCCGTGCACCGGCTCGCGCCCGCCATCGTGACCGCGGTGCGCGAGGAGGCCCGGGAGGTGGCCGCGCACGCCGCGCGCGGCGGTCACCTGGACTGGTCGTCGTTCTCGGCCGGATGGCGGCGCGTGGTCCGCCGCGTGGTGCTCGGCGACGCGGCCCGCGACGACGAGGCGCTGCAGGCCGACCTCGACGCGCTGCGCTACCGGGGCAACTGGTCCTACCTGCTGCCGCGCGACCGCACGCGCCGCGACCGCTTCCGCGGGCGGCTGTCCGGCTACCTCGAGCGCGCCGAGCCGGGCAGCCTCGCGGGCCTGCTCGCCACCACCGCGGGGGACGACGCCGAGGTCGACCCGGTCGACCAGATCCCGCAGTGGCTCTTCGCCTTCGACCCCGCCGGCATGGCCACGATCCGCGCGCTGGCCCTCCTCACCGCCGACCTGCAGGAGGGTGCCCGGGCGCGGGCCGAGCTCGCGGACACGGACCTCGACGCCCCGCAGGAGCTGCGGCGGCTGCGGGCCGCGGTGCTGGAGTCGGTGCGGCTCTGGCCGACCACGCCGATGATCCTGCGCGAGACCACACGCGACACCGAGTGGGCCGGTGCCCGGCTGCCGGCCGGCACGGCCGTCGCCGTCTACGCGCCGTTCTTCCACCGGGACGACGACACCCTCGACGCCGCGCACCGCTTCGACCCGGCGCTCTGGCTCGGCGACGGCCCGGCGGGCGACGCGCGCACCACCTGGCCGCTCGTCCCCTTCAGCGAGGGCCCGGGGGTGTGCCCCGGTCAGAACCTCGTGCTCCTCACCGCCAGCACCTTCCTGGCGACGCTGCTCGAGCACCACGAGCACGAGCGGGTCCACCCGCGGCGCCTCGATCCGACCCGCCTCCCCGGCGTGATCAGCCCCTTCCGCGTCCGGTTCCGCACCACGTCGCGAGTGGTGTCGTCGGGGGCTCCGGGGCGCCTCAGCTGACGTGGGGGAGCTTGAAGGGCAGGGTGGCCCCGGCGTCGATGGTCATCATCGAGCCGGTGACGTATCGGGACTCGTCGGACGCCAGGTACACGACGGCGTTGCTGATGTCGTCCACCTCCGCCCACGGCAACGGCAGTGCGTTGATCGACTGCATGCCCTGCGCGGCCTGATCCCGGGTGGCGCGCTCCTGGCCGGTGAAGAACCCGCGCACGAGGTCGTTGTCGATCATGGGGGTGTCGACGTTGGACGGGTGGATCGAGTTCACCCGGATGCGGTGGGGAGCGAGCTCCGTGGCGAGAGCCCGCATCAGCCCGACCACCCCGTGCTTGGCGGCGACGTAGGCGGCGAGGTTGGGGTAGGCCATCAGTCCCGCGATCGAGCTGGTCAGGATGACGGAGCCGCCGCGGCCACCCTCGATCACCGCGGGGGCGGCCGCGCGGACCGTCTTCCAGACCCCGGTCAGGTCGATCGAGATGACCTCGTCCCACTGCTGCTCGGTCAGCTCGAGGGCGGGCGCGAAGTTGGCCACGCCCGCGTTCGCGCACACGACGTCGATGCGGCCGAGCTGTGCGAGGCCGTCGGCGACCGCCGAACGGAGCCCGTCGAGGTCCCGGACGTCCGCGCGGTGCGCGACGATCCGGCGGTCGAGGTGCTCGACGAGCCGGACGGTCTCGGCGAGATCGTCCGGCGTCGCGCTCGAGTAGGGGATGGTGTCCAGGTCCTCGCAGAGGTCGACGGCGATGATGTCGGCGCCCTCCTGGGCGAGCCGTTCCGCGTGCCGGCGCCCCTGGCCTCGCGCTGCCCCGGTGATGAAGGCGACCTTCCCGTCCATCCGTCCCATGGCCGGTCCTCCTGTCGTCTCGGCGGTGTGCTGTCAGGTCGTGGGGAACAGGTGCTCGACGAACCAGTCGCGTGTCGCCGCCGAGCCCCGGTCGAAGTTCGTTCCGGAGTACTGGTCGAAATGGCCGCCGGGCAGGCTGACGAGCTTCTTGGGGTGCAGCGCCTCCTCGTAGGCCGCGAGCACCTGGCGGCCGTCGGCCAGGTGGTCCCCGGGCGCGGCCACGATGAGCAGCGGCGTCGGTGCGACGAGCCGGATCCAGGCGCCCGGTTCGTAGGCCCGGAGGAGCTCCATGGAGGAGAGCGTGACCTCGTTGCGCCACGCCGGGGCGCTCGATCGCGCGAGCTCGGTGAAGTACTCGTAGGCGCCCGGCGACGACAGCGCGGCGTTCGCCGTCGGGTCCGCGGCCACCACGGGCAGCAGCGTCGGGTCGGCGCCCGCGAAGCGGGCGCGGCGCTCCGCCGCGAAGGTGGCCTCGAGGTCGGCTCGTGCTCCGATGGGAACGAGGTCGTCGAAGGTCCGCGAGCCGGAGATCAGCGGCAGCTGGGTGACCACCGCCTTGACCCGACGATCGCCGGCCGCCACGACGATGGCGTGCCCTCCCGCGAAGCTCGTCCCCCACAGTCCGATGCGGTCGGGATCGACCTCGGGTCGCGACTGGGCATAGGAGATCGCGTCCTGGATGCACCGCACCTGTTGCCAGGGATCGATCTCCTGAGGGGGCGACTGCGGGAGGGCGTCACTCGCGCCGAAGCCGGGGTGGTCGTAGACCAGGCACGCGAAGCCGGCCGCCTGGAGCACCTCGGCGTAATCGGGCGTCGCCATCTCCTTGACGCCGGAGAAGCCGGTCTGCAGGACGATGCACGGACTGGTGCGGCTGCGGTCCGACGGTGGGTAGAACCAGCCGCGCAGGACGGCGTTCTGGGCACTGAATGCGATGTCCTCGCCGGCCACGCGATCCTCCTCGGTTCCACGATCTCGAGGAGTGATGGTGGTTCGCTCGCGACGCCCGCGGCTGGTATCGGCCTGCCAGCACCGGGCCAACGCCTGCCGACCTCGTCACGGCGACGGCATCGGCCCGCAGCCGGAGAACAGCTCGCGATAATCGCTGGGCGACGACCCGTACGCACCCCGGAACGCCCTGCTGAAGTGGCTGGCGTCCGTGTAGCCCCAACGGATCGCGATGTCGGTGATGGTCTCGCCGGTGGTGACGATGTCGTGCCGCGCCCGCGCGAGGCGTCGGGCGCGCACGTAGGCGGCGACGGTCTCACCCGACTCCTCGAACATCCGGTAGAGAGTGCGCACCGACAGTCCCTGCGCGGCAGCGATCCGTTCGGGGCGCAGGTCGCCCCCGAGGAGCTGCCCTTCGATCCAGGCGTCGACCAGGGCGCGTGGCGGTGTCGGGACGCCGGTGCCGGACGAGGGATCACCACCGGCGACGGCGGCGGCGACGAGCTCGAGCGCGGCGTTGCGTGCCGCGCCGCGCGCCTGCGTGCCGAGCTGTGCCCCGCTGCGGGCCAGGAGATCGAGATAGCCGGTCAACAGCCGGGTGCCGGGAGCGCTCGGCTCGAGAACGGTGGTCCGGAAGAGACGCGATGCCGCGCCGACCTCGTCGAGAGCCGAGCGCGGCACGATCAAGGTCCGTTTCGTCTGCGGTTCGTGCACCTCGATCCGCGCCGGACGATCGCTGCGCCAGACCACGGCGGAGCCGGGGCGCATGTCCGCGCGGATGCCGTCCCCGAGGTCGACGGTCTCGCGTCCTCGACCCAGGACCATGACCCCGAGGTAGGGCTCGCGGGTCAGGGCCGCCCGGCGTCGGCTCCGGACCCCGCTGCACGGGTCGCAGGTCGTGTCGACGAGCGTGAGGTCGTGCAGGCGGTGCTGACGGACCCGGGCCCGGAACGAGGACGGGGGCCTGTCCGGGGAGAGCCGCACCGACATGGCGACGTGCGTCCGCGACATGAGCGCCTCCACGGCGGCCTCGCGTTCGCCCGAAGGGACGTCGCCGACGTCCTCGGCCTCCGGGCCGCCCGGCGACCGGGCGGCCGGACCCTCGTCCGGGAGCCGGCCGGCCGTCGTGGGTGTTGAGTGCTCGACCATGCCTGCCCCCTGCGACGTGCCCGTCGACGGTGCGTCGCGAGAGGTCCGGACGACCGTGCACCTCCACGACGCCGTGCACGACCCGGCGAGCAGGACGCGCTTGTGGTGTCGAGAGGTGTAGCACATCCCCCGTGGAGCGGCGGGCAGGTCGCGGTCGGAGACTCCCCCGAAGCCCGGCCTCTGCTCCGGACCTGGTCGACCACCGCTCGGGCCGTCGTCGAGAGGCTGGTCAGCGGGGGATCGCCCTACGATGGCCTTCTGCACGGGCCTCGTCGCCCGGCCCCTCTGTCGACGGCGGGAGGATGCGGACGGTGCCACCTCTCGGTCGGGCGACGAGCTGCCGGGGACCGCGATGAGCGGGCTGATGGTCGGCGGTCCGGAGTTCCTGGCGGCTCTCGATCGCGACCTGCACCCGGTCGAGGACGTCGACGAGATCATGCGGCTCGTGTCCCGGCGGCTCGGGCAGTTCGTCGGCGCCAACCGCTGTGCCTACGCCCAGGTCGAGGCCGACGAGGACCACTTCACCATGTCCGGGGACTGGGCCTCGGGCCTGCCGCACCTGCCCGGGCGGTTCGCGATGTCGGCGTTCGGCCCCGAGGCGCTCGCCGCGATGCGCCGCGGGGAGGCCTGGGTGGTCGAGGACGCCCGGACCGACCCCCGCCTCGACGACACCCAGCGGGAGCTGTACGCCGCCACCGGGATCCGCGCGGTGATCTGCCTTCCGCTGACCAAGCAGCAGCGGTTCGTCGCCGCGATGGCGGTGCACCAGGCGCACCCGCGGCGCTGGGCGCCCGGCGAGATCGACCTGACCGCCGTGGTCGTCAACCGGTGCTGGGAGTCGCTTACGCGCGCCCGGGCCGTCCAGACCGCGCAGCGCAGCGAGGACCGGTTCCGGCTGCTCTTCGAGCGCGCGACCGACGGGATCTGGCTCGCCGACCGGGACGGACAGTTCCTCGACGCCAACCCGGCCGCCTGCGCCATGGTCGGCTTCTCCCGCGACGAGCACGTGCTGCTGCGGGTGCACGACCTCGTGCGCGACGAGGACGGGGGCCGGCTCGAGGGGTTGATCGAGCGGTTGCGCGGGGGAGAGGCCGTCCAGGAGACCTGGGAGATGCGCCATCGCGACGGCGGGACCGTGGCGGTCGAGCTCAGCATCTGGTTCACCCCCGATGGCCTCTGGCAGGCCATCGGTCGCGACGTCACCGCTCGTCGGCAGGCCGAGGTCGAGCGCGACCGCGTCTACCTGATCGAGCACGAGCTCGCCCAGACGTTGCAGCGCAGCCTGCTGCCGCGCGACGCACCGGCGCTCGCCCGGCTCACCACCGCCACCCGGTACCTCCCGGCCACCACCGGGGCGCAGGCCGGCGGCGACTGGTACGAGCTCATCCCGGTCGGGGAGACCACCGTCGCGCTCGCCGTCGGCGACGTCGTCGGACACGGCCCTCGTGCTGCCGCGATCATGGGCCAGCTCCGCAGCGCCCTGTCCGCCTACCTGCTCGAGGGCCACCCGCCCGCGGAGGCGCTCGAGCGCCTCGACCGCTTCGCGGCCGGCGTCGACGGGGCCCTCGGAAGCACGTGCGCATGCCTCACCTTCGACTGGCAGACCGGGATCCTGACCTGGGCTCTCGCCGGGCACCTCCCGCTCCTCGTCGTCGACGACGACGGTGTCCGCTTCCCGGCCGGCGGCGAGGGCACCATGCTCGGGGTCCGCACCCGCAGCTCCCCGTACCGCTCCGCGAGCCTCGTGCTCGATCCCGGATCGTCGGTGCTGCTCTACACCGACGGTCTGGTGGAACGTCGCGGGGAGTCCCTCGACGAGGGACTCGACCGGTTGCTGCGGACCACCGCGAAGGTCGGGCACAGGCATCCCGAAGAGCTCGCCACGGGCCTGGCCGAGGCCGCGGTCGACGGCGGAGAAGGTGCGGGCGCGGACGACATCGCGCTGGTCATCATCCGGTGGATACCGCCGCCGTTCCGGAGCCGGCTCCCGGCCGTGCCGGCATCGCTGCGGACGTTGCGTCAGCAGGTCAACGACTGGGCCGCGCGCGCCGGACTCTCCAACGATCAGGCGGGCGATCTCCACCTCGTCCTCGGGGAGGCGGCGACCAACGCCATCGAGCACGCGTACGCCCACCACGGCGGCGACTTCGTGTGCGACGTTTCCCGGACCAGCACCGGGGACCTCCAGGTCGCCGTCGCCGACTTCGGTCGATGGCGTCCGCCGACGGCAGACCCGGGCTTCCGTGGCCGCGGTCTGGTCCTGATCCGCGAGATCGCCCGGGACGTCGAGCTCGTCCCGGGCCCGACCGGGACGCGCGTCTCGTTCCTCGTGCCCGACGGCGAGGCGTGAGCCACGTCGGGCTGCCCGCCCCGGGCACCGACGGCGATCAGCTCTCGGGGCGGTCCGTTCCGGTGGCGTAGCCCGCCTCCGCGTCGCTGACCAGCCACTCGGCGACGTCGGAGAGCTTGACGTTCGTGTGCTGCGAGGCGTCGACCAGCATCCGGAAGGCTCGCTCGTCGTCGAGACGGAAGCGCTCCATGAGGATGCCCTTCGCCCGTCCGATGACGTCGCGGCTGACCAGCGCCGTGTTGAGCTGGCCGGTGCGGCGCGCCCCGGTGAGGGCGATCGCGGCCTGGTCGGCGAACAGCGCGGCGAGCAGCTCGTCGCGGGTGGTGAACCGGTGCGGTGCGTCGGCGTAGAGGTTCAGCGCGCCGGCGGCGCCGTTGCCCACGAGCCGGAACGACAGCACGGCGCGGACCCCCGACTCGAGGGCGGTGGCGGCGAACCGCGGCCACGGCGACTCCTGCGCCAGGTCCGGCGCGATGGTCGTGTCCGCATGCGCGTCGTCGAGGGCGTCGATGCACGGGCCCTCGCGCAGCTCGGTCTGGATGCGGTCGATCTCGGCGACCATCTCGTTCGACGGGGCGTGGGTGGTGAGCGCGCCCTTCTTGTCCATCAGCGTGATGCTGGCGCCGACGACGTTCGGGACGGCGACCAGCACCCCGTTGACGATGGCCTGCAGCATCTCGACCGGGTCGTCCGACGTGGTGCGCACCCGGCTGAGTCGCCGGGCGGACTCCGACAGCGTGGCCCGCAGGCCCGTGTCCGTCTCGTGGGACTCCACAGTCCCGGACGTCGCCTCGTCACGCGGCCGGCCGCCCCGGCGCTCCCGCCGTTCCTCGACCAGGCGCCGCGCCGTCCCCCGGGCTTCCTCGACGCGCATCGCCAGCGCAGCCGCCCGGGACTGCTCGACCACGCTGCGCGCGGTGTGGATCGCCCTGTTCTCGTAGGCACTCGGGCTCTCGCCGGCGACCTCGTCCGGGCGCTCCGGCGCCGTGGCGACCGCGAGGTCGGCGGACAGCGAGTCGAGCAGCTCCAGCAGCCTCGCGCCGTCGGCCTCGACGTCGTTCACGACCTCGACGCGCTCGACGTGCTCTCCGCGGGAGTCCGGATCAGTGCGGGCCACGCTCTCACCTCGTCGGGGAACAGGCGCCGCACCTCCCGCAGCGCACGGTCCGGGACGGCCCGCCTCGACGCCTCACCAGCCCGGAGCGGCGGCATGCACGAACCGCCGAGCTGGATGGTCAACTCACGGCCGAGGGTACTCGGACGGCGGGTCGACGGGAACGAACCGCCCTTACCGCCCCTCCTGCCCCTCCTGCTCGGTCGTGCTCTCGTCGTGCCCGTCCTGATCCTCGCCGTCGTCGACGTCCGCGGAGAGCAGCCTGCGCAGGACGGCCGCCTGCCGGAGCGCCTCGTGCGCCTTGCGGCGCGAGCGCCGGGCGACCAGGGCGGACCCGCGGGAATCCGCCGCGTCGGCGACGCGACCCGCCAACGCCGCCTTGTCCTCGAGGGCCCGCAGCGCCTCGTAGAGCGCGTGCTCCACCACGACGTCCTGCGCGCTGCGCAGGCTGTCCTGGGACCACGCGTGGCCGACCCGGCACCGGAAGCGGTGCAGGCGGTCGTCGCCGAGCGCGAACAGGGGACCCGAGCAGTCCGGGCACGCCAGCCCGGCGGGCTCACCGGGCGGGTCCTCGTCCACCGTCTCCGGGGGCTGGGCCCTGCTGACCCGCACCTCGTAGACCAGTTGCGGCGACGGCCGACGGGTCCCGAGCGGGTCCCGCGCGACGATCTCACGCAGGGCGGTCCCGACGGCTCCGGCGGGTGCGACGACCGCACCCGGGACCTGGTCGAGTGCCGCCCGGGGCATGGCGTCGAAGAGCGCCTCCCCGGGGTCCTGCACCACGGCGTTCCCGCCGTGGCGGACGATCTCGAGCAGTCCCGCTGCCCCGTCGTCCAGCAGGCCGCTGAGCACGACCCCGGTGGCGCTCGGCCCGGCCTCGAGGGCGAGCGATCGGAACAGGGGGTCGACGCCGGGGCGGTGCCCGTTCTCGTGGGGACCGCGGCTCAGGACCACGCGTCCGTCCTGGACCAGCAGGTGACGGTCCGGGGGCGCCACGACCACCCGTCCTGCCCGCACCGGGGCACCGTGGCGCGCCGCGTCGACCGGTAGCTCGCAGCGTCGACCCAGGAGGTCCGGGAGCGTCGTCCGCGCCGATGCCGACTGATGGAGCACCACGAACAGCGCCGCGGGCAGGTCGTGGTCGAGCCCGGCGACCAGCTCGAACAAGGTCTCGATCCCCCCGGCGGAGGCGCCGAGCCCGATCAGCCGCTCATCTGCCATGTCCTCGCCTCCTGAGGAAGACTGCCCAGAACGGGCCGGAGAAGACTCAGCTCCTGCTGTCGCTCCTGGGCGGAAGAAGGCGGGATGCCCGCCGCTGTGACGCGCAACACCAGCGGTCCGCGTCGAGGGCTCGTGCGACGCATCAGGTCGGATCCGGGCGGGTGAGCCGCGCGCGGAGGACGGCCTCCGTCTCGGCGTCGACCGTCCGTGGAGCACGGCTGGTACGCGCCGACCGTGCCGCGGCCTGCGCGAGCTGGGCCCGTTCGACGACCCGGTCGGCGTTCGCGAGGGCTTCGCGCGCGCTGCGAAGTGCCCTCCCCGCCGGGGAGTGGTCCTGCTCGAGCACGTCGGGGTCACCTCGTCGTCCGGGGTTGGTCGTTCCTGACCCCAGCACCACGCGTGAACCGGTCGGCTCAGCCTGCCCGATCTGGCACGACGGCGAAACCGGTGACACGTTGACGAACATCACGAACGCAGCGTTCCTCGATCCGAGCCGTCGGACACCGACCACCGCCCCCAGGGGTCCGGACGGGCGATGTCGCGCGGGCGTCAGACGGCGCGCAGGACCGGCGGCGAGCTCACGACGTCAGCGGTGTCGCCAGTGGCCGATGCGCGCGTGTCGGTACTCTCGGCCGGGCCACCGAGGGCGTCGGACTCCTCGGCGAGCCAGGTCGCGACGTCGTGGAGCTTGACGTTGGTCTCCTGCGAGGCCTCGCGCAGCTTCGCGAAGGCGCCGTTCTGGTCCAGGCCGAAGCGCTCCATGAGGATGCCCTTGGCGCGGCCGATGACATCGCGCGAGTCGAGGGCGTGCCGGAGCTGCGCGACGTGCTCGGCGGCCAGCAGCAACATCGCGGCGGTCATCCCGACCATCGCCGCCGCACGACGCGCCTGCTCGTCGAAAGCGTCCGAGCGATCGCTGTAGAGGTTGAGCGCCGCCTTCGGCTTCCCGTCGACCTCGAGCAGCACCGAGATCATCGACCGGTGGCCGGCCTCGAGGGCGTGCGCGGCGAACTCGGGCCAGCGCTCACCGGCCTCACCGGCGAAGTCCGCGGCCACGACGACGCCGTCGGCCGGCGGCTCGGCCAGCACCATGGTCGCGGGGCCCGTACCCAGCTCGCGCTGCAGGGCGTCGAGCTTCCCCGTCACCGGGAAGTCGGTGTCTTCCGCGATCGCGAGGTAGTGGTCGTCGGTCAGGGTCAGCCCGGCGGTGTGGGCGCCCGGCACGGCCGCGACGGCGCTCTCGATGATGCGTTCGAGGGCGTCGACCTGGTTGCGGACACCGTGCCGTTCGTTGAGGCCACGAGTGCTGCGTCGCAGGTGCGCGGTGAAGGTGTCGATGTCGTGTGCGGTCATCGCGACCGTCTCCGTCCGCTGGGAGCGGGAGACCGCGCCAGGGAGCCGCGCGGTCGGTGGCAGAGGCGAAGCGTCATGCGCTGCGTTCTGCCCCGCGCCGACGGTCGGTTGTTCGAGGACGCACATGAAGAACGATCTGACGAGGCGCCGATCCCAGCTGATCGGAGACCTCTCCGAGGGACGTTCTGTTCGGTCGGCGAACGACTTGTACATGCGCCGATGTGGCTCACGGTCCTCGCTCGACACGCTGCGGTCAAGTCCCCGCACGCTCAGTGGGCGTCCACGACGCTCGCGCGCTCCGGGACGGAGGGAGGCGAATGCGGGAACGATCCGGGCCACGAGGACCCGAGCCGACGACGCGTTTCCGCTGGTCAACACGTGGTGCCCCCGGCAGGATTCGAACCTGCGCTCCCGCCTCCGGAGGCCGGGCAACTACCTGGTCTCGAGCGCTCTTCCAGGGCTTCTTGGGCTCCACCTGTCGCTGCTCCTGCCTCCAAGAGCTCCCAGGGATCCCTCGTTCGTCCCACGAGCCGTCCCACGCCGTCGGACGATCTTCGAGATCACTGGCTGGAGCTGTCCGGAGCAAATCGGTGATACCGACGCCGAAACAGCACCGTTCCGCTTCTACACGCTGAGCAGGCTTGGCCTGTGCGGCGCCCGGCTTGAAGACTTGTTCGCCCATTCTGTTCGTCCGGAGTCGCCGCTGGGTCAAGCCGCCGGCGATCCAACATGAGAGCACGCAGCGCCCCCGGGCGCTAGGCACCGATGAACGACACAACCGGCTGACGCCGCCAGACGCTCATCGCGTCCAGCGGCTCAAGATCATGCAGCATCTAGCTAGGTAGGACGGGCGAGAGCATGTGGTCCGGGCCCGGCGCACGACCTGACATCGAGCAGCAGGTCAAGGTGGGTTCGGCAGGACGAATTGACACCCAAGCAAGGCGAGGCTCGTTCACACCGAGGAGGGTCACTGAGACGAGGTCCAGCCAATAGCGGCAGTCTCCGGAGGGCGGGCGCCCACGTGGTCAGCAGCGTTCTACCCCGGACTCGAGGTGCTCTGACGTCGCGGCCAGCCTCTACCGAGTGGCTCCCGTGTTCTCCAGTTCGTGCCACACAATATTGAGTAGTGGCGGCGACGACTCGAGAGCGGCCATGCTGTGACGTCAGCGGAATGAAGTTCGCGCTCTGTTACGACCGTGGTTGCACCTGGCGGGTTGGCAGCAATCTGATTGGCAGCATCGAGGAACTGTTTTCGGTGGTCATGTCAGTAGATGATGAGGTGCTTCGCGGGTCTGGCCCCTACGGTGGGCCAGTGATCAGACGCCGCCGGGTGGGTGTGCTGCTCGTGCTGCTGGGCGCGCTCGCGGCACTGGTGGCCCCGGGCGCGTTCGCGCACGAGTCGACGCCGACCGGCGTCCAGCGCATCGAGCTCGACCTCGGCGCCCGCGAGCTCGCGTTGACGATCACCGCGCCGCCCGAGGGCGGGGGCCGCCTGCCCGTCGTTGTGCTCCCGCGCGGCGAGGCGCCGCCCGGCGAGGTCATGCTCGCGGCGGTCCGTCCCGGTGAGGAGCCCGCGAATCCCGTCGCCGTGCCGGTCGCGCCGGTCGGGCAGCCGCACGAGGTGGCCCTGACCGCGGACGCGCCGGGCGCCTGGGAGATCACCGTCGCCGACGGCACCACCGTCGCCCGCGTCCCGGTCACCGTCGCCGCACCAGCGCCGACCCCGGGCTGGGTGTGGGCGGTCCGGGTCGGCGCGGTGCTCGGGGTCATCGCGCTCATCGCCGCCCTCGCCCAGAGCGTCCGTCAGCGGCCCCGGCTGGCGCTCGGGCTGGGGGCGGCCGCTCTAGTCGGGCTGACGGTCGCGGCGACGGCGGTGGCGATGGCGCCCTCGTCGGCGACCACGACACCCGAAGCGGCGCCCGCACCGGCCCCGGTCACCGCCCCGCCCGCCGGCGGTCACGCCGGGCACGGCGGAGCGGCACCGAGCGCGCCGGCCCCGGTGCCGATGACCAGCGGCAGTGTCGTCGCCACGGCGAGCACGACATCGCCGGCGGTCCCGGGCGCCCCGGTCGACCTCGAGCTCGACCTCACCGACTCGTCCACCGGCGCCGTCGTCGACGACCTCGCCATCCACGACGACGCCCTCATCCACCTCGCCGTGATCGGGCCCGATCAGCAGCTCGCGCACGTCCACCCCGTCCGCACCGCGCCCGGGCACTACGTCGTGCGCCTGACGCCCGGGGTCGCCGGGCGCTACGGGGTCTTCGCCGAGATGGAGCGGGCCGGCGACGGCGGGCACCAGGTGGCGCGCACGGCGTTCGAGGTCCCCGGCCCGTCCACCGTGTCCGTCCCGCCCGCGCCCGGTCCGGGGATGCGCGAGGTCGCGGGGATGCAGGTCGATGTCGCCGTGCCCGAGGCCGTGGCGGGTCGCCCGACGTCCGTCACCGCGACGTTCGGCCAGGGCGGTCGCCAGGTGACCGACCTGCAGGGCTGGCTCGGCATGGCCGGCCACCTCTTGGTCCTGGGCCCGGGGCTGGGCGGGGCGCCGGACCCGACGGACCCCGCGTCGGCGTTCGGTCACGTCCACGACATGAGCGCCGCCGGACCGGCGGGGACGTACGGGCCGCGGATCACCTTCGAGCACACCTTCCCGCGGGCGGGTCGCTACCAGCTCTGGGTGCAGGTCCAGCGGGACTGGCAGATCGTCACCGTGTCGGTGACGGTCGACGTCGCGCCCGCAGCGGGCCCCCAGCCGTAGGGCGGTAGGTGTGAGCGTGGGACCCGAGAGACGTCGTGCCGTGGGTTCCGGTGACGACGAGTCGGCGCACTACGAGAGGGAACCGCTGCCACGCTCAGCCGGCATGACCAGCAGCTCGACGATGGGGCCTCGGTGAAGGTGGATCTTCGGCGACGTGGCAGGTCTTGAATCGATCACTGGTGGTCGCTAGTTTAGTTCCGAGATGGAATATTTCTGAAGTAGAAGCCCGGCGAAGATCGTGTCAGCGTCCCGGTGCCCTACCCGCGATCGATGGCGTGCCGACCGTGGGAACCTCCGGTTCCCCGAACCGACGGGAGTGAATCATGAAGCTGTCCCGCCATCAGGCTCGCTCGCTTGATGCCATGGCCGTACGACTCCGAGCCTCCGATCCCGAATTGGCCGATCTTCTCTCCGCTCCCGCGGCGCTGCGGAACCCGCTCGCGCCCGAGAAGCTCAGCGAGAATGCGGCGCAGCGATTCAGGGACGATCTTCGCATGATCCTGCCGATATTAGCGAGCTTCATTCTATCGATCGTTCCTCTCGTGGTCGGCACGGTCACAGAAGTGCACTGGTTAATGACGCTAGGGGTACTCGTGGCCCTGCTGGTTCCAGCCGCGACGATCGCACTGATGTCTTACAGGTATTCACGGAACAACCCGCGCGACAAGACCACGTACTTCTAAACGAATCGCGACCCTTCGGTCCCTAGGCCGACGTGGTCGACCGTCTCCCAGCACAACACGTACGAAGCGCCGTTAGCAGATCGAAAAGGGTGTGGGATCATGACCGAGTCCTTGTACGACCGTTTGGGCGGTACCTATGGGATCGCCGGCGCGGTCGACGTGCTGGTCGATAGGCTGTTCCAGAACGCTTCGGTCAATGCCAACGAGAACGTTCACGCTCATCATGGGAAACCGGCCAACGCTCCGGGCTACAAATTCCTGGTGACGGCGTGGTCCATCGAGGCCGCCGGGGGGCCCAAGTGCTACCCAGGGCTGGACATGGAGGCGGCGCACTCGACGTTGCAGATCGACGATGAAGGCTTCGATGCGGTGGCGCTCGAGATCGCGGCAACTCTCAGCTTCCTTGGAGTGCCCGATGCGGAGCATCGCGAATTCATGAACATTATTGAAGGATATCGTTCATCGGTCGTGACGCTCGACACAGCTTTCTCCTAGCGCGATGACAGTCTTCCCACAAAGCAGAAGCGAGGTGCTCGTTCGCGGTCACCTCGACCGCATGGATGGGACAGAGCTTAAGCTGTCGCCTCCCGACCAACCTACGTTGGAGGCGGTCGCATCCATTTATCGTGCACTTGCAGCGTCGAGCCGGCTCAAGATCCTGCTGCGACTCCGCCAACAAACGGCAACCGTCGGAGGGCTCGCGAATTGGCTAGCGATGGAGCCGTCAGCGGTGTCCCAGCAGCTACGCGTGCTGCGGCACCTTCGCCTGGTCACGCGCGATCGGTGTGGCCGCACCACCTACTACCGCATCTACGATCGGAGCGTTGCTCGGCTCGTCGATCATGCAGTCCATCACGTCGAGCATGTAATCTCCGCGCCTGACCGCGGAGGAAGCCGGCATAGGCTGATCGTTCAAGATGAGGTCAGTGCCCCAAGTTAATCCTGGCCGGCGACAGTCTAAAACGTGTAAAGGTCACACGTTCTTTGGAGGAAGCGATGGGACTGGACTGGGAGGCAGTTCGCGCACGTTACGATAGTGGTGCGCAGCTGAATTCGCTCACTGGGTCGGCTTCTGTGCGGGTGGTCGATATCGATGACGAACGTATCTGCCTGAGTCAGCGGCTGTGGCAAGACTGCGTCTCTAGGAGCGAACTCGACGCGGCACTCGAGCTACTTGAGCGAGGCGAAGTCACGTCGGAGCCCGTTGCGTTCGCCGAGAGCCTACGTCGTCGTCGCGCACATATCGATACTGGGTGCACGAGGGGGCCAAACCTGACGGCGATCGTGCTTCAAGACCTCGGCTACCTTGCGATTTGAGTCTCAGCTCTCCACGGAGCCGG
The DNA here is from genome assembly GCF_037400335.1 of Actinomycetospora flava. NCBI lineage: Bacteria > Bacillati > Actinomycetota > Actinomycetes > Pseudonocardiales > Pseudonocardiaceae > Actinomycetospora > Actinomycetospora flava. The sequence goes on from NZ_JBBEGM010000011.1 coordinate 229,733, forward strand.
ACGACAGTCGAGCGACGACGTCGAACTCGAGGCCGCGAGCCTCGGCCAGGTAGACGTCCTGCACCGTGTGGCCGCGTTCGACGAATACGTCACCCCTAGGACCATCGTAATGGAGTCCCTCGCTGACGGACAGGAGTTCGTCGCGGGCGAGGCTCCCAGCTCGACGGACCATGGCTGCATAGAGGTTCAGTCCCTCGTAGCAGGATTCCCCAAGACTCGAGGGCGTTGGCGAGTTGACCCCGTACCGACGTGCCCAGCGACCGACGAAGTCGAGCGCGTCGGACGTGGTCAGATCCTCGAAGAAGCCGGCGGCGACATAGAGCGACCGCGTGGCCTTCGCGCCAGAGGCGAGAAGCATGTTCTCGTCCATCAACGTGGTCAGGCGTGTCTGAACGAGATCCATGCCCGCGGCGGCGAAAGCGCGGTTGAAATGCACAGCGTCTTCGCCCACGAGAAGCATGAGCACACCGTCGGCGCCGGAAGCCGCGAGATCGCGAAGCGTGGTCGAGAAGTCGCGCGCGCCTAAAGGGACGAAGAGGTCGGCTGTGACCTCGACCTTGTTACGGCGGGCCCAGCGGTGCGCGGCGGCAGCTGACGCACGAGGCCACACGTAGTCGTTTCCGACGATTGCCCACCGCCGTACACCCCGAGCCTCACGCATCCAGTCCAGAGCAGGCCCGAGTTGATTCGTCGGCGTCTCACCGGTGACGATCACGCCGGGCGTACGTTCGCCGCCCTCGTAGAGAGCGGTGTAGATGTAGGGCACCTGACCTGCGATCCGCGGTGCAAGACGTCGGCGTACGGCCGAGATGTGCCAACCGACCACAGCATCGACCCGTCGGGTGTGGACCAGTTGCTGCACCTCCGCTGCCACCGAGTCCGGAGCTGCGCCTCCGTCCACGTGGTGGAGTTCGACGTGCCGGTGCAGGAGTCCACCGCCATCGTTGATCTCTGCTACTGCGAGTTCGGAGGACATCCGACATGACAGTCCGAACATGCCGGCGGACCCCTTCCACGGGGTGACCAGCGCAAGGCGGATGGCTCCGTCCGTAGCAGGTAGTCCCTCTGGAGCGAGGGATGATCGAGCTAGTCCGTTCGCCATGTGACTTCCCTCTGCCACGTCTTGGTCGAAGCAGTATGGCGCGGACGGGACAGGTGCGTAACCCTAAGATGGCGGGGGAACGACCCGTCCTCGAAGGCCCAGGATGGTGTGGAGTGAAGGGAAACCGTGACCGTGTCTGAGCCTTCCCATCCCGCAGCGCTGCGCCTGGTTGAGATGCTCGACCTGGCCGACCGTGCTGTTGAGGCATGCCTCAGCCGGATCACGACTTCCGAAGGCCGCTCCCGGGAACAGTGGCGAGCGTTGATGCTCCTGGACGAAGGTGCCGCCACTGATGGTGCCGAGCCGGCGGGCCACACCATGGGCGAGATTGCGGCCCGCGCGGCGGTCCCACCGCCGACGGCGACAAGGATGATCGACAAGCTCGTGTCGGATGGACTCGCCTTCCGACGCAGTGATCCGTGGGACCGGCGGCGGGTGCTCGTCCACATCTCCCCGGAAGGGCACGCTCTGGTCACGCGAGCAGCCCTGGACCTCGACAAGGTTCTCGGCTCGGTGATGACCGACCTCCCCGCAGCGGACCGGTTGGACATCCGCGGCCTTCTGGAGCGGCTCGGCGCAGCCGCAGGCGTCCTCGAGAGCCCACGTTCCGCCTGAGACCTGTCGCTGCTGTTACCCCGGCGTTTCCAACGGACTACTTCTGATCCGGAACTATTGCGGCTTGGAGACATCCCGCCGTACTGTCCTGTGGCATGGGCGACGGCGACATCAGCGGCGGCCGGGACGGCGTCGGCATGGCTGCCGTGAACTGTTGCTCGATGCCTCGTCTGCGCGATAAGGACGGCGTCCGAGCGAACTGCGAGCAGATTCCCTCCGTGACTGGAGGGGTCGAGCTGCGCTTCCCTGGCTTGGACTTGATCGTCTTTCCCGAGTGCTCCATCCATAGGATCATGGACGACCCAGGCGAGATCCTGGATAACGCCGCGAGGTGTTCTGGCTTCGAACTGAGATCGTCAGTCGTGCCAACCCCGAGTCGGGTGTCTCGGGTGTCTCCGCTGACCGATCAGTGGCACGAGCGGCTGCGCTTGGCGGGTGCTTTGCCCCCATCTGCTCGCTAGAGCCGATCATCTGCGCGAGCTTGAGTGGTGTCTAGTCGCCCCACCGAACGAGAGATGCCTTCCACGACAGAGGAGGAACCCCAGCGATGGCCGCCGATCACGATCACGACCACGACCACGTGCACGAGATGATCAATGACCTTGCACGTATCGAAGCGCTGGCGTCCGAGGGGGTGCACCGTGCCGGCGACCATGAGGGCCCGTTCTCCCTTCACGTCCTCGGACTCGGGAAGACGGGGGCCGACCTGATCACGTCGATCATGAACAGTCCCCCGGAGGGCTTCCTCTCGCAGGAGGGCACCCGGTTCGGGGCGCTCGCTGTGGACATCGGGGATGAGGACTTGGTCCAGGTCCGGTCAGCGGCGTCGTCGCTGCCTGCGGACAAGACGTATGTCGACACCGTCGCCATGCCGGTCCCGACCCACGAGGGTCTCTCCTACGCCCTCAACCGCTATCGCGAGTTCCTCAAGATGGAGTACCCGCGGTACTACTGGAACCCGAACTACGAACCGTGGTTGCCTGCGGACGTCGAGATCCCTTCGTCCGACGGTCACTTCTCCCGAGCCGTGGCGAAGGCGATCTACGGCTCGGAGTACTACCAGAACAAGGAGATCGCCGGCGCGCTCGACAAGTTCGCCGCGAACGTCATGGCCAGCGAGACGACCCCGCTCGTCGTCGTCGCCTTCTCCCTGACCGGCGGGGTGGGCAGCGGGATCGTTGTCGAGATCGCTCGTCACCTGTCGACGATCAAACTGGGACGACGTCCTTGGGTCGTCGGTCTCGGTGTGATGCCGAACGCGGCGGATGCGCCCGAGTACGCCGATGGTCGACTCTTCCCGGTCATCAACGAGCTGGACTGCATGGTCGACACCGAGAAGAACAAGGGCGTCATGGCCGTGTGGGGTGACCTCTACAAGAACCCCTTCACGGGAGGCTTCTTCCTGGTCGACCAGGCCGACGTCCAGGAGTTGACAGGCGACCTCGCCGCAACCCACGACTACGTCGACCGTGGTGTCGGCTCCTTCCTGACGCGCAACGCCAGCGTCGATCTCTATGAAACGCTCAAGGCGCTGAACTGGTTGGCTGTGCCCGCGGACGCTTGGCACCCCGCGATTCGCGGAGAGCAGGGCGACCGCTGGCTCAATGTCCTCACTACCCGCAAGCTTGCTGACCTCGATTCCCTCGGATCGTCCGGCCTCGTGAAGGACTTCACCACGGAGTACGTGGAGGCGCGCCTGAGCGGTGGTTCGGAAACGGACCTCGAGAAGATCAAGTCGGCGCTCGGCGGGATCGTCCGAAGCCGTGTCGAGCCGGCCGCACTCAAGGTCGAGGGGGCCGACGACCAGGTGAGCGTCGTGCTTCCGCGCGCCAGCAAGAACGACCTGGCCGCGTTCGTGCCCGCTCGCGACCGATATGACACCCTCGAGTGGGACGACAAGCTTCTCATCCATTCGTGGCTGCTCGACCTCGGCGTCATGCTCTGCGAGCCATCCATCCGTTTCGATGGCATGGGTGGAGAGTGCATCTGGGGTTGCGCCTGTTGGGTCGTCGTGCCCCATGCTGCGATCCGCGGTGAGGAAGCACGGACCGCCGAGGCCATCGGGCAGGCGTGAGGAGCTGAGCCGTGGCTACCGACTGGAGCGAGATCGTCGAGCGCTACAAGGACGGAGCCGAGCTACCGTCCATGCCCGGCGCCCGAACCTTGCAGGTCACCGGTGCTGATGACGAGTACATCTACGTCTCACACCGTCTCTGGACCGACAAGTTGACACGCGCCCACATCGAGAAGGCGATGAACCTGCTCGACGAGGGCAAGATGACCCGCGATTACGCCTCGGTCATCGACCACTACCGAACCTTCATCGCCGACGAGCGGCCGACGACGGCAGCCACCGTCCTCAAGGACCTTGGGTACGTCGACTAGCCGCTAACACTGAGCGAGTGAACGGCGCCTACTGCGCCCCTGGACCCAGGGGCGACGGCGGTGAGGTCTCTCGACCGTTGAGAGCGCCGGGCGCACGCCCGTCTCAGTCTCCACACCTGCAAAGCCCCGACGCCGTGTGCCACTCAGCACGCTCTCGCGCGTCCGCAACAGAAAGGTTCCGTCATGGGAATGTCGCTCTACCACTCCGCGACCGGAAGCCAGTCCCCGCACTGCATCCACGCGCTGGGCATCGGCAAGACCGGCGCCTACATGGTCGAGGCGCTCCTTCGCACAGGGGAGATCGAGGACCAGCTCGAGGACCCCCGGGCCAGGTTCACCGGGCTCGCCATCGACATCGGCGAGCAGGACATGCACGAGCTCAAGGAGTACGCAGGCGGATTCACCCAGCGCCTTGAGGAGCGGGAGATCCCGACGGACCGTCACCAGGTGCGAACTGTCAGCCTGGAGGTGCCCAGCTCCGAGGAGCTCCGGACGAGCCTAAACCGCTGGCGTGAGTTCCTGAAGATGGAGTATCCGCGGTATTACTGGAACCCGAACTATGAGCCGTGGCTGCCTGCCGACGTCGAGATGCCCAAGGCGGGAGAGTCCTTCCCCCGCGCCATTTCCAAGGCCATCTACGGGCACTACTACTACGGTGGCGACAAGGTACTCGAGAAGGAGCTCGACCTCTTCGTCGAGTCCATCAACAAGACCAAGATTCCGTCGATGGTCCTGGTCTTCTTCTCGCTGGCAGGCGGAACCGGCTCCGGCATGGTCGTCGACATGGTGCGGCACCTCTCGAACGTCAAGCTCGGGCGCCGTATCCCGGTGGTCGGTGTCGGTGTCATGCCGTTCTCCGGCGACGAGGAGCACGCGGGCGGTCAGGCTGCGCTCTACCCGACCATCAACGAGATCGACTGCATGCTCGACGACAACAAGAACCAGGGTGTGATGGCTGTCTGGGGGGATCTGTACAAGAACCCCTTCACCGGCGGCTTTCTCGCGCTGCCTCAGGAGCACTCCTGGCAGCGTCTGGGCTCCTACACGAAGACCGGTGAGCCCAAGGTCCGCGACGCGCTACGCCGTGGCGTCACCCGAAAGTTCATCGACGACTCGTTCACTCGGTTCGTCGTGCAGGACTACGGTCGTCTGCTCTTCAAGATGCTGCGGCCGGCCGGGTTCACCGGGGCTCCGCACGAGCGCAACATCTCCGGCGACCGGAGCTGGACGATCTACGACGTTGCCAAGTACACCCACCCCGGGGTCGAGGTGCTCCCCGGTGAACCGCGTGGCAAGTGGCGTCGCGTGGTCTCGAAGTGGATGGACTTCATCCCCACGTTCTCGGGTCTGCGGGACGGATTCAAGACCGACTACATCGAGGTCAACACCGTCGGGCCGCGTGAGATGTGGAACGACACTCTGCAGAAGAAGCTCGAGTCCGTGCTCGGTGAGTACCTGCTTCCTGGCGACGACGGCACACTCGTCACCACCAACGGGGAGTTCTTCGACGAGCTCACCATGTACTCGAACATCATCATCCCCGGGGTCGCCAAGACGGACCTGACCGCCTTCCACGCTGCGCGCGACGCTTACGACGCTGTCGACAACTGGGACGCCAAACTGCTCATGCACTCCTGGCTTCTCGACCTCGGAGTGATGCTCTCCGAGCAGTCGATCCGCTTCGATGGCATGGCCGGGGAGTGCATCTGGGGATGTGCCTGTTGGGTCGTGGTCCCGCACGAGGCGATCCGTGGCGAGGGCACGGCGTCCTCGGACATCACCGAGGTTCAGCAGGCACACATCGCTCCGATGGTGCAGACCGTGGTCGAGGTACCTGGCGCGGCAGTGTGACAGCGGGCTGAAGCTCGAGGCCGGGCATCGTCGTCGACCTTGGCGACGGTGCCCGGCCTGTCCGCGTCACGACGACCCAGCCCCCGCTGGAGGCTAGATATGAGTGGCTCCGCAACGCCCACACCCGAGGCGGACGGCGTGATCGAGCCCTTCGGGGAGTGGGTGGAGCGTGTTTCCATCACTTACGAAGCGGTGTCCTACACGTGCCGGGTGCGATTGCACGATGCTGCGGCCGGGCAGGCCGTGGCAGAACACGTGGTCGCCGGCCTGATCGCGCGTCCCGGGGTCTTCCGCTACTGGGGCTTGCCCTTCTCCGGGCGGATTGCTCGGCTGGCGGAGGACGCGATCCATGAGGTCCACGCTGGCACGTTGGCGCCGCCACCGTCGTGGCCAGCGCTTCGGAGCGACCTCGAGGCCCTGCCCACCGACGTCCAACGCATGCTCGTGTGGACCTGCATCGAGGGCTGGGACGACGAGGAGATCGCTGCCGCCTTGACCTGCGACGAAAGGGACGCCCGAGCGCACCGCGAGGACACCCTCGCGCGCCTGAGAGCACTCGTCGCGGCTGGGGAGGCCGGAGAGGTGCGCTGAACGGTGCGTTACGAGCTGCACGGGATCATTTCGCGCCCCGAGGTCCTTGATCCGATCGTCGAGGCCTGCCGCCATGCCCGACCAGTACTCCTCGACGGGGCGGAGCTGGCCATGGTCCCCCTCTGTGACGAGGTGTACCGGACGATCAACCTTCCCGGCTTCCAGGTCGACCCTGAGAACGGCTTCGACCGCCTCTCGTCCGGCGTGGCCGCCCTGATCACGGCGGCGTCACGCCGAGGGGCCATTGCCTACCTCGAGGCTGATTATGACGGCGGGGCCAGCCGACAGGTCGCGGCTGTCTGGCTCGATTGTCAGATCGTGTACGGGCCGAACATGCTCGTGCCCGGGGAGGGGATTCCGACGGACGGGACGAGTCCCTTCTGTGAGGCTCTCCGCTATCTCGGCGTCCAAGCCGTCGGTCGTGTCGACGAGGTGGTCGTCCTGGGCCTGGGGCGCTACAACCGCACGGAAGCGTGGTGCGCGGCGGGCACCAGAGCGTGACCACCGTCGAGGCGCTCCTTCGTGACGTCGCCGACCTGGGCAAGCCGTTCACGGTCGGGTACGGGCCCCGGCCTGATGGTAGCTGGCGGCCTCTGACCGCCCTGTGGGAGCGCCCGTCGGACCTGCACGACCAGATCGATGCGATCGCCGAACGTATCGATACGAGCGAGCGACGGGTCGCGGCGTCGCTGGCATTCAGCGGCCTCGCCGCGCGGATCGTGGCACCCGTTCTCGCCGGTGCCGCGCTCCGCGACCGCCTCCTCGTGCTGCAGCCCGAGGTCCTCTATTGGCGGCCTTCCCAGGGCGATCTGGTCCCACTGTGGATCGCCGATGGCGAAGTCGTGCCGATGAACCCGGACCGACTCCACGCGGCGCTGACGCGCCCGCTCGCGGAGATCGTGAACGCGGTGCGGCAGCACGTGGCCGTCTCCGAGCTCGTGCTGTGGGGCAACGCGACCGCCGCAGTCGGCGGCGTCCTACGGGTGCTGTCCCGTGAGCGGCCCGCGGCGAGAGAGCGGGCAGTCCGGATCGCTGAGGACCTCATCGCCCGACGGCCGTGGGCGGGGACCGGAAAGGTGGCAGTTGTGGATGGCTCCGCCACCATCAGTCGCCGGACGTGCTGCCTTGCGTACAGGATCGTGGGCGCGGTGACGTGCTCGAACTGCGTACTCGGCTCTGGTGTGTCGTTGCGGCGATCCGGTGGAGGAGGTGGGCGTGATGCTCCGTCATCTGACCCGAGCGTGGTCAGATGAGAACTCGCATGTGGACCGAGATGCTGAGCCCCCGATGGGCCCGACCCGAACGCCGCCGGGCTTCGTGACGCGCAGCTGGCCCCCTCGCGAGTGCTAGGACGAGACGGCGCAACTCCCGCGGTCGGCCCGCACGGGCCCCGCGGCCGAGGGGCGGATGTCGAAGTCGAAGATGGCCGTCGGTAGATAGAGCGAGCAGCAAGCGTTGGGGACGTCCACGACGCCGCTGACTCGCCCCTCGATCGGGGCTGACCCGAGCAGCAAGTACGCCTGCGGGCCGGTGTACCCGAACTTCGTCAGATACTCGATTGCGTTCATGCACGCGTTTCTGTACGCGAGCGTCGCATCGTTGAAGAGATTGACGTTGCTCTCGTGCTCGACGGAGATTCCGATGAAGGTGACGAATTCGCTGTAGCGCGGTTCGACGTTTCCCGGCATGAAGATCGGGTTGGTGGTGACGCCGTAAGTCTCCATTCCACCCTTGATGAGATCGACGTGGAAGTCGATAAATCCGCCCATCTCGATGGCGCCGCAGAAGGTGATCTCACCGTCACCCTGGCTGAAGTGCAGGTCGCCGCCGGAGAACAGGGCTCCCGGCACGTGCACCGGGTAGAACACGCGTGAGCCACGTGTGAAGTTCTTGATGTCGTGGTTACCGCCGTTCTCCCGTGGGGGAACGGTTCGCGCGCCATCGCGGCCGATACCGGCCAGCCTGTCACCGGTGGCCGTACCGCCGAGCACCGACTCCTCGAGCGGGGGGAGGGCCAGAGCCGGCACTCGGTCGGGGTCCGTTGCGATGAGGGCGCGCTCGCGGTCGTTCCACTTGGCGAGGAGGTCGTGCGACGGTGCAGTGCCGAACAGGCCGGGATGGGTGATACCTGTGTAGCGAACTCCCGGGATGTGCCTCGACGTCGCCTGCTGCCCGTGGAAGTCCCAGATCGCCTTGTAGGCGTCGGGGAAGTACTCGGTCAGGAAGCCTCCACCGTTCTGCTTGGAGAAGATTCCTGTGTAGCCCCATCCCTGGCCTGGTGCGTCACCGGTCTCCTGGGGTACTGGCCCGAGGTCGAGGATGTCCACCACCAGTAGGTCGCCCGGCTCTGCGCCCTCGATCGCGATCGGTCCGGAGAGCATGTGTGCGCCGCTGAGGTCGACGTCGCGGACGTCGTTGGCCGAGTCGTTGTTCCCGATCTGGCCGTCGGTCCACTCACGGCACTCGATGCGGATGCTCGAGTTGGGCCGGACGGTGATGGCCGGCGGGATGTCCGGATGCCAACGATTGTGCCCTGGTACCGCCTGATCGCGCATCGATTTGGCCTGGTCCACGGAGAAGACGACGTCGGGCACGACTGACCTCCAAGGGTGATGACTGGTTAGGGACGAGGCAACTTCGCATGACGAGGGTCGCGACGGGGGTGGTTCACGCTGCGGCGAGGAGGAATGGCATTCGTGACGCTGGGCTCGTGCCTGCTGCGTTCCTCGACCTGGAGGGCGTGGGCGACGGATGGTGCAGTTAGACGAATACCGGGAGCGGTGACGATCCGATCGGCAGCTGCCTCACAGGTCGGGCAATGCCGCTCGTCGTGGGACGCGACCATGGGTGCGAGGACGTCGAACGGGCCGCACCGTCGACAGCGATAGGCGTAGGTCGGCAACACCGCCTCCTCAACGGAAATATTCGAGTTCGAAAATATTAGTCAGTTGCGTCCCCGTCAAGGTTCGCGCCGGCGACGTCGTCCTCTACGGCCGCGGCTGCTCCGTCGCCGTGCGGAGCTGACTCGCCGTAGGTCAAAGGCGCCGGCCGGACGGCCCGATCCGCGTCGCTCGGCGACCTGTTGGGAACCGACAGGAGGATCGGGCGACGGCTCGCGCCCAGCGGACGGTCGCTGCAGGTGAAGGGGTCTCCCGTGAGCTTCCCCGGCTCGCTTGAGGCCTCGGTCGTCGCCGAGACGCGCGAAGTGATGACGTCACTCCATGTCGATGAGCGACCCCGATGCGAGCGTCTCCGATGAGTCCGAGGTCGAGCGCCGGCGCGAGCACACCCGTCCCAGCAGATTCCGAGTTCTTCAGCTGACGGATTCGGCGATGCGCCCGGTGGCCTCGGTGGTCTGGCCGCGGGCGAGGCGGCGCTCGACGAGCGCCCCGAACACCAGGCCGAGCACGCCCCAGAGCAGCGCCTGGGCCGTGAACGACGCGACGCGGAAGTCGTAGAGCACGTCGGCGTCGAAGCCCGGGTACAGGATCGCCCCGGACGCATCGGTCAGCGGCAACGGCGTCTCCGTGACGCGCGGGCCGTTCTCGACGACGTTGATCGTCAGCTCGCCGAGGCCGGGCAGCACCGTCATGAGGATCGCCGAGAGCGCGACGTAGACGACGCCGCCGACGAGCACGGCGTTCCACGTCCCGATCCGCTCGCGGACCGCCCGGGCGACGAACACCGCCGCCGCGAGGAACACGATCGAGCCGACCACCATCACCAGGTACAGCGCGGTCCGGTCACCGATCGTCTCGTCGCTGCCGACCGCCGGCGGGCTGGCCGGGTACTTGACGAACGGCGTGGCGTAGATCGTCAGGAACCCGGCGCCGGCGACGAGGAGTGCCAGCACCCGCGGGCGCACCGCCACGCGGCCGTGCAGCAGCGTGTAGGCCACCGCGAACAGCAGGCCCAGGGCGATGCCGATCCCGACCATGCCCAGACCGATGCCGATCGTCGCCTGGACGCCGCGGCTGACGACCTCTTCCTCGGCGCCGCCGGCCGGGGCGGCCCCGGCCGCGGTGGCCAGGGCCTCCTCGGCCGCGCCGCGACCTTCCTCGTAACCGATCGCGGCCTCGACCTGCGGCTCGGCGAAGACGAGGGCGAACAACCAGGCGATGACCCCGGCGACGGCGCCGGCGAGCGCGCCGCGCAGGACGAAGGAGCGGGCTTCCATCAGTGGCAGGGGAAGCCGAGGAAGTGGCGGGCGTCGTGCACGAGCTCGTGGATGTAGCTCATGTCGCCGAAGACCGAGACCGCGCCCTGGTCGATGCCGATGAAGTAGTAGAGCACCAGCCCGACGAGGAGGGCGCTGGCCAGCCAGGGCAGCGTCTCCGAGGCGGAGACGGTGGTGGCTCGGGAACGAGCGACAGCGGCAGCAGAAGTCACGATGAGCTCCCAATCTGAGGGCCAGTTGCCTCGTCTTGACGAGGCGCGGGCCTTGCATGAGGACTGGACTGCCGACACGTCAACGCCTCAGCAGCCACTGGTTCTTTCAGTATTGAAAGTGTTACTAGGCGGAAGGGGTCGCGTCAATGGGCTGCACGTCTGAGCCTCAAGGGCACAGCTCGTGGGCGCGCGCTCGAGGGCGTAGACGTCCTTGTGCACGCATCTATCGCCGGTCGACCCGTACCGCGGCACGAGCGGCGTCGACTTCGAGGCTGTCCAGGGCGGGCCGGGCGGGGACGTGGGTCGTCGTGGTGGGCGAAACGTCCTGGAGAACATCGACCGCTTATGTGGCAGCCTTGGCGCCGTCGTTCTCGGGGGCGCGCGCCGCCGGCTCCGCACGCCGCTGCGGCCACGCCCGCGACCGGAGCAGGCGCAGCCCGTTGAGGCCGACGAGCACGGTGGAGCCCTCGTGCCCGGCGACGCCCAGGGGCAGGGGGAGCGTGCCGACGAGGTCCCAGACGACGAGCCCGGTGATGATCGACCCGGCGATGACGAGGTTGGCGACGACCACGCGCCGGGCGCGGCGGGCGAGGTCGATCAGTGCGGGCAGGGTGGCGAGCTCGTCGCGGACCACCACCACGTCGGCGGCCTGCAGGGTCAGGTCGGCGCCGGCGCGGCCCATCGCGACGCCGACGTGGGCGGTGGCGAGCGCCGGCGCGTCGTTGATCCCGTCGCCGACGGCCATCACCCGGCGGCCGGCCGCCTGCCGTTCCTCGATGGCCGCGACCTTGTCGGCGGGCAGGAGCCCGGCGCGCCGGTCGTCGATGCCGACGGCCGCGGCGATCCGGGCGGCGGTCCGCGGGTTGTCGCCGGTCAGCAGCACCGGGGCGTCCTCCGTCCGCGCGCGCAGGTCCCCGACCGCCGCCCGCGCGCCGGGCCGCAGGGCGTCGCTGAGCGCGAGGACGGCCCGCGGCCGCTCGTCCACGTGGACGACGACGGCGGTGCGACCCTCGGCCTCGACGTCGTCCACGAGCCGCCGGACGTCCGGGTCGGCGATCTCCGACGGGCTCGCGACCCGCACCGACCGTCCCCCGACGACCGCGCGCACGCCACGCCCCGGCTCGGCGGCGAAGTCGGTGGCGTCGGCGAGCGCCACCCCGCGGGCCCGCGCCGCGGCGACCACGGCCCGCGCCAGCGGGTGCTCGCTCGGGTGCTCCGCGGCGGCGGCGAGGGCGAGCACGGTGTCGTCCTCGAGGTCGAGAGCACGGACCGCCACCAGCTCCGGACGCCCCTCGGTGAGGGTGCCGGTCTTGTCGAGGGCCACCGCGTCGATGGTCGCCAGGTCCTCCATGACCTGCGCCGACTTGACCAGCACGCCGTGGCGGCCCGCCGTGGCGATCGCGGCGAGCAGGGGCGGCATGGTCGCGAGCACCACCGCGCACGGCGAGGCGACGATCATGAACGTCATGGCCCGCAGCAGCGCGCCCTGCAGGTCCTCGCCGAACCACAGCGGGATCGCGAAGATCGCCACGGTGGCCGCGACGACGCCGACCGAGTAGCGCTGCTCGACCTTCTCCACGAAGCGCTGCGTGCGGGCCTTGGTCGCCGCGGCCTGCTCGACGAGCACCGCGATGCGCGCGACCACCGACGCGCCGGCCTCCCGCCCGACCCGCACCCGCAGCGCGCCCGTGCCGTTGACGGTGCCCGCGAAGACCTCGTCGCCGACCGCCTTCGCCGCCGGCAGCGGCTCGCCGGTGATGCTCGCCTGGTCGACCTCGCCGGCGCCGTCGACGACGGTCCCGTCGGCGCTGATCGTCTCGCCCGGGCGGACCAGGACCTCGTCGCCGACCCGCAGGTCCACGACGTCGACCTCCTCCTCGCCGCGGGTGCCGACTCGCCGCGCCCGCTCCGGCGCCAGCTCCAGCAGCCCGCGCACCGACGACTCCGTCCGCTCGGTCGCCCACGACTCCAGTGCCCCGGAGGTCGCGAAGATGACGATGAGCAGGCCGCCGTCGAACACCTGGCCGATGGCGGCGGCGCCGGCCGCGGCGACGACCATCAGCAGGTCGACGTCGAGCGTCCCCGCGCGCAGCGCCCGCAGCCCGGCGAGCGCGGGCTCCCAGCCGCCGCTGAGGTAGCAGGCCGCGTAGAGCGCCGCCCACACGCCGACGGGTGCGCCGACCAGCTGCGCGAGCGCCGCCCCGACGAAGAACGCCAGCGACGCGAGCGCCCACCGCGCCTCCGCTGTCCTGCGGGCGGGGGCCGACGTCCCCGTCGAGGGCATCGCCGAGACCCTGAGCGCCCTGAGCACGCCGAGCCGGCTGCGCATCCTGCTGCGCCTGGCGGACGGGCCGTCGTCGGTCGGCGACCTCGCCGCGGCCGTCGGGATGGAGCAGTCCGCGGTGTCCCACCAGCTGCGCGTGCTGCGCCAGCTCGGGTTCGTCGTCGGCACCCGGCAGGGCAAGCAGATCTCCTACCGGCTCTTCGACCAGCACGTCGCGCGCCTGCTCGTCGAGGCGATCAACCACGTCCAGCACCTGCGGCCGGGCGTCACGGACGGTCCGACTGATGCCAGGGCCGAGCCGGCACTCATGCGGCAGTGACGGCTCGGCCGGGCCAGACCGAGTCAGACCGCGGTGACGGTGCCTCCGCCCTGGCCCGTGAGCCCGCTGGTGAGCCCGCCGAGGGACGTGCCGTCGAAGAGGGGAAGCGAGGACGTGGCGCGCGAGGCCCAGCAGCTCGAGCGCTAGCTGGTCGTGGCTGGCGACAACGGCAGCAGATGTCCCGTCCTGAGACCCACGCCGTCGGCAAGAGCGGTAGGAGAGCTTCCTCAAGGGCTCCCGAAGTGGTAGTGGCTCAGACGATGCAGCATGGAAGGCTGCGGGCGTCTAGCTCCCAAGTCAGCTCCGGGCGGGGGATTCATCCGGCGCCGCTGGATCTATGCCAAGTGCCAGACGTCGCAGGAGGGCTTCGAAGAGCGTGACGTCAGCGCCGAGCAGCTCGCGGTAATGCGACCTGACGTGAGCGGTCGCCTCGTCGCACTCCGTCAACGCCCGGCGGCCACGCGCCGAGAGGACGATGATGACACGACGTCGGTCGTCATCGTCGTGACGACGCAGAACGAGATTGCTCGCCACCATCCGGTTGACCAGCTTGCTGAGCTTGGGCGCCAGGAGAAACACGTGATCTGCGACCATATGCATCGAACATCCATCATGGTCAGCGAGTACGTGCAGAATCCGCCACTGGTCGAGGCTGGAGTTGCAACTCCGCAGGGTCTCGTCCAAACGCCGGGCCAGGGTTCGCTCGACGTGTGAGAGCAAACGAATCGGATCGTCGCCGTCCCCTGTGGGCCGTGCCGCGCTGGCTGGCACTGGATGATGGTAGCCACGAGAGTCAGATCGCCAGGGAGGCCGTCACCGAGATTGCGTCCTTCGAGCCTAAAGCGCTGGTGCAGACTCGTCCGTCTGGACTAATCGCGTGTGGGGTGTCTCGGGTTGCGCGGAGTCGGCTGAATAGAAGAGCGACCGTCCGGACCCGTCGCCACTTCAAGCTGACTCCGCCGAACCCGGGGCGAACCTTGCGACGCTGGTTGGTCTTGGTGCCTGCTCAGTGGCCGACAGACATGGCCGTCTCGCGCCTTGCCGTTGTACGACAGCGCGCGGCAGCGGTGCCGCCGCGCGTAGAAGCGCTCGAGGAGCTCGGCGTCGAGCCGTCCGGCCGCTAGGCCGCCGAACGTCGACAGGACGTAGTGGCGGACGAGGTCGTCGTAGGTGCCCGCCGTCTCGCGCAGGCGACGCGGGCGGTCCGTCAGGGGTCGGTGCCGGCGCAGACCCATGCGCGGCGCGATCCGCTCGGGAGCTGCTTGATCCAGCCGCGGCCGCGGCCGCGGCCGTGGCCGCGGCGGGTGCGAGGTGGCGTGAGCCGACGGTGAAGGATCAACGGTGTGCCCCGGCAGGATTCGAACCTGCGCCACCCCGTCCGGAGGCCGGGCGACCAGGTGTCCGGGGATGCTCTGCCTGGTCCGATAGACGCCGAGAGGTCGCGCCGAAGTCCTCTGGTGGCCCCGCGATGCCTCCTGTTCGTCTCACGAGCCGTCCCACGAATGCGCCCCGTCTGGGCGCACGAAATAGGTCGAGTAGCTCTCGAACCCGGGTGGAGAGGAGTCACGGCCTCATGGGTGACGCGCGGTGCTCGTTTGTACTGGTCAGCGATGGTGTCGCAGGCTGTCGATCATCAGTGGTGGCGAGCCTGAGCAGCCCTGTGGTGGGGAAGGCGTACCCAAAGCGTGCCCGGCTACTTGGAGGACCTCGGGCCCAGCGACCTCGTGGAACTGCACCGTTTTCGCCATCGTCGCCACTCCTCCCGCCGATCCAGTCCTTCGGTCAGTCCGGGAGCTCGTCGACAGAGCGCATGGTGGTGCCCTCGACGGCGTTGAGGTCGGTGCGCTGGTGGCCGAGCTCCTCGTAGGCCGCTCGACGCAGTCGGTTGACCGAGCCGAGCGGTCGGTGGGTCGCGAGACCGTGCCATGGCCGGAACGCGAGGCGGTCGTCGGCGAACACCCGGCGGGCGTTCGAGTAGGGCTGCTGCGGGGGCAGCCGCACGGTGGCGACACTGCGGTACGGGCTCTCCGACTGGTCCCAGTCCACCGACGCGTCCTCGACGGGCATCGACTCCGAGGTGCGCAGCTGGACCCGGACGTCGAACACCGTTTCGCGGTCCGTGGTCCACGACTCGACCAGCGCGCGCAGCACGCTGCTGTCGTCGTCCTCGCCGACCGTGCGCTCGGCGAGCGCTTCTTGCTCGGCCGTATCCGGATAGATAGCGATCTTGGCGACGTGGTCGCCGTACCCGAAGGCACCCTGGGTGTAGTACGCGTGGGCCAGCGGGTGGACGTTGCCGACGAGCCGGGAAAACGAGGTCATCGTCTGCCCGTCGGGGCGCGCGGCGACCTCGGCGGCCATGGCGTTCTCGTCGGAGAAGTTCCGTTCGCGGATCTCCGCGAGCTCCATGAACTTCTGCGCGGTGCCCGGCGGAAGGATCGGCAGCGTGTTGAACAGCAGGTCCTGGGTCGTCGTTCCCGGTTCGAGCATCTCGCCCGCGACGTCGAAGACCTTCAGCGAGAGGCCGCGGGCGTTGGGCTTGCGGTCGTCGTCGAGCTGCCCGGACTCGGTGGCCAGGCGAAGGACGACGTCGTGCCTGGCGCCGCCCGTCGCGAACAGGCCCTGGGCCAGCTCGGGCGGCAGGTCGTCGTGGACGGTCAGCGTGCCGCGCAGGATCCCGTGACTCTTGGCGTGGGTGGCGCGGACGCCGTGGCGGTGAAGGTCGAACGTCATGGCGTTGGTCCGGTGCATCGAGTCGATGCAGCGCCGGATGTGCTCGGCCTCGTCGGGCTGGATCTGCTCGACGTCGTCGGACCACGGGAGCGGGCGTGTGGTGGGCGCGTCCGTCATCGGCTGGCGCCCGTCCGCGGGAGGAGGCCCCCGGCGTGCAGGGCGGTCGCCCACATCAGCGGCTCGGTGAAGAGGCGCACCAGGCGCTTGCGATCGGTGTCAAGCCCGAGACCGTCGACACGGTTCTTGTACTGGGAGATATTGCCAGGGAACACCGCGACCAGGAACGTCGTGGTCAGCGCAGCCATCCGACGGCGCTCCTTGGGCAGGGCGAGCAGCCCGAGGCCGAGAGAGATCTCCACCGCCCCCGAGAGGAGCACGGTGTCGTCGGCGTCGATCGGCACCCACGGCGGGACCTGGGCGCGGAAGCCCTCACGGGCGAACGTCAGGTGCGATATCCCGGCGAAGGCCATGCCGGCCCCGGCCACCCATCGCGCCAGCTGTTGGCTGGCCGGAGGGCCGGACGACGTGCGAGTCACCACGATTTCTCCTCATCACGGGCAGGTACGCACCGGACGAAGCCTGTCGGTTGCGCGCAATCGAACTACCCGTGGTCCTCGGGGCCGACACCTCGACGCGTGCGGGTCCACGGGCGCCATTCCGACCACAGGCAGCGACCGATGACGGATGTCCTCGCCGACCTGATCGACCACGAGTGCGAGCGGTGCAACGCATGCCACCGAACGCATGACGGCTCCAGGCGGCGGGCGGCCCCCGCACCATGACCAATCACGAGAGCGTCTGGACCGCCGCAGAGGACCGCGTCGTCGCGCTGGTCGCTGACGAGTAAGGCGCGGATGGGTGTCGCCGTGCCTGCGTGCCCGGACTGGACGGCCAAGGACCTCGTGGCGCACATGGTCGGCGTGGACACCGATGCCGAGAACGGGGACGTTGACGACGACTTCTCCGGCACCTGGACCGACAAGCACGTGCGGGAGCGCGCCGACCGCTCGATCGGCGACGTCCTCGCCGAGTGGGAGGCGACGCGGCAGCGGGCCGACGAGCTGTTCGCGTCGGCCCCCGACGCGCTGAAGACCGGCATGGTCGTCGACGCCAGCGTCCACGAACAGGACCTCCGCCTCTCCGGCCGCACCGACACCGCGGGCATTCGGTCGACCGTCCTCACCGTCCTGGGGCGAGCCTGAGCGGACCGGCACTCCCGGAGACGCTCGGTTGTGTACGACCGACATCGGGAACGCCCCGGACATGAGACTCTTGGTGACCGGGGCCCTCGGCAAGGTCGGACGCGCGACCGTCGACGCCGCTCAGCAGGCGGGGCACGCTGTCACAGCTAGTGATCAGGCCCCGCCGGCCTACGGCCCGACCGACCCGTCGGCTCCGCCGTACATCCGGGCCGATCTGACCGACCACGGGCAGACGGTCGACCTTCTCGCCCGCGTGCGACCGGACGCCGTGGTGCACACCGCTGGCATCCCCGAGCCGTTCCAGGACACCGAGGTCGCGGTCTTCGACACGAACGTCCCGGCGCTGTTCCACGTCATCGAGGCGGTCCGCACCGTCGGCGTGCCGCGGCTGGTGGCCATGTCGAGCGAGACCGCGCCCGGATACATGACCGGCGACCCGGTGCTACTGCCCGACTACCTGCCCGTGGACGAGGACCACCCCTTGCGACCGCGGGAGGCCTACGCGCTGTCCAAGGTGCTCGGAGAGCAGATGGTCGACGCGCTGGTGCGCCGGCAGGACAGCGCGGTGCCCGTCACCGCGGTGTCGATCCGCCCCTCGCTGGTCACCACCGGCGACATGTACTCGGGGTTCATCAAGCAGACGCGCGAGGCGGAGCTCGCGCCCTCGTTCAACCAGTGGACCTTCGTCGACGCCGACGACCTCGGCGACCTCGCGCTGCGGGCCGCGACAGCGGATACGCCGGGCCACGAGGTCGTCTACGCGGCCCAGCCGGACAACCTGCGCGGCGAGCTCCTCGCCGACCTGGTCGCTCGCGCCTACGGCAATGCGGCACCGCCGGTCGGTGATCTCGAGCGCCCGGACGCCGGCGCGATCAGCATCGCCAAGGCGCGTCGCCTCTTCGGGTGGCAGCCGCGCGCTGGCCTCGCCGCCCGCTGACCGAAGGGCGGCCGGGGTAGCGTTTCCGTAGAACCAGACCGCGTTCGCCGACGTCGAGGAGAACGCGTCGGACACGGGGTGGCCGAAGGCCTGGCTCCGTGGGCTCTCGCCAGCAGCGAGCAGGCTCAGCACGCCAACGTCGACACGTTCGAGCGCCACGGGGCGTACCCCACAGGACATTCGTCGCGCGGGAGGACCGGACCGGGCGATCGACTTGCTCAAGAAGACGTTCCACTCACCGTCTTCATGGCGTGCTCGACTCCCTGATGACGTGTCAGTGGTGGCATCAGTGGTGGTAGGTGCGGGTGGCAGCGGCGTAGGCGTGCTCGTCCTGCCGGTGTCGGCGGCCGCGCAGGACGTCGGTGAGTCCGAGCGCGAACGCGATGGCTACGAACCCGGTGATGACGAGCAGGCCCGTGCTGAGAGCGCCGCCGAAGTCCCGGTCAGAAAGCGACAGGACGGTGAAGAACACCGAGGAGACCAGCGCGATGCCGATCGAGGACCCTATGCGTTGCGAGGTCTGCTGCATGCCGGCCGCGGTGCCGCCTTCGTCGGTGGGCACGTTCTGCAGGGTCAGTGCTTGGTTCGGCGTGATCACCATGCCGCTGCCGACCCCGGACAGGAACAGCGGCACCGCGGTGAGGAGCCCGACCACGGGCCCGGTCTCCGCTCGCACGATCACGAGGGTGGCGACGATCCCGACGGCCATGACCACGGTCCCCGCCACGACCAGTGGGCGTCCGAACCGTCCGACGACCCGGCCGCCGATCGCGGCCGCGATCGCCGAGCCGACCGCGTAGGGCAGGGACGCCGCCCCCGCCTGAAGGGCCGTGTAGCCCAGGCCCTGCTGGAAGTACACGGTGAGCACGAAGAAGATGGCGGTGGAGCCGGCCATGTAGAGCGTGCCCAGGGAGGTGCCCAGCACGTAGCCGGGGCTGCGCAGGACGCGGCCGTTGGCCAAGGGGTCGCCACCGCGGGCGGAGTAGCGCCGCTCCCACCACGCGAACGTGCCGAGGAGCGCCACGCCGAGCGCGATCGTCCACCAGGGCGCCGCCGCGGGGTCACGGTCGGCCAGCACCAGGGGCAGCAGGATCCCGACGACGGACAGGCCGAGCAGACTCGCGCCGAGCGGATCCAGCGAGGCCTGGGTATTGCGCTGCTCGCGGGACGGATCGGCGGGCAGCAGGCGGGGCGCGAGCGCCAGCGCGAGCAGGGCGAACGGCAGGTTGACCAGGAAGATGAGCCGCCAGCCCAGCTCGGGACCGCCGGCCTCGATGAGCAGCCCGCCGACCAGCGGTCCGATAGCGGTGGACGACGCGTTGACCGCCCCGAACACGCCGAATGCGGTGCCGCGCTCGTCGCGCGGGAACATCTGTTGGATCAGCCCGAGGAGCTGCGGGTTCAGCAGTCCGCCGGCGGCGCCCTGCAGCAGCCGGGCGACCACGAGCCAGAGCGGCGTCGTTGCCAGGCCCGCCGCGATGCTGCTCGCGGCGAACAGCAGCAGGCCGGCGACGAACATCTTCTTGCGGCCTCGGCTGTCACCGAGGCGGCCGCCGGGGACGAGCGCGATACCGAAGGTCAGCGTGTACCCGGCGACAATCCACGCCAAGTCCGCGGGGGTCGCGCCGAGCCCGGTCTGGAAGGACGGTAGTGCGACGTTGACGATGCTGACGTCGATGAAGATCATGACGCTGGCGGCCATGCAAACTGCGAGCGCGCGCCAGCGGCCGGGATGGGCGTTATCGGTCACGAGGATCCCTCTCGTCGACAGCCGTTCAGCGGCGGGCGTTCAGCGACGCGCGCGCCGCTGCGTCAGCAGGCCACTCGCGTGGAGCGCGGCACTCCCACATCAGGGGCTCGACAAACAGGCGGATCAGCCGCTTCCCATCGGAGTCGAGGCCAAGTCCGTCCACCCGGTTGCGGTACTGCGGGATGTCGCCGGGGAAGACACCCACGCCCCAGCGGGCCAGCCTTCCGGTACTGGTCTCGCGTGCGTTCACCACGGACATGTCTCCGTCCTTGCGATGCCGACGACTTGCTCGAGGTCACCGGGGCCGAGGGGATCAGGAGGACACCCCGTGGGGTCGAGGTCGTCGTCGAGGTCCGTGGCTGCGCCTGCCGGAAGCTCCATCGGCGGACCAGAAT
Source organism: Actinomycetospora flava (assembly GCF_037400335.1). Lineage (NCBI taxonomy): Bacteria > Bacillati > Actinomycetota > Actinomycetes > Pseudonocardiales > Pseudonocardiaceae > Actinomycetospora > Actinomycetospora flava. The sequence continues at coordinate 250,286 of NZ_JBBEGM010000011.1, forward strand.
CCGACGCGCTGAATCCGTCGTGCACGTTTCGATTGACTACGACCACGTGCCCATGACGGGCCGACACCATGCGGTCGAGATCGGGAGGTGGGTCACGTCATACCAGGTGGGCGGGCGGACAATGAGGATGGCCGTTGCTGTTCGCCGCCGGATCCTTCGGGGGGTGCAAGGGCAAGTCACGAGAGCGCCGGACGGTGGTGGCGGGGCCTGGGTGCGGGGGGCCGGTCGGCGCCCCTGTTCCGCGCTACCTGCGGCGATCACCCGACGCCACGGGGAGCTCGTCCGCCGTCCGGTCAGAAGGCGCCGATGAAGACATACTTGCCGTCGAACCCGGCGTCGATGCCGTCCCAGAACACGTGGCTTCCGGCGACGGTCCGGGCGTGGTCGGCGTAGCGGCGGGCGGCATCGTCGAAGCTGTGCCGGCTGCTGCGCACCGCGTAGGCAAGATCGGGATCCTTCCGGAGCTCACGGATGGCCAGGAGCTCGGCGGGGGAGGCGCCGCCCACCCGGCCCGACTCCTCGAGCGCGGCGGTGATCTCCTCGCGGCTGCCGTCGCGCCGGGCGACCGTGCCAGTGATGACGTCGACGTTGGCGCGGGTCTCGAACGCGCCGTCGGCCTCCCAGAGCCGGATGCCCTCGATGTAGCGCTGGGCGGCGTTGATGATGCCGGGCGTGGGGGCCAGCCGGACGTCCTCGGCGACGGGATCGCGGGCGACGACGCCGCCGGACGGCAGCACGACCAGCTCGCAGGGGTCGCCCCGGACCATGACGATCGAGGTTCCGCCGTAGTTCTGGATCACACCTTGGTCGGTTGTCTCGACCGAGAGCTCGCGGAGGCTGCCAAAGGAGCTGTAGCACCCGTCCGGTGTCCTCGTGACCGTGACGCTCCAGGCCTCGACGTCCTCGACCTCGGCCTCGACAACGAAGCCGAAGTGGGCCAGGTAGTCGTTCAGCTCGAGGTCACGGCTCGCCCGCGCGTCGGCGGCCACGGATGCCAGCACGGACTCGATCTCGTCGGTCGATCGCAGGGACCACTGCCCGACCCCGCTGGCGCCGTTCGGGTCCTTGAACCGCACGCCGGGGTACTCCTCGAGCAGCGCGGCGGCGGCTCCGGCCAGCGACGTCGACGAGAAGCAGCTCCGACCCGGGACCGTGGTCTCGCTGACGTAGCGCGGGAACCGGTGGTCGAACCAGGCGGGGGTCTCGTCGGGGTCGAAGGGTTCGTGGACCTGGACCTTGGTCGTGCGCTGCACCAGGTCGCGAGGCAGCGACGACCCGTAGATCCACAGCGGCGTGCCGGACCCGTCGACCGGGCCGTCGTCGGTTAGCCGCGCGCCGAGGTCCTCGAGGGCGACCGCCTCGTGCGTGATCACCACCCGATAGCCCGCGGGCGCGATCTCCGCGCAGAGCTCGGTGACGCCGCGGTCCCGGGCCTCGATGCCCGTGAGGTGCTCGGTCACGCCACGTCTCCTACCCGGGCCCTGTCGCGGAGAACCGTGGTCGCGGGCCGGGTGTGACGCTCTCGGTCCGCGGCGAACCGGGGGGCCACGCGGCCCGAATCAGGCGCTCGCTCGGGGGAGCGTCGCGAGCACCTCGGCGAAGAAGCCCTCGACCGCCGGCTGCAGCTTCGTCCCGTGGTGGCCGACGCCGGGGACGACGTCGAGCCGCGCCTCGATCCCGTGTACGGCGAAGTTGCGGTGCAGGGCGTGGAGCCGGTCGACCCGCGTCGTCCCGGCCGCGTCGGCGCCCGGCATCCAGTTGGTCCCTCCCGGGTTGTTGATCTCCCAGGTCTCGATGTCCGCCTCGCCGACCACCATCTGCACCGCGACCCGCCGGACGGCGTCGAGGTCGATCCCGTGCCCGAAGCGATCGGCGACGTCCGCGGTGCCGATCCACCACGGCTGATCTGGGTCGATCATGGTGACCCGACCCGGCGCGGCGATGGACACGGCGGCGAGGCGCTCGGGGTGCAGGTAGAGGAACCGATGGGTGAACTGCCCGCCGCCGGAGAAGCCGTGCAGCAGGAACCGGCGGCCGTCGACCGGGAACCGCGCCACGACCTCGTCGACGATGTCGAGCAGGAGGCGGTCGAAGCGGATGTCGCCGTAGGCGAGGAACTTGAAGTTGTGCAGGTCCTCCGGATCGCCGATGCCCGCGGGAAAGAGCGGGGTCAGCACTACGCACCCGTGCCTCTCGGCGAACCCGGACCACGCGTTGCGGTAGAGCTCCGCGGTCCGCGCGGTGCCGTGCACCACGACGACCAGCGGCATCGGCGACCGCGCGGCATCGTGGACCTGCGGGACGTACAGCGCGAAGCTGACCCGCTGATCAGCCTGCGCGGCGAAGAACGGGGTCGGCCCCGACCGGTAGAACTGCTCCGGATGGTGCGGCCGGTTTCGGACGGCGCTCGCCCCGGCTTCGCGGTACTCGGACACGCCGGCGAGTCGAACTCATCTGGCATGGCGATGCAATCCCGAGACCCTGCCGAGGTCGGGCCCGCCTCGCCTCGGGCGTCGCCGCGGGGTGCTTGTGGCGAGCCATTCGGTTGTGCAACGCTGAAACGGACGGTCGGTTGACCCCTGGCAGCCCCGGATGATGTCCCGTCTGCGCGTCCCGTCGTCTTTCGTCGCTCTCCCTGTGCTCGATACGCCTTCCGGGAGTGCGTGCGTTCCGCGGAGACGCGCACTCTGAGAGCTGGTCTCAACTCGTGCCTTCTCAGGAAACACCTTCCACGACAGACCGCGGCCGGATGGTTCCCTGGCCGGGACCTGCCCCAGACGAGCTGGCCGACGGCTCGCTGGTCATCTCCGTCATGACGCCTCGCGCCGGAGTGGTGGTGGTTCGCGCGGTCGGGGAGATCGACCTGCTCACCGCTATCGCGTGGCGACGTACGTTGCGCGCATCGGCGTCGATCGCGGGATCCCCAAACCCTCCGGTACCGCTCACCGCTAGCTCCAGCGGACCACCCGGGACAGCCGGACGCGGCCCCCGACGGGTGGTGTGCGACCTGTCCGCGGTCACGTTCCTGGGCGCCACGGGACTCGGCGTGCTCGTCGATCTCACGGCTCACGCCGCGACGTGCGGGGTGGAGTTGTGCCTGGTCACCGAGGACCGAGGTCCGGTGTGGCGACTGCTGTGTCTCAGCGGGCTCGACCGCTGCATCGTCATCCATCCGCACCTCGACCAGGCCGTGTCATCCCCGATTTCCGGCGAGTCCGCCTTGAGCCGGGCAGCCTCATGACCTCCGTGCGGAACCACGGCAACGGCGTGACCGGACCGCCACCGCCGCTGGGGGCAGCGGTCGTGGTCGCGTTGCGCATGCTCGGCGACCTCGATCAGGTCGCGGCGGGAGTCAGCGACGGGCGACTCGAGGCGCTGCTGCGGACCAGCCTGTCCCACCACGTCAAGACGAGACAAGGGCAGGACGGCGCGGTGCCCGACCCAGCGGTGGCGGTGCTGACCGCGTGCGCTCACCTCGCGGCGAGCGGGCGCGAAGATGCCTACCTCGCGCTGAGCACCGCTCGGGACCTCCTCGCGCAGGCAGCCGCCACCGGATCGGCCCACGAGCAACCGACAGACCTCAGCATCGACCTCGCGGCGGGGAAGCTGCGCGGGCCCACCCGCGACGCAGCGAGCAATCGACGACACAACGGTGTGAGACGGTGACCGACACCGCAGACGATCACTGCCGGGTGTGTGGCGTCGCGCTCTATCTCGACGACCTCACCGATCCGGCCACGCCGCTGTGGCTCGACGGGGACGGCGAATATCCCACCTGCCGCGAGGGCGACCCGCACATCCCGCGGAGCTGGTGAGCCGAAAGCTGGACCGCCCCATCCCTTCCATCAATCACACGCGGACGGAATCTCGACCCCGCCGGCGGCAGGCGGCGGGCAAGGACACCGCCGAGCCAACCGGCTCGGCGTCGATGAGGGGAGAAGACGTGAAGGCAGTGATCTACGACGGTCCGAAGCAGGTCGGCGTCCGCGACGTCGAGGACGCCCGGATCGAGCGCCCCACCGACGTGCTGGTACGGATCACGACCACCAACATCTGCGGGTCGGACCTGCACATGTACGAGGGCCGCACCAACCTGGAGCAGGGGCGGATCATCGGGCACGAGAACCTCGGCGAGGTCGTCGAGGTCGGCGACGGCGTCGAGCGCGTTCGGGTCGGGGACCGGGTGTGCCTGCCCTTCAACATCGGCTGCGGGTTCTGCGCGAACTGCGAGAAGGGCCGCACCGGGTTCTGTCTGACCGTGGACTCCGACACCCCAGGCGGCGCCTACGGCTTCGCCGGGATGGGCCCCTACCAGGGCGGCCAGGCCGAGTACCTGCGCGTGCCGTTCGGCGACTTCAACGCCCTGGTCCTGCCCGAGGACGCCGTCGACAAGGAAGACGACTACGTCATGCTCGCCGACATATTCCCCACCGGCTGGCACGCGACCCGGCTGGCCGGGATGGTCGCCGGTGAGTCCGTGGTCGTCTCCGGCGCGGGACCGGTCGGTCTCATGGCCGCGTACTCGGCGATGATCCAAGGCGCCAGCCAGGTCATGGTCATCGACCGGCTGCCCGACCGGTTGAAGCTCGCCGAGCAGATCGGGGCGATCCCGATCGACGACTCCGCCGGCGACCCGGTCGAGCAGGTGCTCGACCTCACCGACGGGCAGGGCGCCGCGCGCGGCTGCGAGTGCGTGGGCTACCAGGCCCACGACCCCCAGGGCGACGAGGAACCCAACGCTACGATGAACCAGCTGGTCAACGCGGTGCGGGCCACCGGCAAGATCGGCGTGGTCGGAATCTTCCTGCCCCAGGACCCCGGGGCATCCGACGAGCTGCTCGCGCAGGGCCGGATCCCGTTCGACTTCGGGACCTACTGGTTCAAGGGCCAGTCGATGGGCACCGGGCAGGCGAACGTGAAGAACTACAACCGCGAGCTCGCCGACCTGATCCACCACGACCGGGCCCAGCCGTCGTGGATCGTGTCCCACCGGCTGCCCCTGGCGCAGGCACCGCAGGCCTACCAGCACTTCGACGACCGCGACCAGGGCTGGACCAAGGTCCTGCTCAAGCCCGACCTGGCGGCCTGATCCCGGAGGGGGAGACGTCGGACCGGGAGTCGACCCTCCAGCTTCTGGCCGGCCCGCCACGTCGCCGTGCCGGAGCGGCGCCCATCACCAGGTACGACGCACTCGATTTCGTCGAGCAGCACGCGGCAGCCGGGCGGCTGTTCACCGCCGCGGGCGTGCAGTCCCTCGTCGGGAGCAGGGCACGGGCGTACTCATGCCGTAATCGAAGCCGCCAGAGCCGCTAGGCAATGCAGCGCGGCCGTGCTGCGGCATCGACAGCCCGCGAAGGCTGAACAATCGCCGAGCGAGATCAAGCCGGAAACCGAGACGGCCGTGCGGAACTGACTCACGGAGTAGCGGGTTGCCGATGCGCGACACCGAATGGTCGCGCTCCCGCTGTCTGTTGGACGGATAACGCAGGGCTTGTACGGTTGCTGGGGACGGGTCGACCAGACGGCCCGACCACTGCGGCGGGCCCTCGTCGGCTCGGCCGATTCCTTCCACGGGGGAGAGGAGGGGACAGCAGCATGCAGGACCCGCACGATGAACAGCTGGTCAAGTCCTTGCGGAGCGCTGCTGAGCAGCTCACCGAGAACCGCAGCATCCGCGATCTCGAGACCACGGTCTCCAAGCTCATGCACGCGGCGGTGGCCACCATTCCAGGGGTGGCCGGCGGCGGCATCTCGCGCACCGAGCAGGGCACCGTGCGCTCCAGCCACGCGACCGACGGCCGAATCTACGAGCTCGACCAGCTCCAGTCCGAGCTCGAGCAGGGCCCGTGTATCACCGCCGCGGACGACCCGCCCATCGCCGGTGTCGTGACCGCCAACGACCTGGCCGGAGCCGACGCGGAGCGCTGGCCGCTCTTCGCGCCCCGGTGCGTGCAGGCTGGCTTCCGTTCGCTGATGTCGGTGCAGTTGTCCCTGCAGGGCAAGCGGCGCTCGGCGCTGAACCTCTACAGCCACGTCCCCGACGTCTTCGACGCCTCCGCCGAGCTCACCGGTGGCCTGTTCGGCATCCAGGCGGCCACCCTGCTCCACGGGGCCGAGCACGCCACCGACCTGGGGAAGGCCCGCGAGAGCCGCGACGTGATCGGGCAGGCCAAGGGCATCCTCATGGAGCGCTTCACCGTCGACGACGACGAGGCCTTCCAGATGCTGATCAGCTCGTCGCAGGACACCAACATGAAGCTCGTCGACGTCGCCCACTGGCTCGTCGAGGAAGCGCGCATCCGCCGAGCCGGCGGCGGTCCACGCACCGACCGGAGATAGGCCCGCGTCTCGGCACGCGGCGCCTCGTCCCATGCTCGGTCCGAACCAGCTTCGAGCAGTTTCAGCGGACAGCAATCCCGGGAAAGCGAGTTGCCTCTGGCTGTGAGCTGGGGCCGAACTGGGCGGTGTACCACCGGTACGCCGTAGGTCCGGTTCAACAGCGCAGCCGGACGACGGAGCTCCGTCCGTCGGAGCTTCGGCGCCGGCGACGGAGTTCTGTTCGTCCGGAGTCGCCGCTGGGGTCACGCCGCCGACGACACGACATGAGAGCACGCAGCGCCTGCTGGCGCTATGCACCACTGAACGACCGAACGGGCTGACGACGCCAGACGCTGATCGCGTCCCCTGCGTGCTCAAGATCATGCAGCATCGAGGCAGGACGGGCGAGAGCATGTGCTCCGGGCCCGGCGCACGACCTGACATCGAGCAGCAGGTCAAGGTGGGTTCGGCAGGACGAAGTGACACCAGCAAGCAAGGCGAGGCTCGTTCACACCGAGAAGGTCACTGAGACGAGGTCCAGCCGATAGCGGCAGTCTCCGGAGTCCGGGCAACCGAGTGATCGCAGGCGTTCTGCCCGGCCCTGAGGGGATCGGCTGGTCGCGCTCTTGACCCCTGAGGCTTTCTGACGACCCCTGGTTCGTCCCCCGAGCCGTCCCACGCTCAGCGAGGACGTGGCGCTTCGAGCTCTCAGCCATCGAGTCAGCAAGATGGGCAGGCTCGAACTCCCATTCGGGCCGCTATGGCGAGCCCTTGACGGCGTCGGACTCTCCTTGCAGCGGTCGGCAAGAGACGCAGAGCCGCGATCACGGGAGTCGTTACGGTCAGCTCGTGGAGCTGCTCGGTCGCTCCGAGGAGACCCTGACCGTGGATCGGCTCCTCGGCTCCGCCCGCGGAGGTTTCAGTGGTGTCCTGGTGGTGCGCGGGGAGCCCGGGATCGGCAAGACCGCCATCCTCGACCACGCTGTCGAGGGCGGAATCGGCGCGGGCTTCCGTGTGGTCCGGGTCGTCGGGATCCAGGCCGAGCAGGAACTGGGCTACGCCGCCCTGCATCGCCTCCTGGTCGACCTGCTTCCTCAACGGGAGGTGCTGCCGCCACCGCAACGCGATGCTCTGGAGGTCGCCTTCGGGCTGGCTTCGGGGGCGCGTGCGGATCGTTTCCTCATCGGGCTGGCCGTGCTCACGCTCGTGGGGGAGGCCGCGAACGACCGGCCGGTCCTGTGGGTGTGCGACGACGCGCAGTGGTTGGACCGGGAGACCCTGGAGGTTCTGGCCTTCCTCGGTCGTCGGCTTGAGGCTGACCGGGTGGTCCTGCTGATGGGGGTGCGGGACGGGGCGGCTGCCGCGGACATCCTCGACGACCTCCCGGTGCTTCTGGTGGGTGGCCTGCAGGGGCGTCCGGCCCGGGAACTGGTGGAGAGGTCGACCGCCGGTCGTCTCGACGCGGCGGTGGCGGGCCGGGTCGTGGCCGAAGCGCAAGGGAACCCGCTCGCGCTCAGGGAGCTGGCGGTGGATGTCGCGGGCGCGCATCCGGACACCTCGCAGGTGCCGTTGTCCGCCCGCCTTCCGCTGGGGCGCCAGCTCGAGGCGGCCCCGGGACCCCAGGAGCGCGCGGCATCGTCGACACCGTGGCCCCGCGCCACGACGGCGGCGAGCTGGCTGCCGAGGGTCCCGGCCATCCCGGCCACCCTCGCGAGGTCGCGCGGGCTGAACGGCGGGCGGCCGCGATCGCGGAAGAGGTCGATGAACCCCCAGGTGTGGTCCCCGAACCGGACCACGGCCCGGAGCTCGTCGGAGTAGCCCAGCGGGTCCAAGAGCTCGCGGAAGCGCGCGCTGCGGGCGGGGTTGTCGTCGGTCGTCGAGCGGCGTGAGGCCACGGGCGACGGGCATCGTGCGAGGTCTCGGAAGAGCATCACGTCTTCGACCTGGAATTCGAAGCGCCAGTAGCACGCGCAGTAGCCGGCCACCGCGTTCTCGATCCGGGTGGGGCTCGTGGGCATGAGGGAGAACGGGTCCACCCCGTACCAGACCGCGGAGTCGTACGAGACGAGACGACGGAGCCGTCGGGAGGCCGCAGCGAGAACCTCCTCACCGCGCCCGCCGCTGAACGAGTGGCGTTGTCCCGCGCCGACTGCGGTGGTCGGCGACGGGGCGATCGGGTTCATGGCGGGAAGCTCCTGACAGTGGACGAGCGCACGTCCGTGGTTTCAGTCGAGCGTGGCGTGCCGTCGACGGCTCCGCATCCCGGTAGTCCGTAGTCCGTTTCGCGATCCGTCACGCCCCGCCGGGCCACCACACCGCAGCCCTCCGATGGCCCCGACGACACCGAAGGCCGACGTCGGTGAGCTGTCTGGCGGTCACGGTGGCCTTCCGGCCCTCATGAGGGACAACGACGTCGATCTGCTCGACAGGCACATCGATGCGCTCACCAGGGCGGGTGTCCTCGACTTCGCATCCGCCGGGAGTCAGAACGACGCCATTGGGGCCAGCATCGGCCTGCATCTTGCGAAACGACGTTGGGACGAAAGGGTCAAGCGTTCGTCCCACACTCGTCCCACGGCCCATCGAGCGGACGCCGAGCCGTTGCGTTCGCGCAGGTCAGACGTGGTGCCCCCGGCAGGATTCGAACCTGCGCCACCGCCTCCGGAGGGCGGTGCTCTATCCCCTGAGCTACGGGGGCGAACCGGTCACGAGCCTAGCGCACGAGCGATCGAGCACCGACGCTCGGGTGATGGCACACGCAGAGATCCATCGGGACCGCAGCATCGACGCCGCGGACCTCGCCGCCCTGGCCGGGCGCACCGTCGGCGTGATCGGCTTCGGCAACCAGGGTGCGGCGCAGGCGGCGAACCTGCGCGACTCGGGGCACGCGCCGGTCGTCGGCAACCGGGACGACGCGTACGCCGAGCACGCGCGGGAGGAGGGCTTCGACCCGCGCCCGATCGCCGAGGCATCCCGGGCCGCCGAGATCGTCCTGCTGCTGGTGCCCGACGAGGTGCAGCCCGACCTCGTGCGCTCCGAGATCGCGCCCGGCCTGGGCGCGGGCGACACCCTGGTCGTCGCCAGCGGCTACAACTGGCACTTCGGTCTGCTCGACGTGCCCGACGGCGTCGACGTCGTCATGGTCGCGCCGCGCATGATCGGAGCGGCGGTTCGCGACCGCTACGCCGACCGCCACGGCTTCCCGTGCTTCGTCTCGGTCGAGCGCGACGCCACCGGCCGGGCGTGGGAGACGACGCTCGCGGTCGCCCGCGCGATCGGGGGGACGCTCGGCGGAGCGATCGTGTCGAGCGCGCGGGAGGAGGCGGCGCTCGACCTGTTCAGCGAGCAGGCGGTGTGGCCGGCGATCCTCGACGTCGTGCGCACCGCGCACCGGGTCGCGATCGAGGCCGGGTTCAGCGAGGAGGCCGTGCTCAACGAGCTCTACCTGTCCGCCGAGCCCGCCGAGGTGTTCGCGCACGTCGCCCGCGACGGCCTGTTCGGCCAGCTCGGGCTGCACTCGCGGACCTCGCAGTACGGGCAGCTCCGGGCGCTGCGGTCGCTGGAGGGTCAGGGCGAGCTGGCGGCGCGCTTCGGCCGCGTCATGCACGACGACATCCTGTCCGGGGCGTTCGCGCAGGAGTGGAGCCGGCCCGAGGCGGGGGAGCGGCTCGACGCCCTGCGCGAGGAGGCCGCGGCGAGCCCGATCGCGGCGGCGGAGGCGGAGGTGCGGGCGCGCCTGGGGGCGTAGAGACGAAGATCAGGAGGTCGAAACGCACCCCCGAGCAAC